>JAPFCR010000035.1 GCA_026169375.1 Sporosarcina sp. | reverse complement strand
TTAGCGGGACAGGTGAGACCCCGCAGTGGAGCGAAGCGACCGAGGAGGCTCGCCGCCCGCCCCACGGAAAGCGTGCGCCTGGAACGGAGATCAACATTGTTCGGGAATTTTTAGTGTAAGGTTAATTATGAAATTGACTCGAGTAAAAGAATTGTCGAATGATTTTAGAGGAGGAATTTTAATGGATTATAAAGAAACATTGTTAATGCCAAAAACAGCTTTCCCAATGCGTGGTAATTTACCAAAAAGAGAGCCAGAAAGACAAGAAAAATGGAACGAAATGAATATTTATCAAAAAGTACAAGAACGTACAAAAGGTAGACCTTTTTTCGTATTACATGATGGCCCTCCTTATGCAAATGGAGATCTTCATATGGGACATGCGCTGAACAAAGTGTTAAAAGATATTATCGTGCGTCATAAATCGATGACTGGTTATCATGCGCCTTATGTTCCAGGATGGGATACACACGGGTTACCAATTGAGCAAGCGCTTGTCAATACAGGTGTGAAACGTGAAGAGTATTCAGTTGCAGAATTCCGTCGTATGTGTGAAGAGTATGCACTTGAACAAATCGATCGTCAACGTACACAGTTTAAACGTTTAGGGGTTCGCGGAGATTGGGATAATCCTTATATTACGCTTAAGCCTGAATATGAATCACGTCAAATTGAAGTGTTCGGTGAAATGGCGAAAAAAGGATATATTTACAAAGGATTACGCCCTGTATATTGGTCACCTTCAAGTGAATCTGCTTTAGCAGAAGCAGAAATTGAATATCAAGATAAACGTTCTCCTTCAATTTACGTTAGTTTCCCAGTAAAAGATGGACGTGGTGTGCTTAGTGAAGATGTTTATTTCTTAATTTGGACGACAACACCGTGGACAATTCCAGCAAACTTAGGAATTACAGTTCATCCTGACTTTAATTATATCGTCGTGAAAGCGAATGATAAGAAGTTTGTTATTGCTGAAGATTTACTGTCATTTGTCGCAGAAGAAATTGGCTGGGAAGATTACACGATTGAAAAAGTAGTAAAAGGTGCAGAACTAGACCGAATCGTTGCAAAACACCCAATTTACGACCGGGACTCACTCATTATGCTTGGCGATCATGTCACAATTGACGCAGGTACAGGGTGTGTTCATACAGCGCCAGGACACGGTGAAGAAGACTTCCAAGTTTGTCGTGAATATGGCATCGATGCACTTTCACCAGTGAATGATAAAGGTGTAATGACAGAAGAAGCACCAGGATTTGAAGGGTTATTTTATGAAGATGCAAATAAAGCAGTTGGTGAAGCGTTAGAAGAAGTTAATGCATTGGAAAAACTTGCATTTGTTACGCATTCTTATCCGCATGACTGGCGTACGAAGAAGCCGGTAATCTTCCGTGCTACTGCACAATGGTTTGCGTCAATTGAATCATTCCGCAGCGAATTACTCGATGCGATTAAAGAAACGAATTTCACACCGGCATGGGGTGAAACACGTCTTCATAATATGGTACGTGACCGCGGCGATTGGTGTATTTCTCGTCAACGTGTTTGGGGCGTTCCAATTCCTGTATTCTATGCAGAAAATGGGGAAGAAATCATTACAGATGAAACGATTGCACATGTAGCGAAGTTATTCCGTGAACACGGTTCAAGTGTATGGTTTGAAAGAGATGCGAAAGACTTATTACCAGAAGGATTTACACATGCAAGTAGTCCGAACGGCGAATTTACGAAAGAAACGGACATTATGGACGTTTGGTTTGACTCAGGTTCTTCTCATCAAGCTGTACTAGAAGAAAGAGATGACCTTGTATATCCTGCTGATTTATATTTAGAAGGTTCTGACCAGTACCGTGGGTGGTTTAATTCATCATTAACGACAAGTGTTGCGATGAATGGCCATGCACCTTATAGAAGACTTTTAAGCCATGGATTTACACTAGATGGTAAAGGCCATAAGATGAGTAAGTCTGTTGGAAACGTTGTAGTTCCAGCGAAAGTTATGGATCAGTTTGGTGCAGAGATTTTAAGATTATGGGTTGCTTCCGTAGACTATACGGGGGATGTTCGTGTATCTGACTCGAACTTTAAACAAGTATCGGAAGTTTACCGTAAAATCCGTAACACATTCCGTTTCATCCATGGAAATACATCGGATTATAACCCGAATGAAGACCGTGTAGCATTTGAAAATCTGCGTCCGGTAGATCAATACGTTTATGTGAAGTTACAAGCGTTAATTCAAGAAGTACGCGAAGCATATGATCGCTACGAGTTTGCGGCTGTTTATCATGCAGTGAATAATTTCTGTACAGGAATTTTAAGTTCATTCTATTTAGATATTGCGAAAGATATTGTCTATATCGAAAATAAAGAGCATCCACATCGCCGTGCAATGCAAACAGTTATGTATGATTCACTACTCGCATTAGTGAAAGTACTAACGCCAATCTTACCGCATACAGCAGAGGAAATGTGGTCACATCTTGAGCATGTTGAAGAAGAAAGTGTTCAATTAACAGATATGCCAGAAGCGGAAGAATTAGGTGAACAAGCAGAAGCATTAAAAGAGCGTTTCACTACACTAATGCAACTTCGTGATGATGTGTTAAAAGCATTAGAAGTTGCACGTAATGAAAAAGGAATCGGTAAATCTTTAGAAGCGAAAGTGACTGTATTTGTTCCAGAACAGTTACAAGAAGTATTTAAAGCAGACGATGTAAACTATGCGCAGTTCTTTATCGTTTCTAAATTTGAAGAAGGCGACAGTTCAAACATTCCTTCAGAAGCGCTTGAGCTAGATACAGTCAGTGTATTAGTTGAAGAAGCAGATGGTGAGAAATGTGATCGTTGCTGGACAATTTCTGAAACTGTTGGAAACAATGAAAAGCATCCAGAAATTTGTGAACGTTGTGCTGACGTTGTAATCAATCATTACGAATAATTTCAACTTGAATCAGCAATTTTGATGATGGGGACAGTTGTGGCATTCTGAAAAAGAAAGTTGCTACAGCTGTCTCTTTTCACTTTATATGATAAAAGTAATATTGAAACTGGCGGACGGAGGTTGTGTGGTTTGTTTATTTATTATGCGTTAGCTGGACTTGTGATCTTACTTGATCAATTGACAAAATGGCTTGTTGTGAAAAATATGGAGCTTGGTGAAAGAATACTTATTTTAGAACCGAATTTATCTTTCTTATCGCATCGAAATAGCGGAGCGGCTTGGGGAATGTTAGAAGGACAAATGTGGTTATTTACAATTGTTACGATAGTCGTTGTGGTAGGAATCATTTATTATTTTCATAAAGAAGCGCAAGGACATCCGTTATTTAGTCTTAGTTTAATGCTTCTTTTAGGCGGAGCACTTGGAAACTTTATTGATCGGATGATAAGGGGCGAAGTTGTCGATTTTATTAGTGTGATCATTCCAGGTATTCATTATCATTTCCCAATATTTAATATTGCGGATGCCGCATTAACAATTGGCGTAGGATTATTAATTATCCATATAATTTTGGATGAAAAAAAGAACAAGGAAAAGGTGTCATAAATGGAGAAACTCCAAATTATTATCGAAGAGGCGATGGAAAATACGCGTTTAGATCGAATCGTTTCGATGCATCGCGCAGACGTGTCACGAACACAACTTCAACAATGGATCAAAGAAGGACATATTCTTGTGAATGAACGTATCGTAAAGCCGAATTATCGCGTGCAATCAAATGATGTCATTGTGATTGAAGAACCAGAAGAGGCGTCTCTCATTACAGAAGATTTAGGTTTAGATATTGTTTATGAAGATGAAGATGTTTTGCTTGTTAATAAAAGGCGTGGGATGGTCGTTCATCCAGCGAAAGCACATGCGAGTGGAACATTAGTCAATGGCTTAATGTATCATACGCCAAATTTATCAACCATTGGTGGTGCGTTAAGACCAGGGATTGTTCATCGAACGGATAAGGATACGACTGGTTTATTAATGGTGGCCAAAAACGACGAAGCTCATGCGTCACTCGTTGATCAACTTGTTGCGAAAACAGTAAAGCGAGTGTATGTTGCACTTGTTCATGGACATATTCCACACAACCACGGAACGATTGAAGCGCCAATTGGTCGAGATGAACAAAATCGTCAAAAAATGACTGTAACAGACCGAGGAAGAGATGCAGTGACTCATTTTAAAGTCATCGAACGTTTTCAAGATTACACATTAGTTGAATGTGAACTTGAAACAGGTCGAACTCATCAAATTCGTGTGCATATGGAATATATTGGACATCCACTTGTAGGTGACCCAAGATATGGTCGTCCACATACAATCCCGTTTGGCGGACAAGTGCTTCACGCTAAAACGCTTGGTTTTATGCATCCGCGTTCAAATGAATATGTAGAATTCACGGTAGATCCACCAGCTGATTTTCAAAAAATAGTCAATAAAATCCGTAATGATGTTGACAAATAGAAAGTAATCATTGTATACTACGTTCAATGAATGAAATACAGCCATTCGAAATCCTGTGAGATTGCGAGCCGCTGTTACTTTAAAAAGAAAGTAATAAAATTCAATAAGCGATACCTTTAAAATCAGTCCAGAGAGGCTGGGAAGGTTGCACGGAATGTACAAAGGCATTTTTATGTCTACTTTAACTTAAAACAGCAAATGAGTCTGTTTATTTAAGTAAAGTCTTCGGCGAATCGTACGGATTTTCAACAATCGCTTTCAAGCTGATTTGAGGAAATCTGGAAGCATCTATGTCGAAGTATGGCTGATTGTACAAATTTTCTGCAAGTATACCTCCTACCTGAACTGGTAGGGGGTTTTTTTACGTGAATAAGGAGGAGTTAGCATGACGGAAAAAGCAAAAATTTTAGATGAACAATCAATTAGTAGAGCTTTAACACGAATAGCGCATGAAGTGATTGAGCGGAATAAAGGAATTGAAAATGTCATTTTAGTCGGTATTAAAACAAGAGGCGCGCATCTCGCAACAAGATTAGCAGAACGTATTGAGCAAATTGAAAGAAAGTCGATTAAAACGGGGGAACTGGATATTACGTTATACCGTGATGATTTACATACAAAGCATGAAAATAAAGAACCACATGTCCACCAAGTAGATATTATGCATGACGTAACAGATCGGACAGTTGTGTTAGTAGATGACGTGCTTTATACAGGAAGGACAGTAAGAGCTGCGATGGATGCGGTAATAGATATTGGCCGTCCTGCACAAATTCAATTAGCGGTTCTTGTAGATAGAGGCCATCGAGAATTACCGATACGGCCAGATTTTATTGGGAAAAATATTCCAACATCAAGTGACGAAAAAGTAGTCGTCAGTGTTCGTGAATCAGACGCGGTTGATCGCGTGTCCATTCATACGAAATAACGAAATATAGAGGAGATGTTTTAGAATGAATGGAAAAGTTTTAGATGTTCATGAAAAGCCAACACCCGGTAGGTGGTTAATACTTAGTATGCAACATATGTTTGCGATGTTTGGCGCAACAATTTTAGTTCCACAACTTGTCGGGTTAAGCCCTGCAATTGCACTACTCACGAGTGGAATTGCAACACTCATTTTTATCGTTATTACGCGATTTCAAGTGCCAGCTTACCTAGGTTCTTCTTTCGCTTTTATTATCCCGATACAAATTGCGACGACGACGGGAGGAATCGGCAGTGCGATGATCGGTAGTATGTTCGTAGCACTTGTGTATGCAATTGTTTCGCTTGTCATTTGGAAGACAGGTTCTGAATGGATTATGAAAATTTTACCGCCAATTGTTGTAGCGCCCGTCATTATGGTGATCGGACTTGCGTTAGCACCGACAGCAGTCGGGATGGCAAGTACAATCGAAGTTAATGGAGAGTCAGTTTACAGTTTATTACATTTCTCAGCTGCACTTGTGACGCTCATCTCAGCGATTATTTGTATCATGTTCTTTAGAGGTGTCATTAGTTTAATGCCGATTTTAATCGGAATTATCGTTGGTTATATTTACTCAGCGATGATTGGTATATTAGATTTTACCGCAGTGAAAGAAGCAAAATGGTTTGAGTTTCCAGAGCTCCTACTGCCAGGGATTCATTATGAGTTTGTTGTAACACCAACTTTGCTAATCGTTATGATACCAATTGCAATCGTTACAATTTCAGAACATATTGGGCATCAACTAGTGCTTGGACGGATTGTAGATCGTAATTATATTCAAAATCCAGGGTTAAACCGTTCTTTACTCGGAGATGGAATTGGAACACTCATTAGTGGACTAGTTGGAGGACCTCCGAAAACAACTTACGGAGAGAATATAGGTGTACTCGCAATTACCCGCGTTTACAGTGTATATGTCATTATGGGTGCTGCGCTATTTGCAATCGTCTTCTCATTTTTTGGGAAAGTAATGGCAATTATTGCAACGATTCCATCGGCGGTTCTTGGTGGAATATCGATTTTACTCTTTGGAATTATTGCATCATCAGGTCTTAGAATGTTCGTCGATCACAATATAGACTTTGGCAATCAGCGAAATTTAGTCATTGCATCTGTTGTACTCGTCATTGGAATTGGTGGCGCAACTATTCAATTTACAGAAACCTTCGCAATTGAAGGAATGGCTCTAGCTGCAATTGTTGGTGTAGTACTGAATTTAATTTTACCAGGGAAATCTGAAAAGAAATTGACCGATCTAAATGAATAAAAAAACATACCTTGCATAGTAGGAAGGGGATCCACATGGAGCATTTTCTATCCACAAAAAAACTTTCAACAGAAGAAATATTCTCATTATTAGACCGTGCTGAAAATTTCAGTAAATATGGTTCAAGAGAATTGCCCGGGAAATATATTGTCAGTAACTTATTTTTTGAACCAAGTACTAGAACAAAGATGAGTTTTGAAGTTGCGGAACGAAAGCTTGGTTTAGATGTTATTCCTTTTGAATCAGGTTTCTCTAGTGCATTAAAAGGAGAAACCTTATATGATACAGTTAAGACCTTCGAAGCAATCGGAGTAGATGCACTCGTCATTCGCCATTCTGATGAAGGGTATTATGAGGAGTTAATCGGGAGAACTAGTGTTTCGATTATTAACGGGGGGGATGGTTCAGGCCAACATCCAACGCAGTCTCTATTAGACTTGTTTACAATCCGAGAAGAGTTTGGAACGTTTGAAGGACTTAACATCGTGATTGCAGGAGATATTGCGCATAGTCGAGTTGCAAAGTCAAATGCAGATACACTGACGAGACTTGGTGCGCATGTTACTTTTCTCTGTCCGAAAGAATGGAAAGGTAATTTTGAAGCTGTTCATGAGTGGAATGTGGAGATGTTACAAAGTGATGTTGTCATGTTGCTTCGTGTTCAACATGAAAGACATGATGGAAAGTTAACCTTTACAAAGGAAGCTTATCACGATCAATATGGGCTTACGGTTGAGCGAGCAAAAAAGATGAAAGAGAATGCGATTATCATGCACCCTGCACCATTCAATCGAGGGGTAGAAATTGATGAGGACCTTATAGAATGCAGAAAATCAAGAATCTTCAATCAAATGGAGAATGGTGTTTACGTTCGAATGGCAATATTGGAAGCGATATTAAATGGGAGGAATTAACATGACAAAACTTATTCAATCAGTTCAATTGTTAAATGAAGCAGGAAAGATCATTATAAAGGATGTTCGTATCGAAGGAAATAAAATTGCGGTGATTGGAGAAAGTCTTCCAGTAAATGATGCGGAGACAATTATAGGTGAAGGTTTATTTCTATCACCAGGATTCATAGATGTCCACGTCCATTTACGTGAACCAGGTGGCGAACATAAAGAAACAATTGAAACAGGGACATTGGCGGCAGCAAAAGGTGGATACACAACAATCTGTGCAATGCCAAATACGCGCCCAGTACCAGATTCGAAAGAGAATTTACAACATGTTAATCAATTAATCGAAAAAAATGCGAAGATTCGCGTTTTGCCATACGCTTCTATCACAACTCGATTAGTAGGAAAAGAACGTACAAATCTAGAAGAATTAAAAGAGCATGGTGCTTTCGCTTTTACAGATGATGGGGTAGGAATTCAGGAAGCAGCAATGATGTACGAAGCAATGCAAGATGCTGCTAATATTAATATGCCAATCGTTGCACACTGTGAAGATAATTCACTTATTTACGGCGGAGCATTACATGAAGGTAAACGTAATAAAGAATTAGGATTACCAGGAATTCCTTCTATTTGTGAATCAGTACATATTGCAAGAGACATTTTACTCGCTGAAGCAGCAGGCGCACATTACCACGTCTGTCATGTGAGTACGAAAGAATCTGTCCGTGCCATTCGGGATGCGAAAAGGGCAGGAATCCATGTGACAGGGGAAGTAAGTCCACACCACTTATTATTATCAGAAAATAATATTCCAGGTGATGATGCAGACTGGAAGATGAATCCACCTTTACGTGGAGAAGAAGATTTAGAGGCTTTACGTGAAGGATTACTTGACGGGACATTAGACTTTATCGCAACAGACCATGCACCACATACAGCTGAAGAGAAAGAGGTAGGAGTGAAAAAAGCACCGTTTGGCATTACAGGACTTGAAACAGCATTTCCTCTTCTATATACGAACTTCGTTAAAACAGGAAAATGGACGATGCAACAACTGATCGACTGGATGACGAAAAAACCGGCTGAAGTTTTTAATCTACCATTTGGCACGTTAGCCGTTGGTGAAGAAGCGGATCTTGTGTTAATCGATTTGAATAAAGAGCAAGAAATTGACCGTACGACATTTGTATCGAAAGGTAAAAATACACCATTTGACGGTTGGACATGTGCGGGATGGCCAGTGAAAACAATTTACGGTGGAGAGATTGTTTGGGAGGATGAACAATAATGAAAAAAAGAATGCTCATTTTAGAAGATGGAACAACTTTTGAAGGATATGCTTTCGGATCAGATGAGGAATCTGTCGGTGAAACAGTTTATACAACAGGGATGACAGGTTACCAAGAAGCGATTTCCAATCCATCAAACTGTGGACAAATTATTGTCATGACATACCCATTAGTAGGTGCTTACGGCATCAACCGAGATGATTTTGAATCCATTGACTCTGCACTAAATGGAATTGTTGTACGCGAATTGGAAGATGAACCTTCTAACTTTAGAAGTGATATGACATTAAGAGAATGGTTAACGTTAAAAAACATCCCTGGAATTGAAGGAATCGATACGCGTAAGTTAACGAGATTGCTTCGTGAAAAAGGTCCATTAAAAGGAAAACTAACAGCAGCTGAAGAACAAATTACAAATGTGGAAAAAGAAGTTAAAACAGTAAAGAATACGGAATTTCCAATAGATTTAGTAGCGCAAGTATCAACAAAACGTCCTTACCCAAGCCCAGGACGCGGAGAAAGAGTCGTTGTCATTGATTATGGGATGAAGCACGGTATTTTAAGAGAGTTAAATAATCGTGACTGTGATGTCATTGTCGTTCCATATCACACGCCAGCAGATGAGATTATTTCATTATTCCCAGATGGCATTGTGTTAACGAATGGCCCTGGAAATCCGGTTCATGTAGAAGAAGCAGTTGAAACCATTCAAGCATTACACGGAAAAGCACCCATCTTTGGAATCGGTTTAGGTCATCAGTTACTTGCAATGAGCTATGGTGCAAAGACAATCAAATTACCATCAGGTCACCGCGGAAGCAATATTCCAGTAAAAGATTTAAAAACAAATCGCACAGAATTAACAGCACAAAACCATGGTTATACAGTTTGTGAAAAATCCCTTGAAGGGACGCCTTTACAAGTGACGCATATTGCATTGAATGACAAGTCAATTGAAGGTCTAGAAAGTACAAAAGAACCAGCTTTTTCTGTTCAATTTTATCCAGAAGCATCGCCTGGACCAGAAGATGCAAATCATTTGTTTGACCGCTTTATGAAGCTGATGAATGCACACAACCGAAAGGAGCAAGCTAATGCCTAAACGTACAGATATTGAAACTATTTTGGTGATTGGATCAGGCCCGATTGTAATTGGACAAGCTGCAGAATTTGACTATGCAGGAACGCAAGCATGTCTTTCATTAAAAGAAGAGGGTTACCGTGTTATTTTAATTAACTCGAACCCTGCAACGATTATGACAGATACAGAAATTGCGGATAAAGTTTATATTGAACCTATTACACTTGAGTTTGTGAGTCGAATTATTCGTAAAGAACGTCCAGATGCACTCCTCGCGACACTCGGTGGACAAACAGGACTAAATATGGCGATAGAACTTCATGAGTCGGGCATTTTAGATGAGTTAAATGTCGAAATACTTGGAACAAAATTAGACGCAATTCACCAAGCAGAAGACCGTGATTTATTTAGAACATTAATGAATGAACTTGGCGAACCTGTACCTGAAAGTGACATTATCCATACATTAGAAGAAGCTTATACCTTCGTTGGAAAAATTGGGTATCCTGTTATCGTTCGTCCGGCGTTTACATTAGGTGGAACGGGCGGGGGAATTTGTAACAACGATCAAGAATTAGAAGAAATTGTGTCGTACGGATTAAAAGCGAGCCCAGTAACGCAATGCTTGTTAGAAAAATCGATTGCTGGCTTTAAAGAAATTGAGTATGAAGTGATGCGAGATTGTGAAGACAATGCGATTGTCGTTTGTAACATTGAAAACGTCGACGCAGTCGGAATTCACACAGGTGACTCAATTGTGACAGCACCGAGTCAAACATTAACAGATCGTGAATACCAGATGCTACGTAATGTTTCTCTGAAAATTATTCGCGAACTTGGTATTGAAGGCGGATGTAATGTTCAATTAGCACTCGATCCAGATAGTTTCGACTACTATATTATTGAAGTGAATCCAAGAGTAAGTCGTTCATCTGCGCTAGCGTCAAAAGCAACAGGCTATCCGATTGCAAAATTAGCGGCGAAAATCGCGGTAGGATTAACATTAGATGAAATGAAAAATCCTGTAACGGGGACAACTTACGCATGCTTCGAACCAACATTAGATTATATTGTGACGAAAATTCCGCGTTGGCCATTCGATAAGTTTGAATCGGCAAAACGTAATCTCGGTACGCAAATGAAAGCGACTGGGGAAGTGATGGCAATTGGACGTAGCTTTGAAGAATCCATTTTAAAGGCTGTACGTTCATTAGAAATTGGCTCTTTTGATTTGTCGTTAAAAGACGGAGAATCAATGGATATTAAGTGGATTGAAAAACGAATTCGCCGAGCGGGAGATGAACGACTGTTTTATATCGGTGAAGCACTTAGAAGGGGTATTCCAATCGAGACATTACATGAGTGGAGTATGATTAACGTCTTCTACTTACGTAAATTCGAAAAAATTGTTCAGCTTGAAATAAAAGTGAAAGATGCCCCGATGAACGCAGAAGTTTTATATGAAGCGAAAAGAATGGGCTTTAGTGATGTAGCAATTGCAAAACTTTGGAATAGAAAAGAATTTGACGTGTACCAATTCCGTAAAGAGCATAATATTGTACCTGTGTATAAAAAGGTTGATACGTGTGCTGGTGAATATGAATCGGATACACCTTACTTTTACGGCACATATGAAGAAGAAAACGAATCGATTCGAACGGATAAAAAGAGTGTCATTGTATTAGGATCTGGTCCAATTCGTATTGGCCAAGGTGTTGAGTTCGACTATGCAACCGTACACTCTGTTTGGGCAATTCAAGAAGCTGGATACGAAGCGATTATCGTGAATAATAACCCAGAAACGGTATCAACAGACTTCTCGATTTCAGATAAACTCTATTTTGAACCACTGACATTAGAAGATGTGATGGAAATCATTGATCTTGAACAACCAGAAGGCGTAATCGTTCAGTTTGGTGGACAAACGGCAATTAACCTAGCAGATGGACTAGAAGAACGAGGCGTGAAAATTTTAGGAACAACGCTTGAAGATATTGATCGTGCGGAAAACCGTAATAAATTTGAAAAAGCCTTACGAGAAATTGATATTCCACAACCACTTGGAAAAACAGCAGTATCCGTTCCAGAAGCAGTTGCGATTGCAAAGGAAATTGGCTATCCAGTACTTGTAAGACCCTCTTATGTACTTGGTGGACGTGCAATGGAGATTGTTTATAAGGAAGAAGAACTTATTTATTATATGGAACATGCGGTTGAAGCGAGTCCGGAACATCCAGTACTCATCGACCGTTATTTAACAGGAACAGAAATTGAAGTAGATGCAATTAGTGATGGTGAAAACGTGCTAATACCAGGCGTTATGGAACATATTGAACGTGCAGGAGTTCACTCGGGAGACTCGATTGCTGTTTATCCACCGCAAAATTTATCACAACAACATGTCGATACAATTGTGGATTATACAACGAGACTAGCAAGAGGATTAAAGATTGTCGGTTTACTTAATATTCAATATGTTATTTCTAAAGATGAAGTATATGTGATTGAAGTGAATCCACGTTCCAGTCGTACGGTACCATTTTTAAGTAAAATTACGAATGTGCCAATGGCTAATGTTGCGACAAAAGCAGTGCTTGGTCAGTCACTTGTAGAACAAGATTATCCAACAGGACTTGTGAAAGAACCAGAAGGCGTTTACGTTAAAGTGCCTGTCTTCTCTTTTGAGAAATTAGGCCGCGTTGATATTACACTCGGTCCAGAAATGAAGTCAACTGGGGAAGTGATGGGGAAAGACACCACATTAGAAAAAGCACTTTACAAAGGACTCGTCGCTGCAGGAATGGAAATTAAAGAATATGGCTCTGTATTAATGACTGTATCGGATAAAGATAAAGAAGAAATTGTTCAACTTGCAAAACGCTTTATCGATATCGGCTACCGTATTTTAGCAACGGAAGGAACGGCAAAAGTACTTGAAGATTCAGGCGTTCGTGTAGATATGGTTGGTAAAATTGGTTCAGAAGGGCCAACTTTACTCGATGTGATACAAAATGGCGGCGCGCAACTCGTCATTAATACATTAACGAAAGGAAAACAACCAGAACGAGATGGTTTCCGTATTCGTCGTCAAACAGTTGAGAACGGCGTACCTTGCTTAACTTCACTCGATACGGCAAATGCAATGCTTCGTGTCATTGAGTCGATGACATTTAACGCAGAAGTTATGGGTAAACAGGAGGTTCGAGTATGATAATCCAAGATGAGATGATCATCACATCACAGCAAGAAATTGCGCATAATATTTTCGAAATGAAGCTACAAGGAAAACTTGTTGAAGAAATTACCGCACCAGGTCAATTTGTTCATATTCGAGTCGGAGATGCGTTCGATATGCTGTTAAGACGTCCTATTTCAGTCGCAGAAATTAACCCGGAAGAAAAAGAAATCACGATTATTTACCGTGCGGAAGGAGATGGAACGAAGCGATTATCAGAAAAACAAGCGGGGGATCTGGTTGATGTTCTCGGTCCACTTGGTAATGGTTTTCCAGTGGAAGAAACGAACAAAGGAGAGACTGCTTACTTGATCGGTGGAGGGATTGGGGTCCCTCCTCTCTATGAATTATCGAAACAACTTACTGCGAAAGGTGTAAGTTGTGTGCACGTTCTCGGTTTTCAGTCTGAAGATGTTGTTTTCTATGAGGAGGGATTTAACGCATTAGGTGACACGTATATCGTTACAGTTGATGGTACAAAAGGAACAACAGGTTTTGTCACGTCGGTGATGGAGAAGTTAAACGATGATTTTGCAACGTTCTATAGTTGCGGACCGATGCCGATGCTAAAAGCAGTCCAAGAAATATATGAAGGAAAAAAAGGTTTTCTTTCATTTGAACAACGTATGGGTTGTGGCGTTGGTGCTTGCTTTGCATGTGTTTGTGAAACAACAGATCAAATTGAAGCAAGTTATATTAAAGTTTGTTCAGATGGTCCAGTATTTCCGGCGGGAGTGGTTGCGTTATGAATAGATTGTCAGTTGAATTACCAGGATTACAATTAAGAAATCCAATTATGCCTGCATCCGGTTGTTTTGGATTTGGAAAAGAGTACGGGGGGATGTATGACCTTTCTTTACTCGGTGCGATTATGATTAAAGCGACAACACTTGAAACGAGACTCGGAAATCCGACCCCGCGTGTAGCAGAAACTCCGTCGGGAATGTTAAATGCAATCGGTTTACAAAATCCAGGTTTAAAAGGTGTTATGGAAAATGAATTGCCTTGGCTAGAACAGTTTGATGTACCGATTATTGCAAACGTTGCAGGATCAGAGCCTGCTGATTATGTAGAAGTTGCGAAAACCATCTCTACAGCACCAAATGTCAAAGCACTTGAATTAAATATCTCGTGTCCGAACGTAAAAGAAGGTGGGATTGCATTCGGAACAGATCCTTTAGTTGCAGAAGAGTTAACGAGCGCTGTAAAAGAGGTTTCTCAAGTGCCTGTTTATGTAAAGCTTTCACCGAATGTTACAGATATTAAAGAAGTAGCACTAGCTGTTGAACGCGGTGGGGCAGACGGAATTACAATGATTAACACATTACTTGGAATGCGTTTAGATGAAAAAACAGGTAAGCCAATTATTGCAAATGTAACAGGTGGTTTATCAGGTCCAGCTGTGAAGCCAGTTGCTTTAAAAATGGTTTATGAAGTGAGCCAAGTTGTTGATATTCCAATTATTGGAATGGGCGGCATCATGAATGCGCAAGACGTCATCGACTTTATGTCAGCAGGAGCAAGTGCAGTGGCTGTTGGTACAGCAAATTTCGTTGATCCATTTATTTGTCCGAAGATTATTGAAGAATTGCCAGCAAAACTTGACGAACTAAATATTGAATATATTTCAGAGCTTGTTGGAAGGAGTTATAAATAATGAGAACCTCTCCGATTATTGCACTTGACTTTCATAGTGCAGAAGAAGCTTTAACATTTTTAGAACCTTTTAACGGTGATGCATTCGTAAAAGTAGGGATGCAACTTTTTTATAAAGAAGGTCCTACAATTGTAGAAAAATTGAAAGCTCAAGGCTATGATGTATTTCTTGATTTGAAATTGCATGATATTCCAAATACAGTAAAGCTAGCGATGGAAGTACTTGCAGGCCAGGGTGCTGACTTAGTGAATGTTCATGCAGCAGGCGGCAAACCGATGATGGAAGCAGCACTAGAAGGGCTCGATAAAGGAACATCAGCAGGTAAAAAAAGACCCTCGATTATCGCAGTTACGCAATTAACATCAACAGATGAAGCACAAATGCAGCGAGAACAGTTAATCCAGAAAACGCTGGAAGAATCAGTAATGCATTATGCACAGCTCGCAAAAAAATCACATTTAGACGGAGTGGTTTGTTCAGTTCATGAAGCGAAAGCGATCCGTGAAGTGTGCGGAGAGGACTTTTTAAAAGTAACACCAGGGATTCGTTTTGCAGATAGTCAATCAGATGACCAGAAGCGCATCGCAACACCAGAAGTCGCACGTCTCGAAGGTTCAACACATATCGTTGTTGGGCGCGCGATTACAAAAGCGAATGACCCAGTAGCAGCTTATAAAATGATTCATGCACAATGGGAAGGATTGAAAAATAATGAGTGAAAAAGAAATTGCAAAAGTACTACTTCGCGTTGGCGCGGTTGAATTAAGTCCGAATGATCCGTTTACATGGGCATCAGGTATTCAATCTCCTATTTATTGTGATAATCGTTTAACGATGTCAGATCCTAAAGGCCGTAAAGAAATCGCGGAAGGTTTAGCTGAGCTTATTCGTACACGTTATTCTGAAACAACTGTCATTGCAGGAACAGCAACAGCTGGGATTCCACACGCTGCATGGGTAGCAGACATTTTGGAGCTGCCAATGGTTTACATCCGTTCATCTGCAAAAGGTCACGGGCGTAGCCGTCAAATTGAAGGAAAAATCTCAAAAGACGACAAAGCGATTATTATCGAAGATTTAATTTCAACGGGTGGTAGTAGTTTAAATGCAGCTGCGGCACTTCGTAGTGAAGATGTAGAAGTAACAGGAATCGTTTCAATTTTTACATACGAACTGAAAAAAGCGGAAGAAGCTTTCGCGGTAGAAAACTTGACGTACCATAGCTTAACAAACTTTGGTGCATTAATCGAAGCGTCAAAAGAAGAAGGGGCAATTGAAGAAGAAGCAATTGCTGGTCTACAAGATTGGCACGGGAAATTAAAAGAAGGGTTACTATAAAACGTGAAAAACGCCTTAGCTTAACTGTCTAAGGCGTTTTTAATATTTTCTTATTTAGGATTTCTGAATAATTTCCGAACGGTATCTTCTTCAGGCGTAACGAAGAGGGTCTTTTGTTCAAAGTAAATCACAAAACCTGGTTTTGCACCGTTTGGTTTTTTGACTTGCCTTACTTCAGTATAGTCAACGGGAACAGAAGAAGAATCCCGTCCTTTACTAAAGTATGCGGCTAAGATTGCGGCTTCAATCAATGTTTCTTCATCAGGCGAGTCACTATGGATGACGACGTGAGAACCTGGCATATCTTTTGTGTGTAGCCAAATATGACTTCGTGCAGCCATTCTAAATGTTAAATAGTCATTTTGCTTATTATTTTTACCGACGGAAATTTGAATACCAGTTGATGAATGGTACGTTTCCGGTTTTGGTTTTTTACTTTTCTTACGCTTATTTCTCCCACGTGCCCTCATATAGCCCAAATCATTTAATTCTTCACGTATTTCTGCGATATCATCTGGCGAAGCTTGAAGGACTTGTTGTTTTAAAATTTCAAAGTAATCGATGTCTTCTTTTGCGATTTCTAGTTGTTCTGCAATCGCGATTAACGCGTTTTTAGCTTTTGAATATCTTGAAAAATAATGCTGAGCATTTTCGATCGCTGTTTTTTGTGGATTGAGTGGGATTGTAATTTGAGTTCCTTGCTCATAATAGTTATCGACAGTCGCTTCTGTCACACCTCGTTCAATCGCGTGGCTGCTTGCTGTTAGAAGTTCACCGTACAATTGATACGTATCTAATCTTCCTGCTGACTTCTTTTCTCGTTCAAGTTTTTTCATTTTAGCTTTTAACTTTGCAATTTCATTATTTAACCAACGTTCAAGGTCTGCAGCTTGTGATTTCACTCTTTCCCGTTTTGCACGTTCGAAGTAAAATTTATCAAGAAGCGCACTAGGTGTATCAAATTCAGCAAATTCTTTTTCAGCATGTGTTAAAGCTGCTGCCGAGAATACAGTTCGTCCAGCTTTTTCAGCAATATTAGGATGAACATGATCCGTATTAAATGAAGCTAGAAATGATTTGAATAGATCATAAAGTGCTTCATCTTTAGCATTTTGAAGTCGATATAAAAGTTCTTCTCCGTTGATGGGAGAAAATCCTGAGAAAATCCGAACAAAATCGCGTCCTGTTTCAATAGAAGGAAGTATTGTTAAGAACTGTTCTTCCGGTACTGTGAAAGGATTGATTTTATCTTGCGGTGGTGCAGGGATATACGGCCGCCCTGGTAATACAGTTCGATAACTGTTTACGGAAGGGGGTAAATGCTTTAAACTGTCGATAATCATCTCACGTTCCGGGTCGACGAGAATCAAGTTACTATGTCTCCCCATAATTTCGATGTATAATTTTCGTTCGATATCATCGCCAATTTCATTTTTAGCACGAATGGAGATGATAATGATTCGATCTGTTTCATGTTGTTTAACAGATGTAATAAATCCACCTTCTAAATTTTTTCTTAGCACCATACAAAACATTGGTGGCTCGGGTGGATTTGTAATTGCTTCTTCTGTAAAATGAATCCGTGAATAAGAAGGATGAATCGACGTTAATAATCGGTAGTTTTTCCTATTCGAACGGATTGTGAAAACCACTTCATGTACGTTCGGTTGGTGGATTCTCGAGATGCGACCTTCTTCTAACACACTTAATTCGTGAACGATCGCTGTTGTAAATAAACCATCAAATGCCATGTTTATGCCTCTTTCATTTCATTTTGTTCTATTTTAGCACTCTCCCTAGCATTTATGCTATAATATGAACAAGTTGTTTGTCATTAATTTTATTTAAAAGAGGGATTAAATGTATAAGAAGCGTGGCCTTTTAATTGTTCTTTCGGGTCCATCCGGTGTCGGAAAAGGGACAGTCCGAAAAGAACTTTTTTCACAACCTAATACGAATTATGAGTATTCGATATCGATGACGACGAGAAATCCTCGAGAAGGAGAAGTTGACGGTGTTGATTACTTTTTTAAATCAAGGGAAGAATTCGAAACACTAATTGAGCAAGGAAGGCTTCTTGAGCATGCTGAATATGTAGGGAATTATTACGGAACGCCGTTAGATTATGTTGAAGAAACATTGGAAGCGGGGCGTGATGTTTTTTTAGAAATTGAAGTCGTCGGAGCTGCCCAGGTGCGTAAACAAGTTCCAGACGGTTTATTTATTTTTTTAGCACCCCCTAGTTTATCCGCTTTAGAAGACCGTTTAGTAGGTAGAGGAACTGAAACGACTGAAGTGATTCAATCACGTGTCGGCAAAGCGCGTGAAGAACTTGAAATGATGAATTTATACGATTATGTCGTCGAAAATGATGAAGTACAAAATGCTTGTGATCGGATCAACGCAATCGTAACAGCAGAGCATTGCCGTAGAGAACGTGTTGAAAAAAGATATATTCAAATGTTGGAAGGAGATTTTTAAATGTTATACCCATCAATTGACTCATTACAGGAAAAAATCGAATCAAAATATACGCTGGTGACAATTGCGTCAAAGCGTGCACGAGAAATTCAAGAAGAAGATAATAAATTATTATCTTCTTACAAAGCAAGAAAAGACGTTGGTAAAGCACTTGAAGAAGTTGTCGCGGGTATTTTAATGAAAAAAGAACAAGACCAAACAATCGTTTACGAAGACGAAGTTTAACAAGAAAGGCTGAAGGCATTGTTTAGTCGCGCCTGTCACTGGAGGACTGACCAGAAAAGGATGTTTTTACCTTTTTGGTAAGTCTGAAGTGACCTAAGCGACTAATGCCTGAAGCTAGACAACAAGAAAGGCTGAAGGCATTGTTTAGTCGCGCCTGTCACTGGAGGACTGACCAGAAAAGGGTGCTTTTACCTTTTTGGTAAGTCTGAAGTGACCTAAGCGATTAATGCCTGAAGCTAGACAACAAGAAAGGCTGAAGGCATTGTTTAGTCGCGCCTGTCACTGGAGGACTGACCAGAAAAGGATGCTTTTACCTTTTTGGTAAGTCTGAAGTGACCCAAGCGACTGATGCCTGAAGCTAGACATAACTAAAAATAGGACAATCTTACACTCCCTAAGAACGATCGATTCTTTGGGAGTTTGTCATTTTAGAAAGGAAGAATCGTATGCTACATGACAAAAAAATACTCGTTTGTGTAACGGGTGGCATCGCTGTTTATAAAGCGGTTGCACTCGTTAGTAAATTGTCTCAAGCAGGCGCAGATGTAAAAGTAATCATGACAGAATCAGCAAAGGAATTTGTGACACCACTCACATTCCAAGCGATGTCACGAAATGACGTGTTTTTCGATACATTCGATGAAAAAGATTCAAAAGTCATCGCACATATTGATCTAGCGGATTGGGCAAATCTTATTATCGTCGCTCCTGCAACAGCAAATGTACTTGGGAAAGTAGCCAATGGAATTGCAGATAATATGGTGACAACAACACTTCTTGCGACGACAGCAGAAGTTTGGTTCGCCCCAGCAATGAATGTCGATATGTATAAAAACAAAGCTGTGATGCGAAATATTGACGCGCTTTCAAATGATGGGTATCGTTTTATCGAACCTTCGGAAGGGTTTTTAGCGTGTGGATATGTTGGGAAAGGTCGTCTAGAAGAGCCAGAAAGAATTGTTGAGATTGTTCAGGAGCATTTTATGCCGAAACACTTACCATTAAAAGGGAAAAAGGTTGTCATAACCGCAGGTCCGACACGTGAACGAATTGATCCTGTTCGGTATGTTTCCAATTTTTCTAGCGGGAAAATGGGCTATAGTATGGCAAAAGCAGCTGCTCATTTGGGTGCCGATACCGTGTTAGTATCAGGACCTGTTTCATTAGAAAAACCATCAGGTATAAAAGTAATTGATGTAGAAAGTGCAGCTGACATGTTTGAAGCTGTGAAAAATGAATATGACGATGCTGCAATTGTCATAAAGTCAGCAGCAGTTGCAGATTATCGACCGTCGGAAATTCATTCGCAAAAAATCAAGAAAACTGATGGCGATGATTCAGTATTAAAAATGTCAAGAACAACAGACATTTTACAAACATTAGGTGAATGGAAAAAAGAACAAATTTTAATTGGTTTTGCGGCAGAAACGGAAAATGTATTGGAAAATGGAAAAGGTAAATTAGAACGTAAGAACTTGGATTATATTATTGTCAATGATGTAACAGATCCGGGTGGTGGTTTTGGCAGCGATACGAATGTAGTCACGCTCTTGTCTAAGGACGGTCTACAACAATCTTATGAATCGATGCCAAAAGAGGAACTTGCAAATGTTTTACTGGAAGTCATTGCTAGGGAAGAAGGATTTGATGCGGGCAATGATCGCTGAAGTCATTGTAGATGTAGCAGCTTACCCAATCGATCGACCTTTTGATTATGTTGTTCCAGAAGTTTTCCAATCGTCAATCGTCCCTGGTATTCGGGTAAAAGTTCCTTTTGGACGTAGAAAAGTCGTTGGATATGTCATACATTTGAAAAACGAAAGTGATTTAGCAGAAAACAAATTAAGAAATATTGAAGAGTTAATTGATTTAAATCCTGTTTTATCTGAAGAACAACTACAGTTATCAGATTGGCTAAGAACTGAAACGCTTTCATATCGCATTGATGCGTTGCAAGTGATGTTGCCTGCCGCGATGCGTGCAAGATATGATCAGTTTATAACCGTTCAAAAAGAAGAAGAAATCCAAGACGAACAATTTAGACGGATGTTAAATGGTAAAAAACGACTCCCTTTGAAATCCGTTCAGGATGATTATTTACTCCGATTAATTAAGACTTATGTAGCGGACGGGATTGTCACGCTTGAAACAGCTGTGGGACAACAAGTTAAGGCGAAAAAAGTGAGAATGATTCAGATTGAAAAAGTGGATAAACTTTATGAAGTGAAAGAGTCTATTCAACAAAATGCGATTCGGCAATTAACACTAATAAACTGGCTGATTGAACATGCTGAACAGAAAGTATCCGCAAAACATCTACTAGAAGCGACTGGCGTTCAGTCGAGCGTGTTAAAAACGATGATTGACCGCGGTGCTGCGATTGAACTTTATGAAGAAGTATATCGCGAACCGATAAATCCTGAATTACAAGATGTTCCAATACCTGAAAAACTGACGGACGAACAAGTTGCAGCACTGAATCCGATTGAAAAGGCCATCGAAAACGATAAGCAAGAAACGTTTTTACTTCACGGTGTCACAGGGAGTGGGAAAACAGAGGTTTATTTGCGCGCAATCGAAAAAGTGTTAGCAAAAGGGCAAGAAGCAATCGTTCTCGTTCCTGAAATTTCGCTTACTCCACAAATGACCGCACGTTTTAAAGCGCGTTTCGGCGAGCTTGTTGCAGTGTTACATAGTGCATTGTCTGCAGGGGAAAAATACGATGAATGGCGAAAAATTCACCGCGGTGAAGTGAAGGTTGTGGTTGGCGCGCGGTCTGCTATTTTTGCACCTTTTGAAAATATTGGGATTATCATTTTAGATGAAGAACATGAAACAACGTATAAGCAAGAAGAAAACCCGCGTTATCATGCAAGGGATGTAGCAATTAAACGTTCTGAATATTATCAGTGTCCGGTTGTGTTAGGAAGTGCAACGCCTTCTTTAGAGTCTTATGCTCGTGCCTCTAAAGACGTGTACACATTGCTTACATTAAAAAAAAGAGCAAGAGATCAACAATTACCTGAAGTGGAAATCGTCGATATGCGCGAACAATTAAAGGCCGGAAATCGTTCGATGTTTTCGATTCCTTTAGCGGAAGCGATTCGGGATCGTATAAATCGAAATGAACAAATCATACTCTTTTTAAATCGTCGCGGTTTCTCTTCTTTTGTTTTATGTCGAGATTGTGGAACAACAGTAGAATGTCCAAACTGCGATATATCTTTAACTTACCACCGTGCGAGTGAATTACTAAAATGCCATTATTGCGGGCATGAGGAACATGTACCAGTTGTTTGCCCTGAATGTGAAAGTGAACATATTCGATTTTTCGGAACTGGAACACAAAAAGTTGAAGAAGAGATTTTGAAGTTCTTCCCAGAAGCACGAATCATTCGAATGGATGTCGATACGACAAGTCGAAAAGGTGCGCATGAACGACTGTTAAAAGAATTTAGTGAGGGAAAAGCGGATATCCTACTTGGTACTCAAATGATTGCAAAAGGACTTGATTTCCCAAATATTACATTGGTTGGTGTGTTAGCCGCGGATACGACACTTCATTTAGCTGATTTTCGTGCAGCGGAAAAGACGTTCCAATTACTCACGCAAGTAAGTGGTCGCGCAGGAAGGCATGAATTACCTGGGGAAGTGTTTATTCAAACGTATTCACCAGAACATTATGCAATTGAACTTGCGAAAGATCAACATTATGAACCGTTTTATAAAATGGAAATGATGTCGAGGGGACAATTCGGATACCCTCCGTTTTACTTTTTTACACTGATTCAATTTTCCCATGAAGATGTGTTGAAAGTGAGTGATTTTGCAAAAAGAGGAACTGACTTTTTACACGCAAATTTATCAAAAGAAACAATCATTATTGGACCAACCGCGGCAGCAATTAGTCGCGTGAACAATAGATATCGTTATCAATGTTTGATAAAGTATAAAAGAGAAGAAAAATTAACAGAAACATTGCAACAACTCATTAAAATGTATCGATCTGATTGGATAAAATCTGGGCTCATTATGACAGTAGATGTTGACCCGATGTCGATTTATTAAGTAGAAAAGAGGAATAATTTTGGCAGTAAAAGAAATTGTGAAGTATCCATCACCGGTACTTGAAAAGAAATGTGCTGAAGTGACAAAGTTTGATGAAAAGCTAGCTGCTTTACTTGAAGATATGTATGACACAATGGTTGCAGCAGATGGTGTTGGAATTGCAGCACCTCAAATTGGTAAAAGTCTTCAAGTTGCGATTGTTGATATGGATGATGGACAAGATCCAATCGAATTAATTAACCCAGTCGTTGTCGCAGTAGGCGGCGGAGAAGTAGATATCGAAGGTTGTTTAAGTTTTCCGGATTTATTTGGTGAAGTAGAACGTCCAATCTATGTGAAAGTAGAAGCACAAGAACGGGATGGTTCAATTTACGAGTTAGAAGCAGAAGATTTTACGGCACGTGCCATCTTACATGAAATTGATCATTTGAACGGTGTTTTATTTAATTCAAAAATTACTCGTATTGTAACATTAGAAGAGTTAGAAGAAATAGAGGCAGAGTTTGAAGAAGAAATAGAAGCCAATATAGAATCGTTAGAAGAAAGACAAGGTGAGGAAAGATGACGTCAATTATTTTTATGGGAACCCCCGATTTTTCAGTACCTATTTTATCGATGTTAAAAGAAGAAGGCTATAACGTTGTCGCGGTCGTTACACAACCTGACCGTCCCGTTGGTAGGAAACGTGTATTGACACCGCCTCCTGTAAAAGTAGAAGCAAAAAGGCTGGAAATTCCAGTTATTCAACCTGAAAAATTAACAGGTTCAAAAGAATTAGAGGAAATTTTAGCATTAGATGCAGACTTGATCGTGACAGCAGCTTTTGGTCAATTACTTCCCAAAGAATTATTAGAAGCACCTCGCTTAGGATGTATTAACGTTCACGCATCTTTACTTCCAAAATATCGCGGGGGTGCACCGATTCATAAAGCGATCATAGATGGGGAAACTGAAACAGGTGTCACAATTATGTATATGGTTGAGAAATTAGATGCGGGCGATATGATATCTCAAATAAAGGTACCAATTGAAGAAGCTGATTATACAGGCGCTATGTTTGAAAAACTTTCTAGAGCGGGTGTTACATTATTAAAAGAAACATTGCCATCGATTGTCGAAGAAACGAATGAACGTACGCCACAGGACGAATCACTTGTTACTTTTGCACGTAATATTTCTCGTGAAGAAGAAAGAATTGATTGGTCAGCGTCAGGAATTGATATTTATAACCAAATCCGTGGACTGCATCCGTGGCCAGTCGCTTATACGACGTTTCAAGGAAATAATGTGAAAGTATGGTGGAGTGAAAAAATGGTGAAGCAGTCAGATGCTGAGCCAGGAACGATTATTGCGATTGAAGAAGATCGGATTATTGTGAAAACAGGTGATGACACAGCCATCGCCATTACAGATATTCAACCAGCTGGAAGGAAAAGAATGCCGGCAGATGTTTTCATTCGTGGAGTCGGAAGCACGTGGCAAGAAGGAGAACAATTCGAGTAATTCGAACGTGATTTAGTTGTTGTTATTTCAAAAGCAGAATAGTAAAAGGAAACGAGGGGATGAGCAGTGCAATATGCAGTTCTTTCGGATATAGGGAAAAAGCGAACATTAAATGAAGATCGTGCTGCTGTTTTCACGCTACCAAATGGCTTGATACTAGCAGTCATTGCTGATGGAATGGGTGGACATCAAGGCGGTGATTTTGCTAGTTCGACAGCGCTTCGGATGATGGGCGAAGAGTTTGAAAAGCTAAAAGATGCCTCATTTCAATCTCATGAAGATTGGGCAGAATGGTTAAAAGAAACCGTCCTTTTCGTCAATCGTGCTTTATATAATTATGCAAATGAAAACAAAAAACTTGAAGGAATGGGAACGACACTGGAAGCCATTCTTATTAAAGAGCAGTTTTGTTATGGAACACATATAGGTGATAGTCGTGTTTATCAAATTAATAAAGAAGAAATCAAACAAATTACGACGGATCATTCTTATGTGAAAGTGCTCATTGACAGCGGAGAAATTACAGAACAAGAAGCAGAAGTACATCCGCAACGGAATTGGATTATAAAAGCGCTTGGTTCTGAAAGGTTTGTCGAGCCAGATTGCTATTCACTCCTATTAGGTGACGCAAGTTATTTATTACTTTGCTCAGATGGTCTAAGTAATAAAGTGAGCGATTCGTTAATACGAGACATTGTTTTATCAGAACGATTATTAAATGAAAAAGCGACAGCACTTGTTGAAAAAGCAAATCAGCTAGGTGGAGAAGATAATATATCCGTTATCTTATTGCAAGCTCCTGCGGGGGTGAATGCAACATGATTGGAAAGCGCATTGGGGATCGTTATGAAGTACTGAATTATATTGGTGGCGGCGGAATGTCCCGTGTGTATCTTGCTCATGATATTATTTTAGGGCGAGACGTTGCGATTAAAGTACTGAATTATGATTTTTCCAACGAAGAAGAATTGAAAAGACGTTTTATGCGTGAAGCACTTTCAGCAACGAGTTTAACGCATCCGAATATTGTCGATATTTTTGATGTAGGTGAAGACGGCAATATTCATTATTTAGTGATGGAATATATTGACGGACAAACATTAAAAGAGTTTATCGTTTCAAATGGCCCGCTATCACCTGAGGAAGCGTTGCCAATTATGCAACAACTTGTCTCAGCGATTTCTAACGCCCATTATAATGGGATTATTCACCGGGATATTAAACCGCAAAATATTTTAATGGATCGGGAAGGCAATGTAAAAATTACTGATTTTGGGATTGCGATGGCGTTATCTGCAACGATGCATACGAAAACAAATTCCGTTTTAGGCACGGTACATTATTTGTCTCCCGAGCAAGCACGGGGCGGCATGATTACAAAGAAATCAGATATTTATTCGGTAGGAATTGTGTTTTATGAGTTGTTGACAGGGGAACTTCCTTTTTCTGGGGAGTCTGCTGTGTCAATCGCACTCAAACATTTACAAGAAAAAACGCCGTCAGTCCGCGCGTTATTCCCGTCAATTCCACAAAGTGTTGAAAATGTGATTTTAAAAGCGACTGCAAAGGACACTTCTGCTCGTTATGTTTCTGCAGATGAAATGCAAGATGATTTATCAACAGTCTTATCGCCAGAAAGAGCGAATGAAGAAAGGTTTACGCTTCCTTTCGATGATGAAGCAACAAGAGCAATCCCGGCAATTTTAACTGAACCATCGATTCAAAATGTTGAAGAAACGATTAAACACGAGACGGTATCAAGTGAGCCGGTTCAAGAAAAGAAGCAAGCAGAACCAAAAAAGAAACGAAAGAAATGGCCTTTTATTGTAAGTAGCTTAGTTTTATTAGCTTTACTCGGCGTACTTATTGCTTTTTTACCTAGTTTATTAGGGTTAAAGAAAATAGAAGTACCAGATGTCAGTAATCTTGAAGAAGTGGAAGCAATTGCGATACTTGAAGAAGAAGGTTTTGAAATAGACGAGCGTATCGAAGAATCTTCTGATGAGATAGATATAGGAAAAGTTATTAAAACCAGTCCGGAAGCAGGAAAACAACGTCCATCAGGAACAGAGATTACACTTTATGTGAGCAGTGGAAAAGAATTAATCTCGATTGAAAATTATATTGGTGAAGACTTTAAACAAACTGCGAGTATCTTGGCCAACGATTACCAGTCAATCGAGGCAGAAGAAGTTTATTCTGATAAGCCTGCTGGAACGATTATTGAACAAGACCCTACACCGGGTACCGAAATTGTTCCAAGTGAAACTGATTTAGTATTTACAGTGAGTCAAGGAATAGAACGAGTAACAGTGAAAAATTTAGTCGGATATTCAGAGTCTGAATTACAAGACTATGAAAAAGAATCGGGATTAGCAGTAACGATAGAACGTAGCGAACATTCTAATTCAGTTTCAGAAGGTCAAGTTATTTCTCAAAAGCCGGAAAGTGGTACAAAAATAGCGAAGGGGCAAAAAGTAAGTGTCGTTATTTCTAAAGGCAAAGAAAAACAGCCGATTAAACATATCATTCAAACAGTGACGATTCCATATGAAGTCGAGGAATCGGTGGAAACAGATGAAGATGAAGGTGTAAAGGAACAACCACAAGAGCAAGAACCACAAACAGTTCGTATTTATATCCAAGACCGCAACCATTCAATGACCGATCCGTCTGAGGAGTTTACAATTACGGAAGATCAAGAAGTGACGATAACAATTGAACTGGAAGAAGGCGGACGTGGCGCTTATCGAATTATGCGTGATAATGTTCAAATAGAAGAGAAGACATTTGATTATGATGATGCGGAATAGTGGAAGGAGGAATTATGCTGAAAGGTCAAATTAGAAAAGCAATTAGTGGCTTTTATTATGTACAAGACGGCGAAAGTTTAATTCAATGTAAAGGACGCGGTGTTTTTAGAAAAAGAGGCATCCATCCTTTAGTGGGTGACTTTGTAACGTATCAACCAGATGGAGACAATGACGCGACAATTACGGAAGTTCATGAACGTAAAAATGCACTTGTTCGTCCACCAATTGCGAACATCGATCAAGCATTACTCGTTTTTTCAATGGTAGAACCTGCTTTTAGTACACATTTATTAGACCGTTTTTTAACAGTCATTGAATCATATCGAATTCAGCCAGTGATTTGCCTTACGAAAAAAGACATTGCAGAAAAAGATGCTTTAAAATCGGTCCTCGAAATTGCGGAGTACTATGAAGGAATTGGTTATAAGATCATCACCACTTATATGGAAGATCCTGAGCTCTCAATGAAGCTTCAACCAATTTTAAAAGAAAAAGTAACTGTACTTGCAGGACAATCAGGTGTTGGGAAGTCTACTTTATTAAATACGGCACTTCCTTCACTTGCGCTGAAAACAGGTGAAATTTCAGATGCATTAGGTCGAGGTCGCCATACAACGCGTCACGTGGAATTATTAGAAGTGGCGGATGGTTTAGTGGCTGATACGCCAGGGTTTAGTAATTTGGAGTTTGGCCATATTGAAAAAGAGCAACTATCTAGCCAGTTCATTGAATTCCGAGCGCCGTCTCGTGACTGTAAATTTCGTGGGTGTTTACATTTAAACGAACCGAAATGTGCAGTGAAAGAGTTGGTGGAAGCTAGAGAAATTGCACAGTTTAGGTATCAGCATTATACTCAGTTTTTACAAGAAATTATGGAACGAAAGCCGAGGTATTCATAAAATGATTAAAATTGCACCATCTATTTTAGCAGCAGATTTTTCTAAATTAGGCAAGGAAATAAAAGAAGTAGAACAAGCAGGGGCTGATTTAATTCACGTTGATGTGATGGATGGTCATTTTGTCCCGAATATTACGATGGGGCCACTTGTTGTTGACGCGGTTAGACCGATTACTAAATTGCCGTTAGATGTTCATTTAATGATTGAAAATCCAGATGCTTTTATTGAACAATTTGCCAATGCTGGGGCCGATTATATTACTGTTCATGTTGAAGCATGTCCGCATTTACATCGCACATTGCAACTGATTCGTTCATATGATGTGAAGTCAGGTGTCGTTTTAAATCCTCACACACCTGTGGAGTCAATTTTACATGTGCTAGACCAAGTGGATATGGTGTTATTTATGACGGTCAATCCCGGTTTTGGTGGTCAGAAGTTTATTGAATCTGTTTTACCTAAAGTGAAGCAATTATCAGCGGTCATAAAAGAACATAATTTATCAATTGATATTCAAATTGACGGTGGTGTCGATCGGGAGACGATTGTTCCGTGTGTGGAAGCAGGCGCAAATATTTTAGTTGCAGGTTCTGCAATCTTTGGTAAAGAAGATCGTAAGGCGGCTTTGCAGGAAATAAAAGCAGCTGGTGAAGAGGCCGTAAGAAAATGACGGTAGCAGTTGTCTGTGCAGGAGGACCACTTGAAGAAGTTGTGGATCTGACACAATTTCAAAAGGAAGATACAGTTTTTATAGGTGCAGACAAAGGGGCACTTCATTTATTAAAACAAGGGATTATTCCACAAGAAGCAGTTGGCGATTTTGACTCTGTGTCGGCTGAAGATTATGAGAGGATTCAATCACAAGTTGAGTATATTGACGCGTATCAGGCAGAGAAAAATGAAACAGATACTGAATTAGCAATGGAACGCGCATTAGCTTATGAACCTAGAGAAGTGATTTTAACGGGTGTAACTGGAGGTAGACTAGATCATATGATATCGGCGCTCCAGTTGCTTTACCGTTTTCAAAAAGCACATCTGCAAGTATCTTTTAAAATTTTTAATCAGTTGAATGTACTTACGCTCCTTCATCCCGGAGAGCATCAAATACTTGAAGATAAACAGTTTCAATATGTGTCCTTCTTTGCATTTCAAAATTCCGTTTCTTCTTTAACCCTTCGAGGATTTAAGTATGAAACAGAGAATGAATGTTTAAAAAGTGGCATGACGAAATTTACAAGCAATGAGCTTCTTGAAAAGGAAGGTACTATTTCGTTTCATGAAGGCATATGCTTAATGGTAAGGAGTTCAGATGCTTGAAAGGGAGTGGGATGATGCGCGTTTATACGTTTACTCTACCTAAGTTTGTGAGTAGTTTTGTTCGGAAGTGTATGGTTGTCTTTAAAAAAGATGAACAATCGAAGCCTTCTAAAAAGAAAAAAGGAAGGAAAAAAGACAAAATGCCAAGCTGATTTATCAGCTTGGCATTTTTTTGGTGAAGGCATATTTTATCAAAACGAGCGCCTTCCGCTTTTAAGATTATCTAGCTTTAGGCGCTAGATGCTTGGGTCATAAGCTAAGCTGACTATGTGGCGAAGGTCACCACGCCGTCATCTTATCTTATGCCTGTCGCATCAAAACGAGCACCTTCCGCTTTTAAGATTATCTAGCTTTAGGCGCTAGATGCTTGGGTCATAAGCTAAGCTGACTATGTGGCGAAGGTCACCACGCCGTCATCTTATCTTATGCCTGTCGCATCAGAACGAGCGCCTTCCGCTTTTAAGATTATCTAGCTTCAGGCGCTAGATGCTTGGGTCATAAGCTAAGCTGACTATGTGGCGAAGGTCACCACGTCGTCATCTTATCTTATGCCTGTCGCATCAAAACAAGCGCCTTCCGCTTTTAAGATTATACGCGTTGTACTTTTCCTGATTTAAGTGCTCTTGCAGAAACCCACACACGTTTAGGCTTACCGTTTACAAGAATACGTACTTTTTGAAGGTTCGCACCCCATTTACGACGGTTTGAGTTTAATGCGTGTGAACGCGTGTTTCCAGTACCAGCCTTACGACCAGTAACAAAACATTGTTTAGACATATTTGTACCTCCTCATTATTGAAGAATAAATTAATGCTCATTAATTCGCATACAACTAAATTTATCATAAAGCAAATTGAATAGCAACATATTTTGTTTACCTTTCAAGTAAAATTTCTTTACATCTATAACGAAAAAATTTAAAGTGAACAAGAGGATGTTTTGTTGACGGTAAGATAAAATGAAGGCATGGTTTGTTTGCACCATTATATTTTATAGAGTGTGTTGGAAGTTAATCATTTCTTTTCTTATAAGATAGGATATAGTACAATAGGAGGAACGAAAAAAGAGGCGGGGGGAATAGTTTTATGTCAATCGAAGTGAATAATGAATATGGTAAGATTGATATCACAAATGATGTGATCGCCCAAGTCGTTGGCGAAGCAACTATCGAATGTTATGGAATTGTTGGGATGGCTTCAAGACACCAAATTCGTGATGGATTAACAGAGATTTTACGAAAAGAAAATTTCGCACGTGGCGTAATCGTACGAAGTATTGGTGACGACATGCACATTGATGTCCATGTAATTGTAGGATACGGTACAAAAATATCAGAAGTTGCTTACCAAGTGCAATCAAAAGTAAAATATACATTGAAAAAAGTAATTGGCTTGGATGTAGAGTCAATTAATATTTTCGTTCAGGGAGTCCGAGTGACGAACTTTTAGAAGGAGGAATTTTGAGTAATGGATTTTATAAATGGAGTGAAATTTTCTGAAATGGTGAAGCTCGGTGCTCATCATCTTTATGAAAATGCGGATTACGTAGATTCATTAAACGTATTCCCGGTTCCAGATGGAGATACAGGAACAAATATGAATTTATCGATGTCTTCAGGGGCGAAAGAAATAGATGCGCATACAGTTGAACATATCGGAGAAACTGCCCAGGCTCTTTCAAAAGGATTACTAATGGGTGCACGTGGAAACTCTGGCGTTATCCTTTCGCAATTATTCCGCGGTTTTGGAAAGGCGATTGAAGAAAAAGCGACAATTGACGGGAAAGAGTTTGCAGACGCATTAAAATATGGTGTTGACACGGCTTATAAAGCTGTGATGAAACCTGTTGAAGGAACGATTTTAACAGTTGCTAAAGATGCATCGAATGCAGCAGTAGAAAAAGCAACAACAACATCAGACGTTATAGAAGTCATGGAAGTCGTTGTAAAAGAAGCGAAAGCATCTCTTGAACGTACTCCAGATTTGTTAGCTGTTTTAAAAGAAGTTGGTGTTGTCGATAGTGGTGGTCAAGGTCTCGTTTACGTTTATGAAGGGTTTTTGGCTTGTCTAAAAGGAGAAGAATTGCCTGTTCGAACAGATATCCAATCTATGGACGAGTTAGTAAATGCAGAACATCATCGTAGCATTCAAGACTTTATGAACACTGAAGATATTGTCTATGGATACTGTACTGAGTTTATGGTTAAATTTGAAGAAGATAAGTTGAAGAATCATCCATTTGATGAGTTAGCTTACCGTGAGACGTTAAGTGAGTTTGGCGATTCTTTACTTGTAATTTCAGATGATGAAATGGCGAAAGTACATATTCATTCAGAAACGCCAGGAGACGTCTTAACATTAAGCCAAAAGTACGGTTCGCTCATTGATATGAAGATTGAAAATATGCGTCAGCAACATATGGATATTGTTGGACAAGCAGAAAGTCATAAACAAGAAAAGCATCCCTATGCAATTGTTACGGTAGCAATGGGAACAGGAATTGCTGAATTACTCAAAAGTGTGGGTGCATCAGTCGTAATCGAAGGCGGTCAAACGATGAATCCATCAACACAAGACATTGTTAAAGCAATCGAGGATGTTGGTGCTGAGCGAGTACTAATTTTACCAAATAATAAAAACATCGTTATGGCAGCAGAACAGGCAGCGGAGCATTTAGAAATCGAAGCGGCAGTTGTTCCAACGAAGACAGTTCCAGAAGGTTTATCTGCGATTTTGGCATTCAATCCCGGAGCAAGCGTAGCAGACAATCAACAATCAATGACTGAAGCTGCTTCTTATGTGAAGACAGCTCAAGTGACACATGCAGTACGTGACACGGCAATTGATGGGATTGATATTAAGAAAGACGAGTTTATGGGCATTGAAAGTGGCAAAATCGTCACAACGAATAAGTCGTTAGAAGAAGTTACAAAAACCCTTTTATCGAAAATTATCGATGAAGATGCAGAAATCATTACCGTTTTATACGGAGAAGATGTGACGGATGAAGAAGCGGCGCGTATCGAAGTATATATCGAAGAGCAATTTGATCATGTCGATATAGAACTCTATCCAGGAAAGCAACCACTGTACCCATATATTATTTCGGTAGAGTGAAAATCAACATGTGTAAAATAGACTAAATGAGGTGGAGGTAAGGGTTAAAGAAAACCTTTGCCTCTATTTTTGTGTTTGATAAACTATTTTGGCTAAATAAGTTTTTTTATGCCTCAGCCAAGAACACCCGTGTTTTCAAACATGGGATGAATCGGCTTCGGTTGAGGCGTAGCTTTAGCTATGTTAGTCAACCGACATATATGAAACCTATAATTGCCCTAATTGCCTTTAAATTTATACTTAACGATGTACATGTGTTAAAATATAATTGAGGTGTTTAGTCTGTCCAAAGTGTATTATGGGCGTAGATACGTCTATTCAATCCAATATCATTTAGTCTGGTGCGTTAAATATCGCGATGAGATTCTAGTGGATCAGATAGACACAGATATTAAAGAGTTGCTCAATCAAATTGCTGAAACGAATGATAGCGTCATCATCGAAATGAAATCCGATAAAGACCATATTCATTTGTTAATTGAGTGTAAGCCGCAACACTACATTCCGAATATTGTAAAATAATTCAAGGGTGTGTCAGCGCGACGTTTATTTAAGAAACATCCTGCGTTGAAAAATCGCCTTTGGGGCGGACACTACTTATGGAATCCAAGTTATTTTGTGGCGACTGTTAGTGAAAACGCAGATACGTCAATACACTCAAAGCCCAAAAAAGAAGTGAGGTGAGTCCAATGAGACACCACAAAGCTTATCAATTTAGAATCTATCCAACCAGAGACCAAGCAACTTTGATTGCGAAAACAATCGGTTGCGCTCGGTTTGTCTATAATCATTTTTTGAATCTATGGAATGAAACGTATTTAAAAACAGGTAAAGGCTTATCTTATCATCGTTGTTCTGTGATGCTTCCCTCCATGAAAAAGAATGAAGACACTAAGTGGCTTAAAGAGGTGGATAGCATCGCCCTTCAATCCTCTATAAAAAACCTTTCTGACTCTTTTACTCGATTTTTCAAGGAACAAAATCAAAAGCCCAAATTTAAAAGTAAGAAAAATCCAATTCAAAGTTATACAACTAAATATGTAAATGACAATATATCGATAGAAGGCAACAAAATAAAATTACCAAAACTAGGTGTCGTCAAATTTGCCAAAAGCCAAGAGCCTAAAGGACGTATTTTAAACGCAACAATTCGTAAAAATGCGAGTGGCAAATTTTTTGTCTCCCTTCTTTGCGAAGAAGAAATCCAGGTTCTTCAAGAAACAAATCAGGCGATTGGAATTGACTTAGGCATTACTGATTTTGCGATTTTTTCAGACGGACGAAAAATTGATAACAATAAATTCACATTGAAAATGGAAAAGAAATTGAAACGAGAACAACGTAAGTTATCCAGACGTGCACGACTTGCCAAAGAGAAAGGGATTGCCCTTTTCGAAGCAAAAAACTATCAAAAACAAAAGCGGAAAGTTGCAAGACTGTACGAAAAAGTAGTGAACCAACGTACAGACTTTTTAAACAAGCTCTCAACAGAGATCATCAAAAACCACGATGTCATCTGTATCGAAGACTTAAACACCAAAAGCATGTTGCGTAATCGTAAGCTTGCGAAGAGTATTTCAGACGTATCATGGTCGAGCTTTGTCACTAAATTACAATATAAAGCCGACTGGTATGGACGTAAACTCATCAAAATCAATCGATGGTTCCCGTCTAGTCAACTCTGCTCAACGTGCGGTCATAACGATGGCAAGAAATCGCTAGAAGTCAGGGAATGGACTTGTTCGGTTTGTCATACTTGTCACGATCGCGATTTGAATGCGAGCCAAAACATTTTGCAAGAAGGCTTAAAAGTACAAGTATTCACTTAATCATCAATAGAACCGTAGGAACTACGGGGATAGCTTGGTAAATAAGAGAAACCGCTGCAAGTAAAAAAATAAACTTGCAAGTACGCTCTATTCCCAAGAATCTCGTGACTTTAGTCATGAGAGGTTCAAGTAAAATAGATATATGGGGATTGTAGAAAGGGGTAAGAAAATGAAGTTTAGGTCAGTATTCGATATTATTGGTCCAGTCATGATTGGTCCATCCTCCTCTCATACTGCAGGTGCAGCGAGAATTGGAAGGATCGCGCGAACGATTTATGGCCGTCAACCGGAATGGGCAAAAATATATTTATACGGTTCATTCGCAGAAACCTATAAAGGCCACGGGACGGATGTTGCGATTATTGGTGGATTATTAGACTATGATACATTCGATGAGCGAATAAAAACAGCATTTGAAGATGCTGAAAAAATAGGGTTTACTTTTGAATTTTTCCCTGAGGAAGAAGAAAAAGAACATCCAAATACAGCGAAAATTGTCGTGGGTGACAAAGATGGTGTTATGGAATTAACAGGCATTTCAATTGGTGGCGGAAAGATGGAAGTTGTTGAACTAAATGGTTTTCCGTTAAGATTATCAGGAAACTATCCCGCTTTACTTGTCGTTCACCAAGACCGCGCGGGACTCATTGCAAGCGTTGCCAATGCACTTGCAAATAAAGGCGTGAATATTGCACATATGGAAGTAGGACGTAAAGAAAAAGGGGAAATGGCTTTAATGGTCATCGAAGTAGATCACATCATAGATGACGAAATGCTTAGTGAACTACGTGTTTTACCACATGTAACAGAGGTTTCAACAATTGCAGAATGAGGTGGGGACAAAATGGAAGTATTGTTTAAATCTGTAAAAGAACTTGTAGCACTTGCAGAATCAAAAGAAAAGCCGATTTCCGAAATTATGATAGAACAAGAAATGCTCATTACTAAGCGGAGTCGTGAGGAAATTATCGCACAAATGGATCATAATTTAACGGTTATGGAAGAAGCTGTAGAAAAAGGATTACAAGGTGTTGAGTCAACGTCCGGATTAACTGGAGGGGATGCGGTACTCCTTCAAAAGTATATGGAAAAAGGTAATACATTATCTGGTAATTTACTATTAGATGCAGTTAGTAAAGCTGTTGCGACAAATGAAGTGAATGCGGCGATGGGAACAATTTGTGCAACACCAACTGCGGGGGCGGCTGGCATTGTACCAGGAACTTTATTCGCTGTAAAAGATAAATTGAATCCAACGAGAGAACAAATGATTCATTATTTATTTACAACGGGTGCATTTGGATTTGTTGTCGCAAATAATGCGTCAATTTCAGGTGCAGCGGGTGGATGTCAAGCGGAGACTGGTTCAGCAGGTTCGATGGCAGCTGCAGCGATTGTAGAAATGGCAGGTGGCACACCCCAACAAAGTGCAGAAGCCTTTTCGATTGTGATGAAAAACATGCTCGGGCTCGTTTGCGACCCTGTAGCAGGTCTTGTAGAAGTACCTTGTGTAAAGCGAAATGCGATGGGGGCAGCTAAAGCGCTTGTCGGAGCAGATATGGCGTTAGCCGGAGTTGTTAGCAGAATTCCAACAGATGAAGTTATTGGCGCGATGCATAGAATCGGGCAATCCATGCCATCTGCTTTACGTGAAACAGCGAAAGGTGGGCTTGCTGCAACACCTACAGGTAAAGCATTGGAAGCAAAAATATTTGGTGGAGCTTCTGTAAATAGTGACCCAGCTTCTCTATGATCATGTGACAGAGATTAAAGGAATTGGAGAAAAAGCAAGTGAGCAACTCGCACGACTAGGCATCGAGACGATAGAAGATTTAATTATGACGTTTCCTTATCGTCATGATGACTTTACGTTAAAAGATTTAGCTGAAACACCGCATAATGAAAGGGTGACGGTTGAAGGAAGAGTTGAAAGTGAGCCTTCCGTTGTTTTTTTCGGAAGTAAACGTTCTCGCTTACAAGTGAGGCTTCTTGTTGGCAACCATCTCATAAAAGCAGTTTTTTTCAATCAGCATTATTTAAAAAATCGATTCACACAAGGCAATATGATCACGGTTACTGGAAAATGGGATCGTGGAAGACAGACAATCAATGCAAATAGATATTCAACAGGTCCTAAAGATGAACAAGCAAACTTTGAGCCTGTTTATAGTTTGAAAGGTGTTATGCATCAAAAAACATTTAGACGTTTTATGAGAGCTGCTTTAAATTATGTCGGTGCTGAATTAGAAGATGCTTTACCAGTTGAATTTTTAACGGCGTATAAATTACCAAATTTGCAGCAAGCACTTGAAATGCTTCATTTTCCTGAAAATCCAGCACATATGAAACATGCACGGAGACGATTTGTTTATGAAGAATTGCTTTTATTTCAAATGAAAATGCAGGCGATGAAAAAAGTTCGAAAAGAATCAGAAAAAGGAATACCTATTCATTATGATTTAGAGAAGTTGAAAGAGTTTATTGCATCTTTACCTTTCGAGTTAACAAATGCACAAAAAAGAGTTGTTAACGAATTATGTGCTGAATTGAAAAGTGAAGTTCGGATGAACCGGTTACTTCAAGGAGATGTTGGATCGGGGAAAACAGTTGTGGCGGCGATTGGTTTATATGCCGCAATTACAGCTGGTTTTCAAGGTGCAATGATGGCGCCAACTGAAATATTAGCAGAGCAACATGCAGCTTCCCTTGCAGAATGGTTAGAGCCTTTCGATGTAACGGTAGCGTTTTTATCAGGTTCTACAAAAGGAAAAGCACGACAACAGTTACTAGAAATGTTAGCCGCGGGAAAGATTGATTTATTAATTGGGACGCATGCATTAATTCAACCAGATGTTGTCTTTAAAAACTTAGGGGTTGTCATTACAGATGAGCAGCATCGCTTTGGTGTAGAACAACGTCGGGTTTTGCGTGAAAAAGGCATTGATCCGGATGTTTTATTCATGACCGCAACGCCAATTCCAAGAACACTTGCCATTACTGCATTTGGCGAGATGGACGTTTCGATATTAGATGAACTTCCCGCAGGTCGAAAAGAAATTGAAACACATTGGTTAAAAGAAGATGCGTTACAACCTGTATTAAATAAAATGGCGGCCGAATTAACGAAAGGTCGCCAAGCGTATGTCATTTGTCCACTTATAGAAGAATCAGATAAGTTAGATGTACAAAATGCGGTAGATGTCTATCATCAATTGTCTGTTTATTTCCAAGATCGGTTTAAAGTTGGATTAATGCATGGCCGCTTACATCCTGAAGAAAAAGATGAAATCATGCAAGCATTTAGTGAAGGAACAATCGATGTTCTCGTTTCAACAACTGTTGTTGAGGTCGGGGTAAACGTACCGAATGCAACATTTATGTTAATTTATGATGCAACTCGGTTTGGTTTGTCACAGCTTCACCAATTAAGAGGTCGTGTTGGAAGAGGTGCAGAACAGTCGTATTGTGTTTTATTAGCTGATCCGAAAAATGAAGAAGGTAAAGAGCGAATGCATTCGATGACAGAAACGAATGATGGTTTTGTACTTGCTGAAAAAGATTTGGAGTTAAGGGGCGCTGGTGATTTCTTTGGGAAAAAGCAAAGTGGATTACCAGAGTTTAAATTAGCAGATCTTGTGCATGATTACCGGGCACTTGATACGGCGCGGCAAGATGCTGAACGAATGCTTGCGTCAGAATCATTTTGGACAACGGAACCATACCGTCTTTTACGCGAAAGATTAGAAGAGTCAGGCGCTTTAAGTGCGGATCGAATGGATTAATAAGTGAAAGGAAGTAGCAGGGAGAATATAAATACCTGCTACTTTTTTTATTGAATGTTGGATTTATCCCGCATTAACGGGCAGTAAGACTCCCACTTCAAGATTTAAGTGAACACGGTAAAGATAAGTGGGAGTGGGGCTGCCCGTAAAAGCCCGATTGAGGCCAACATGATGTTGGTCACGCAAGCGTTGTCACAGGACGTGACGCACTTAGCTTGTGTTCCTTTTCAATCAGTGGGGGATGAAGAAACCCCCCCACTGATTGAAGTTTCACTTTATTCCCATCATCGTAGGCTAACAATTCTAAATGTGCTAATCTATAATTTTCTTGCATTCTAATACCTATCTTTATATACTGATATTAGTACCAAGTGCTAAGTCGGAAGGTGAAAAATGTGCGCATACCTAAAAAAGAAAGGCAAACACGTTTGAAAAAACTTGTGGAGAAAAATCCCTTTTTAACAGACGAAGACCTTTCAAAACATTATGATGTAAGTGTTCAAACAATCCGCTTGGATCGACTTGAATGTGGAATCCCTGAATTACGTGAAAGATTAAAACAAGTAGCTACGCTAACAATGACAAATGAAGTAAAATCATTAAGCACCGATGAAGTGATTGGTGAAATTATTGATATAAAGCTCGATGACCGTGCAATTTCAATTTTAGATGTCACAGAAAATCATGTTTTCCAGCGCAATCAAATTGCGAGAGGACATCATTTATTTGCCCAAGCAAATTCACTTGCAGTTGCAGTTATGGATGATGCTTTGGCATTAACGGCGAAATCGTCTATTGAATTTTTAAAGCCTGTCAAAGTAGGTGACCGGGTCATTGCGCGTGCTGAAGTGAAGCAAGAAACCGTCAAAAAGAAACGCACACTCGTTGAAGTGATTTCAACGGTTGATGATCTACCTGTTTTTACAGGTCAATTTTATATGTACCGAACGACGGAAGCGAAATAGGAGGCTAATGAATGATACTTGCAGTAGATGGAATGGGCGGAGATCATGCACCTGGGGAAATTATAAAAGGTGCTTTAGAAAGTTTGCGAGAGTTTCAGGATATACATATACATCTTTATGGTGATGAACAAAAGATGGCACCTTATTTACAACAACATGATCGTTTAACAGTGATCCATTGTTCAGAAGTAATCGAACCTGATGATGAACCAGTTCGTTCGATTAGACGTAAAAAAGATGCTTCGATGGTAAAAATGGCACAAGCTGTAAAAGAAGGAAAAGCAGCGGCAGGTGTATCAGCAGGGAATACAGGTGCATTGATGGCTGCGGGGTTGTTTATTGTCGGTAGAATCGATGGGGTTGAACGTCCAGCGTTAGCACCGACATTGCCTACTGTGGATGGACAAGGCTTTGTGATGTTAGATCTCGGAGCAAATGCAGATGCTAAGCCAGAACATCTCGGTCAATATGCAGTGATGGGAAGTATTTATGCAGAAAAAGTCCGTCATATTAAAAAACCACGTGTTGGACTTTTAAATATAGGCACAGAAGAAGGAAAAGGGAATGAGTTAACGAAAGAAGCTTATACAATTCTTTCCGAAGCTCCTATCCATTTTATTGGCAATGTGGAAGCACGTGATTTATTAACAGGTGTAGCAGATGTTGTCGTAACAGATGGTTTTACAGGAAATATGGTGCTGAAAACGATTGAAGGAACAGCATCTAGCTTTTTTACAATGTTGAAAGAAGTCTATACTTCATCTGTCAAAACAAAATTATCAGCAGCGTTGGTGAAGAATGAATTAGGTGAGTTAAAGGAAAAACTTGATTATTCGGAGTACGGCGGTGCAGGCCTATTCGGATTGAAAGCACCTCTTATTAAAGCGCATGGTTCATCAAATGCGCGGGCGGTTTATAATGCAATTCGACAAGCAAGAACAATGGTTAAATATGAAGTAACTGAAACGATTCATGACACGATTGGGAAGGGGTTAACAAAATGACGAAAATTGCATTTGTATTTCCAGGACAAGGCTCTCAAAAAGTAGGAATGGGAACAGAATTCGTCCAAAATCATGAACAAAGTAAACAGTTTTTCAAAGAAGCGGACAACAAATTAGGTTTCTCATTAAGTCAATTAATCGAAGAAGGACCACAAGAAGAATTGACGCTTACGTATCATGCACAACCTGCTTTGTTGACAGTAGGCGCAATGATCGCAGAACGTTTAAAAGAAGAAGGCATTGAACCAGATTTCACTGCAGGTCATAGTTTAGGTGAGTATACCGCACTTGTTGCTTCGAATGTTTTACCATTTGAAGAAGGCGTTTTAGCTGTTCATAACCGTGGCTTATATATGAATGAAGCTGTTCCAGCAGGTGTAGGCGCAATGGCAGCAGTTCTCGGTGCGGAGACTGAACTGATTGAAGACATTACTAAGAAAGTTACAGCTGAAGGAGATGCGGTACAACCTGCAAACTTAAATTGTCCAGGACAAGTTGTCATTTCTGGCACTAAAGAAGGCGTGGAAAAAGCTTGTGCTGCATTAAAAGAAGCAGGGGTCAGAAGAACAATTTTGTTAGATGTAAGTGGTCCTTTTCATTCATCTTTAATGGAACCTGCAGCGGAGAAGTTGAGAGAAACATTAAATAACATTAAAATGAATAATGCAAATCCACCAGTCGTTGCAAATGTAAATGCTAAAGTCATTGAAGATAGCAATGAATTAAAAGAATTGCTCGTCGAACAATTATATTCACCAGTTCGCTGGGAAGATTCTGTTCGAACGATGCTTGAAAATGGCGTAACACATTTTATTGAATGTGGTCCAGGAAAAGTATTGAGTGGTTTAATTAAAAAGATTGATAGAAAAGCAACTGTCCTATCTGTCTATGACGAACAGTCATTAAAAGAAGTAGTAGAAACTTTGAAAGGATGATTTGGGTGAGTAGATTTGAAGGGAAATCAGCAATTGTAACAGGTGCATCTCGTGGAATTGGCCGTGAAATCGCTTTACAACTAGGTCGTGAGGGTGCTAGAGTTGCGGTTAACTATAGTGGGAGTCAAGATAAAGCAGAAGAAGTTGTTAAACTGATTCAAGAAGCTGGGGGAGAAGCATTTGCAATTCAAGCAGATGTGTCAAATGCAGAGAGTGTGAAAAATTTAGTCGATGAGACGATTGCAACATTCGGTTCAGTTGATATACTTGTAAATAATGCGGGAATTACAAAAGATAATTTATTAATGCGTATGAAAGAAGACGAGTGGGATGACGTTATTGACACGAACTTAAAAGGTGTTTTCTTATGCACGAAAGGCGTGACGCGCCAAATGATGCGTCAACGTGCAGGGAAAATTGTTAACGTTGCTTCAATTGTTGGTGTTTCTGGAAATCCAGGTCAAGCAAATTATGTTGCGGCTAAAGCTGGTGTCATTGGGTTAACAAAAACAACTGCAAAAGAGTTAGCAAGCCGTAATATTTATGTGAATGCGGTCGCGCCTGGGTTTATTACAACGGAAATGACTGATGCATTAAATGAAGGCGTAAAAGAACAAATGCTAAAAACGATTCCTCTTGGGAAATTAGGGGAAGCTAAGCATGTTGCAAAAACAGTTTTATTTTTACTATCGGAAGATGCGGATTATATTACAGGACAAACAATCCATGTTGATGGTGGAATGGTGATGTAAAGAGTGAAGGGCGTGCCTTCAGCTTTAAATTCTATCCAGCTTCGGCGTCTAGAGACTCGGGTCATAAGTTGTTTCAGCTATGTGGTAAAGATCGCCACGTCGCTGACTCATCTTATGCCTGTCGTCTCTAATCAAGACGCCTCAGCTTTAAATATTATCCAGCTTCGGGCACCAGCCGCTCGAGTCGCTTCAGAATTGTCATAAAGGCAAAAATCGCCTTTTTGTCAATTCCTCCAGCGCTTGTCGCGTCTACCCGGTGCCTTCAGCATTAAATTCTATCCAGCTTCGGCGTCTAGAGACTCGGGTCATAAGTTGTTTCAGCTATGTGGCAAAGATCGTCACGTCGCTGACCCATCTTATGCCTGTCGTCTCTAATCAAGACGCCTCAGCTTTAAATTCTTCGAGGGGAGGTGACGGATTTGGCAACAGTAACTGAACGTGTAACGAAATTAATCGTTGATCGCTTAGGCGTTGATGAAGTTGAAGTGAAACCAGAAGCATCTTTCAGTGATGATCTTGGTGCGGACTCATTAGACGTAGTTGAGCTCGTAATGGAGCTAGAAGATGAATTTGATATGGAAATTTCTGACGATGATGCAGAGAAAATTGCAACTGTCGGCGATGCAGTTTCATATATCGAAGCAAAAGTGAACTAATGAATAGCTAATTTGAGAAAATTTAGCTGAGGCGCTTATATCCTTTTTTTGAAATGGATACAAGCGTCTCTTTTTATCTTTGCACTTAGACGCTGAAAAAGGTAAAATTAAATAGATTATGCAGGAAAGGCAGAATTGGTCTTATGACAAATAAACATGAGGGAATGAATTATAAAGTTACACTACCAAAATCGGTTCGAGATGATTTTGACCAGCTACAACAAAAGCTTTTTGTACAATTTAAGGATATATCGCTTTTATATAACGCATTCACCCATTCATCTTATGTGAATGAGCATCGAAGAAAAAAGTATACAGATAATGAACGCCTTGAATTTTTAGGAGACGCAGTTTTAGAGCTTGGTGTTTCCCAATACCTTTATACGACCGAACCAAGGATGAGTGAGGGAGAGCTAACAAAGTTACGCGCATCGATCGTCTGTGAACCTGCTCTTGTTTCATTCGCGAATGAATTGGATTTTGGTCGTTATGTGCTTTTAGGTAAAGGGGAAGAACAAACAGGTGGAAGAACACGTCCTGCGCTGTTAGCAGACGTATTTGAAGCTTTTATAGGTGCTCTGTATACAGATCAAGGAATGGCAGCAGTTACTACGTTTTTAGAAAAAGTTGTATTTCCAAAAATAACTGTCGGTGCTTTTTCGCATGTGATGGATTATAAAAGTCGTTTACAAGAAATTATTCAGCAAACGAATAGCGGACAATTACATTATGAAATAATTGAAGAAAAAGGGCCTGCCCATGCGAAGGAATTTATTATTGTCGTTCTATTAGATGATGAAACGCTCGGTACTGGAAAAGGCCGCTCGAAGAAAGACGCAGAGCAGGAGGCCGCTCGACATGCGATTGCAGCATTAGAGCACAAGCAAGTTGAGGAGTAGATTTTAATGTTTTTAAAAAGGGTTGAAATTCTAGGATTCAAGTCATTTGCCGAACGGATTGGCATTGATTTTGTACCTGGTGTTACCGCTGTTGTTGGACCCAATGGCAGCGGTAAAAGTAATATTACAGATGCGATTCGTTGGGTGCTAGGTGAGCAGTCAGCGAAGTCTTTGCGTGGTTCAAAGATGGAAGATGTTATTTTTGCAGGAAGTGACTCAAGAAAGCCGCTAAACTTTGCAGAAGTGACACTTGTTTTAGATAACAGTAAGAATTTATTTCCACTAGACTACACGGAAATTAGTGTAACCCGTCGTGTTTTTCGTTCGGGAGAAAGCATTTATTTGTTAAATGGACAACAATGCCGATTGAAAGATATTACGAATGTTTTTATGGATTCGGGACTTGGGAAAGAAGCTTTTTCAATCATATCACAAGGTCGGGTAGATGAAATTTTAAACAGTCGTCCCGAAGATCGTAGAAGTATTTTCGATGAAGCAGCTGGCGTTTTAAAGTATCGTACACGAAAACGTAAAGCAGAGCATAAGTTATTCGAGACATCAGACAACTTAGATCGCGTGCTTGACATCTTAAAAGAATTGGATATTCGTATAGAGCCACTGAAAGCGCAAGCGGAAGCGGCCGAAAAGCATGCGGAAATTTCTAAAGAAGTACGTGAAATCGATATTCGATTATTAAATTATGATGCTGGGAATTTACGTGTGCAACTTGAAGAAAAATTGAAAAAAGTTCAAAAAGACCAACAAGAAAAAGACTTATTACAAATAAAAATTGAGAAATATGAAGCGACAACGTCAAAGCTTAAAGAAAGCCTAGATGCTAAAGAACTACAGCTTGAAGCCCTTCAACAAAAGCTTGTGAAAGCAAGTGCTGAAAGTGAAATGTGGGAAGGCAGACGCTTACTTTCGGCTGAAAAGGAACGAAATGCAAGTATACAAATTGAAAGAATTGAAGAAGAGTTAATCGAATTTCAAAAAGAACGAACAGATTTAATAGAAAAACTCGCACAATCGAATGAAAACCTCAGTTTATTAAAAAAAGAATATGAGCAAGTAAATGACGAGATTAACATCACAACTCAAATGTTAAAACGTTCTGTTACGGAAACGGAACAAGAAATTGAAAACTTGAAATCCGCTTATATTGATAATTTAAATGAAGAGGCGACGATTCGAAATGAGTTAAAACATATTGAAGAGAGACTGGTTGGTGAAGAAACTTCTTCACAGAAAATTATTGAACAAACAAATACATTGAAATTGAAGTTAGCGCAATTACAAGAAGAGAAAAAGATGCGAGCTGAAAAGCTAACTGAAATTCAAAAAACCGTTCAAAATGCGACGAAAAGTTACGAGGAAAGTGCTCAGTCTTTACAGGTACAAGAGAAAGATTTAGTTGAAAAACAACAACTTATGCAACAAGCGCATAACAAACAACATGAGATGCAAGGACGCTTACGTGCGCTTCAAAGTCTAGAAGCGGATTTTTCTGGGTTTTATTCAGGCGTAAAAGAAGTGCTTCTTGCGCGTGAGGCTAAAAAACTTACAGGGATTGAAGGTGCAGTTGCTGAGTTAATTACAGTTGAAAAAAATTATGTAAAAGCAGTAGAAACTGCTCTTGGTGGAGCGATGCAACATATTGTTACGACTTCAGAATCGAGTGCAAGAGATGCAATTGGTCATTTAAAATCTCGCAATAAAGGAAGAGCAACATTTTTACCGTTAGATGTAATTCGGTCGAGAAAAATTCAATCATCCACTTTACATTCTATCGAACAACATCCTGAATTTGTAGGCGTGGCGGCTGAACTTGTCAGTGTTGCGGAAACTTATAAAAATATAATTGAAAACTTACTCGGAAATGTAATTGTAGCAAAAACATTGGTTGGTGCTTCTGCAATTGCCAAAGTAATGAACTACCGATATCGAGTCGTAACAGTAGACGGGGATATCGTCAACGCAGGTGGTTCTTTAACTGGTGGTGGGTCCCAAAGTCGTTCTTCTGTGTTTTCAAGAAGGGCTGAGTTGGAGACGTTAACAAAGCAAGTCGCAAAAATGACAGCTTCTATCGACAGAGGAAGTGAACAAATTAGTCATGTGAAAATGAAGGTTGCGGAATATATGCAGAAAACAGAGGAATTCCGCAAACAAACTGAAACATTGCAACTTGAGCGTGCTGCGGTTGAAGCGAATGTCCGTGAAAGTGACTTAGCTATTCGCACGGTTAAAAATGAACTAGAGACTGTGGAGTTAGGACGGCGCGGCGTTGAAACAACGGGATCAGAGCTGTTAAATAAGAAAGCAACGCTAGAAAATACCCATGAAAAAATAAAAAGTACATTGGAAACATTGCAAACTGAGATCGATACATTAGAACGACTCACGGCAGATTGGCGTACGGAAGAAGCGGCACTGATGAAACAATTAGCAGAGCTTCGTGAGCGTGCTGCCATTTTACGTGAACAAAAGTCTTATCAAAGCCGTGCAATTTCAGATATGGAAGCAACTGAAAGCAATATCGCTAAAAAGCAAACACAACACCAGGAAGAATTGTCCTATTTAAAGAAGATAGACAAAGAACATGTATCTGCTGAAGAAATCATTGCGAAAATTGAATGGGCTGCAACGATGAAAACAGATGCGGAAAAAGAAATTGTCGTCATTAGAGAAGAGCGTACCGCACATACAAAGGAATTAAATGAACAAGAAGCCGCATTACAATTGTTGCGACAAGATGCGGAAGAACTGAATGCAACACTGCACACAACGACAGTCGAATTGTCTCGTGTTGAAGTACAATATGAAGCATTTACAAAACGCTTATTGAATGAGTATGGTTTGCGACCAGATGTAGAGTTGCTAAAAGGTTTCAATGAACAGGAAAGCCGGGTACAGTTAGAGAAACTGCAAGAAGAACTTACAGAAATTGGTCCAGTGAATCCAGGTGCTATACAAGAGTATGAAGAAGTGTTTGAACGTCATCAGTTTTTAACTGACCAACGAAACGATTTATTAGAAGCGAAAGAAACATTGCAAGAAGCGATGACAGAAATGGATCATGAAATGACTGCTCGTTTTTCTACAACGTTTGAAGCGATTCAACATCAATTTAGACAAGTGTTTAAAGAAATGTTTGGCGGTGGAAATGCAGATCTCGTCCTTACAGATCCAGCAAACTTATTGCATACAGGTGTTGAAATTATTGCGAGACCGCCGGGGAAAAAAATGCAAAGTTTAAGTCTTTTATCGGGTGGAGAGCGTGCGTTAACGGCCATTTCTTTATTGTTTTCCATTATCGAAGTTCGTCCGGTACCGTTTTGTATTTTAGATGAGGTTGAAGCGGCACTCGATGAAGCAAACGTTATTCGGTACAGTAATTATTTAAAGCGTGTTTCGGATAATACACAGTTCATCGTGATTACACACCGAAAAGGGACGATGGAAGGCGCAGATGTATTGTACGGGATCACGATGCAAGAATCAGGTGTTTCAAAAGTGATATCAGTTAAATTATCAGAAGTCCCTGAAGAAGCGATGATGCAATAGTTAAGGAGGAATAGTCAATGTCATTTTTTAGAAAGTTAAAAGAAAAAATTACAGGAACAAACGAAACAGTTACAGAAAAGTTTAAAGAAGGACTTTCGAAAACAAGAGATCAATTCACATCAAAAATTAATGATCTTGTTGCGCAATTTAGAGAAGTTGACGAAGAATTCTTTGAAGAACTTGAAGATTTATTATTACAAGCTGATGTTGGTTTTGAAACTGTGATGGAATTGACGGATGAATTAAGACTTGAGGTACAACGAAAAAACATTAAAAATACAGAAGGTATCCAATCTGTTATTTCAGAAAAGCTTGTCGAAATTTATAAAGCAGGAGAAGACGATGAAGGTGAATTAAACCTTCAAGAAGATGATTTGTCTGTTATTTTAATGGTAGGTGTAAACGGCGTAGGGAAAACCACAACAATCGGTAAGCTCGCAGCTCGTTTCCAAAAAGAAGGAAAGACAGTTATGTTAGCGGCAGGTGACACATTCCGTGCAGGTGCAATTGACCAATTAGTCGTTTGGGGAGAACGTACAGGTGTTGAAGTGATTCGTCAATCTGAAGGATCAGATCCAGCTGCAGTCATGTATGATGCTATTCGTGCTGCAAAAAGTCGCGAGGTAGATGTGCTCATCTGTGATACAGCAGGACGTCTTCAAAATAAAGTAAACTTAATGAATGAACTAGAAAAAATTCACCGTGTCATTGACCGTGAAGTAGAAGGCGCACCGCATGAAGTATTACTTGCATTAGATGCAACAACAGGACAAAACGCACTCGTTCAAGCGAAAACATTCCAAGAAGCGACGAACGTAACTGGTATCGTCTTGACGAAGCTAGATGGAACGGCAAAAGGCGGAATTGTATTAGCTATTCGAAACCAGTTAAATATCCCGGTTAAGTTTGTTGGACTCGGAGAAGGTGTAGATGATTTACAGCCTTTCGATCCTGAGAAATATGTCTATGGCTTATTTGCTGAGGGATTGGAAGAAGAAATAGAGGAAGATGAAGAAGACAAGTAAAATGGCTTGACAGTCATAAGCGTTCATAATATGCTTACAATGGAATAAAAAATTGAGGTGACAAAATGTCGCTCGTAAAAACAACGCGTATTAACTTCCTATTTGACTTTTATCAATCGCTATTAACAGAAAAGCAACGAATTTATATGAAGCTTTATTATTTAGAAGACTTGTCATTAGGTGAAATTGCTGAAGAGCATGATGTTTCAAGGCAAGCTGTTTATGATAATGTCAGAAGAACTGAAGCGATGTTGGAAGATTATGAACAAAAACTCCATCTCTTTGCGAAGTTTCAAAGGCGTTTGGAAGTGACTGCAAAGATGGAAAAATTATTACAACAAGAACCAAAAATTAAACATGTGGAAGAAATGAAGCATTTAGTAAATGTATTAAAAGATCATGACTAGGAGGCGGCATGCATGGCATTTGAAGGTTTAGCTGAGCGGCTGCAAGGAACGCTCCAGAAAATAAGGGGCAAAGGGAAGATTAACGAAGCAGACGTTAAAGAGATGATGCGAGAAGTCAGGTTCGCACTCATTGAAGCGGACGTAAACTTAAAAGTCGTTCGTGAATTTGTAAAAACAGTAAGTGAAAAAGCAGTTGGCCAAGAGGTTTTAAAAAGTTTAACACCAGGCCAACAAGTCGTTAAAATTGTACAAGATGAACTGACAAATTTAATGGGTGGCGAGCAAGCGCCTATTCAATTTGCAAGAAGATCACCAACCGTTATTATGATGGTTGGTTTACAAGGTGCAGGTAAAACGACAACGACAGGTAAATTAGCAACTTTATTACGTAAAAATCATAATAGAAAACCATTACTCGTGGCGGCAGACGTTTATCGACCAGCTGCAATTCAACAATTGGAGACACTTGGTAAACAGCTATCCGTTCCCGTTTTTGCACGTGGAACGGATATCTCACCAGTAGAAATTGCAAGGCAAGCATTAGAAGAAGCAGAAAAAGAGCATCATGATGTTGTCATCATTGACACGGCAGGTAGACTTCATGTTGATGAAGATTTAATGCAAGAACTAAAGGACATTCAGGAACTTACAAAACCAGATGAAGTATTCCTTGTGGTTGATGCGATGACAGGACAAGATGCAGTAAACGTTGCGAAAAACTTCAATGATACAGTTGGGATTACTGGAGTCGTCTTAACAAAACTAGACGGTGATACACGTGGTGGAGCTGCTCTGTCAATCCGTTCTGTAACTGACAAACCGATTAAATTTATCGGAGTTGGCGAAAGAATGGATGCGCTTGAGCCTTTCCATCCTGAAAGAATGGCGTCTCGTATTTTAGGGATGGGTGATGTGATGTCACTCATCGAAAAAGCACAGGAAAATGTGGATGAAGAAAAAGCAAGGGAAATGGAAGAGAAATTCCGCACGCAAACATTTACATTAGATGACTTTTTAGATCAGTTACAACAAGTGAAAAAGATGGGGCCGTTGGATGAGCTTTTAAGAATGATGCCAGGTGCAAATAAAATTAAAGGCTTAGAAAATGCGCAAGTCGATGAAAATCAAATGGGCAGGGTAGAGGCAGTGATTCAGTCTATGACGCCTACTGAGCGCGCAACACCTGAAATTATTAACGCAAATAGACGTAGACGAATTGCAAAAGGATCGGGGACGTCGATTCAAGAAGTCAACCGTTTACTGAAACAGTTTAATGATATGAAGAAAATGGTTAAACAAATGTCAAATATGCAGCAAAAAGGCAATAAGAAAATGAGAATGCCTAGCTTTGATTCTTTATTTAAATAAGTTGGTAAATGACACTTTTGTTGATTCAATATAAGTTTTTAATCGTTGTGAATACCGTCAGAATCAACATTATTCATGAAAAACAAAAGATTTTTTCAGGTGTTAAGAGAAAACACTTTACAAACACAAAAAAGCTTGTTAATATAAGTTCTTGTGTGAAACTATTCGGAGGTGCAATTAATAATGGCAGTTAAAATTCGTTTAAAACGTATGGGAGCAAAGAAAACTCCTTTCTATCGTATTGTAGTAGCAGATTCACGTTCACCACGTGATGGTCGTCAAATCGAGACAGTTGGAACATACAATCCACTAACACAACCGGTAGAGTTGAAAATCGATGAAGAGCTAGCGCTTAAATGGTTACAGAACGGTGCACAACCTTCTGACACTGTGCGCAACTTGTTTTCTGACGAAGGCATCATGGAGAAATTCCATAATGCTAAAAACAGTAAATAAGAGAAGTTTTTCATAAGAAAAATTCTGATTGAAAACTAAATCAATCGAGCATGATGAACTGTTGACCCTGATGATGGTATCAAAAAGGGTCAACGAGCCATCTATGCATACGATCAGGAGGGGTAGACATGAAGCAGCTGATTGAAACGATTGTTAAACCATTAGTCGACTATCCTGAAGAGGTTCAGGTAGACAAAGATGAACAAGACAATAAAGTTACGTATAAATTGTCTGTTCATGCAGAAGATATGGGGAAAGTAATCGGAAAGCAAGGACGCGTTGCTAAAGCAATTCGTACGATTGTTTATTCAGCAGCAGGCAGTCACCACGGCAAAAGAGTTTTTGTCGACATTATAGATTGATTTAAAAAGGAAGGAGCGAGCGTTCCTTCCTTTTTAAATGGATTTATCCCGTATTAACGGGCAGTAAGCTTTCACTTCAAAATTTAAGTGAAAGCGATAAAAATGTATGGGAGATCAACAGCCCGTAAAAGCTTAATTGGTGAAGTTAACAATCGATGAAAGCTGAAGAAAACTCCCACTGATTGAGGTATCATTTTATGCCTAATTCAGTTAAGTACTGAATATTACGATAACGGATCGAAGGTTTATATCCTGGAGGTCTGCAGAAATCATATGAAAGTGTGACCGATTAGTTTTGGAAAGAAGGGATTCAAAATGAAATGGCTGAATGTTGGAAAGATTGTGAATACACATGGTGTGCGCGGAGAGGTTCGTGTAATTTCACAGACAGATTTTCCTGAAGAACGCTTTGCACAAGGAAGCGAGCTGGGACTGTTTATGCCAAAGAGTGAACAACCAATCATGTTAACAGTCGAAACACACCGCAAGCATAAAAACTTTGACTTATTAACTTTTAAAAATCATTCAAATATTAATGAGGTTGAACATTATCGCGATGGGATGTTGAAAGTTTCGGAAGATCAATTTAGTGTGCTTGGTGCACATGAGTTTTATCATTATGAAATTATCGGCTGTACCGTTGTTGACTTAGAAGGCACTGTCATTGGTGAAGTGACAGAAATTATGGCTACAGGTGCGAATGACGTTTGGGAAGTTAAACCGAGTGAAGGCAAGATGCATTATATTCCATATATTGAAGATGTTGTGAAAGAAGTAGATGTAGAAAATAAAAAAGTTATCATTGATCCACTTGAAGGGCTGCTTTCATGATGAATATTGATATACTCAGTTTATTTCCAGAAATGTTTGATGGTGTACTTCATTCATCAATTATGAAAAAAGCACAAGAAAAAGAAGCAGTCGAGTTTCGTGTGACAGACTTCAGAGATTACTCAGAAAATAAACACCGTAAAGTAGATGATTATCCATATGGTGGCGGTGCAGGAATGGTGTTAAAGCCAGAGCCGCTATTTTCAGCCGTAGAAGCTGTTACCGAAAATATACAGACAAAGCCACGAGTTGTTTTATTATGCCCTCAAGGTGAACGTTTCACGCAAAAGAAAGCAGAAGAGTTTTCTAAAGAAGAACATTTGATTTTAATTTGCGGGCATTATGAAGGGTATGATGAACGAATTCGAGAAGAACTCGTTACAGATGAAATTTCTCTAGGTGACTTTGTGTTAACAGGTGGAGAAATTGCGGCAATGGCGATTGTAGATAGTGTTGTGAGATTGCTCCCAGATGTGCTAGGGAATGCTGAGTCATCTGTATTAGACTCGTTTTCAACAGGATTATTAGAACATCCACAATATACAAGGCCTGCTAATTTTAGAGGGATGGAAGTACCTGAAGTTTTATTATCTGGAAATCATGCGAAAATTGAAGAATGGCGTGAAGAGCAAGCTTTACTGCGTACATTTAATAGGAGAAAAGATTTACTAGAAACCGCTCCTTTAACGGATTATCAAAAAAAACGACTAGCTGAATTAAAGAAACAAAAGTAAAGTTCTATTATTCAACTTATTTGTTTAACCTGGTTTTTTAAGACAGAAAAAATATAAAAAAACAAACAGATTTGATTGCACAAGGCAGTGATTTATGATATTATCTACTATGTGCTTCTATGTGAAGTACATATTGACTGATGTTCCGCTGCAAAGAAAGAGTGCAAGAGCATCTGTGGAGAAGGAGAGAATACAATGCAAAACATTATTGCAGAGATTACAAAAGATCAAATTCGTACGGACATTCCTAAGTTCCGTGCAGGAGACACAGTTCGTTTACACGTAAGAATCACGGAAGGTTCACGTGAACGTATCCAGCTTTATGAAGGTGTCGTTATTAAACGCCGTGGTGGAGGAATTAGCGAAACATTTACAGTTCGTAAAATTTCTAACGGTGTAGGTGTTGAGCGTACGTTCCCTGTACACACACCAAAAATCGAAAAAATTGATGTTGTACGTCGCGGAAAAGTTCGTCGTGCGAAATTGTACTACTTACGCAGTCTACGCGGAAGAGCAGCACGTATCAAAGAACTTCGCTAATGATAAGCAAGCAAAGGAGGCCCTTAAAAGGTCTCCTTTCTTTTTGCTTCAAAAGCAGATAAAATGTATAGTAGAGAGAGTGTAAACACAGGGGGCTGAAAGATGAACGAGGAAAAAAAGAGCAATGAAATATGGGAATGGATAAAAGCACTTTTAATTGCATTTGGTTTAATGGCAGCCATTCGTATCTTTCTATTTGTACCAATTGAAGTAGACGGAATCTCAATGATGCCAACACTAGAAGACGGGGACAAAATGATTGTGAATAAAATTGGCTACACAGTTGGAAAACCGAAACGATTTGACATTATCGTGTTTCATGCACCTGACGAGAAAGACTATATTAAACGGATTATAGGCCTTCCTGGAGACGAAATCGCGTATGAAGATGATATTCTTTACGTGAACGGAGAACCAGTGAAAGAACCGTATTTAGATTTATATAAAGAGGAGTTTGACGAATATCCACTTACTGAAGACTTTATATTAGAAGATAAGATCGAATCAATGGTTGTACCTGAAGATCATGTGTTTGTGTTAGGAGATAACCGTCGAAGAAGTAAAGACTCGCGACATATCGGGGCCGTCTCAATGGATAAGATTATCGGAAAAACAACGATTGTCTTTTGGCCAATGAAAGACTTTAGGTTCGTTGACTAAAAGGAGTGATAGTATGACCATCCAATGGTTTCCAGGTCATATGGCAAAAGCGCGCCGGGAAGTAACTGAGAAGTTAAAATTAGTAGATATTGTTTTTGAGTTAATTGATGCAAGACTTCCGTTATCTTCTCGAAATCCAATGATTGATGAAGTCATTCATCAAAAACCAAGGCTAGTAATTTTAAACAAAGCTGACTTAGCTGATCGGGCAGAAACAGATCGTTGGATTCGCTATTTTAAAGAGCAAGGAATTGAAGCAGTCGCAGTGAATTCGTTTCAAGGACAAGGTTTACAAATTGTAACAAGAAAAGCGAAAGAAATCTTAGCGCCTAAAATTGAAAGAATGGAAAAAAGAGGGATACGACCTGGTGCGATTCGCGCAATGATTGTTGGCATTCCAAACGTAGGAAAGTCGACATTAATTAACCGCTTGGCGAAAAGAAATATTGCGAAAACAGGAAATAAACCAGGTGTGACGAGAGCGCAGCAATGGATTAAATACGGAAAAGAATTAGAATTACTCGATACACCCGGGATTTTATGGCCGAAATTCGAAGATAAAGAAGCAGGTTATAAATTAGCGCTTACAGGTGCGATAAAAGACACCGTATTAAATATGGATGACTTAGCTCTATATGGTTTACGCTTTTTAGAAGCGCATTATCCTGATCGACTTGAAGAAAAATATGAATTAGCAACAATCGGTGAAAGTCCCGATGAAATCTTAGCTGTCTTTGATCATTTAGGAAAGTTGAAAAATACGATCATTGCTGGCGGAGAAATTGATTATGACAAAGTATCTGAACTTGTTGTACAAGATATTCGTACTGAACAACTTGGAAAATTAACATTTGATTTTGTAGAAGATGAACAACAATAAGCCGTAGCCAATGTGTATTCACGCATTTGGCTAACGGCCTTTTTAAAATGATAAAAAATAAATTCAATTCAAAGAAATCGATATCGTCTTGTCGAATAAAGAAATATTAAAATACGCCGATAGTAAAATAGAGAAAGTTAGGTGATCACATGAAAACAGTGAAAGAAATTGAAGTGCTTTTAAAAGAACAAGAAACACCAACTAAATGGATTGAAGAGCTAGAAAGTGATGAAAGAATAGGCGTGAAAAGAGCCTTAAAACGATGGCATGCAAATCACAAAAAAAGGGGATTAAAACGTCTAGCGCATATTGCTAAGAAAGACTTTGATGCGTCTTATAAGCCATTTCCAGAAGCGTTGATTGCTGGAGTGGATGAAGCAGGAAGAGGTCCATTAGCGGGTCCTGTCGTTACAGCAGCCGTGATATTACCGGATGATTGTGATGAACTAATAGGTTTGGATGATTCAAAAGCAGTATCTAAAGAAAAAAGAGAACAATTTGCTGAGAAAATAAAAGAAATCGCAATCGCTTATGCAATTCATATTCAACCAGCGAATGTGATTGATGACATCAATATATATGAAGCAACGCGAAAATCTATGGAAATGGCGGTGAAGACTTTAGAAACAAGACCAGATTTTGTAATCGCTGATGCAATGGCTTTATCTTTACAGCAACGAACGGCATCAGTTGTAAAAGCGGATGCACAAAGTTTGGCGGTTGCTGCCGCATCTATGTTAGCTAAAACAACGCGGGATGACTATATGAAACAAATCCATGAAGATTATCCGATGTATCAATTTGAAAAAAATGCTGGATACGGAACAGCTGATCATGTAAAGGCTTTAGAAACACATGGACCATGTGTACACCACCGAAGAACATTTGAGCCAGTAAAATCATTAATAAACAGTTAAATTAAACGAGCGACAACAGAGGAAAGGAGGAAAGGAGTATGTCAATTTCATTTATGAATACCATCCAATCACAAATGACTGGAGCAGCTCAGGGGAGCCAACAACCACTCGTGTTAAATGAAGGTCAAATGATTCATGGCAAAATTCAACAATTATTTCCCGGGCAATTAGCAGAAGTGCAAGTAGGCAATCATAAAATGGTCGCCAAGTTAGAAGTGCCGATGAGAGCGGGTGATTCGTATTATTTTCAAGTGACATCTGTACAACCGGAAGTTCAACTGAAAATTATTTCAGGACCTACAAGCGCACAAGCAAATGTTGGGCAACAACTACAAAATTTAATACAAGCGATGCAGTTGCCTAAGTCACCTGAAATGACAACGCTATTATCTTTCGTACTTGAAAATAAAATCCCGATTAGTCGAGAGGGGATTTTGCAGGCGGTTCAACTGCTACAAGGAACACCAACAGAAAATCAACAAAATGCATTAGGATCCATTCAGAAAATGTTAAACCTGAAATTACCGCTAACAGAAAACCTCTTTCAAGCCATTTTAGGTGTAGAGTCAAAAGAAGGATTACATACAACGATGCAATCCTTAAAAACCACTTTACAAAGTGATTCTTCGATTCCGGCGCAAATGAGAGAAAACATGCTAAAAGTGCTGAGTCAAATCGAAAGACCTCTTGCAACATCAACAAGTACAGCGTTATTAGGAGAGTCATTAAGGACGTTGTTAAATAACGAGCAAAGTCCTGAATTACGTTTTTCAACACTTCAACTTTTAAAGGAATCGGGAATTATTCCACGTCAAGCGTCACTACCAAACTTACCAAATACATTAGCTACAATCATCGCTGAACGAGCGGGATTTTCGCAAGTGCCACAAGGAAGTTTATCACTACCGCAATTAGAAACTATTTCGCAATTCGTTTCAGAGTTAAGCAGTTTAACGACCAGTCAAAGAGAAAGTTTAGTGACGATCGCACGTACACAAGGCATGCAATCATTTGCTCAAGCCGTAGTTCAAATGTTAAGTGAAAGTGTAGCGAAGAATCTGATGCAATCGACAAACCAAGTTGCAAATCAACCAATCAACCAGTTGCCAAATCAATTAACACAAACATTGTTATCTTTATTAAACTACGGCGAACCAAGTAATGATTCTAGCAAAATGATGACGCTTTTACAAAACGCTGAACAATCAAATCGTACTGCTGTTCAGCAGCTTGTTCAATTAGCAGAGTCAACTGTCTCAACAGCGATTGACGGGAAAATGATGAAAGATACTATACAAACAATTTTTCGTTCACTTGGGATGAATTATGAATCTGCCTTACTAGGAAAAGAAGCGCAACCTGAGCGCTTGATGCAAACATTGAAGCCGCAATTGTTAACGATGCTACATGATCCAGCGATATCTGCAAATGCACGAGAAATAGCTGAGCAATTTGTTGTGCGTATGAATGGAAGCCCTTTAATGTCTACTGAAAGTGGTGTCAATCAGCAACTCGTGATGCAATTACCATTAGAATTTTTCGGTAAGAAAATAGATGCCACTTTACAGTGGAATGGCCGCATGAAAGAAGACGATAAAATAGATGCAGACTTCGCACGAATTCTTTTTTATTTGAATTTACATTCACTACAGGAAACGGTTGTTGATATGCAAGTTCAAAATCGAATTGTGACGGTGACTGTTTTTAACGAAGACGCTACATTAAAAATGCTCGGCCAACCTTTAGAAGAACAGCTGAAAGACGGTTTAAGCGCAATCGGTTATACGTTGTCAGGTGTGTTTTTCGAAGGTTTCCTTGAGCATGAAAAAGAAAGCAAGCCTGCGAAAGCAAAAGAGGTTTATGAAGGAGGATTGGATTTTCGAATATGACAGCAAATAAAGAGATTAGAAAAGAAGCTGTTGCACTTTCTTATGAACCAACTGAGTCAGATGCACCGAAAGTAGTTGCAAAAGGAAAAGGGAAAATAGCAGAAAATATTTTAATGAAAGCAAAAGAAAATGCGGTCCCAATTCAAGAAGATCCAAGTTTACTAGAATTATTAGGTCAATTAGATATTAATGAATCGATTCCAGAAGAGCTATACCAAGCTGTATCCGAAGTATTTGCTTATATTTATCATGTTGATCAAAGACATGAATTAAAAAGAAAATCTACTTAATATAAAAATATAAATAGATTAGAAATTTTCGAGTAATTTAAAAGTCATATGTGGACATTATGTGTCATCTTTACTACACTTATAACGGTAAGCACTTTATTGATCTACAAGTTTGATTGGAGGATGTAAGATGAATATCCATGAATATCAAGGTAAACAGATTTTACGTGATTATGGTGTAGCTGTTTCAAACGGAATCGTCGCTTTTTCACCTGAAGAGGCAGTTAGAGCAGCTAAACAATTAACGACAGATGTGATTGTCGTTAAAGCACAAATTCATGCGGGGGGACGAGGTAAAGCAGGTGGCGTTAAGATCGCTAAAACCCTTGACGAAGTTCGCGCGTATGCCAAAGAATTATTAGGTGAAATTCTTGTCACGGAACAAACAGGTCCAGAAGGAAAAGAAGTAAAGCGTTTACTGATTGAAGAAGGTTCTAATATCGAAAAAGAGTATTATATAGGCTATGTATTAGATCCGACGTCAGAACGCGTTGTACTAATGGGTTCTGAAGAAGGCGGCGTTGACATTGAAGCAGTTGCTGCGGAGACACCTGAGAAAATATTCAAAGAAGTGATTGATCCAGTTGTTGGATTAACGGGATTTCAAGCACGACGGATTGCTTTCAACATTAATATTCCAAAACATCTTGTCAATAAGGCAGTAAACTTTATGTTAGGTCTTTACAAAGTATTTATTGAAAAAGATGCCTCAACTGTAGAGATTAATCCACTTGTCGTAACGGCGGAAGAGGATATTTTAGCACTTGATGCAAAATTTAATTTTGATGAGAGTGCATTATATCGACATAAGGATATTGTAGAACTTCGTGATTATGACGAAGAAGATCCAAAAGAAATTGAAGCATCTAAATATGACCTTAGCTATATCGCTTTAGATGGAAATATCGGCTGTATGGTTAACGGTGCTGGCCTTGCTATGGCAACAATGGATACAATCCATTACTACGGTGGAACACCTGCTAACTTCCTTGACGTTGGTGGCGGTGCAACAGCTGAAAAAGTTACAGAAGCGTTTAAAATTATCCTTTCAGATGAAGCGGTAAAAGGTATTTTCGTAAACATATTCGGTGGAATTATGAAGTGTGATGTCATTGCAGAAGGTGTGATTACAGCTGCAAAAGAAGTCGGCTTAGAAGTTCCACTTGTCGTGCGTTTAGAAGGTACAAATGTTAGGAAAGGGAAAGCTTTATTGAACGAATCAGGACTTGATATCATCGCTGCAGATTCAATGGCAGACGGTGCACAGAAGATTGTTGAACGCGTAGGCTAAGAAAGGCAGGGATAAAAGATGAGTATTTATATTAATAAAGAGACAAAAGTGCTCGTACAAGGAATCACGGGAGCGACAGCACTCTTTCATACGAAAGAAATGCTCGAGTATGGAACGAAAATTGTAGCAGGCGTGACACCAGGTAGAGGCGGGGAGACTGCGGAAGGTGTACCAGTTTTTAATACAGTGGTCGATGCTGTGGAAGAGACAGGCGCTTCTGTTTCAGTTATTTACGTACCAGCACCATTTGCTGCGGATGCTATTATGGAAGCAGTAGATGCAGAATTAGATATGGTTATTTGTATTACAGAACATATACCAATTTTAGATATGGTGAAAGTAAAGCGTTATATGGAAGGGAAAAAGACACGTCTCGTTGGACCAAACTGCCCAGGTGTTATTACAGCAGATGAGTGTAAGATTGGGATTATGCCTGGGTATATTCATACAAAAGGGCATGTCGGTGTTGTATCCCGCTCAGGTACGCTGACGTATGAAGCAACACACCAATTAAGTAAAGCAGGAATCGGCCAAACAACAGCTGTAGGAATTGGCGGAGACCCAGTCAATGGGACGAGTTTTATCGATGTTTTAAAAGAGTTTAACGAAGATCCGGAAACATATGCCGTTGTAATGATTGGAGAAATCGGTGGAACGGCTGAAGAAGAGGCAGCAGAATGGATTACAGAACATATGACAAAACCTGTCGTTGGCTTCATCGGCGGTCAAACGGCACCTGAAGGTAAACGTATGGGGCATGCTGGTGCAATTATTTCTGGTGGAAAAGGATCAGCAGCTGATAAAATTAAAGCACTCAATGCTGCGGGTGTTGAAACTGCTGAGACGCCATCAGTCATTGGAGAGACCTTTATTAAAGTTGTTAAAGAAAAAGGTCTTTACGAAAAAGTAAAAACACATTAAGATGAGAAGTACAACGTGTCGTGAATATACGTTGTACTTTTTATATGGAGGAATGTTTATGCAATTATCGGATGTTGAAAAAAGATTTCTAACAATCCATTATTTTTTACCAGCCCCCGCAAATCGTTTCAGACAATTATTAGAAGAAGATCCAGAACTCATACGCTATCCTACTTACTCGGCGAAGAAACTAGCTTATTTATTGAATTTAACGTTCGATAAAGCAAGTAGATTAAAAGAGCATTTATCTCAAAGTTCATCCACCCCATTTGAACAGATATACGAGACTCATCACATCATTCCTATTCCTTTTACAAATCCATGTTATCCAAAAGAACTTTCTATTATGGTTGATCCACCTGCTATTTTATATGCGCAAGGGGATGCGAGATTATTAGAAAATGAAAGAAAAGTAGCGATTATTGGCGCAAGAAAATCGACATTTTATTCCGAGAAAGCACTATCTTATATCGTTCCGCCACTTGTTAAAAATGATGTTATTATCGTTTCTGGTCTAGCAAAAGGTGCTGACACATTTGCGCATGAAGCAGCAATCCGGTACGGCGGAAAAACAATAGCAGTACTTGGTCATGGGTTATTTCATTTGTATCCACGAGAAAATAAAAATATAAAGGAAATAATTGCTACAAAACACTTACTAGTGACGGAATATCCACCTTATGTAAGACCAGAAAGGTGGACATTTCCAATGAGAAATCGTATAATCAGTGGCTTGTCAAATGCGGTTATTGTCACTGAGTCTATGAAAAAAAGCGGAACAATGAGTACTGTAGAGCACGCATTAGACCACGGGAAAGATATATTTGCAGTACCCGGCCCAATTACCTCTCCTTTATCAGAAGGTCCAAATAAATTAATTGGTGAGGGTGCAGCGCCATTATCACACGGTTTTCAAGTGATTGATACGTTAAGAAAATAAAAAAACTGCTAGAAAATTTGCTTTTTCTGAAAATCTGTTATACATTTTGCAACAGGTATTCTTTTCAGGTTGAAAATCGAAACCTCTATAGAAGGGGGAAAAATTTATGGCAGATTATTTAGTAATCGTGGAATCCCCGGCGAAAGCAAAAACGATTGAACGCTATTTGGGGAAAAAGTATATTGTAAGAGCATCATTAGGACATTTAAGGGATCTTCCTAAGAGTCAAATGGGTGTAGATACTGAAAATAACTATGAACCGAAATACATTACGATTCGTGGAAAAGGTCCAATTCTTCAAGAGTTAAAGAAAGATGCAAAGAAAGTCAAAAAGATTTATCTCGCGGCTGACCCCGACAGAGAAGGAGAAGCAATTGCTTGGCATTTAGCTTTCCAACTGGGTATTGACATTGAGTCGGATTGTCGAGTCGTTTTTAACGAGATTACGAAAGATGCGATTAAAGAATCATTTAAAAACCCAAGACCCATTGATATGGATCTAGTTGATTCTCAACAGGCACGTAGAATTTTAGATCGTTTAGTTGGTTATAACATTAGTCCGATCCTTTGGAAGAAAGTTAAAAAAGGATTATCAGCAGGCCGAGTTCAATCTGTAGCACTGCGCTTAATTATTGATCGCGAAAATGAAATTAATAAATTTGAGCCAGAAGAATATTGGAGCATCAGTACAACGGTTAAAAAAGGGCGTTCCAAATTCGAAGCGTCTTATTATGGTAATTTAAAAAAGAAACAAGGCTTAGCAAATAAAGAAGAAGTTGACAAAGTCCTCAAGCAAATAGAAGGGGACAACTTTGAAGTTCATGACGTTGTGAAAAGAGAACGTAAGAGAAATCCGGCTGTTCCATTCACGACGTCATCTTTACAACAAGAGGCGGCACGTAAGTTAAACTTCCGAGCAAGAAAAACGATGATGATTGCGCAACAGTTATATGAAGGAATTAGCATTGGAAAAGAAGGTACAGTCGGGCTCATCACTTATATGAGAACAGACTCGACACGAATTGCGGACAGTGCAAAGGAAGAGTCAAAAGGATTTATTGAAAAGACGTACGGTAAAGAATATTTAGCGTCTGGACCGAAGAAAAAAGAGAGCAAGAAGAAAAATGCTCAAGACGCGCACGAAGCGATTCGTCCAACGTCTGTGATGCGTCCACCAGCAGCGCTAAAAGAACATTTATCGCGTGATCAATTTAGATTATACAAGTTGATTTGGGAACGTCTTGTTGCAAGTCAAATGGCACCAGCAATTTTAGATACAGTACGTGTAGATCTAGTCAATGGTGATGCGAAGTTTAGATCGACAGGTTCACAAGTGAAATTCGAAGGTTTTATGAAAGTCTATGTTGAAGGAAATGACGATAAAACAGAAGAGAAAGATCGGATTTTACCACCGCTTGAAAAAGGGGAACAAGTCAAGTTTGAAGAAATCGACCCGAAACAACACTTCACACAACCACCACCGAGATTTACAGAAGCACGACTCGTTCGTACGCTTGAAGAACTCGGAATAGGGCGTCCATCAACATTTGCACCTACGCTTGATACAATTCAGCGAAGAGGCTACGTAACGCTGGATGCAAAGCGTTTTATTCCAACTGAATTAGGGACAATCGTGCACAATGCAGTGAACGAATTTTTCCCTGATATTATTGATGTTGAATTTACAGCGCAAATGGAAAATGAACTAGATGCGGTTGAAGAAGGTAAGAAACAATGGATCCAAGTCATTGATAATTTTTATATAGATTTTGAAAAGCATGTTGAATATGCGGACAATGAAATGGAGAAAATTGAAATTAAAGACGAGCCGGCTGGCGAAGATTGTGAGAAATGTGGAGAGCCAATGGTCTATAAACTTGGTCGTTACGGAAAGTTTATGGCGTGTTCTGGATTTCCAGATTGCCGCAATACAAAAGCAATAATGAAGCCAATTGGCGTGAGTTGTCCAACTTGTAAAGAAGGACAAGTAGTCGAAAGAAAAAGTAAAAAGCGTCGTACGTTTTACGGTTGTGACCAGTATCCTGAGTGTGAGTATGTGTCTTGGGATAAGCCAGTTGCAAGACCTTGTCCGAAGTGTGAAAGTACACTCGTGGAGAAGAAATCAAGAAAAGGCGTTCAAATTCAATGTACAGAATGTGAATACAAAGAGGATATTCAATAAGTAGGATTTAACAGAAGGGGGGCTTCGGCTCCTCTTTTTGTATGGGCAATGATATGAAGTTGAACCATTAAATTGTTTATAGTTGCTTATAATTAGATATTTGTAGTATAGTGAAGTGTGGGGCGCTTCTGAATATTTAAAAAACAATGAGTTCAATGAAAAATAAAATTGAATGAAGTGTTTGATTAAATGTTTAATAAAGCATTTTACTGTCAAATTTAATATTATCCTGTTATAATTACTAGGGTTTTCTATAAGGAGTGATCACTTGACAATCAAGCCTTCAGTTGTTCGGGATGAATATATGTTATATATCCAATTGGAACGTAATTATTCATCATATACTGCAACTGAATATGCGACAGACATTGATGAATTCTTGTCGTTTCTTACAGTTGAAGGAATAGAAAACTTACATGATGTTACTTATGTGGAAGCAAGACTTTATGCAACAACTTTATATAATAAAGGGTTAGCAAGAACATCAATCTCTAGAAAAATTTCTTCGATTCGCTCTTTTTTTAAGTTTGCAAATATCCGTTATAATGTTCCAGATTATGCATTTACAGTCCTTCATCATCCAAAAAAGCAAGAGAAAATACCTGCTTTTTTTTATGAAAAAGAAATGGAGATGCTATTTGAAGCATGTGCAGGATCAGATTTAAAGTCGCTACGAGATTATGCGATTCTAGAAATGCTTTATGCAACAGGAATGCGCGTAAGTGAATTGACGTCTTTAAAAACAGTAGATGTTGACAATAATCTTGGCATTGTAAAAGTGATGGGAAAAGGAAGGAAGGAGCGTTATATTCCTTTTGGAAGTTTTGCAAACGAGGCACTTACTACATATGTGGAAGAGAGTCGCCCAAGAATTATGAAGAAGGAAGAACATGATATCTTGTTTGTGAATATGCGTGGTAAACCATTAACGAGTAGTGGGGTCAGCTATATTTTAAATAGCGTGATGGAACGTGCTTCGCTACATACTAAAATTTATCCACATATGTTACGTCATACATTTGCAACACATTTATTAGAAAATGGAGCAGATATGCGATCAGTCCAAGAGCTGTTAGGACATTCCCATCTCTCTTCGACGCAAGTATATACACATATGACAAAAGAACATTTAAGAAAAACATATATGAATACTCACCCAAGAGCATAGGAGGTTAAATTTATGGAGTTTCATGCAACAACGATATTTGCTGTTCGTCATAACGGATCATGTGCGATGTCTGGTGATGGACAGGTAACTGTTGGAAATGCGGTCGTTATGAAGCATACTGCAAGGAAGGTACGTAGAATATACGGCGGAAAAGTATTAGCAGGCTTTGCTGGATCAGTGGCAGATGCCTTTACTTTATTCGACTTATTTGAAAGTAAATTAACCGAGTTTAACGGAAACTTACAAAGAGCAGCTGTTGAGCTTGCAAGAAAGTGGCGCGGGGATAGAATGCTTCGTAAGCTTGAAGCAATGTTGCTTGTAATGGATGAAGATGAGTTACTGCTCGTTTCTGGAACTGGTGAAGTGATTGAGCCAGATGATGGTATTTTAGCAATTGGTTCAGGTGGTCATTATGCACTAGCGGCGGGTCGCGCTTTGAAAAAATATAGTGGTGATTCACTCACAGCTGAAGAAATCGCGAAGGCAGCACTTGAGACAGCAGCAGAAATATGTGTCTATACAAATGATCAGATTATTGTGGAGGTACTTTAATGACGAAAAGAAAGGAATTAACGCCTAAGGAACTTACGGAGCATTTAGATCGTTATATTATTGGTCAGGAAAAAGCAAAGCGTGCCATTGCCGTTGCAATCCGAAACCGATATAGGAGAAGTTTGTTATCTGAAGAAGAGAAAAATGAGATTATTCCAAAGAACATTCTTATGATTGGTCCAACAGGTGTTGGTAAAACCGAAATTGCGCGACGAATTGCTAAACTTGTTCATGCACCATTTTTAAAGGTGGAAGCAACAAAGTTTACAGAAGTCGGTTATGTTGGTCGTGATGTGGAATCGATGATTAGAGACTTACTAGAAGCTGGTGTTCGAATCGTTCGTGATGAAAAGCGAGATGAAGTTCGTGAAAAAGCGGTAAAGCTTGCCAATGAACGCTTAGTAAAATTACTTGTTCCAGAAATGAAAAAACAGGGAACAAGTCAAAATCCATTCGAAATGCTTTTTGGCCAAAAACAAGAAGTTGAAGAAACGAACCATATTGAAGAAGCAGAAGTTAAAAGGAAACGTTCGGATGTTGCAAGAAGTTTAGCAGCTGGAGAACTTGAAGAACAAGAAGTGACGGTAGAAATCACAGAGCAACAACCTTCACTTTATGACGCATTCCAAGGATCTGGTATGGAGCAAATGGGTGCGAATATGCAAGATGCACTCTCGTCATTGATGCCTAAAAAGAAGGCTAAGCGTAAAATGAAGGTAAAAGACGCTCGAATCGTTCTTGAAGAAGAAGAAGCAGATAAGCTAATCGACCATGATGAAATTGCAAGGCGTGCGATTGAACTAACAGAACAATCGGGCATTATTTTCTTAGATGAAATGGACAAAATAGCACAAAGCGAAGGAAGTGCATCTGCCGATGTTTCCCGTGAAGGTGTGCAAAGAGATATTTTGCCGATTGTAGAAGGTTCGACAGTTTCCACGAAATACGGTGCTGTAAAAACAGATTTTATTTTATTTATCGCAGCAGGAGCATTCCATGTATCAAAACCATCGGATATCATTCCGGAATTACAAGGAAGATTTCCAATTCGTGTTGAGCTTGATAAGTTATCGAAAGATGATTTTGAACGCATTCTAAAAGAACCTGACTTTTCGCTCATTCGTCAATATGAAAAATTATTGAAAACAGAAGATGTTGTTTTAGAATTCACAGAAGAGGCAATAACTAAAATAGCGGAGATTGCATTTGAAGTGAATGATCAAACTGAAAATATCGGTGCGCGTCGCTTGCATACAATTATGGAAAAATTACTCGAAGAATTATCTTACGAAGCAGCGAATGTAGGACCAGCAACCATTAAAATAACACCGGAATATGTCGACGAAAAGTTGAAAAATATCGTAAAGAACAAAGATTTGTCACAATTTATTTTGTAATTAGACCATAATGGTTTATTTAATGATTGAAAACCTTTAGAATATTCTATAACATTAACTTGTATTACATTTAGGAGGAAGACAATAATGTCATTATTAATAAAAACACGTAAAATTAACGCAATGTTACAAGAGTCGGGTGGAGACTCAGTAAATTTTAAGGAAATGGCTGAGAAATTAAGTACAGTAATTGAGTCTAACGTATTTATCGTAAGCAGAAGAGGTAAATTACTCGGACATGAAATTCATCAGCAAATTGAAAACGAGCGTGTCAAGCAAATGTTTGAAAGCCGTCAATTCCCTGAAGAGTATACACAAAAACTTTTTGAGATAAGAGAAACTTCTTCAAACTTAGATATTGAAAGTTCATATACGGCATTCCCGATTGAAAACAAGGAGTTATTCCAAGATGGATTAACAACAATTGTTCCGATTATGGGTGGCGGAGAGCGTTTAGGTACACTTTTACTTGCGAGAATGTCAGAAGAGTTTAACGATGATGATTTAATTCTTGCGGAGTATGGTGCAACAGTTGTTGGTATGGAAATTCTTCGTGAAAAGTCAGAGGAAATTGAACATGAAGCGCGTAGTAAAGCAGTTGTTCAAATGGCAATTAATTCACTTTCTTACAGTGAGCATGAAGCAATTGAGCATATCTTCAAAGAGCTTGACGGGGAAGAGGGTTTGCTCGTTGCATCTAAAATTGCAGATCGCGTAGGAATTACTCGTTCAGTAATCGTTAATGCATTACGTAAGTTAGAAAGTGCTGGGGTCATTGAGTCCCGTTCATTAGGCATGAAAGGTACTTACATTAAAGTATTGAATAGTAAATTTCTTACTGAACTTGAAAAGCAAAAATAATGAATTACTCCAATGATTCGGCAGGTTACTTAACTCATTAATGGATCATATTAAACCGAAGACCAAGAATGTTGTCAGTTATGACAGTATTCTTGGTCTTTTTGTGTAGAAATTTGCTTTTGATTTTAGGATTTTTCGATTACGCAGCGGTGAAGTGGAGGATTTTATAAAAAATGTATGGAATCCACCAAATGACAAGATTCAGTGAAAATAGGTATAAGTGCATGGAGTGAAAGTAAATGTGAAAAAACTATTACATATACCGAGTAAAGACTAAGACAATTCGACCTATCTGTCTAGCAATTTTCGATAAAATACGCTATAATAAACTAAGTTTAACAATGATAAACAGTGGAAGAGAAAGTATAATGAAATGGAAAAATAATGAGGGTGAATAATTTATGAAGTTGTTTGGATCAACGATTTCCTCACTTGAAAAAGGACTTAATTACTCCGTGACTAAAGGAAAGACGATATCGCAAAATATTGCAAATGTCGATACCCCAAACTACAAAGCGAAAAATGTTAGTTTTAAAGATGTTTTTACGAATGCTAAGTCTGCTGAAATGACAGCTCACAAAACGCATCATAAACATATCAATTTTAGTAATAGAAATGAGCAAACTGGCGTATTTGATATTGCTAATTTCCGCTATCATCATAATGGAAATGGTGTCGATATGGATAAAGAGCAAGCCGACTTAGCGGAAAATCAAATCTATTACAATGCGCTGGTAGAAAGACTTAATGGAAAGTTTAATACGTTACAAACTGTCGTTAAAGGAGGACGATGATTATGAGTATTTTTCATAGTTTAAATACGACAAGTTCTGCTCTAACAGCACAACGTTTTCGAATGGATGTTATTTCCTCTAATATGGCAAACATAGACACAACGCGTGCACGTTTAGTAGATGGAGAATGGGAACCTTATCGCCGTAAAACTGTAACGCTGCAACCAAAAGATGGGCAGTTTTCAAATATGCTTCAAGCAGCAGTTGGAAAAAATAAAAATAATTCAGCAGGTAACGGCGTTCTAGTATCAAAGGTACAAGAAGATAGAGAAACGCCTTTTAAATCTGTTTATGACCCCGAACATCCAGATGCAGATGACGATGGATATATCAAAATGCCCAACGTAGATCCACTGCGGGAGATGGTCAATCTAATGTCAGCAACTCGGTCGTATGAGGCGAACGTTACAGTGTTTAATGCAAATAAATCAATGCTTATGAAAGCCCTTGAAATTGGCAAGTAAATAGTAAGGAGGGAAACCCTGTGAATATACAATCTGTTTTCACACACACACCGAATAAAATCACACAAAACACTCCGAAAGATCTATCAAATTCTTCTGTAGATGCTCAGAAACAATTCTCAAGCTTTTTAAAAGATGCAATTGAAAAAACGAATGTCCAACAAGTTGAATCGGATGAAATGACTCAGAAATTAGTGTTAGGAGAAAACGTTGATCTTCATGAGGTGATGATTGCTGCTCAAAAAGCATCAATTTCACTCAATACAACGATGGAAGTGCGAAATAAAATCGTAGAAGCCTATCAAGAAATTGCACGTATGCAAGTTTAATATCATTTGTGATCATGAAAGCGTAGCGTTTTTCTGGCACAGTGAATAGGTTCAAACGATTTATGAAGACCGGAGGATTATAATGAATGAAAGATTGGCGAAAATTAGAGACGATGTGAAGACTTTTTGGTCTAGTCGTTCTAAAAAACAAAAAACCACATACGGAATTTCTTTACTAGCGGTGATTTTGATGGCGTCAACAATTACCTATTTTCTTTCAAGAACAGAGTATGTCCCCCTTTATTCAGATGTCTCTACGGCAGAACTGAGTCGCATTAAGGAACAACTAGATACATTAGGTGTTCCGAACCAAGTTGCGGCTGGTGGTAGTTCAATTTTGGTGCCTAAAAAACAAGTTGATGAGCTAATTGTGACGCTTGCGGGGGAAGGCTATCCAAATACGGGGACTATTGATTATTCTTTTTTCTCGGATAACGCAGGATTTGGTATGACGGATAATGAGTTCAATGTAATTAAACTTGCCGCAATGCAAACAGAAATCGCCAACCTTTTAAAGAGTATTGAAGGGGTCAAAGATGCAAAGGTTAATTTAACTTTACCTAGCGAAAACCTTTTTTTTAATGATGATGAACAACAGGCAAGTGCAGCAATCATTTTAAATACAAATCCAGGTCACCAGTTTACAGAACAACAGATCACCGCACTTTATAATTTAGTTTCTAAAAGCGTTCCGAACTTAGCGACAGAAGACATTGAAATTGCGAACCAATACTTTGAGTACTATGATTTAGTGCAAAATAATGATCGTTTTGGTACAAGTATTGCAGACCAAATGTCAGTAAAGAAGACGGTCGAAAGAGATATTCAAAAGCAAGTTCAAATGATGTTAGGGACGATGATTGGAAGAGATAAGGTTGTTGTAGCTGTCACAACGGATATCGATTTCAAACAAGAAAATCGTGAAGAATCAATTGTTACACCAGTAGATGAAGAAAGTATGGAAGGAATCGCATTAAGCGTTCAACGAATTACGGAAACATTTGAAGGTGCTGCTCCAGATGGAGAAGCACCGCCGATGGATGATCCAACAGATAATAACACAAGTGTTGGTGAGTGGAATGGTGCAAATGGAGATTACGAACGATTAGAAGAGACGATTAACAATGAAGTCAATCGCATTCGAAAAGAAATCGTTGAAAGTCCTTATAAAATCCGAGATATCGGGATTCAAGTAATGATCGAACCACCAGTTGCAGATGACATGGCATCGATGCCAGCAGGACTTCAAGCAGATATTGAGGATATGTTAGCAACAATCATTCGTACATCGATTGATAAAGATGCAACAGACGAATTAACTGATGGTGACTTAAATGAACGAATTGTTGTTTCAGTTCATCCGTTTAATGGTAAAGACATAGAGATGTCGACAGTTACTGAAAAAATTCCATTTTGGATTTATATTATTGCAGGTGTACTTGTGCTTGTGATTATCGTGTTAGCGTTCTTGTTTATCCGTAATCGTCGTCAAGATGAAGAAGAAGAAGTTGAAGAAGCGATTGAAGAACAAGAAGAAATCCTACATGTAGAAGATATTAATGAAGAACAGGAAACAGAAGGAACACTCCGCCGTAAACAACTTGAGAAGATGGCGAAAGAGAAGCCTGAGGAATTTGCGAAGTTATTACGTAGCTGGATTGCTGAAGACTAAGGGAGGAGACACAGCATGGTAAGAAAAGAACAAGAAATGACAGGAAGGCAAAAAGCTGCGCTCCTTCTCATTTCTCTAGGACCAGAAGTTGCCGCTTCCGTTTATAAAAATTTAAGCGAAGAAGAAGTTGAGCGGTTAACGCTTGAGATTTCAAGTGTTAAAAAAGTAGAGTCATCTGTTAAAGAGGGCGTTATTGAAGAGTTCCACAATATAGCGATTGCTCAAGATTATATTTCGCAAGGTGGAATTGGGTATGCAAAGACGGTTCTTGAAAAAGCATTAGGAAAAGATCATGCACAAGCCATTTTAAATCGCTTGACGTCTTCTTTGCAGGTGCGTCCATTTGACTTTGCAAGACGCGCTGATCCAGGGCAATTATTGAACTTCATTCAAAATGAACATCCACAAACAATTGCGCTGATTCTATCTTATTTGGAAGCGGAACAAGCAGGTGTCATTCTATCTTCACTCCCGCAAGACGTCCAAGCGGATATTGCAAGAAGAATTGCAACGATGGACTCTACCTCACCAGAAGTAATTAGTGAGATTGAAGCCGTCTTAGAACGAAAGCTGTCTTCTACTGTTACACAAGACTTCTCAGAAACAGGCGGCGTCGATGCAGTTGTAGAAGTGTTGAATGGAGTAGACCGTGCGACAGAAAAAACAATTTTGGATGCACTCGAAGAGCAAGACCCAGAGTTAGCTGAAGAAATTAAAACGCGTATGTTTGTTTTCGAAGATATTGTTACGCTGGATAATCGTTCGATTCAGAGAATTATTCGTGAGTGTGAAAACGAAGACCTTATTCTCTCACTTAAAGTATCGAGCGAAGAAGTTCAAGATGTATTGTTTAGCAATATGTCCTCACGTATGGCTGAGTCGTTCAAAGAAGAGATTGAAATTATGGGACCTGTACGACTCCGTGACGTTGAAGAATCACAAACGAAAATTGTTAGCATCATTAGAAGATTAGAGGATGCTGGCGAAATCATTATTGCTCGTGGCGGGGGAGACGACGTCATTGTCTAATGTATTTAAAGCTTCTTATAACCGGGAAGTACCAACGAGAGAGATTTCAATCCGAAATTTACGACCGATGTCAGTAGACGAAGAAGTTGATGAATTAGAAGTTAAAAATAATTCTTTAGTAGAACGTGAACAAAAGTTAAAAAACACGCAAGCATCCATTGAAGCGGAGAAAAAACAAATTGAGCAAATGAAACAAACTGCTGATGAAGAGATTGCCTCAATGAAAGATGCGTGGGAAGAAGAAAAAATGGTGTTACAACAAGAAGCTTATGAGGAAGGCTTTCAGGTAGGGTTTTCAGAAGGTCGGGACAAAGCTTTGTCGGATATGCAAGAATCAGTTGAAAAAGCAAATGAGATTACAAAAAAGTCTCAAGAAATCGCTGAAGACTATCAAAGGAGTCAAGAAAGAGTTATTTTAGAAATCGCGATGCGTTCAGCAAGTAGAATTTTGAGTGGAACACTTGAGGAAGATGAAGACAAGTTTTTAGAAGTAGTTCGAAGAGCAATCCTCGAGGTTCGGGAGATGAAAGAAGTGAAGTTGTACGTTTCTGCAGAACAATATCCGTTAGTATCTGCTAACCGATCAGAACTGGCAGCTATACTTCCACCGGACACACCATTTCTCATATTTGTCAATGAAGATTTTGAAGCAACAGAATGTTACATCGAAACTAATCATGGTCGAATTGTAGTGACGATTGATGAGCAATTAGCGGAGTTAAGAGAAAAACTAATTGAGATTTTGGAGAAAGGGGATTGACGATGCGAAAAGCGGAAGAGTTGGCAGAATGGATTCCTAAATTAAATACATTTAAAAAGTTCGGTCGAGTCGTCCGTGTCGTCGGTCTTATGATCGAATCTCAAGGTCCCGAAAGTTCGATAGGCGACGTTTGTCATATCCATTTGAGTCAAGGTTTAAAAGAAGGTAAAACAATTATGGCTGAAGTCGTTGGCTTTCGAGAAGAGATTGTTATTTTAATGCCTTATACAGACATTCAAGATATCGCAAGCGGCTGTCTCGTTGAAGGGATTGGAAAGCCACTTGAAATAAAAGTAGGGATGAACTTGCTTGGAAAAGTCCTTGATTCATTAGGGAATCCTATGGATGATAGTCAGTTGCCAAGAGGACTTTCAACTGTCCGAACTGATCGTGAGCCGCCAAATGCGTTAAGCCGCCCACCGATTGATGAAAAACTTGAAGTTGGCGTAAAAGCGATTGACGGGATGTTAACTGTAGGAAATGGTCAAAGAGTAGGGATTTTCGCAGGTTCAGGTGTTGGTAAAAGTACGCTACTTGGCATGATTGCACGAAACACGAAAGCCGATATTAACATTATCGCGTTAATCGGAGAACGTGGTCGTGAAGTCCGGGAATTCGTAGAAAGAGACCTCGGTCCTGAAGGATTGAAACGATCGATAGTCATTGCTGCGACTTCTGACCAACCCGCCCTAATGCGAATTAAAGGAGCATTTACAGCGACAGCTATCGCTGAATACTTCCGAGACAAAGGCCTAAACGTCATGCTAATGATGGACTCTGTCACACGTGTAGCAATGGCGCAAAGGGAAATTGGTCTAGCTGTTGGTGAACCGCCAGCAACGAGGGGGTATACGCCTTCTGTATTTGGGATACTACCGAAGTTACTTGAACGCACAGGAACAAATGAACACGGCGCAATTACAGCTTTTTACACGGTTCTTGTAGATGGCGATGATATGAATGAGCCAATCGCAGATACTGTTCGAGGCATATTAGACGGACATATCGTGTTAGACCGAACACTCGCAAACAAAGGTCAATACCCAGCTATTAATGTTTTAAGTAGTGTAAGCCGTTTAATGAACCACATTACAAGTGAAGAGCATTTAAAAGCGGCTGAAAAACTAAGAGAACTCTATTACACTTACGATAAATCAGAAGACCTGATTAACATAGGGGCCTATAAACGCGGAACATCTCAAGAAGTGGATTTGGCAATTGACTATGAACCGCTCATTACAAATTTCTTAAAGCAAAGCTTCAATGACAACATTTCAATGGAAGAAACAGTCAATGAACTAATCGAACTCGGTGTAGGAGCTGGTAGTTGATGAAATCATATCGTTATCGTTTTGAAAATGTCCTCACATATCGTGAGTTGGAAAAAACTGAAACGGAAGTAGAATATCAATCTGCTATCGAAGCGTTCGAACGAGTCGCAACAGAGCTTTATGAACTATTAAAGAAAAAAGAAACGACCATTGTAGAACAAGAAGTGCAATTAAAAGAAGGCGCTTCGATTGATAAAATTCATCATTATATGCATTTTATTGATAGTCTTGAAAAGAAAATTAAAGAAGTGCAACAACAAGTCGTTCGTGCGCGTTCAAAAATGCAATGGTTTGAACAGAAATTACTTGAAAGAACGATAGAAGTACGTAAGTTTGAAAAAATGAAAGAGAAAGATCGCGAGAGATATCGTGATGAACTAGAATCACAAGAAGCTAAGTGGTTAGATGAGTTGTCGACAATGACATTTCATGGGAAAGAAAACGGGTGATAAAAGGTGGGTAATAAAAACACGGCAAAGAATAAAAAAGAACAATCATCCAAAATATTACGTAACATTTTAATGATTGTTTTAGTCACATTAATGTTAACGACAGCTGTAATTCTTGTGATTGCTAAATTTAACAACGTCAATGTAATTGATACAGTGAAAGAAATGACGCAGCAATTACCGTTTGTGAAAACGGAAGAAGAGGCTGACGAAAAACAAAATGATGGTATTTTAGAAAATCGGGTCATTGAACTACAAGCTGAAATTCATGAAAAAGAAGCGGAAGTGAATCAATTGCAACAGCAATTAGACACTTCAGGAGATGAAAATGAAGCTTTGCTATTGGAACAAGAACGACTATTAGCAGAAATTGAAGAATTGAAGCTTGCGAGCGACTCTACAAAGCAACAACAAAGTGAAATTATTAAGACATTCGAACAAATGTCAGCAAAATCTGCTGCGCCAGTCATTACAAAAATGAGTGATGCGGAGGCATTGCAAATTCTGTCGAGTTTAAAAGCTGATCGACTCGCAGCAATTTTAGAGAAAATGACACCAGAAGAAGCTGCAAAATACACGTCGATGATGACCAATTAATCGCATTTAAAGGAGGTGAAATGATTGATAAATAGTATGGCAATGCCTGTTCAAATGCAAGTCGGGAAAATCGCAACATCCGCGAACTCGTTAAATACGACAGGTGAAATGAGTACGGGGAAATTTGGTTCAGTTCTCGCATCGCTTACTGGAATAGAAGGAATGCAAGAACAACCTATTGAAGAATTGGCTTCGGAAACGGACTTGCTTGCTGAACTGTTACAAATCACAACAGCTGATGAATTAAAAGCTTTTTTACAAGAAAATGGTTATGAACAAAATGAATTGTTCGAAGTAATAGACGACCACTTCTTGTTTCATGATGAAAATATCATTGAATTGTTAGCAGAAATCTTTCCAACGTTTGATGCGTTAAGTCATGAAGTATCAGGTGAAAGTGTTGCAATTGACATGAGAGAACTCTTTATTTTGTTCGAAGAGATGGGGGAAGAAATGTTCATGAAAATGGAACAAAATGAACTCCCTGAAAATCTTTCAAAAGATGAGCTCATTATGTTACTAGCAGTGATGCAAATGACAGCAATTGAAGGACCTAAAGTTGATTTAACAGGTAAGCAAGAGCAACAGCTTCATGCTTTACAAGAAATGATGAAGAACCTTGGGAAACATTTAAGTGAAAGCAGTCAAAAAGGAAATCAAAATCAAACACTCCCATTTCAAGACATGTCACATATAACTAAATTAACAAATGAAGCAGTGGCACAGCCGGGGCAGGAAGCAAAACCTTCAACGAATGAAACACTGACCCGTCCAGTACAAGAAGGGCAACCGTTAACAAAAATCACAAATGAATCAATCGGTCAATCGAACTTTTCAATTACAGCAGGCGTTGGATTAGAAAATGTGAAAGCTGAAGGAGACGTTCAGAGAAGTAGTCGTGCGGAAGTACTATTACAAGAGCTGCAAAATATTTTCAAACGAGCAAACTTAGGTCAAACGGGTGGAACGAATCGAATTTCGATTAAATTATATCCAGAGCATTTAGGCCAACTTCGCATTGAATTACTACAAACGAATGGTTTACTAACAGCGCGTATTTTAGCTTCGAATGCACTTGGAAAAGAAATGCTAGAAAGTCAGCTTCACCAACTACGTCAAGCATTTTTACAGCAAAACATTCAAGTAGAACGAATCGATATATCGCAAATGCTCACGGAAACACCGCATCATGAACGTGATCACGCATTTAATCAGCACTTCAAACAGCAACAAGAAGAAACAAATGAACAAAGCACGCATGAAAATGAAGAGGAAACAATGAGCTTTAATGAATATATGATTGAATTGGAGGGGTAGACATGCCAAATATTGGGAGTCAATCAGCCATCACAGATGATATGTATTTAATCAATAAAAAACGTGATGAACGAAAAACGGGAGATGGAACGTTAGGAAAAGACGACTTCCTAAAAATTTTAATCGCCCAATTACAAAACCAGGACCCAACGAATCCGATGGAAGATACAGAGTTTATCGCGCAAATGGCACAGTTTTCATCACTAGAACAAACGATGAACTTAACAAAAGCATTTGAAAAGTTCGCGGAATCACAAAACCAGTCGCAACTAATTCAATATAATAGTTTCGTTGGGAAAAATGTTAAGTGGCACGAAGTAGAAGAAGATAAGAACGGTAAGCCGGTTCTTGGTGAAGACGGAAAACCAATTATTAATGAGGGAACGAGTGTTGTTGTTGGAGTGAAGTTTGTTGATGGTTCGGTCGTCTTTAAAATGGACGACGGGAAAGAATTAACACCAGGCAATATTTCGGAAGTGCTTGCAGGGACGACAAGTGACAATAGTTTAGTAGAAGCGAGTATGTTAATTGGGAAACAAGTGAGTTACCGTGTGGAAAATGAAGACGGCGAAGAAGATGAAGAGCTAGAAGAAACAGGGCAAGTCGTTTCTGTTTCCAATAAAGACGGTAAAATTGAGTATGTATTAGAAAATGGGAATCGGATTGGATCGGATCAACTTATATCGATCAGCCAACCATAAGCGTGAGGTGACGGGATGAATAAAATAAACTTCCACCGCATACCTTCGCAACCATTTATACACAATCAAGCGGCTAAAAAAGTAGAAAGTAATGAAAAACAATCTTTCTTAGAACACTTAAAGCACGCGACGGCGAACACAGGAAGCTTAAAGATAAGTAAACATGCAAGCGAACGGTTAGCCGAAAGAAATATTCAAATTCCGGAAAATGAATGGAATCGTATTTCAACTAAAGTGGATGAAGCGAATAGAAAAGGCATTAAAGAGTCTTTAGTGTTAACCGAACAAGCAGCGATGATTATTAGCGCAAAAAATCGAACAGTCATTACAGCAATGGACCGTGTAGAAGCAAAAGATCAACTTTTTACAAATATTGACGGTACAATTGTACTAAATTAACTTGGCAGGACCTAGAACAGGATGCCAACGTACTACTGACTGATAGAGGTAGTGCAGTTAAAATTGAGAGGGGAACAATAAATATGATTAGATCAATGTATGCAGGAATTTCAGGGTTAAAAAACTTTCAAACGAAACTAGATGTCATTGGTAACAACGTGGCGAACGTAAACACACACGGTTTTAAAAAAGGACGCGTTATTTTTAAAGACTTATTCTCACAAACAACAGCAGGCGCTTCAGGCTCCACGGCAACACGTGGTGGTGTAAACCCGCAACAAGTAGGATTAGGTTCGCAAATATCAACGATTGATACGTTACACACCGGTGGATCGACACAGTTTACAGGGAACACGTTGGATTTAGCGATTGAAGGGGATGGGTTTTTTGTTGTAGCAGATAGTACAGGACCAGCAGACGCGCCAACAGGTTTTACGAATGAATTTTATACCCGAGCTGGAAACTTTTATATGGATGCAGACGGATATTTAGTTAATGGAGATGGGAAATATGTATTTGGTTTTGCGGGTGTAGAGACGGATGGGGAATTTCCGACAGGTGACCCAGCACCAACATTAACAACAAATTCAGGTGGAACGCTTCCAACAGGTGGAGATAATCAAAGGAATGGCCCAATTCGTATTCCGACAAACTCACAATCGATGGCGGTTGGTAATGATGGAACTGTTACGTTTGTAGATGCTGACGGCGAACTTCGATATGCGGGACAACTGGTCATGGCGCAATTCCCAAACCCAGGCGGACTTGAAAAAGCAGGTGGGAACTATTACCAAGATTCGAGTAACTCAGGTAATCCTTTCTACTCTGTCGGAACCGAACAAGGTATGGGAACGATCCAATCAGGTTCTCTTGAAATGTCGAATGTTGACTTATCAGAAGAATTCACTGAAATGATCGTTGCACAACGTGGTTTCCAAGCAAATACGCGTACAATTACGACGTCTGATGAAATTTTACAAGAACTGATGAACTTGAAGCGATGATTGAGTCTCTGAAGCGGTGACAGTCACTGCCATCTGCTCGCAAATGGATGTCAGTGATAGTCATCTAGCGAGTTTTGGATTTGGAGAATTCATATCCGATGCAGCACACAAAAAAGGAGGGTCGGGCCGGCTCATTTCGCCCGGCCCCTTACATATGATAGAAGTTACAAGATTAAATGGTACATCATTTACACTGAATGCACTTTACATAGAAAGAATTGAATCCTCACATGACACAACGATTACGTTAACAACTGGAACAAAATATATTGTGAGAGATTCAGAGAAAGAACTTCGAGAGAAAATAGCACAGTTTTATCAAAAAGTTCAGTTGTTATCAAATCCGCATGTCTGGGGTGAAGAAGATGAAGAATAAATTATTAACAGTTACATTAATTGTTCTTGTGACAATTACGCTCGTTGCTGTTGTTGTACTCGCTTTAATTTGGCAAATGAATAAAGGTGAAGAGAGTGATGATAAAGAAGCATCAATCGATGAAATTATAGAAGCATCTGTAGAAATACCGGAGATTACGACGAATTTAGCAGATCGGCAGTTTATCCGTTTATCATTAAAAATTCAAACGGATAGTGAAAAAGCTGCCGAAGAGTTAGAGAAAAGAATATTCCAAGTAAATAATATTGTCATACATGAATTATCAGAGGTTACAAGGGAAGAACTTGAAGGAAAAGCGGGAAAGCAAGCTTTTGAATCAACTATTCAATCATTACTAAACCCGCTCATGCAAGAAGGAGAAGTGGAGCGCGTTTATATCGTCTCTTATATCATTCAGTGACGTGACGAGGAGGTGAGAAAATGTCAGGCGACATATTATCACAAAACGAAATTGATGCGCTGCTCTCTGCCTTATCAACAGGTGAAATGTCAGCGGAAGAAATGAGAAAAGAAGAAGAAACGCAAAAGATAAAAGACTATGATTTTAAAAGAGCCCTTCGTTTTTCTAAGGATCAGATTCGTAGTTTAACAAGAATTCACGAGAACTTTGCTCGTTTATTAACGACTTACTTTTCGGCGCAATTACGTACGTATGTTGAAATTGATGTTGCATCTGTTGACCAAATTCCATTTGAAGAATTTATTCGTTCAATCCCGAATATGACGTTGATTAATATATTCGAAGTTCCACCATTAGAAGGAAATGTGTTAATGGAAGTCAATCCGAATATCGCTTACTCAATGTTAGATCGTTTGATGGGTGGTGTGGGAGAAAGCCCAAGTAAAGTTGATAATTTAACTGAAATTGAAACGAAAATTATGATGAATCTTTTCGAAAAGTCTTTTGATAACTTACGAGAAGCTTGGGCAGGAATTGCCGATATTGACCCGTTTTTAGCAGAAATGGAAGTCAACCCACAATTTTTACAAATGATTTCACCCAACGAAACGGTTGTTGTTATTTCATTTAATATTATTATTGGTGAATCAAGTGGAATGATTAATATTTGTATTCCGCATGTTGTGTTAGAACCGATTGTACCCAATTTATCTGTTCGTTACTGGATGCAAACGAATAAAAAAGAACCAACGCCTGAACAGAGCGAAGCCTTGAAGCAGCGCGTGCGAGAAGCAGAACTTCCGATTGTGGCTGAGTTAGGGAATGGTCAAATGAGTATTGAAGAATTTTTACATTTAGAAAAAGGCGATGTATTATCTTTAAATAGGAAGATTGATGAGCCGCTTACGGTCAAGGTTGGAGATTTACCGAAGTTTACAGCACAACCTGGACAAATGAAAAGTTGGTTAGCGATTCAAATTATTGATGTGTTGACAGGAGGGGATGAAGATGATGAGTGATGAAGTGTTATCCCAAGAAGAAATTGAAGCTTTACTAAGTGGAAAAAGCTTGGATGAAAAAGAACCAGAAATTGAAGCGTCAATTTCACCAGAAGCAGAGTTAACTGAAATAGAGAGCGATACAATTGGTGAAATTGCGAATATATCTTTTGGTAGTTCAGCAACTGCATTGTCTTCGCTATTAGGACAAAAAGTTGAAATTACAACACCAACAATCACAATGATTAACCATTCGATGTTAGAAGAGGAGTTCGTTCTTCCGTATGTTGCTATTAAAGTAGAGTATACACAAGGGCTTCAAGGGATGAACTTATTGGTGATTAAGCAATCGGATGCAACAATCATTGCTGATTTAATGTTAGGCGGAGACGGTTCTAGTCCGAATCCTGATTTAAGCGATATCCATTTAAGTGCGGTTCAAGAAGCAATGAACCAAATGATGGGATCCGCTGCGACTTCGATGTCTTCTGTCTTTAATGTTAAAGTTGATATATCACCACCTACAATTGATTTAATGGATGTGCAAGAACAAACAGGTGTTGACAATATACCCGAATCAGATTTGCTGATTAAAGTAGCGTTTCAATTAAAAGTAGGAAATTTAATTGATTCGGAGATTATGCAAGTGATTCCTTATGAATTTGGAAAAGAACTGGTTGCGACATTACTAGATGGAGCTGGAAACGAGCAGGAAGAAGAAGTAGCTGCAACGACGGCTGTTGAAGAAGCACCTGCACCAGCACAACCGGCCCCAGAACAATCAGCGCCGGTACAAGAACCAAGTAGGCAAGCCCCGAGTCCAGCGCCTGTTCAAGAAGAAAGACCGGTACAAAGTTCGCGTCAAAAACCACAAGTTGATGTGGAAAAAGTACAATTTGCTAGTTTTGAACCGACTACTTTAAATGAATCGGAAGCACAAAATTTAGATATGTTACTTGATATTCCGTTACAAGTTACAGTGGAATTAGGTAGAACAAAACGTTCTGTAAAAGAGATACTTGAGATGTCTAGCGGTTCAATTATTGAGCTTGATAAATTGGCAGGGGAACCTGTTGATATATTAGTAAATAATCGATTAATCGCAAATGGCGAAGTCGTTGTCATAGATGAGAATTTTGGTGTGCGCATTACGGATGTATTAAGTCCGAAAGAGCGCATTAATAATTTAAGGTAATTAACTTTGGAGGGATTGTAAAGATGGGTAAGAAAATACTAATTGTAGATGATGCAGCTTTCATGCGTATGATGATTAAAGATATTTTGGTAAAGAATGGTTTTGAAGTTGTAGGTGAAGCAGCAGACGGAGCAGAGGCTGTTGAAAAATATGCAGAATTAAGCCCGGATTTAGTAACAATGGATATTACAATGCCAGAAATGGACGGCATTCAAGCATTAAAAGCAATTAAGGAAAAGGATCCTTCAGCAGTTATTATTATGTGTTCAGCGATGGGCCAACAAGCGATGGTTATTGATGCGATTTCTGCGGGAGCGAAAGATTTTATTGTAAAACCATTCCAAGCAGATCGTGTGATAGAAGCGATTGAAAAAGCATTGAGCTAAGATGAAAAAGCAACTTGGCATGACTAAAAAACTTCTTCAATTATGTTTATCTTTTATCCTATTATCTTTTGTTTTCTTTCCAGTCTATACGATGGCGAATGATCGTGTTAGTGATTGGATAGAAGATAAAGAACAACAAAAAGAAGAGAAAGTCGATAAAGATGAAGAAAGCATATTTGACAACTTAGAAGAAGAGGAAGAAGACAAAGAAGAGTCGGCTGTAGGTGTAACTGCATGGGATTACATAAAAATGTTATTCGCCTTAGCCTTTGTCGTTGGTCTTTTGTATGCGCTGCTTAAATTTATTAACGGAAGAAATCGATCTTATGGTAAAAATCGTTTAATGAAAAATATAGGCGGACTCTCACTTGGGCAACAGAAATCGATCCAATTGATTGTGGTTGGTGGCACTTATTATTTAGTAGGCGTTGGTGAAGACATACGCTTATTGAAAGAAATTACGGATCCAGACGAAATCGATACGCTTCTAGAATATTATGAAGAAGCAGAAGAAGTTCCTTTTAAAGGTCCTTTCGAATCATTGTTAATGAAAATGTCACCCTTTCAAAAGAAAGAATCGAAAAAAAGAGATGATGAAACCGAAGATTTTAGCGAAATGTTGAATCATCGTTTAACTGAAATTAAAGCAGAAAGAAAGAAGCAATTTCACCGATTGACAGAGAAGGAGCAGAGCGAAGATGATTAATTTTGTTCAGTTTTTCGCAGATAGCGATGCGACGAATATAGCAACTTCAGTTAAGTTGCTTCTTCTGTTAACTGTCTTATCACTTGCACCAGCAATTTTAATTTTAATGACTTCTTTTACAAGAATTATTATTGTTTTATCATTTGTTCGTACGGCACTTGCGACGCAGCAAATGCCGCCGAACCAAGTACTCGTTGGACTAGCCTTGTTCTTAACGTTTTTTATTATGGCACCCACTTTCCAAGAGGTAAACGAGGTTGCGTTGTCACCGTTATTCTCTGACGAAATTACGTTAGAAGAAGCTTATGATGAAGCAAGTATTCCTTTAAAGGAATTTATGACGAAACATACGAGACAAAAAGATTTAGCACTTTTTTTGAAATACAATGGAGCAGATCGGCCAGAGTCCATTGAAGAAATTCCACTCACAATGCTTGTTCCTGCATTTGCTTTAAGTGAAATAAAAACAGCATTTCAGATGGGGTTTATGATTTTCATTCCATTTCTTGTCATTGATATGATTGTTGCGAGTGTTTTAATGTCCATGGGAATGATGATGTTACCACCCGTTATGATTTCATTACCATTTAAAATTCTATTATTTGTTTTAGTAGACGGTTGGCATCTCATTATTAAATCATTACTACAAAGCTTTTAGGAGGGGTTCTTATGACGGGTGAAACAATAATAGCTTTAGCGGAGCGATCGATTACGACAGTTTTACTGACTGCGGGACCTCTCTTAGTCGTTGCATTGGTAACTGGATTAGCAGTGAGTGTATTTCAAGCAACAACACAAATTCAAGAACAAACATTAGCTTTCGTACCTAAAATTATTGCGGTATTAGTAGGGATTGTTTTTTTTGGATCATGGATGTTAGGAATCGTTACGAACTTCGCGACGGATATATTTGAAAACTTAGTACGGTTTATTGGGTGATGGAATGGAAGAGTTAATTCCAACGTTTACCACTTATTTATTAATACTGACACGAGTAAGTGCTTTTTTTGTTACGGTACCGCTATTTTCTTACCGAGCCATTCCAACCGTTCACCGGATTATTTTGGCTGCTCTTTTGGCATGGATGATGACTTACGCGGTTGATTTAACAGAAGTAGCGATTGACGGTGAATATATCTTTCTTTTATTGAAAGAAGCAATAATCGGCTTGTTTATTGGGATTCTTGCTTATATTATTATGTCGGTCATTCAAATTGCTGGAGGTTTTATTGATTTCCAAATGGGGTTTGCAGTAGCGAATATTATCGACCCGCAAACAGGAGCGCAATCACCGCTATTAGGTCAGTTTTTCAATTCCATGGCCATGTTATTATTACTTGCTTTAGACGGTCATCATCTATTACTGGATGGAATTTTCTATAGTTATGAGTTTTTACCGATTGATGGAAACTGGCCAGCCTTTGGATCTGAACAAGTTGGCGAGTTTATTGTGACAACTTTTGTTGCTTCCTTTGCAATTGCTTTTCAAATGTCCATCCCAATTGTCGCAACCTTATTCCTTGTAGATATAGCGCTTGGTATTACTGCGCGAACCGTGCCACAGTTGAATATATTCGTCGTTGGATTTCCAATTAAGATTACAGTAAGTTTTTTAGTATTATCAATCATGATGGCTGTCATGGTTGGTGTCATGCAAAAACTTTTTGAGTTTATGATTGTGAGTATGAGAGACTTGATGGTTTTATTGGGGGGCGGGTAAAGTGAAATTGCGTTTGGATTTGCAGTTTTTTGCTGGAGAGAAAACAGAAAAAGCAACGCCCAAAAAACGTGAAGAGTCTAGAAAGAAAGGTCAAGTCCTCAAGAGTCAAGACGTCACGAGCGCCATTGTTTTATTATCTGTATTTTTATTTTTGTTTTTCGCAGCAAGTTTTATGAGAGAACGTTTCTTTTCTTTTTTTAGGCATTCATTTACCCAGTATATCTCATTAAAAGAATTTGATTTAAAAGCTGTCATGATGATTTATACAGAAGTATTAGTTGAAATAGGCATTATTTTATTACCAGTAATGGCGATTGCAGTCATTGCGGGTGTTGCAGGGAATTTATTTCAATTTGGTTGGTTATTTACAACGGAACCACTTAAATTTGATTTAAAGAAAATTGACCCAATCAAAGGGTTTAAACGAATTTTTTCAATCCGTGCCATTGTTGAATTGATGAAGTCAGTCCTTAAGATTTCATTCATTGGAACGGTTACTTTTTTAGTAATTTGGTCAAATATCGATAAGGTGCTGTCTTTAGCATTTAAAAGTGCATTTGATACGTTATCGACGGTCGGACAATTAACTGCAATGATGGGCATTGCCGCGTCGTTTACATTGTTATTCGTCGCGATACTCGACTTTTTTTATCAAAAATATGACTATGAAAAGAACCTTAAAATGTCAAAACAAGACATTAAGGATGAACATAAAAATACTGAAGGCGATCCTCTCATAAAATCTCGTATTAAACAAAGGCAACGTGAAATGGCGATGCGCCGCATGATGCAAGAAGTCCCAACCGCGGATGTTATCATTACAAACCCGACACATTATGCAATTGCGATTAAATACGAAGATGGTGAGATGGAAGCCCCAGTTGTTGTAGCAAAAGGTGTAGATTTTATTGCACAAAAAATTAAAATGATTGCGCAGGAACATGATATCGTAACGGTTGAAAATCGACCGCTTGCAAGATCACTTTATGATCAAGTGGAAGTCGATGAAGAAGTGCCTGAAGAATTCTTTAAGGCAGTTGCTGAAATACTCGCTTACGTGTATCGAATACAACGCAAAATTTAACGAAAAGAAAGAGGAGACGGCATGCAATATAGAGATATCGGGATTCTTGCAGCGGTTATTATGATTGTTGCAATGCTTGTGATCCCATTACCTCCTTGGCTATTAAGCTTTCTCATCATCATAAATATAACAATAGCTTTAATGATTTTATTAACTTCTATGAATATGCAGGAAGCTTTACAGTTTTCAATTTTTCCGACATTACTTTTATTAATGACGGTTTTTAGACTAGGGTTAAATATCTCTACGACACGAGCGATTTTAAGTGAAGCGGATGCTGGTGGGGTTGTTGACACATTCGGTTCTTTCGTAACAGGTGGAAACATTGTTGTCGGACTCGTAATCTTTGCGATTCTTGTCATTATCCAATTCCTCGTTATTACGAAAGGTGCAGAACGTGTATCTGAAGTTGCTGCTCGTTTTACATTAGATGCGATGCCGGGGAAGCAAATGAGTATCGATGCTGACTTAAATGCTGGCATGATTTCTGAGATGGATGCACGTGAACGTCGTGATAAAGTAAGCAATGAAGCTGACTTTTACGGAGCGATGGACGGAGCAACGAAGTTTGTTAAGGGAGACGCAATCGCAGGAATTATCATTGTCATTATTAACCTTCTTGTTGGTATGATTGTAGGTATTGTCCAAATGGACCTAGCATTTGGGGAGGCGGCAATGCTTTTCTCTCGGCTGACAGTCGGGGACGGGATTGTAACGCAAATCCCTGCACTACTGATCTCAACTGCAACGGGTATCGTTGTGACACGTGCTGCATCTGAAGGAAATCTCGGGGAAGATTTAACGACACAGCTACTCGGGCAACCAAAGTTATTGTATGTTGCTGCAACAACTCTTTTATTACTAGGTGTTTTTACGCCAATACATATTATGCTTACGTTACCAATTTCAGTTGCACTCGCGGTAGGGGCATTTATTATGTCACGTCAAGTTGAAGAAGATCCTGAAGAGTTGCTAGAAATTGAAGAAGAAGAAGAGACGGATGAACTGAAAAGCCCAGAAAATATCGTTAATTTACTCAATATCGATCCAATCGAATTTGAGTTTGGCTACGGGTTAATTCCACTAGTGGACGCAGAACAAGGTGGGGATTTGCTGGACCGTGTTGTGATGATTCGTCGACAGTTAGCGATTGAGTTAGGGCTTGTCATTCCAGTTGTGCGGATTCGAGATAATATTCAATTACAACCAAACGAGTACCGAATTAAAATTAAAGGAAATGAGCTTGCAAAAGGTGAACTCTTACTCGATCACTATTTGGCGATGAGTCCAGGAGGAGAAGATTCAATTGAAGGTATTGAAACGATTGAACCTTCATTTGGATTACCTGCAAAATGGATTACTGAAGCTGTGAAAGAAGATGCAGAAATCCAAGGATATACAGTTGTCGATCCACCAAGCGTTGTGTCTACACATTTAACTGAAGTGATTCGCGCAAACGCGGCTGATTTACTTGGTAGACAGGAGACCAAACAGCTTGTTGATCACGTTCAAGAAACGTATCCAATTCTTGTTGAAGAATTAACACCAACACCGCTTTCAATCGGTGAAATTCAAAAGGTATTGGCGAAACTTTTACAAGAGCAAGTGTCAATTCGAAACTTGCCAACTATCTTTGAAACACTCGCAGATTATTCGAAATATACATCTGATATTGATGTGTTAGCTGAGTATGCGAGACAAGCATTAGCAAGACAAATTACAAATCAATACGCGGATGAAAACAATTCTTTGAAAGTATTGACGGTATCGGGGAAAGTAGAAAAAACAATTGCAGATAGCATTCAACAGACAGAACAAGGAAATTACTTATCATTAGATCCTACTGTTTCACAAGAAATCTTAGAGTCAATTTCCGGGGAAGTTGAACGTGTCGCTTTAATGAACCAATCGCCTGTTATTTTGTCATCACCTGCAATTCGCATGTATATCAGACAAATTACAGAACGCTATTTTCCACAAATACCAATACTTTCATACAATGAACTTGAAGCTTCAGTAGAAGTACAAAGTGTAGGGGTGGTGAATATCTCATGAATATGAAAAAGTATAAAGCTGATACAATGGTCAATGCGATGAAAAAAGTTCGTGCTGACTTTGGAGATGATGCAGTTATTTTAAGTTCGAATGTTGTCTATTCAAAAGGTTTTTTAGGCCTTTTTAAAAAGAAAAGTGTAGAAGTAATTGCAGGATATGATACACCAAAGGAACAAGTTGAACGAAAAGTAGAACCAATGATCATGCCTACACCTAACCCTAAATTGGATGAGTCAACTAGCCAATTGAAGCAAGAGATGAGAGAAATGAAAAAAATGTTAAAAACAATGCAACATTCATCAAAAATGGGACGGTTTCCTGATGAGTTTCAACCGATTTTAACGTATTTAAGGCAACAAGGAATGACAAATGATGTCATTAACGAAATTGGAGATTCGATGTTTAATTATGTGAAAGAAACGAAAGAAGATTTACCATTTGAAAAACAAATTGAGCATGTGAAACGATTTTTCGAAAGGCGTCTAGCAGAACTTCCTTTCGGTGGGATTTCACTAGAGAAAAAGTATATTAATGTCCTTGGTCCTACGGGTGTTGGAAAGACGACAACAATTGCTAAAATTGCAGCACGCGTATTGTTAGAAAAGAAGAAAAAGGTTGGTTTTATTACAACAGATACGTATCGAATTGCCGCGATTGAGCAACTTCGTACGTATGCAAATTTGCTTCAAGCACCTGTTGAAGTCGTTTACAATGCAGCTGATTTTAAGCAAGCGATTGATAAATTTGCTGATTTAGACTTTGTTTTTATTGATACGGCGGGGCGAAATTACAAAGAAGCAAAGTTTGTCGAAGATTTAAAGGAAGTTGTCGATTTTTCATTAGACATGGAAACGTTCCTTGTTCTTTCAGTAACTTCTAAAGAAGAGGATATGAGTGTAATTATTGATCAGTTTCAAGCTTTTCCAATCGAGAAGTTTATTTTCACGAAGATTGATGAAACGAATTCACTTGGTTCTTTGTTTAATTTAATGCGTAACTATCACCGCGGCATCGCTTACTATACAAATGGTCAAGAAGTCCCTGAAGACTTGGAAGAAGCAACACAAGAAAATATCATTGACTTGTTGTTGGAGGGTGTATCCGATGCGAGACCAAGCTGAAAGTTTACGACAAAAGATGTTGGCATCCCGGGGTGCGCTGGCGAAATCAATTGCTGTTGTAAGTGGTAAAGGTGGCGTCGGAAAATCAAATTTCTCTACGAATTTTGCTTATGCCCTTATTGCACAAGATAAAAAAGTAGTCATTGTTGATATGGATATTGGAATGGGCAATATTCATATCTTGCTCGGTTATACACCGACACATAGTTTAATGGATTATTTAGTAGGCACAAAGGGAATAGAATCTATCATCAACAAAACAGATGAAGGACTGGACTTTATTTCTGGTGGCTCAGGTTTAGAGCAAATTATGGAATGGTCAGAAGCGACATTTGAACGACTGACGTATGTATTTGAACATTTACAAAGAAATTATGATTTTGTGTTATTTGATATGGGGGCTGGAGCGACCGCACAAGCGATTGAACTCATTATGGCGATTGATGAAGTCATTGTGATTTCAACAACAGAGCCAACATCGATTACAGATGCTTATTCAATGATGAAGTTCATTGTCATGCGGGATCCGGACACTTCACTTTATTTAGTCGGAAACCGAATTCCTAAGAAAAAAAATGGCAACGAAGCTGTGTTACGTTTACAGTTTGCAATGAGAAAGTTTTTAGGTAAAGAGACGACTATTTTAGGTTGTTTACCAGAAGATGATGTTGTGCAAAAAGCAGTCATTCAACAAAAGCCTTATTTTCTAGCTTATCCGAATGCACCGATTTCTAAAAAAATCGTAACGATGACAGAAATGTTTACGACGTTTCAATCAAAAGAAGTACAGAATTCGTCTAGTTTTATAAAGAGGTTAAAAAGCATCTTTTTGAGAGGGCGTGAGTAAATTGAAAGCGATGCAAAAGAAAAAAGTAATGGTTGTTGATGATTCGGCGTTTATGCGTAAAATCATTACTGATATTTTAAGTAGTGATCCTAAGCTTGAAGTTGTTGGTGCAGCAAGAAACGGTAAAGATGCATTAGAAAAATTAACGATCTTACAACCAGATGTCATTACGTTAGATGTTGAAATGCCTGTGATGGATGGACTTGAAGCATTGAAGAAAATTATGGAAACACGCCCTACACCAGTTGTCATGCTTTCGAGTACAACAGAAAAAGGTGCAAAAAATACGGTGCTTGCCATGGAATCGGGCGCGATTGATTTTGTTGCGAAACCAGGTGGTGCGATTTCATTAAATTTAACGTTAGTGAAAGATGAGATTATTGAAAAAGTGCTTGAAGCTTCCGAAGTATCTATGAAAAAAGTGAGTGTAAAGCCATCACTTCGACATCGTCCAATTCAAAGAAATACCGCGAAATTATTTCCTGAGAGAAAAAGTAGCTGGGCAGAGACATTAGCAACAGAAGAACAAACGACACCTGTTTCGAGAGCTCCGCGTAAAAAATTACCGAGATCGAATCAAACAATTCTCGCAATCGGCACATCAACAGGAGGTCCAAGAGCATTGCAGGAAGTGTTAACAAACTTGTCAAAAGACATTGGTGCGCCGATCTTAGTCGTACAACATATGCCAGCAGGATTTACAAAGTCATTAGCAGATCGCTTAAATAACCTGAGTGAAATTTCTGTGAAGGAAGTTAAAAATGGTGACTTACTTGAAAATGGCGTCGCCTACATTGCGCCTGGTGGGAAGCATTTTAAAGTGCGGAAGTTAGGGAATTCTCTGTTTGCACAATTAGATGCAGAAGAACCACCACGTATCGGTCATCGCCCATCTGTGGATGTTTTATTCGAATCAATTGCTAGTTTACCAAATGTAAACTGTTTAGCAGTCATTATGACAGGGATGGGGAATGATGGGATGCTAGGAATCAAGCGACTAAAAGCAAGTTGTGAAACAATCGCAATTGCTGAATCCTCGGAAACGAGTGTTGTCTACGGAATGCCAAGAGCGATTGTTGACCAAAACCTGGCGGATGAAGTCGTGAGATTAGAGAATATCGCTGCAACAATTACTGAGATAATTTAAATTAAAAAGGGGGCGTAATGATGGATACAAATCAATACTTAGAAATGTTTTTAGATGAAAGTAGGGAGCATCTTCAAACTTGTAATGAATACTTACTTGAACTTGAAAAAAATCCTGAAGATTTAACGATTGTAAATGAGATATTTCGTTCTGCGCATACATTAAAAGGAATGTCTGCAACGATGGGCTATGAAGATATTGCGAATTTAACGCATATTATGGAAAACGTTTTAGATGCCATTCGAAATGAAGACTTGCAAGTGACTGCTGAAATGTTAGATGTTGTGTTTGAATCGGTTAGTTATTTAGATGAAATGGTTCAAGACATTGAGGCAGGAGGGACTGGTGAGAAAGATGTTACAGCGATTGTCGCTCAGCTCAATAAAATTGAAAAAGGCGAACCACTTGATGCAGAAGGTGGAGATGAAGTCGCTGCAACGGTTGTTGAGGAAGAAGCTAGTCTAGCGTACGATGATTTTGAAATGACGGTCATTAGCCAGTCTTTCGATCAAGGTTTTAACGTTTATGAAATCACAGTAAGATTGCGTGAAGACTGCATACTAAAAGCAGCACGTGTCTTTATGGTTTTCGAAATTTTGGAAAATGCAGGAGACGTGATTAAATCTGTCCCATCTGTTGATAAGTTAGAAGAAGAAGCGTTTGAACGAGAGTTTGCGGTAGTTCTCATTACAAAAGAAGAAGAAGAAGTATTACAAACAAAAATTTCAAAAGTCTCTGAAGTTGATTACGTTGAAGTGACGGCTGTTTCCGAAGAAAATTTAAAGGCAGATAAACGTAAACAAGAAGAGGAAATTGTACAAACCGTAAAGAAACAAGAAGTGGCTCAAAAAGATTCTAAGAAAGAAAAGCCTAACCGTCCTGCACAAAATCAAGCAGCTAACCGTACAATACGTGTAAATATTGAACGTTTAGATATCCTGATGAACTTATTTGAAGAGTTAATGATTGATCGTGGTCGTTTACAATCAATTTCTACAGAACTTCATAATCCAGATTTAACGGAGACAGTAGAGCGAATCACGAGAGTTTCTGGAGATTTACAAAACATCATTTTGAATATGCGTATGATTCCTGTTGAGACCGTGTTTAATCGATTCCCGACAATGGTCAGACAGCTAGTGAGAGAAATGGACAAGAAGGTTAACTTAGAAATTATTGGTGCTGAAACAGAGTTAGATCGTACAGTCATCGATGAAATCGGAGACCCACTCGTTCATTTAATCCGAAATGCGCTAGACCATGGAATTGAGATGCCAGAAGAACGTCTTGCAAAAGGAAAACCTGAAGTAGGGACAGTGAAGTTAAGTGCTTATCATTCAGGAAACCATGTATTCATTGAGCTAGAAGATGACGGAGCAGGTGTGAATCGTGAAAGAGTTCTATCGAAAGCGATTGAGAATGGTTTAGTTGAGGAAGAGGAAGCAGATTCATTAACAAATCGACAAGTGGCGGAACTCATTTTAGCATCTGGTTTTTCGACAGCAGAAACGGTTTCGGATGTTTCTGGCCGTGGTGTTGGTCTTGATGTTGTACGAACGACGATCGAGTCTTTAGGCGGTCATATTTCAATCGATTCGACAGAAGGAGAAGGGTCTTTATTCCAAGTTCAATTGCCACTGACATTATCGATTATTTCAGTAATGCTCGTAGAATTGGCAAAAGAAGTGTATGCAATTCCGTTGTCTTCAATTATTGAAACGGCAATTGTTCATTCATCAGATATTTTAAATGCACATTCTCAGCGTGTGATTGATTTTAGAGGGAATATTATACCGTTACTCGATTTAAAAGAGATTTTTGAATTAGAAGACGGAGAAGCGCACTCTGATGATGAATATCATTCGATTGTGATCGTTCGTAAAGGAGATAAGCTTGCTGGACTTGTCGTTGATTCGTTTATCGGTCAGCAAGAAATCGTTTTAAAAGGGTTAGGGGATTACTTGACGAATGTCTTTGCAATTTCGGGTGCGACGATTTTAGGTGATGGACAAGTTGCACTCATCGTTGATTGTAATTCACTTATCAAATAAAAGGAGTGATTCGGATTGACTGAAAATGCCCAGCAAGCTATTAAAAAAGTCATTGTCTTTGAGTTGTCTGACAAAGAATACGCAATAGAAATTGATGTTGTACAAGGAATTGAACGCATCATGGGAATTACACGCGTGCCAGGAACACCATCTTATGTGAAAGGTGTCATTAATTTAAGAGGAATTGTTACACCTGTCATTGATTTGCGTGAGCGATTTGGTTTGGAGAAAAAAGAGTTGGATGAAAGCACACGTATTATTGTCGTATCACTTGAAACTTATGATGTCGGTTTAATTGTTGATACGGCGAATGATATTATCGACGTTCCGCTTCAAGCGATTGAAGCACAACCAGAAGTGGTCGGTTCAGTTTCTTCGGAATTCATTGCAGGGGTTGCTAAAGTTGAAAATCGATTATTCGTTTTACTTGAGCTTGAAAAAGTCTTAGAGCCTATTAATCGAGTTGAATCTGTATGAGTTCAGATTTTTCAATTACAGACTTACATTTAGATGTCTTGAAAGAGATTGGAAATATCGGTGCGGCACATGCGGCGACTTCGTTGTCTCAGTTATTAAATCGAAAAATTGAAATGTATGTGCCGAATGTAGAATTGGTAACGTTTGATGAAATGTTTGAACTTGCAGGTGGACCGGAAGAGCATACGGCATGTATTTTTTTGCGGATTCAAGGAGACGTTTCTGGCAGTATGTTTTTCATGCTATCGATTGAAGGGGCTAATCATTTCATCCGATTATTGACAGGAGATGACAGTTTCGATTTTCAAAATCCACCTGTTTCAGAATTTGGTGTTTCATCTATGCAAGAACTTGGCAATATTTTATCGGGTTCTTACTTATCGGCCTTATCAGACTTCACGGGCTTAAAGATTCATCCAACTGTCCCATCTTTAAGTGTAGATATGGTTGGTGCAGTAATTAGTTTTGGTCTTATAGAGATTTCCCAATACAGTGATGAAGTAATCGTTATTGATACAGAAATTAAGGAAGCTGATCAAACAGAGTCAAAAGCAATCAAAGGAAATTTCTTTTTACTTCCAGATCCAACTTCCTATATGACGATATTTCAGTCGTTAGGCGTGTTGTAATATGATAGTAAGAAATGAAGTTGTTCGTGTAGGAATTTCAGATATGAATATCGTAAAAGCTGGTAAAACCATTCGAACATCTGGACTAGGTTCTTGTGTCGGCATCGTCTTGTATGATGAAATTAAGAAAGTTGCAGGAATGGTGCATATTATGCTCCCAGACTCTAGCCTTGATCGTTCAAAAAAAGTTAATGTTGCAAAATATGCAGATACAGGAATATATGGCTTAATGGAACTGTTAAAGGCTGAGGGTGCTCGCCCAATGAGTTTAAAAGCAAAAATTGCAGGCGGTGCACAAATGTTTCAATTTGGTTCAAGTGATACGTTAAGAATTGGACCTAGAAATGTAGAGGCTGTAAAGGAAGAATTGAAACGATTATCCATTCCACTTATAGCTGAGCAAACGGGTGGTTCTAAAGGGCGAACAATAGAGTTTGACCCCGTCACAGCGATTCTTTCAATTCGTTCAGTGAATGCGGGAACAACTGAAATATAAATAAATGAATCAATCAATGTTTAGTAAACGAGGCAATCAGGGAAAACTTTTGGAACTAAGTATAAAAAGGATTATTCATTTTTCAAAAAAGTTTATGATGAGTTTAACGGAAAGGGAGGGATTCGATGTCAAAACGTGATCAGGCAAAAGAAGCTGAGTATTGGGAACGATGGGAGCGAGACCGTGATCCGGATGCAGGAAATTTACTTGTCGAAATATATACACCTCTTGTTACTTATCATGTACAAAGGATTAGTGCCAACCTTCCAAGGAGTGTTTCAAGGGATGATCTGATGAGTCTTGGTTTACAAGGTTTATTTGATGCTTTAACAAAATTTGAACCCGATAGAGATTTGAAATTTGACACGTATGCTTCATTTCGGATTCGTGGCACGATTATTGATGGTTTAAGAAAAGAAGACTGGTTGTCACGTACATCCCGCGAAAGAACAAAAAGACTACAAAAGGAAATGGAAGAATTGGAACAAAAGTATATGCGTCATGTCACACCGGAAGAAATAGCTGAACATTTAAATATGACAGTAGATGACGTGTATGAGACGATGCATGCACATTATTTTTCAAACATTCTTTCACTCGATGAAAAAAGTCAAGATGATGAAAACGAAGAGCGTACATTTGTCATTAAAGACGATCAAGAGAAAACACCTGAAGAAGACATTTTAATGAATGAGTTATTAGCTGATTTAACAGTGAAGATTAAAGAGTTAAATGAAAATGAGCAACTTGTGTTAAGTTTATTTTATCATGAAGAATTAACTTTGACCGAAATTGGTGAAATACTGGATTTGTCGACTTCACGCATTTCACAAATTCACTCTCGTGCATTATTTAAGCTAAGAAAATTATTAGCATCGGAAGTAATTAACGGAGGGATTCTATGAGTTTAAAGGGTGTTGAGTTACAAATTGCGATTCCGAAAACATTTGACGCGGGTAAACTTGCTGACCAAAAACAACAACGGACGCAAATCATGCAAGACCATGCAAACTTACAAGCTGAGAAGCAAGTTGAAAAAGACAAAGAAACGGTATTAGAAACTGAACAGTATAAAGAAATAAGTCCAGATGATGATGCAGAACGAGAAATGGAACAACAGCAACAACACAAGCGAGTCGAACGTAATGACGAAAGAGAAGAAGAATCAAAGCATCCTTATAAAGGGTCCTTTGTTGACTTTAGTGGGTAAAAAATTATGACAACTATTTTTTTAATTATTTTATTCATCACACAAGTGATTAGCTTTTATTTCATTGCTTTGTTATATATGAAATTGTCAAAGTTTAATGATTTAGAGAAAAAACAAAGCAAGTTAATGAAAGAGATGGATGATGCGATTGCCGTTTATTTAGCTGAAGTAAAAGATGAAAATGAGCGATTGATTGAAAAACTAACTGTTCAAATAGAAGAGAAGCGTCAGGAACCTCGCCGTAAAGAAGCGTCACGGGAAGAAATTGAAGAGGTATCAGAAAATAATCGTCCACCGATTCAAGTGTCAGTCCCACAACAGACTATGCGTCATCATGCGCGTAAATCATATGAAAACGTTCAACAAACGGTTGTTCAAACGAATGATGCGCATGATGAAGAAGAGATTCAAGAGGATCTTGCAGTGACTGAATTAGATGATCGTGCACGTGCTCTTCAGCTATCAAAGGCAGGGTTATCCATTGAAGAAATCGCAAAAGAACTAGATAAAGGTAGAACAGAAGTAGAGTTAATTTTGAAATTCAACTAAATTAATTTGTAGATTAAAATAAAATCTTGAAGAATTCAGGAATTAATTTCTTGCAATGATGAAAGCACTGTGTTATAGTATCAAATGGTAATACTACACACGTACATTGACTGTAAAATGGTGCCGAAAGGTCGTTTTATTGGATGATTTGTACGGAGGATATTAAACCAAAACAGGAGGAATATACAATGGCAGTAGTTTCAATGAAACAATTATTAGAAGCAGGTGTTCATTTCGGACACCAAACACGTCGCTGGAACCCAAAAATGAAAAAATACATTTTTGTTGAGCGAAACGGAATTTACATTATCGATCTTCAGAAGACGGTGAAAATGCTTGAAGAAGCATACAATTACATGCGTCAAGTTGGTGAAGATGGTGGAAAAGTACTTTTCGTAGGTACGAAAAAACAAGCACAAGATGCTATTAAAGAAGAAGCAGAACGTGCGGGTATGTACTACATTAACCAACGTTGGTTAGGTGGAACACTCACAAACTTCGCAACAATCCAAAAGAGCGTTGCACGTATGAAGAAGATTGAAGAAATGGAAGAGAACGGTACATTTGATGTACTTCCGAAAAAAGAAGTAGCTCAATTAAATAAAGAACATGAAAGACTGGAGAAATTCCTTGGCGGAATCCGTGATATGAAGTCACTACCAGACGTAATGTTCGTTGTAGATCCACGTAAAGAGCGTATTGCTGTTGCAGAAGCAATCAAATTAAATATTCCAATTGTAGGAATCGTTGATACAAACTGTGATCCAGATGAAATCGACTATGTAATTCCTGCAAACGATGATGCGATTCGTGCGGTACGTCTATTAACAAGTAAAATGGCGGATGCTTTAATCGAATCTAGACAAGGTGAAGATGAAGCTCCTGCTGAAGAAGCTGAAGAAGAAACTGTATCAGCTGAGTAATAAGAGTAAGGCATTTTCGCAAGACGATAAGCGGTCATCCCTTATCGTCTTTTTTAGGAATTGACGACACATATTGGAGGAATGGAAAAATGACAAAAGTTACAGCTAAAATGGTTAAAGAACTACGTGAAAAAACAGGTGCTGGAATGATGGACTGTAAAAAAGCACTGACAGAAGTAAACGGTGATATTGATGCAGCAGTTGACTTCTTGCGTGAGCAAGGTTTATCAAGTGCTGAGAAAAAAGCAGATCGTATCGCAGCAGAGGGTTCTGCATACATTCATGTTGATGGAAATGAAGCAGTAATTCTTGAAGTGAACGCGGAAACTGACTTCGTTGCGAAAAACGAAGGCTTCCAAACACTTGTAAAAGAACTTGCAGAACACTTACTAGCTGCAAAACCAGCAACAATCGAAGAAGCGCATGACTCGAAATTAGAAAACGGTCATACAGTTGCAGAACACATTTCAAATGCAGTTGCACAAATTGGAGAAAAAATCACGTTACGTCGTTTTGAAATCCAAACAAAAACAGATGCAGACGCATTCGGTCCATACCTTCATATGGGTGGAACAATTGGCGTTCTTGTAACATTAGAAGGAACAACTGACGAAGAAGCTGCTAAAGACGTTGCAATGCATATCGCTGCAATGAACCCTAAGTATGTTTCACGTGATGAGGTTCCAGCTGAAGAAGTAGAGCGTGAAAAGAAAGTTCTTACTGAACAAGCATTAAATGAAGGTAAACCAGAAAACATTGTTACGAAAATGGTTGAAGGCCGTATCGGTAAGTACTTCGAAGAAATCTGTGTACTTGACCAACCATTCGTTAAAGATTCTGACCAAAAAGTTGGCGCTTTCGTTAAATCAACAGGCGGTACTTTAAAAGGTTTTGTTCGTTATGCTGTTGGTGAAGGAATCGAAAGACGCGAAGAAAACTTTGCGGACGAAGTTTTAAGCCAAGTAAAAGGCAACTAATTTTAAAAGTGAAAAGCGCCCATTTTGCTTCGACAGGCGTTGGAGAGCTTACCGCAACAGGCGTGTACTATCGCCTTTTTGGAAAGACCGAAACGTCCCGAGAAGCAGGCGCTTGTAACTAGCTATATTTAAAAGTGAAAAACACCAGTATAATTGGCCGTTTTAATCACGCGTATAAAATATTTGAAAAGGGAACACGTTAAATGTGTTCCCTCTTTTTCGAGAAAATCTGAAATAGGAGGGTCTATATGAGCACACCGAAATATAAGCGAATTATTTTAAAGTTAAGTGGTGAAGCATTAGCCGGAGAACAAGGCTTTGGATTATCCCCTGAAATTATCAAAAATGTAGCAGAACAAGTAAAAGAAGTTGCTGACTTAGGCGTTGAAGTTGCCGTTGTAGTCGGTGGTGGAAATATTTGGAGAGGTAAAGTTGGTAGCGAGATGGGGATGGACCGTGCAACAGCTGACTATATGGGAATGCTCGCAACTGTTATGAACTCGCTAGCCCTTCAAGATTCACTCGAGAACCTTGGAGTTGAAAGCCGTGTTTCTACATCTATTGAGATGAGACAAGTTGCGGAACCATACATACGTCGAAAAGCAATTCGTCATCTTGAGAAGAAAAGAGTTGTGATTTTTGCAGCGGGTACAGGAAATCCATACTTCTCGACAGATACAACAGCAGCTTTAAGGGCAGCAGAAATTGAAGCTGATGTTATTTTAATGGCGAAAAATAATGTTGATGGCGTTTATTCAGCTGACCCAATGATTGACAAAGAAGCAGTTAAGTATACTGAACTCTCGTACTTAGAAGTGATTAGTCAAGGATTAGAGGTAATGGACTCAACAGCTTCGACTTTGTGCATGGACAACGATATCCCACTTGTAGTATTCTCAATTATGGAGAGTGGCAACATTAAAAAGGCTGTACTTGGTGAACCAATCGGTACAGTTGTTAGGAGGAATAAGTAATGCCAAGTGGAGTAATGGATTTAGCAAAAGAAAAAATGGAAGGTGCAATTAACGCACTTACAAGAAGTTTAGCGTCAATTCGAGCAGGTCGTGCAAACGCATCATTGCTTGATAGAATTTCAGTAGATTATTACGGTGTTCCAACGCCAATTAATCAAATGGCTGGAATTTCAATCCCGGAAGCACGCTTACTTGCAATTCAACCTTATGATAAATCGATTATTGGAGAAATTGAAAAAGCAATTTTGAAATCGGATATTGGGATTACACCATCAAACGATGGTTCAATCATTCGATTAACAATTCCTGCATTAACGGAAGAGCGTAGGAAAGAAATCGTTCGAACTGTAAAGAAAGAAGCGGAAGATGCTAAAGTTGTGATTCGAAATATTCGTCGCGATGCGAATGATGAATACAAACAACTTGAAAAGAACTCTGAAATAACGGAAGATGAGCTTCACCGTTACGGTGATGAAGTTCAAAAGTTAACAGATGACTATATCAAAAAAATCGATGATCTTGCTGGAGCAAAAGAAGACGAGATTATGGATGTTTGATTAAAGAACTTTTTAAATTCCAAGACGTCCTTATTTCAGGGCGTCTTTTTTTGTGTTTAATTGCCATCATTTAAGTATTATAAATTCGGTAAAGGATCATTTAATTGAAAAATATCCGTAAAAGCCCGATGAGACCAATGTCACGTTGGTCACGCAAGCGTTGTCACAGGATGTGGCATTCTTAGCTTGTGTTCCCTCTTAATCAGTGAGAGTTCATCACTGATTGAAGCTTCACTTTATGTTATAATGGATACTAAATTGCCGTAAATAAAAGAGGTTATAATTGCTCAGAAAAGTTGTAGAGTGGAGGAACGAATATGCTAAATAAGCTTATGCGAAAAAAGAATGTTGCAACAAATAAATTATTAGATGAAGAAGTTGCAAATGTAAAAAGCAAAAAAATCCCAGCTCATGTAGCAATTATTATGGATGGCAATGGTAGATGGGCAAAGAAAAGAAATTTACCTAGAGTTGCAGGCCATCATGAAGGAATGAAAACAGTTCGTGAAATTGCACGAATTGCAAATCGTTTAGGCGTAAAAGTCTTAACGTTATATGCTTTTTCTACGGAAAATTGGAAACGTCCAAAATTAGAAGTGGACTTTTTAATGCGACTTCCCGGGGAGTTCTTAAGTACGTATTTAACAGAGCTTATTGAAGAAAATGTGCGGGTAGAAATGATTGGGGATTTAAGTTTACTACCGAATCACACGAAAAAAGCAATTCAAAAAGCAATTGAAGCGACAAAAGAAAATGATGGAATGGTCTTAAATTTTGCTATGAATTATGGCAGTCGTTCAGAAATCGTTCGCTGTACACAAGAACTTGTAAAGAAGGCTGCAAAAGGCGAAATCCATTGGGAAGATATCAATGAAGAAGTAATTAACACCCACTTAATGACGGCACATTTACCAGAACCAGATTTACTCATTAGAACAAGTGGAGAAGTTCGTCTTTCCAATTTTATGTTATGGCAGTTAGCTTACGCAGAATTTTCTTTTACGGATGTACTATGGCCAGATTTTGATGGGCATTGTTTAGTAAAAGAAATAAAAGAGTTTCAATCACGTAATAGAAGGTTTGGAAGCGTGGAAGGAGAAGAATAAGTTTGAAGCAAAGAATTATTACAGCAGTAATTGCAGCTGCATTTTTCATTCCACTTGTCGTAATCGGAAGCTGGCCTTTTATAATTACTGTTTATTTACTTGGAACAATCGGGCTGTTCGAATTGCTGCGTATGAGAAGCATTCATCTTTTTTCAGTTCCAGGCATACTCACTTGGATTGCCCTAGCAGTGTTACTTTTACCAGCTGAATACAGTGTAGCTTTTGAAAATGCGATAAGCTATTCAAAAGTTGAAATCATTTTTGTAGTTGTACTTTTATTGCTCATTTATACAGTAATTGTCAAAAATCGTTTTACCTTTGATCATGCTTCATTCTCTTTATTTGGCGCATTATATGTAGGAATTGGCTTTTATTATTTAATAGAAACGCGTCTTGTAGGGATTGAATATGTCGTATATGCGCTGCTTGTTATTTGGATGACAGATACAGGTGCTTATTTTACAGGACGAAAATTAGGAAAAAGAAAATTATGGCCGGAGATTTCACCGAATAAAACGATTGAAGGCTCTGTTGGAGGAATTCTTTCAGCAGTTGTGTTTGCATGTCTTTTTCAAGCGTTTTTTCCAATTACTTCTTCATATAGTTATTTAATTGTTGTCACAATCATAGCTTCAATCATTGGACAACTTGGCGATTTGGCAGCGTCAGCGATTAAAAGACATTATGATGTGAAGGATTCAGGGAAGTTATTGCCAGGGCATGGTGGGATTTTAGACCGTTTTGATAGTTTGCTTTTCGTATTACCATTTCTTCACTTTTTACATTTTGTTGGTTAAAGAAAGGATATCATTATGAGAAAGAAAATCAGTTTATTAGGCGCAACGGGTTCGATCGGTGTGCAAACAGTAGATATTTTAAAGTCAAATCCCGATTTGTTTGAACTCGTCTCTTTTTCGGCTGGAATGAATATCGAGCAAGTACAAGAAATTGCACGTACATTTCAACCCAAAGTAGTCTCTGTGATACAAAAAGAAGATGCTGAGAAGTTACAAACTTTATTTCCAAATATTAAATTTGTGCATGGTGCAGATGGATTAAGAGAAGTTGCCGCACATACAGGAGCAGACATTTTAGTGAATGCAGTTATTGGAAGTGTCGGGCTAGAACCAACGTTAGAAGCCATTCGACATGGGATAACAATTGCGATTGCAAATAAAGAAACACTTGTTGCTGCTGGAGAAATTGTTATGGCGGAAGCACGAAAATACGAAGTACCCATTTTACCTGTGGATAGCGAACATTCGGCTTTATTTCAGGCATTAAACGGAGAAAATCCTAAAGAAATTACCAAGCTTATTTTAACGGCATCAGGTGGAAGTTTTAGACATTTAACACGAAATGATTTAGCCGATGTAACAGTTGAAGAAGCTCTTGCACATCCAAATTGGTCAATGGGGAATAAATTAACGATTGACTCGGCAACAATGATGAATAAAGGACTTGAAGTGATTGAGGCGCATCATCTATTCGATATTCCTTACGATCAAATCGACGTGCTACTGCATCGTGAAAGTATTATCCATTCAATGATAGAGTTTCAAGATACGAGTGTCATGGCGCAACTGGGTTCGACAGATATGCGTGTACCGATTCAATATGCGCTGACGTATCCAAATCGTATTCCAATGCAAAATGGAAAAAGACTTCGTTTGGAAGAAATTGCACAATTGCATTTTGAGAAAATGGATTTTGAAAGATTTAAAGCACTTGCCCTTGCTTATGAGGCGGGGAGAACAGGTGGGACAATGCCGACAGCAATGAATGCAGCAAACGAGATTGCAGTTGGTTTATTCATGGCTGGAAAAATCCCATTCTTAAAGATTGATGACATCGTGGAACGCGTGATGAATGAACATGAAACAATTGTAAAGCCATCACTTGAAGCAATTTTAGAAGTCGATCAACGTACAAGAAGTACAGTCTATGATATGATACAGTGAGTAAGATGAATAATCCGGTTAAGACGAAAAAGTGATTCGTTTATAGCCAGTAAAGGTGGTTTTTTATGGAGACCGTTATTGCTTTTATCGTCGTTTTTGGTTCGCTTGTCTTTTTCCATGAGTTAGGACACTTTTTATTTGCGAAAAAAGCAGGCATTATGGTACGGGAATTTGCAATCGGATTTGGACCGAAGATTGTTGGAATTCGAAAAGGGGAAACAATCTATACGATTCGTTTACTCCCACTCGGTGGATACGTCCAAATGGCGGGAGAAGATTTCGATACAGTTGAACTTCAACCTGGTTTTCGTGTCGGATTGTACATTGGCCAATCAGGCGAAGTAGAGAAGCTCTATTTAAATCAAGATGTGTCAAATCCGGATGTATTGTTTTTAGAAACGGAAAAGTCGGATTTAGATAAAGAGTTATATATAGAAGGGTATAGCGATGATGGTGAATTTGTTCGTTATCCAATTGCAAGAAATGCATCCATTATTGAAAAAGGACAAGAGATATTAATCGCGCCTTATGATCGTCAGTTTGAGTCAAAGTCAATATGGGATCGTACATTAACGATTTTTGCAGGACCTTTATTTAACTTTATTTTAGCGTTTTTTATTTTCTTAGCAATTGGTTTAATGCAAGGTGTTCCAACGAATGTACCTATTATTACAGAAGTCCAAAATACAGGTCCAGCTTATGAAGCAGGAATGCAAGATGGAGATTTTGTAAAAGAAATAGAAGGAACGCCGATTTCTTCTTGGCCAGAATTTGCTGAAATGATTCAAGAAAATCCAGCAAAAGAACTGTCCTTTATCGTTGAACGAAATGACGAGCTTGTTGAACTGCAAATTACACCTGATGTAATAGAAGAAGCGGGCCAGCAGTTTGGTCAAATTGGTGTATTATATACGAGTCCAGTTGAAAAGAATCCGTTGAAAGCAGTTGTGTTTGGTGCAGAACAAACATGGTCTTGGTTCACGCAAATTCTTGAACTTCTCGGAATGCTCGTGACAGGTCAATTTACGATTGATGCTTTATCAGGTCCTGTAGGGATTTATAAAGCGACAGGTGAAGTTGCGCAGTACGGTGTGTTTAACTTGATGCACTGGGCCGCAATTTTAAGTATTAACCTTGGTATTATGAACTTACTACCATTACCAGCATTAGACGGGGGAAGATTACTCTTCTTCTTTTTCGAAGCAATTCGGGGAAAACCAATGGACAAGCAAAAGGAAGGCATGGTTCATTTCGTAGGTATTGTGTTACTTATGGTTTTAATGATCGTTGTGACTTGGAATGATATACAACGATTCTTCTTTAGTAGTTAGAAGTAATTTCAAAAGCATTTTAAATAGAAGGTAAATGGCATCTGGACTTTCGGTTTACAGGTGCTATTTATTTTTAAAAGGTGGGCATAATATGAAGCAATCACGAGCATTTATCCCGACGATACGTGAAATCCCTACAGATGTAGAGATGAAATCACATCAATTGTTATTACGTGCAGGTTTTCTGCGTCAACATGCAAGTGGCGTATATTCATATTTACCTTTTGGATTAAAAGTATTAAAGAAAATTGAAGCGATTGTTAGAGAAGAAATGGAAGCAATTGCTGCGGTAGAGATCAAATCTGCTTCATTACAAAAAGAAAACCTTATACAACTATTTGGATTAACTGAAGATGAAGAAAGTCATTTGTTCCATGTAAAGGATCATAAAAATCGACAGTATACAGTCGGCGGTTTACATAAAGAACAAATGATGACATTAATCAAAGAAGAAATTCATTCTTATAAACAATTGCCTTTAATGCTTTACCAAATGATGACGCGTTTTCAAGATTTGACGCGTCCGCGATATGGTTTAATTGAAAGTAGAGAGCTTGTAAAAAAAGAAGCGTATTCATTTCATCATTCAAAAGAAAGTTTACAAAAAGAATATGAAGAAGTGAAACGAGCTTATCAATCGGTTTTTTCAAAACTACATTTAAAGCACTTTGAATTGTCTGCTGATATCGGAGTTGAAAGTGATCAATATCACCAACAATTTATTGCACCATTAGATGAAGGAAATAAAACAATCGCCTATAGTAGTACAAGTGGTTTTTCTGAAAATATTGTCCAAGCACCTGCTGTAAATGAGCAAGGAAAATTGAATGAAACTCTTGAAGAAGTGGAAAGAGTTTCTACACCAGGTCAAAAGACAATAGAAGACGTTGCTATATTTTTAGAGATGCCGATGGATAAGTTATTGAAAACACTGATTTATGAAGTGGAAAATGATTTTATCGCAGTCATTAGTAGAGGCGATCATCAAATCAATGAAGAGAAACTAAAGCGCGTATTACAGTCAACTTCTGTTCGTCTTGCAGAAGAAAAAGATGTTGAAGATTTACTTTCTTGTGAAATAGGGTCGATTGGTCCAGTTCAATTACCTGTTGATGTGAGAATTCTTGCAGATGAAGCTGTAAAGTCTGTTGTAAATGGTATTTCCGGTGCAAATGAAAATGATACTCATTTGTTAAATGTCAATCCTGAACGAGATTTTGCAGTGAATGAATATGTAGATTTACGATATATTGAAGAAGGAGAATTAGCGCCAGACGGTGTAGGGACGATTCACTTTACACAAGGTGTTGAAGTTGCGCGGCTTTCATCACTTGGAACGGCTTATAGTACACTTGCCGAAGCAAACTTTGTCGATGAATTAAGCGAAAAAACACCAGTAAATATAGGCTTTTATGAAATGCATGTATCGCGTATGTTAGCACTTTTAGCGGAGCAGCATCATGATGAATTTGGTTTGAAGTGGCCTAAAGAATTAGCACCTTGTGATATTCACCTCATCCCAATCGATTTAAACGATGAACATCAATACGAACTTGCAATGAATTTATATAATCTGTTGCAATCCTATCGTTTCGAAGTTCTTTTAGATGATCGTGCGGAACGAGCAGGTGTTAAATTTCAAGATGCCGATTTAATCGGGTTACCGATCCGGATTACGGTTGGAAAGAAAGCTGAAGAAGGCATTTTAGAAGTGAAATTTCGAGATACTGGTGAAACCGCTGAATGGCAAATTGGGGAAGTAACTGAAAAGCTACAAGCTTATTTTACGAAGATTGGGTAAGGAAGGCCAAAACAAGGCACTTCCTTTTTTTACCTATTAAAGAAGGAGATGTATGCATGGCACATAGACAAGAAAGTCGTCAAAGACTTCATTTACTATTACAGCAAATTGAAATGACAGATGATGAACATGTTCGTCATTTTGAAAATGCTTTATTAGAACGTGTGAGTATTCACCGGAAGTCACGTGTTTGGCAATTTAATATTCAATTAGAGAAATTGCTGCCTGTTGAAGTCTATACCATTTTTAGTCAACGAATCCGGCAAGCATTTACGTCAATTGCAACTGTACGGTTAAATATTACTTGTCAAAATGCAGAAATTAACGAAGCATTAGTGACAGGGTATTGGCCATTTATCATTGAAGAATTGCGAGATATGTCTCCGCCAATCAGGGGACGTTTGACGAGTCAAGAGCCAACCGTCGTAGGCAATAAACTCTCATTAATTTGTATGAATGAGATGGAATATCAAACGATGAAAGCAAAATATGGACCTTTAATTTCAGATGTATTTGAAACATTTGGATTTCCGCCACTTGCGATAGATTTCCAGCTCACGGATAATTTAAGTGAAGCAGAAGAAGCACAAAAAGCATTTTTCAAAGCGCGTCAAGCGGAAGAAGAGGCAATGGCCAAGAAAGCACTTGAAGATTTAGAGAAACGTGAAAAGAGCCGTCAAGAAAATGATGGTCTTCCAACAGGTCCTTTACTATTTGGTGCACCGATTAAGCAAGACGAATCCTTAACTGAAATTGTCAAGATTCAAGATGAAGAACGCAGTATAATCATCGAAGGGTATGTTTTCGATGCTGAAGTGAGAGAACTTCGCAGTGGGCGTTCTCTACTTACGATTAAAATAACGGATTATACAGATTCGATCATTGTAAAAATGTTTTCGCGTAATGAAGAAGACGGAAAGTTAATGTCTGCACTGAAAAAAGGAATGTGGGTGCGTGCGCGTGGCGGCATTCAAAATGACACATTTGTACGTGATTTAATTATGATGGCGCAGTCGATTATGGAAGTTTCGCCTGTTGTTCGAAAAGATTTTGCGGCGGATGACCGGAAACGTGTAGAACTTCATACACACACAACGATGAGTCAAATGGATGCGGTTGTTTCGGCATCGGCACTTGTTGAGCAGGCTGCAAAATGGGGACATCCTGCAGTTGCGATTACAGATCATGGAAACGTACAAGCTTTCCCAGAAGCGTATTCAGCCGGGAAAAAGAATGATATTAAAGTGTTGTTTGGCATGGAAGCGAATTTAGTCGACGACGGCGTGCCCATTGCTTACGGGGAAGCGCACCGTAAACTTGAAGATGATACGTTTGTCGTGTTTGACGTGGAAACAACAGGGCTTTCAGCAGTTTATAATACCATTATTGAACTTGCAGCGGTTAAAATTCGAAACGGAGAAGTCATTGATACATTTGAAAGCTTTGCGAATCCACATACGCCAATTTCAGCGCTCATTACGAATTTGACAGGCATTACAGATGATATGGTGAAAGATGCACCAAATGTCGATGAAGTTGTTCGTAATTATCATGAATGGATTGGCGATTCAATACTTGTCGCACACAACGCATCTTTCGATATGGGATTCTTATATGAAGCATATAAAAAAGCAGATATCCCAAGTATTACGTATCCAGTGATTGATACGCTCGAGCTGGCAAGATTTTTACATCCAGAGCTTGGGAACCACCGATTAAATACCTTAGCGAAAAAGTATAATATTGAGCTCACACAGCATCACCGTGCGATTTATGATGCTGAGGCAACTGGGTATTTATTTATCAAGTTATTAGAAGAGGCTGAAGGAAAAGGGATTACGCATTTAGATGATTTTAATAAACATATTGGAGAAGGCGATGCGTATAAACGTGCAAGACCGGCACATTGTACAATTATTGCAAAGAACGATGTGGGGATTAAGAATTTATATAAGCTTGTCTCTTATTCTCATATGAATTATTTCTATCGTGTGCCACGAATTCCAAGATCATTGCTGAATAAGCACAGAGAAGGATTACTTATTGGTTCGGCTTGTTCGAATGGGGAAGTTTTTGAAGGGCTCATGCAGAAGTCCCCTGATGAAGTGGAAGACATTGCGAAGTTTTATGACTTCATTGAAATTCACCCGAAATCGGTTTATGGTCATTTAATTGAATTAGAATTAATTCGAGATGAGTGGAACTTAGAAGACATTATGCGGAAACTTATTAAACTTGGAAAAGCCGTAAATCTTCCAGTGTGTGCGACGGGAAATGTACATTATATCGATGAAACAGATGCGACATTTCGTGAAGTACTCGTTCGTTCACAGGGTGGTGCAAATCCTTTAAATCGTCATGCTTTACCAGAAGTTCATTTTAGAACAACAGATGAAATGATGAAGGAATTCGAGTTTTTAGGTAAAGAAATTGCAGAAGAAATTGTCATTGATAATCCGCGTACGATTATGGAACGCGTTGGTGATGTGAAGCCAATTAAAGATGATTTATATACGCCTGAAATTGAAGGGGCCGACGAAGAAGTTAAAGAATTAACGTATTCGATGGCACATGAGATTTATGGGGATGAACTTCCGGAAGTTGTTGTGGAGCGAATCGAGAAAGAGTTAACATCGATTATCGGGCATGGTTTCGCCGTTATTTATTTAATTTCACATAAGCTTGTCAAACGTTCGTTAGATGATGGCTATTTAGTTGGATCGCGTGGTTCTGTTGGGTCATCGCTTGTCGCAACGATGATGGAAATTACAGAAGTCAATCCACTCCCGCCACATTATGTCTGTCCGTCATGTAAAAAAGTTGAGTTTTTCGATGACGGTTCAGTCAGTTCAGGATATGATTTACCAGACAAAAAATGTGAAAGCTGCGATGTGAATTATACGAAAGATGGACAAGATATTCCGTTCGAAACGTTCTTAGGATTCGAAGGAGACAAGGTTCCTGACATCGATCTCAATTTCAGTGGAGACTACCAAGCAAAAGCACATGACTATACAAAAGATCTATTTGGTGAAGATTATGTGTATCGTGCTGGGACAATTGGAACGATTGCAGAGCGTACAGCATACGGATATGTGCGCGGTTATATGAATGACAATGGAGTTCATTTCCGCGGCGCAGAGATTGACCGACTTGTGATCGGTTGTTCGGGTGTGAAGCGAAGTACAGGACAACACCCGGGGGGAATCATCGTTGTCCCTGATACGAAAGACATTTTCGACTTTACACCGATCCAATTCCCAGCAAACGATTTGAATTCCGCATGGAAAACAACGCATTTTGACTTCCATTCAATTGAAGATAACTTATTGAAGCTTGATATTCTTGGGCATGATGACCCAACGATGATTAGAATGTTAGAAGATTTGTCGGGAATTGATCCACTCACGATACCACCTGATGATGAGGGTGTTATGCAGTTATTTAGTGGAACGGAATCATTAGGTGTGACGCCTGAACAAATTGGTTGTAAAACAGGAACATTAGGTGTGCCAGAGTTCGGAACTCGTTTTGTTCGTCAAATGTTAGAAGAAACGAAACCAAATACATTCTCAGAGCTTGTCCAAATTTCCGGACTTTCTCATGGGACAGATGTTTGGCTCGGGAATGCCCAGGAGTTAATTAAAAATAAAACTTGTGAACTATCCGATGTAATTGGTTGTCGTGATGATATTATGGTTTATTTAATTTACCAAGGGTTAGAGCCTGCAATGGCCTTTAGTATTATGGAATTTGTTCGTAAAGGTAGAGGATTAACACCTGAGTTTGAACAAGCGATGCGCGAGCAAAATGTACCGAATTGGTATATCGATTCATGTAAAAAGATTAAGTATATGTTCCCGAAAGCGCATGCTGCTGCGTATGTATTAATGGCACTTCGAATTGCATACTTTAAAGTGCATCATCCGATTCTTTATTACTCAGCGTATTTCACTGTTCGTGCGCCGGATCACGACTTACTAACGATAACAAAAGGTTCAGCATCCATCCGCGCGAAAATCCAGGAAATTGACGCAAAGGGATTGGAAGCGGCACCGAAAGAGCGAACATTATTAACGGTCTTAGAAATTGCATTGGAGATGTGCGAACGTGGCTTTACATTTGCAAAACCTGATTTATACAAATCTGATGCGACAACGTTTGTGATTGATGGCGATCAATTAATTCCGCCATTTAACGCGATTCCATCTCTTGGAACGAACGTTGCGCATAGTATCGTTGAAGCACGGAAAGATGGGGAGTTTCTATCAAAAGAAGATCTTCAGCGAAGGGGCCGTGTTTCAAAATCAGTTATCGAATATATGGATGAACTCGGTTGTCTAGAAGGCTTACCTGAAGCGAATCAGTTGTCATTGTTCTAACGCATTGTTTGCATCTCTATTCACCGTGTGATATGCTTAAATTAACTTTTGTAATAAATCTTGCGAAAAGAGTGGGGATTCCCGCTCTTTTCTGTTGTTCATGAAGAAAACAACCAATTATAGTGAATAATTGTACTTGAAAATGCTTCAGTACAGTTATTTCGATATAATTTATTTCACGGAAATCCCAGTCAAATTATGAGGAATTATTTTTCCTTCATTAAAGATAAGGTTCTTGAAAGTCTTGTTTTCTAATATGTAAGGAAATGATGTTACAAAATCGCTTTGAAAGGGAATAAGACCCTAATGGTAGAGCTTTTTAGGAAGATTAATGAAAATATAGAGATTGCATGTAAAGTCGTAGGATGCATATCGTAAGAATTGAAAGTAATCATTAAAAAAGATGAAAAGAGCTTCGGAGGGATAAAATGTCTCAAGTTATAGAAACGATTGAGAAACTTGTTCAGCCAATTGTAGATGATTTGGCTTTAGAGTTAGTTGATACTGAATTTGTGAAAGAAGGAAATGATTGGTTTTTACGTGTATATGTTGACACACCTGAAGGGGATATCGACATTGACCAATGCGCACTAGTAAGTGAACGTTTAAGTGAAGAACTAGATCGTGTAGACCCAATTAAACAAAACTACTTTTTAGAAGTTTCTTCACCAGGTGCAGAGAGACCACTAAAAAAAGAACAAGATTTTAAAAATGCTTTAGGCCAATATGTGTTTATAAAAACATATGCACCGATTGATGGGATGAAAGAGTTTGAAGGATACTTATTATCTTATGGGCCAGAAGGTGCTGAAGTTGAAATTCGTATTAAAACGAGAAAACTTACTGTATTAATTGATCAGAAAAAAATAGCACTTGCACGATTAGCAATTGATTTTTCCGCATAATGAATTATAGGAGTGATGAACATGAGTAGTGATCTACTCGATGCGTTAACAGCTCTTGAAAAACAGAAAGGGATTTCAAGAGACATATTATTAGAAGCGATTGAGGCAGCGCTTGTAACTGCATATAAAAGGAACTTTAACCAAGCACAAAATGTCCGAGTGGATATGAATTCCGATATAGGTTCTATGAAAGTGCTTGCACGTAAGGATATTGTAGAAGAAGTTGAGGACGATCGCTTGCAAGTCTCATTAGAGGATGCAAGGAACGTTAACCCAGCTTATGAAATTGGCGATGTTCTTGAAGAAGAAGTAACACCAAAAGAATTTGGACGTATTGCAGCACAAACTGCAAAACAAGTTGTAACTCAACGTGTTCGAGAAGCCGAACGCGGAATGATTTATGACGAGTATGTTGATCGTGAAGAAGATATCGTGAATGGAATTGTTGAGCGTACAGATGCAAGGAACTTATATGTAAGCCTCGGAAAAGTAGAAGCAGTTCTACCTTTAAGTGAACAAATCCAAGCAGAAACGTATAAACCACATGATCGCATTAAAGTATTTATTACAAAAGTCGAGCGTACTTCACGCGGACCGCAAGTGTTTGTATCGAGAACGCATCCAGGTTTACTTCGTCGTCTCTTTGAACTTGAAGTACCCGAAATTTTTGAAGGGATTGTAGAAATTAAAACAATCGCGCGAGAAGCTGGAGATCGTTCAAAAATTTCTGTTTACACAGCCCATGAAGACGTGGATCCAATTGGTTCATGCGTTGGTGCAAGAGGTACACGTGTTCAAGCAATTTCAACAGAACTAAATGATGAGAAAATTGACATTGTCGAATGGTCTGAAGACCCAGTTGTCTTTGTTGCGAATGCACTTAGTCCTTCACAAGTACTTGATGTCCAAGTTGACGAAGAAGAGCGCTCAACAACAGTCATCGTACCAGATTACCAATTATCACTTGCAATCGGTAAGCGAGGTCAAAATGCAAGGTTAGCGGCAAAGTTAACAGGGTGGAAAATTGATATTAAAAGTGAAGAAGATGCACGTGAATTAGGCATCTATCCGAGAGAGAATGTAGCACCATTGGTTGAAGAAGAGGAAGAACCTTCATACTATGAAGATACAGATATTTATGAAGTTGAAGACGTTTTAGAAGATGATGTCATCGACTTGTATAGAGATGAAGAAGAATAAGTAGAAAGGATGAACACATATGACGAAAATGAAAAAAGTACCTTTACGTAAATGTGCAGCGACAGGTGAGATGCTGCCGAAAAAGGACATGATTCGGATTGTCCGTCCAAAAGAAGGGGAAGTTTCAGTCGATCTAACGGGGAAAAAATCAGGCCGTGGAACGTATGTGTCAAAATCCGAAGAAGCAATTGAACTAGCACGAGAAAATCGTGCAATTGAAAGTCACTTGAAAACGAAAGTACCTGCACAAGTCTATGAAGATTTACTTCATGCAGTACGTCGGGAGTCCATCCAATGAATGTAAAACATAAAGTATTACAACTGCTTGGCCTCGCGACGAGAGCGGGGAAGGTCGTTACAGGTGAAGAATTAGTTGTCCGTGAGATTCAAGGAAGAAGAGCGCATCTTGTGATTTTAGCAGAAGATGTTTCTTCAAATACGATGAAAAAAGTCACAGACAAATGTAGTTTTTTTAACGTTGAGAGGCATGTTTGGGGAAGTCGAGAAGAATTAGGACATGCTATCGGAAAAGAATCGCGAGTTGTCCTTGCGATAACAGACGCTGGATTTGCTGGCAAGTTCTCCGAGTATCTCAATGAAATATAACCGGAGGTGATCGCATGACGAAAGTGCGTGTACATGAATATGCGAGACGAGTGAAAAAAACAAGCAAAGAAGTTGTTGGAGAGCTTGAGAAATTAAATATAGATGTCACAAATCATATGTCAATGATTGATGACAATGCGATAAACAAGTTAAATAAAGTTTATGGTGTAAAAGAAAAGACAGAGAAAAATCAAACAACAACAAAATCAAATCAAAAAACGAATACTAAGTCTGGTCAATCACAAGATAAAGAGAAGAAACGTCCAGCAGCAAAGCAAGGCGGAAGCCAACAAAATAACCAAAATCGTCCAGGCGGTAGACGTGGACAATCAGGTCCAGGCGGTGGCAGACGTGGTGGCCGTCCACGAGCGAGAGGGATTAACCAAGGTAGAAGAAGATATCGTCCGGAAAATCCAGTACCTAAAACGCCGAAACCATTACCGGAGAAAATTACTTTTTATGAATCTTTATCAGTCAGTGAGCTTGCGGAAAAGCTAGGTCGCGAACCATCAGAAATTATTAAAAAGTTATTAATGCTTGGCGTTATGGCAACAATTAACCAAGAGCTCGATCAAGACACAATTGAGTTAATTTGTGCGGATTATGGTGTTGAAGTAGAAGAGGAAATTCGCGTTGACGTAACAGATTTAGAAGTTTATTTTGAAGAAACTGAAGGGCTTGAAGAAGAACACTCATCACCAGAAAATATGGTAGAACGTCCAGCAGTTGTTACAATTATGGGGCACGTTGACCATGGTAAAACAACATTGCTTGACTCGATTCGAAATACGAAAGTTACACAAGGTGAAGCGGGTGGAATTACGCAACATATCGGGGCTTACCAAATTGAACACGAAGGTAAGAAGTTGACATTCCTAGATACACCAGGTCACGCTGCGTTTACAACAATGCGTGCACGCGGAGCTTCTGTAACCGATATTACAATTCTGGTTGTTGCAGCAGACGACGGGGTTATGCCACAAACTGTAGAAGCAATTAGCCATGCACAGGCTGCTGGTGTACCAATTATTGTTGCAGTAAATAAAATGGATAAACCATCAGCAAATCCAGACCGTGTGATGCAAGAATTAACAGAACATGGACTTGTTGCTGAAGACTGGGGCGGAGATGCAATTTTCGTACCAATCTCGGCATTAACAGGCGATGGGATTGATACATTATTAGAAATGGTTCAACTTGTTGCTGAAGTTGCTGAACTTGAAGCAGATCCAACAATTCGCGCGCGTGGAACAGTCATTGAAGCAGAACTCGACCGTGGTCGCGGTTCAGTTGCAACATTACTCGTTCAAAATGGTACGCTTAACGTAGGAGATCCGATTGTTGTTGGAAATACGTATGGGCGTGTACGTGCAATGATTAACGATCTTGGACGTCGTGTACAAAAAGCAGATCCATCAACGCCGGTTGAAATCACTGGTTTAAGTGATGTACCACAAGCTGGAGATCGTTTCGTTGTCTTTGAAGATGAAAGAAAAGCACGTCAAATCGGTGAATCACGTGCAAGCGATGCACTACAAGAACAACGTGGTGAAAAAACAAGAGTAACACTTGATAATTTATTCGACCAAATGAAACAAGGTGAAATGAAAGAGTTGAACTTAATCGTTAAAGCTGACGTTCAAGGAACAGTTGAAGCGATGGCTGCATCTCTTATGAAGATTGAAGTTGAAGGTGTTAACGTTAAAATTATTCATACTGGCGCAGGTGCGATTAATGAATCGGATATTTCACTTGCAACAGCATCGAACGCGATTGTGATTGGTTTCAACGTTCGTCCAGATGTGAATGCGGCACGTTCTGCAAAAGAAGAAGGTGTTGATATCCGTCTACACCGCGTAATCTATCAAATGATTGAAGAAATTGAATCAGCGATGAAAGGACTTCTTGATCCTGAATATGAAGAGAAAATTATTGGTCAAGCAGAAGTTCGTGAAACTTTCCATGTTTCTAAAATCGGAACAATTGCAGGAAGCTATGTAACAGATGGTAAAATAACACGTGATTCTGGTGTCCGCGTTATTCGAGATAATATCGTCATTTACGAAGGTGAATTAGACGCTTTAAAACGTTTTAAAGATGATGCGAGAGAAGTAGCGAGAGGCTATGAGTGTGGAATTACGATTAAGAACTACAATGATATTAAAGTGGGCGACATCATTGAAGCATTTGTGATGGAAGAGATTAAACGCGTATGATTGTCTACGCGGAATGTTCATTTTTCATTCCGATGGCTGCCTCATTAAAAGATAAACGTTCAATTTTAAGAAGTATGGTTAAGCGTACGAAAAATAGTTATAATGTCTCAATTGCTGAAATTGAACATCAAAACCTATGGCAAAGAGCAACTTTTGCAATCGTAGCTGTTGCTTCTTCAAAAGCACCGGCTGAAAAAGAAATCGAGCGTGCCATTCGTTTGTTAGAATCCAATCCTGAATGGGAAATGACCGAATACAACATTGACTATTACTAATGTGAATCGGGGTGACTAAGTATGTCTAAACGTGTGAATCGAGTTGCAGAGCAAATGAAAAAAGAGCTCGGCGACATTATTATTCAAAAAGTAAAAGATCCAAGAATTGGTTTTGTCACTGTGACAGATGTTGAAGTAACAGGAGACCTTCAAAACGCAACTGTTTTCATTTCGGTACTTGGAAGTGAAGAAGAAAAAGAAGCGACATTAAAAGGGCTAGACAAAGCGAGAGGATTTATTCGAACAGAAATTGGACGTCGAATTAGACTTCGTAAAGTTCCTGAAATTGAATTTGCGTTCGATGAATCAATTGAGTACGGCAATAGAATTCAAACATTGTTAACACAAGTGAATGAAGAAGAGTGATTTATAAGTGGAGGAAGTCGACGTCCGTGGGGACTTTACGACTTCCTCTTTTTTTATAAAATGGAGGGAATTAGATGAACGGTGTTTTACCATTATGGAAGGAAAGAGGAATGACTTCCCACGATTGTGTATTTAAATTACGAAAAATTTTAGGAACAAAAAAAGTTGGGCATACAGGCACATTAGATCCTAGTGTCGAAGGCGTTTTGCCAATTTGTATTGGGCAAGCAACAAGAATTGCTGAGTACATCACGGATAGCGGAAAAGAATATGTCGCCGTCGTTTCAATCGGTGCATCTACAGAAACAGAAGACGCAGATGGTGAAATTGTGCAAGAGGACCTTTCACAGAAGACAATAAGCCGTCATAAAATTGAAGAAGCATTATGTCAATTGACGGGCGAAATTACACAAATCCCGCCGATGTATTCTGCAGTGAAGGTAAAGGGAAAACGATTGTATGAATACGCACGACAAGGCATTGAAGTAGAAAGACCTGAAAGAAAAGTATTCATTGAAGAAATTGAATTGCTGAGTGAAGAGGAAAAATTTAAAGGGACGAATATTACTTTTACGATACGTGTTAAATGTGGAAAAGGGACTTATATAAGAACACTTGCCGTTCAAATAGGTGAATTATTAGGATACCCTGCACATATGGCATCTCTTGTGAGAACAAGTTCTGGTACATTTGAAAGGGAAGATTGTGTGACGTTAAAGGAAGTTGAAGCAGCAAAGGAAGACGGAACAGTGGAACAGTATTTCCGTCCAGTTGAAGAAGCGTTAAATGAGTTCCCTTTTGTTGAGATGGACGATGACATGTATGTTAAAATAAAAAATGGGCAAGTCCTGTCAGTGCACTCGGAGTTACAAATAGCGCCAAAAGTTGTTTTCACGAAAAAAAATCGAGCAATTGCGGTTTATATTGAACACCCGACAAAGCCAGGACTGATGAAACCAGAAAAGATGTTTCCGAGCGAATAGTGCAAGAGAAATTGAAGGAGTGGGGAAAAAATGAAGGTGTATGAATTAAGCTATCCCGATCAACTTTTAAATCATCATCAAGAAGCTTATGCACTTGCAATTGGTTTTTTTGACGGCTTACATAAAGGACATCAGACCGTGATTAAAACGGCAATTGACAAAGCGAAAGAAAAGAATCTTCAGTCAGCAGTGATGACGTTTAACCCGCACCCATCACATATTCTCGGTGGTGGGAAAAATAAAGTAGGTTATATTACGCCGTTTGAAGAAAAAGTAAGTGTCTTAGAAAAATTGGGTGTCGATGTACTTTTTGTTGTTCAGTTTGATGAGCAACTTGCATCTTTATCACCAGAAAAGTTTATTGAGATATTTATAAAGAAATTAGGCATTCAACATGTCGTCGCTGGATTTGATTATTCGTTTGGCGCTAAAGGAGCCGGAACGATGGAAGATATGAAGCAGTTAGCAGATGGATTATATGAAACAACAATTGTAGGTAAAGTTACAGATCAAGAAGATAAAATCTCGTCGACACGTATTAGAACTTTATTGGATGAAGGAAAAGTGGAAGAAGCCGCCACGTTACTCGGTCGAAATTTTAAAACGATTGGCGAAGTCGTTCACGGGGAAAAAAATGGTCGTAAACTTGGTTTTCCAACAGCAAATGTATTGCCACCGAAAGATTCTATTTTACCGTTAAATGGTGTCTATGCCGTTCGTTTAATTGTCGGTGAAAAACAGTATGATGGTGTTTGTAATGTTGGGATAAAACCAACATTTGAACAAGAGCACGAACAAGTAATGGTCGAAGTTCATGTACTTAATTTTGATGGTGATTTATACGGCCAGCATGTAAAAGTGGAGTGGTTATATTTCATTCGCAAAGAGCAGAAATTTAATTCATTTGACGCACTTATTGAGCAAATTAATAAAGATAAAGAAACAGCATTAAAGCTTTTAAGCTAATTGCATGAGGTTAAATTAGATAACGAAAAGATATTTTCATCAAATCGAATGTATTCCTTTACAATAAAAAAAGTGCATGTTACTATAAATAGGTACCGTCATCGGTACGAACCGTTTCTTGGCATAGCGCATCACCAACGTGTGCGAGGAGATTGGGGATATTTTAATATGTAGGAGGTGAAAAGGATGGCACTTACAACAGAACGTAAAAATGAGTTAATTGAAGAATTCAGAACGCATGAAAATGATACTGGATCTGCAGATATTCAAATCGCTATCCTTACTGAAGAGATTAACAACCTAAACCGCCATTTATCTACTCATAAGAAAGACCACCATTCACGTCGTGGACTTATGAAAATGGTTGGTACACGCCGTAAACTTCTAAAGTACTTACGTCAAAATGAAGTTGAGCGTTACCGTAATCTTATCGAAAAACTCGGTTTACGCCGATAATAAGACGATTATTGCAAAAGCGGGCATTGTCCCGCTTTTTATTTTTATCATGTTTAAATTTACGTGTTTCGATTAAAATCTGAATGAAACATCATATTTAGGCAATAATATACTTAATTTCACTTTGTATGCGTGATAAGATAAAATTTAGTTATGAAATTTTAGCATCATATCACCATTTTTGATACACTACTAATAATACATACAACATAAGAAGTTATAATTTGTTGAAAAATGGAAAGGGGTTCACTCATGACAGAACAAAAAAAAGTTTACACGCTCGATTGGGCAGGTAGGCAATTGGTCGTTGAAACAGGCCAGTACGCGAAACAAGCAAATGGAGCAGTTTTAGTGCGTTATGGAGATTCTACAGTACTTTCTACAGCAACAGCTTCAAAAGAGGCAAGAGGTCTTGATTTTTTCCCACTGACAGTGAATTATGAAGAGCGCCTTTATGCTGCTGGTAAAATTCCAGGTGGCTTTATTAAACGGGAAGGTCGTCCGTCGGAACATGCGGTGTTAACGAGCCGACTCATTGACCGTCCGATTCGTCCGTTATTTCCAGAAGGTTTCCGTAATGATGTCCAAATCATTTCAGTCGTTCTTTCTGTGGATAATGACAGTTCACCAGAAATGGCAGCAATGCTTGGATCGTCTATTGCATTATCAGTTTCGGATATTCCATTTGATGGACCGATTGCAGGTGTTCAAATTGGTCTGATTGACGGAGAATTTGTCGTGAATCCGACTGTAGAGCAACTTGAAAAAAGTCCACTCGACCTAATCGTTGCTGGAACGAAAGATGCGATTAACATGGTTGAAGCAGGTGCATCAGAAGTTGAAGAAAGTGTGATTCTTGAAGCAATTATGTTTGGTCACAACGAGATTATTCGTCTTGTTGAATTCCAAGAAATGATTGCTGAAGAAATTGGAAAAGAAAAATTAAATATCCCACTATTTGAGTTAGATGCAGATTTAAAATCAGAAATTGAAAAAACTTACGGAAAAGCATTAACCGATGCGATACAAACGAAAGAAAAGCATGAGCGTGAAGATGCAATCGAAGCAGTAAAAGCTGAAGTACTGGAGAAGTATGAAGAAGCTGAAGAAGACGAACTGAAACAAGTAAAAGGGATTTTATCAGAAATTGTAAAAGAAGAAGTACGTCGTTTGATTTCAGATGAAAAAGTACGTCCGGATGGCCGTGCCCCTGAAGAGATTCGCCCACTTGAATCACATGTTGGTATTTTACCACGTACACACGGTTCGGGATTATTTACACGCGGTCAAACACAAACGTTAAGCGTATGTACGTTAGGCGCACTTGGTGAAGTTCAAATTATCGATGGGTTAGGCGATGAAGAGTCGAAACGTTTCATGCATCACTATAACTTCCCAAGCTTTAGTGTTGGGGAAACTGGCCCGATTCGTGGACCAGGTCGTCGTGAAATTGGACACGGTGCATTAGGTGAACGAGCGCTTGAAGCTGTTTTACCAGATGAATCTGAATTTCCATACACAATGCGTCTAGTTGCAGAAGTACTTGAATCGAATGGTTCATCTTCTCAAGCATCAATATGTTCGTCAACAATGGCGATGATGGATGCAGGGGTTCCACTAAAAGCGCCAGTTGCTGGAATTGCAATGGGTCTTGTGAAACGTGAAGAGAACTACTCAATTCTTTCAGACATTCAAGGAATGGAAGATGCGCTTGGCGATATGGACTTTAAAGTAGCTGGAACAGAAAAAGGAATTACAGCACTCCAAATGGATATTAAAATTGACGGATTATCACGTGAAATTCTTGAAGAAGCTTTAACGCAAGCAAAAGTAGGTCGTATGCATATTCTTGAACATATGAACTCTGTGATTGAAAATCCACGTGAAGAATTGTCAGCGTATGCACCAAAGATTATTAAAATCCAAATTAATCCTGACAAAATTCGCGATGTAATTGGACCTGGTGGAAAAGTCATTAATAAGATTATCGATGAAACAGAAGTTAAAATCGATACAGAACAAGATGGTACAATTTACATTTCATCTGCCAATAGCGAAATGAATGAAAAAGCAAAATCAATGATTGAAGATATCGTTCGTGAAGCAAAAGTAGGCGAATATTACTTAGGGAAAGTAAAGCGTATTGAGAAATTCGGCGCATTCGTAGAAATCTTTAATGGTAAAGATGGCTTGCTCCATATTTCACAAATTGCAGAAGAACGTATTAAAGCAGTTGAAGATGTTCTGAAATTAGGCGATGAATTACTCGTTAAAGTAATCGAAATCGATAACCAAGGACGCGTTAACTTATCAAGAAAAGAAGTACTAATTGAAGAGAAGAAAGCGAAACAAGAAAAAGAATAATATTCACTAATCTTGCACTTGCAGGCAGTAAAATCTTCTTTTGGATTCAAAAGAAGTGCCATTGCCTGTAGATGCCGATTGGTTCAGGCGCGCAATCTTTGAAGATTGAAACGTCATAGGAAGGTCTTTTGTAAGGCCTTTTTTTAATTTAATAGGTAAGCAGGTGTGGAACTTTATGATTCGTAAACATGAAGGTGAAAACGGAATCCGGATTATCCATGAAAAGCTCCCACATGTTCGAGCTCTTTCTGTAGGCATTTGGATTCAAGCGGGTTCTAATGATGAGCGAGAAGAAGAGGCAGGACTGGCGCATTTTATTGAACATATGCTTTTTAAAGGAACGAAAAAATATTCAGCTAAACATATCGCAGAGCAATTTGACCGGATTGGTGGAGAGTTAAATGCTTTTACATCAAAAGAAGCGACTTGTTTTCATGCGACGATTTTAAAAGAAGATGCTGAAATAGCACTTGAATTGTTGGCGGATATGTTGTTTAACTCAGTTTTTGATGAAGAAGAGATGGCGAAAGAAAAGCAGGTTGTCCTTGAAGAGATTGCGATGTATGAAGATACACCAGAAGATGAAGTTCACGAGCAATTGTGGCGCACGATGTTTCCCAATCACGCTGTTGGTAAGCCAGTGTTAGGAAGTAGAGATTCCGTTATGCGCTTTACAAAACAGTTAATACGACAGTTTATGAAGCGACTGTATCGTCCAGAAAGAATCGTTATTTCAATTGCTGGGAATTATGATGATCAGCTGATTGATTACATCGAAACGTTATTTAATTCATTCGAAGAAATTGAGCGAGAAGAGACTTTGACAGCGTTCACTTCGCCAGATTTTCACGCAAAACAAATTATGACAAAGAAAGAAATTGAACAAGTCCATCTTTGTTTAGGCTTTCCTTCTTTAGCTTTACAAGATAAACGAAAGTATGAGTTAGCGCTTGTTGATCAGTTAATTGGCGGTTCGATGTCTTCTCGTTTATTTCAAGAAGTACGGGAGAAACATGGGCTTGCTTATTCAATTTATTCTTATTATACATTGTATGAAATGACTGGCGTTTTCATTATTTACGGAGGTACGGCACCAAGGAATCTTAAAGCTCTACAAAAAACGATTGTGTCTGTACTTCAAGAAGCGGCTGAAAAAGGAATTACTAAGCAAGAACTCATTCAGGCGAAAGAAGCTATTAAAAATAGTTTTTTACTCGGTTTAGAAAGTACAGAGTCTCGTATGTCAAGAAACGGTCATCAGGAACTATTCCGCCAGCCTCATTTGACTGCGGATGAAGTGATTGAAAAAATCGAGCTTGTCACCCAAGACAATGTAGAGAGATTGATTAAAGAAATATTTAATCAACCTTTTGCGCGTTCAACGATTCGTCCAGGATAAGATTCATCTTTAAAAAGATTTTCAATGGTCATTTGAAGACTGTTGAATATCTTTTTTTATTTGATGAAAAATCGAGAACATCAAAAAAACAATATTCATAAACTTGAATCATATAATGAAAAAGAAGGGAGTAGTTGCATGTTATTGTCTGAACTAGCACAAAAAGAATTGATTCAAGTGAAAGAAGGCATACGTTACGGACTTTTAGCAGATACGGATTTATTATTTGATGGAAAAACTGGGGCGATTATTGGATTGGAATTAAAGAAAAAGGCAGGGATGTTTGGATTTAAAAGTGAGCCAGCTGAAGAGTATATTCCTTGGGAAGAAATTATTTTAATAGGAGAGCATCGAATTCTATTTGGAAAAACAAGTAAATTAAATGAGGTTTCGTTTGATGAATAGTGAGAAATGGCTATTTATTGGCACAGACTTGCGGCTTTCTGTTTGTAAGGAGCACATGAGTAATGAAGGGAAAACATGTAAAATCGTTCAAACGGATACGGTTACAGAAGAATTAGAATCTGTTTTACTTCGTTTCCAACCGGATCATATCGTCTTTTCAATTGGAGAAATCAAGGGAGTCGTTCCCGTGCATTTGCTTGCGAATCAGCCGAAATTGTATGTTGGCAATGTATCAAAAGAATGGCTAATGCCATTTCAAGATGCCGGATTAGTGATTCAACATTATTTACAAGAAGAATTATTTGTGTGGGAAAACGCACATATTACGGCTGAAGCCTTTTTAAGAGAATTTTACGAAAAAACACATCGCATCGTTAGAAATACGTCTTTTCATATTGCTGGTTTTGGTCGTGTTGGAAAAATGACCGCGCAGCTCGTTCAAGCGATGGGAGGAAAAGTGACGATCCTTGCCCGAACTGAGGAACAATTAGCTGAAGCGAAAATGCTAGGATATAAAAGTTGTTCAATCGATTCTCCTTTAGAAATTACCAATTGTTATGTTGTGAATACAATCCCTGCGAAGTGGCTTAAAATTGAAAAAACCAAACCGCTTTTCGTTTTTGATTTGGCGTCTGCACCGGGGTGCCTAGTTGACTCGGAAAATCATGAATACTATAAATTACTCCCACGTTTACCTGGGAAGCATTTTCCGATTGATGCAGCACTTGTATTAAAAGAAGCGCTCGATCGAATGAATTTACGATGAAAGGGGAAATTTATGTTACAGGGAAAGCGGATAGGACTCGGGGTTACCGCATCGCATTGTACGTATGAAGAACTCGTTCCGATGATTAACGCGTTAAAAAGTGCAGGAGCAACTGTGATTCCATTTATCACTCATTCAGTGTTAACAGCAAATACAAGATTTGGAACAGGAAAAGAATGGATTGAAAAACTTGAGAAAGCAACAGGGGAAAAAGTAATTTCAACGATTGTAGAGGCTGAACCATTTGGACCGAAAACACCAGTTGATTGTATGATTATTGCGCCGCTTACAGGGAATTCGATGAGTAAGTTTGCGAATGCTGCAACCGATTCGCCTGTTTTAATGGCGGCCAAAGCGACATTACGGAATAATTCACCTGTGTTGTTAGGTGTTTCGACAAATGATGCGCTTAGTTTGAATGGCCCGAATTTAATGAAGCTATTACACACGAAAAATATTTATTTCATTCCATTTGGGCAGGATGATCCGTATAAGAAACCTAATTCTTTAATATCTGATTTCAAGAAGATTGTGCCAGCGACAGTTGCGGCGATTAACAAGGAACAACTCCAACCAATCCTCATCTCCTATGACGAAAAATAGAAGTTCTCGCACATTTCTCACAATCTTGTGATATAATCTTTCCAATACGATTTAACTTGATTCAGCAGAAGTTCCTACTTTCATGGGTAGGAAACTGAGTGCCGAAAGTCAGTGGAAGTCATTACGTCTTGTATTGACGCTTCACTTAAGGTATAAGAAAATGCTGATTCAAGTTAAGCCCCTAGCGGGTGTCATAGTTTTTTCGGGACCGCCTGAAAAAATAAGACATCATCACGCCGAGGGGCAATTGAATAGTAGTTGAAAGGAAGATGTGAGATGAGTAAAGTAAATGTAGCAATTATTGGCGCGACAGGAGCCGTTGGAACAAAAATATTAGAGAAATTACTTGAGCGGAAATTTCCTTTAAATTCGATAAAGTTACTTGCATCAAAACGTTCTGCTGGAAAAGAAATTGAAATTAGCGGACAAAAATTTACGATTGAAGAAGCTAATCCTGAAGCCTTTGAAGGGATAGATATTGCATTCTTTAGCGCAGGCGGAAACATTTCTGAGATGCTTGCAGAAGAGGCAGTGAAGCGCGGGGCTGTCGTCATTGATAATACAAGTGCATTTAGAATGGTAGAAGACATTCCACTTGTTGTACCAGAAGTAAACTTAGATGCACTGCGTCAACATAAAGGCATTATCGCAAATCCAAACTGTTCGACGATTCAAATGGTTGCAGCGTTAGAGCCAATTCGTGAAAAATTTGGTTTAAAACGCATTGTCGTTTCAACGTACCAAGCAGTTTCTGGCGCTGGTGTAGAAGCGATTGATGAATTAGAAAGTCAATCAGACCAACTTCAAAGTCGTGCAGAAATTGAAGCACAGATTCTTCCTTCAGCAGCTGGTAAAAAACATTATCCGATCGCATTCAACGTAATTCCTCAAATTGATGCTTTTGACGAATCAGGCTATACACTTGAGGAACTGAAAATGATGAATGAAACAAAGAAGATTTTTGGCATGCCAAATCTACAAGTTTCAGCCACATGTGTCAGACTTCCAGTTGTAACAGGGCATTCGGAATCTCTTTATCTAGAAGTAGAAGATGAAAATGTAACAGTTGAAGATATCCATGAAGTGCTTCGCGGGGCTGAGAGTATTGTTTTACAAGATGATATTCAAACACAAACGTACCCGATGCCACTATTTGCAGAAGGTAAAGATGAAATATTTGTCGGAAGAGTTCGTAAAGACCCAGATCATGCGAATGGCTTCCATTTATGGATTGTGGCGGATAACTTATTAAAAGGAGCTGCACTAAACTCAGTCCAAATCGCGGAAAGGCTTGTAGAAATCGAAACATCAATTGACTAAATGGAGGATAGATACAATGGAACTTGGACGAATTGCAACGGCAATGGTGACTCCTTTTTCAGGGGAAGTCACGATTGATTATGAGAAAACAGAAAGATTAATTGAGTATTTAATAGAAAATGGAACGGATTCGTTAATTGTGAGTGGAACAACCGGAGAATCTCCAACATTAACATGGGAAGAAATAGGAGAATTAGTAACATTTACAGTGAAACAAGTGAATGGTCGAATTCCTGTTATTGCAGGCACAGGCAGTAATTGTACACAAACGTCGATTGATGCTACAAAACGTATGGAAAAATGCGGGGTAGACGGAGTTATGCTCGTTACACCGTATTATAATAAGCCTGACCAAAAAGGAATGTATACGCATTTTTCTACAATTGCGAAAGAAACGGAATTGCCAATTCTTTTATACAATATTCCAGGACGTTCAGTTGTCAACATGTTACCGGAAACGACAATCGCCTTGTCGAAAATTGATAATATCGTCGCGATGAAAGAAGCAAGTGGCGATCTTGAGCAAATGGCGGCAATTATTGAAGGAACAGCGGATGACTTTAAATTGTATAGTGGTGATGACGGCTTAACATTACCGTTGCTCGCAATTGGCGGCGATGGGATCATCTCTGTTTCATCTCACATCGTTGGAAATGAAATGCAGAAAATGATTGCAGCATTTGAAGAAGGACGTGTGAAAGAAGCAGCAAAAATGCACCGTACATTATTGCCATTCTTTGATGCCATGTTCTCCTCTCCAAACCCAGTTCCATTAAAGTATGCTTTAAAAGAAATTGGCGTCGATACAGGTGGTGTTAGATTACCTTTAGTACCGTTAGAAGACACGAAAATCGTAGACGACGCGATGGAAAATTTGAGGCAAGCGAAGCAATTGTTTACTTAAAAGCCGGTTGTTACCGGCTTTTTTTATATGGAAAAGGATGTTAAAATAGTTGTTAGTGAATTTTATCATACATAAATTTAAAAGTTGTTAGAGATTATATGGCTCATTACACAATGTAATCTAATCCATACATAGCAATGAAACGTTAAAAATAAAACAAACAAATCGAAGGTAAATCTTGAAGTTCATATTTGTATAGGAGCGACTCGTCACGTATAATGATAAATAGCTGAATTGGCCGGAAAGTAAAATTAGGAGGAAATAAATTGACAAAAGTAAAAAACGAAGTAATTAAAGTGATCCCCCTTGGAGGGGTCGGTGAGATTGGAAAAGCGATGTATGTCGTAGAAATTGATGATGAGTTATTTATCGTTGATTCTGGACTGATGTTCCCAGAGAGTGAAATGCTTGGAATTGATATTGTCATTCCGGATCTTGCATATATTGAAGAAAATAAAGGGCGTGTGAAAGGAATCTTTTTAACGCATGGACATGAAGATGCGATTGGATCACTTTCTTATTTATTACAAATTGTACAAGCGCCAGTTTATGGGTCGAAGCTAACACTAGCTTTAGCAAAAGAACATTTAAAGCAAATGCCAGCTCCGCATCCGATTCGTTTCTTTGAAGTGACGAATAGAAGTCGTATGAATTTTAATCGTACACATGTGACGTTTTTCAATACGACACATAGTATTCCAGACTCGCTAGGGATCGTTTTCCATACGAGTGAAGGCGCGATTGTGCATACAGGAGAATTTAAATTTGACCAAGCAGCAAAAGGAAAATACCGTCCGGATATCGGAAAGATGGCCAATTTAGGTGAAAAAGGTGTTTTCATTTTAATGTCCGATTCTTCAGAAGCAGAACGTCCAGGTTATACAACTTCTGAGGCTGTCGTTGAGAAACATCTATCGAAAACTTTTTATGAAGCAAAAGGTCGTATTTTAGTAGCGCTTTATGCTTCAAACTTCATTCGTATCCAGCAAGTGTTTGATAAAGCATTTGAATCAGGAAAGAAAGTAGCTGTTGTTGGACGAAGCCTTGAAAGTTACTACAAAGTAGGGATGGATCTTGGTTATTTGACAATTGAAGATGATGTCATCATCCCAGTGAAAGATGTAGATAATTATGAGGATGATGAAGTTGTTGTGATTGTTACGGGTAACCAAGGTGAACCACTGGATGCGCTTGAAAGAATTGTTCGTAATCAGCACAAAGACATTCGAATTAAAAATACAGATACGGTACTCATTACATTTACACCGTCACCAGGTATGGAAGTTTCGATGTTTGAAACGATGAACGATTTAGCAAAAAAAGGCGCAAGTGTTTTAACGTCAAGTAAAAACGTTCATGTGTCTGGACATGGTAGCCAAGAAGATTTGAAGTTAATGTTGAACTTAATGCAACCAAAATACTTTATCCCAATTCAGGGGGAATATCGTATGTTAATGGCACACTCTAAACTCGCTCAACAAGTGGGAATGGAGAAAAAACGTATTTTTATTGCCGATAAAGGCGATATTGTAGAATATCGAAAGAATAAAATGCGTATGAGCGGCCGCGTACAAGCCGGGAATGTGCTAATTGACGGGATTGGTGTAGGTGATGTTGGAAATATTGTCCTTCGTGATCGTAAATTACTTTCACAAGACGGCATTTTCACAGTCGTCATTACACTGAACCGAAAACAAAAAAGAATAGCAGCAGGTCCGGAGATTGTATCGAGAGGATTTGTTTATGTACGAGAATCAGAAGAACTATTAGAAGAAGCAAAAAAGCTTGTTCATAAAATCGTCGAGAAACATGTGTCTAAAAAGTCGTTTGAATGGACAGGAATTAAACAAGACGTTCGTGATACATTAAGTTCTTATTTATTCCAACAAACGAAAAGAAGACCTATGATTATTCCAATCATTATGGAATATTGATTTGAACGTGAAATAAGGACAATCAAGGGTTTCCTTTCCTTCGTGGAGGAGGAAATCCTTTTTTAGTCAGTGGAAAATGAAGATAGTTCAAATGATCATTCGGGGAGGAGGCGGCCTATGTCAAAGAAAAAAAGGCGAGGTAAGAAAACGAAGCCAAAAAATAAAAAGCAAACCCCTTTAAGCCCACTTGTTTATGAAATTACAGGACTTATCATGATTGGGATTGCGGTTATTATTATTTTTGAATTTGATCCTGTTGGAAGAATTTTGTCGAATGTTTCAAGGTTTTTATTTGGTAATTGGCATATTATTATTCCTTTATTATTAATTATGCAAGCGATTATTTTAATGGTTATGCGAAAAGTAGGCAGTTGGAAAAACCGGTTATTAATCGGTAGTTTATTTATTCTTACGAGTTTCCTTTTATTTAGCCATATCTTTTTATTTGAAGAGTTGGAAAGAAGTCGTGTGTTAATGTCTCATTCTTCCATTAAGCAAACGTGGCATGTGCTCGTGACAAATGATGGCATTGCTTCACGTACGGGTACTCTCGGAGGCGGAATGATTGGTGCGATTATTTATGCAATGTTTTATACATTATTTGATATGAATGGCTCTAAAGTGGTGGGTGTTCTTTTATTTTTGATAGGGGTTATTTTATTAACAGGGAAAGCGCTCGTTCCGTATATTGTGGAAACGACACCTAAAGCTTTTGACTTTTTAAAGGAAAACATTCAAAAAATGAAGCAAGGTGAAAAGAAAGAACGTCGTGTATCCGAGAGAGCAAAAGCGAAGAAGAAAAAAGCTGCTAAACAGAAAGCAGTTGACGAAGCACCAGAACTTGCGATGGAAGCGGCTGAGGAAATTGCACCCGAACCTATTATTTCAGCTTTTAATGAACGAATTGAACCGAAACCTAAACAAGAAATAACACCAACAACTTCAGAAGTACGCGAAACTCCTGAGAAAACGGATAAACCTAAAGAAGAACAATCTGAAGAAGAATTGAGCACCTATAGCGTTCTCACAGGGGAAGAAGAAAATAAGGATTACGTTTTACCACCGCCTGTATTGTTGAAAGAGACACCTCATAATGATCAATCGGGTGAGTATGATTCAATTCAAGCGAATGCGAAAAAACTAGAAGAAACATTTTTAAGTTTTGGTGTTAAAGCTAGCGTTACGCAAGTTCATTTAGGTCCGGCTGTTACGAAGTATGAGATTTTACCGGATACGGGTGTAAAAGTAAGTCGCATCGTTAGTTTAACAGATGATTTGGCATTAGCGCTTGCGGCGAGTGATTTACGAATTGAAGCGCCGATTCCTGGGAAGTCAGCTGTCGGGATTGAAGTACCTAACCAAAATATAGCTGTCGTGAGCTTACGCGAAGTCATTGAATCGAAGGAAAATAGTGACCCTGATTCAAAATTAATGATTTCCCTTGGTCGAGATGTGACGGGCCAAGCAATCTTAACAGAGTTAAATAAAATGCCACATATGCTCATTGCGGGCGCAACAGGAAGCGGTAAAAGTGTTTGTATTAACGGCATCATTATGAGTATTTTACTTCGTGCCAAACCGCATGAAGTGAAAATGATGATGATTGACCCGAAAATGGTTGAGTTAAATGTGTACAATGGTATTCCGCATTTACTTGCACCTGTTGTGACAGATCCTAGAAAAGCAGCACAAGCTTTACAAAAAGTTGTTTCAGAAATGGAGCGACGTTATGAGTTGTTTTCACATACAGGCACGCGAAATGTAGAAGGGTATAATGCAAACATCGATAAATGGAATGAAGAAAACGATGAAAAACATCCACATATGCCGTATATTGTCGTCATTGTCGATGAGCTTGCGGATTTAATGATGGTTGCTTCGAGTGATGTTGAAGACTCGATTACACGCCTTGCACAGATGGCACGAGCGGCTGGAATTCATTTAATTATCGCGACGCAAAGACCAAGTGTTGACGTAATTACAGGTGTCATTAAAGCGAATATCCCCTCTCGTATTGCGTTTGCGGTATCATCAGCAATCGACTCGAGAACGATTTTAGATACTGGCGGGGCAGATAAATTACTCGGTCGAGGCGATATGCTCTTTTTACCTGCTGGGGGTTCCAAGCCAGTGCGAATTCAAGGTGCATTCGTTTCAGATAGTGAAGTCGAAGCCGTTGTAGACTTTGTCATTGAACAACAAAAAGCACAGTATCAAGAAGAAATGATTCCGACAGAAGTTGTTGAAGTTCCGCCACATGAAGAAACAGACGAACTTTATGATGACGCGGTGGCGCTTGTAACCGATATGCAAACAGCTTCTGTATCGATGTTACAACGTCGTTTTAGAATCGGTTATTCCCGTGCAGCACGTATTGTCGATCAAATGGAAATGCGTGGAATTGTCGGACCACCAGATGGCAGTAGACCGAGACAAGTACTGGTGAGTAAAGAAGAAACGGAGTAGAAATGGCTTTTTCTTTCAGGAAAACAATTTGTTATTTGATGACATCTAATTTAATTATATGAAAAAAACTACTTGACATTCGATGAAAGGAATTTCAAGTAGTTTTTTAAATGAAAATCTGATTAAGTGTTTTGAGAAATTAACACTTCTCATTTGTTTCATATTGTAGGTTGAAAGTGATATAGTTAAGGAACTAAAGAGTGAAAAGATATCCTTTTAAGGTGGTATGTAAAAGTGGATAATGATGAACAAGCATATTTGAAAATTGTTGAACAGTTAAAAGATGAAATTAGTCAAGGTGTTTTTTCTGAAGAAGAACGTTTTCCGACAGAGTTTCAACTTGCGAAAAAATTTGACATTAGTCTTTCTACGATTAGAAAGGTTTTTCGAATGTTATTAAAAGAGAAGATTCTTGTCGAAAAACATGGTGTGGGGATATTTGTGAATCCGAAACCATTATTCACAGCTGGAATTGAAGAGTTGACGAGTGTTTCGACGATGATTCGACAAGCAGGTATGGAACCTGGAACGATTTTCATAGATTTTTCAGAGACGGTTGTGACAGATAAAGAAGCTTTGATGTTTAATTGTGAACGAAGTGATAAACTTCTGACAATTAAACGTGTACGTACAGCAAATGACCGACCTGTCGTTTATTGTATTGATCAAGTGTTAGTGGAAAATTTTTCCGTTGGTGCTGAAGCATTATTGAATATCTCTATATTCGATTCGATTGAAGACTCTGGGGATATTCAAATTGACCAAGCTGTTGCAAAAATTGAACCACTTGCTTATGACGAAGAAGCGTCTTCTGTTTTACGTTGTGGCATTGATGTTCCTTTACTCGCATTAGAACAAAAACATTATAGCAGTGACGAGGAAATGGTGTTGTATTCAAAGAATTTTTTCAGAGCCGATAAATTTAGCTTTCATGTAAACCGAAAACGTGTGTAAGTATTTAAAATTTTTTATTGTTGTGAAGATGGGCTTGTATTGAAAAAATCTGTGAATTATTGTGTTTGAATTTTCTTTCAGAAATTGTTGAGTCGACTACTGTAAACTCATGGGAGAAAATTAGATATAATATCAAAAGGGCTTAGATAGAAATAAACACAATAAAAGGAAATTACTTACTGTTGTGAATTACAATATTGGTCGTAGGTTTAAGTGGTATTGTTTGCGTATTACGCCATGTATTTGGATGATTTCGTTCTTATCTTGTTTTCATGGGCATACCGTCATTAACAGGAAGTATTCACGAGATATTTATTATATCGTTGTGACATTTGTTTTACTCCTTATACCTTGTATTTTGTATAAGAAAGAGGCAAACCATCCAAGAGTACGATTATTCATATTAACGTTAACCCATGGATCTATGCTTATGATTGTCGCGGGAAATGGCTTAATTGAAAGTCATTTATCAATTTTCATGATACTCGCTTTTATTACATACTTTAATTCAATTGCCCTCATTGTCATAAGTACAATCACTTTCGCAGTCCATCATTTCGTAAGAGGTTTCTTATTTCCAGGAATTATTATGTAGTACGCCTGAATATCATTTTTCTGTACTTATGATTCATGCGGTGTATTTATTGTTAACAAGTGGGCGAACATTACGCTAATCTTTTTTAACCGCCAGATGCAAGTAGCATCAAATGATTGTTTTCAACTAATCGTGGAAAACCTAACAAAAACGATAGCTAATTCGGTAGCCAGCAAATTTCCGCTACAACTGACGAATACTTCGCTTCGGTTAAAAGTTAGAATAAAAGTACGAATCAATCACAAAAACTGACTGAAAATGTAGAAGCACTCGTGTAGCAAATTAACCGATGAGTCACTCCACTTTAAAGTGCTCGCTAAAAATCTTACATAAAGACTTTAGCGAGTGTTTTATTTTCTGAAAGAGTGAGTTGTGAATTGGGGGAATAGTGAAAAATGTTGTGTCATACTAGAGCATTGGAAAAATCTGTTGTAAACTAGAAGGAATGGAAAAGTTGCTTTTTCATCTATGCTGCCAAGATTTCAAAGTAACTGGTTATTAAGAAAGCTAATCATAAAGATAAGGATCTTATTTGAGCGTATGAAACAAAATGTATAGTGAAGGAAAGATGCAGCATATTAACAAAAAACAGAGGTGTTAAGATGTTTATAAAAAACGAAATTGAACAAGGTGTTACTTTATATACACGTCAGACAGATCAGTTTAAAACAGTTAGTTTTTCCGTGAAATTTAAAACAGCATTAACAGAAAAAGTTGCAGCAGCTCGATCGGTTTTAGCGAATGTACTTGAAGATTCAAATGAAAAATATAAAACTCAAAATACACTAAGGAAAAAACTGGACGATTTATATGGTACTGTGTTATATACAGATACGACAAAGCGCGGTTCGAATCATATTTTTACGTTGAACGTTGAATGTGTCAATGATGAATATTTAAATGACTCAGGTGTTTTAAATGAAGCATTTGAACTTGTTCGTACTGTGATATTTAACCCGAATTTGGTCGATGGCCAGTTCGATCCGGATATTGTAAATCGTGAAAAACGTTCCGTTACAGAAAGAATTCGTTCACAGTATGACAATAAAACGAGCTATGCACAAAAAAGAATGCTCGACCATTTACGACCGAATAGTGTTGTGTCAACAAGCGCAAATGGTTCGGAAGAGGCAGTTCAGGCAGTTCAAGCTGATGAATTATTACAGACGTACACATCGATGCTTGAAGAAGATCTCATCGATATTTATGTCGTTGGCGATATTGAAGAGCAGGAAGTTGTAGCGAAATTAAAAGAATTGCTTCCGTTTGCTGCACGCCCGAGTCGTAAACAACATGCATTTAAAACAGATGCACATAAAAATAGCGTGACAGTTCAACGCATTGAAGAGCAACAAGAGATGAAACAAGGAAAACTTCATTTGGCATTTTGTACGCCGGTCGGATTTGGGCATAAAGATTATATGAAAATGCAAGTCACAAATGGTGTTTTTGGGGGCTTTGCACATAGTAAATTGTTTATGAACGTACGGGAAAAGGAAAGTATGGCGTATTACGCATCGAGTTCTTATTCTTCACAGTACGGACTTCTTTATGTCATCGCAGGCATTGATGCAGAACTAACGGATAAAGCAGTTGCACTGATTGAAGAGCAGTTACAAGCCTTACAAAACGGGGACATTACAGATTTAGAAATGGATCAAACAAAAGCACTTCTCAATAACAGCATTACAAGTGCATTTGATTCTGCACGTGGGCAAATTGAAATTTTTGACCAATATAAAGAATTAGATGAGAATTTTACAGCTGACATGCTGAAAGCTGGATGGGAAGCTGTTACTAAAGAAGATGTAAAACAAATGGCTTCGACAATACAATTGGAAATTGTTTATTTGTTGTCAGGAAAGGAAACGATTGCCAATGAATAAAATAAACTTTGAGAACTTACAAGAAACCTTATACAATGAAACATTAGACAATGGTCTTGATGTCTATATTTTACCGAAAAAAGGCTTTTCGAAAACGTTTGTGACATTCACAACAAAATACGGTTCGATCGACCGGACGTTTATTCCGAACGGAAAAAAGGAAGAGGTAACAGTACCGGACGGAATCGCGCACTTTTTAGAGCATAAAATGTTTGAAAAAGAAGAAGGGGATGTTTTCCAGAAGTTTAGCTTGCTCGGCGGATCGGCAAACGCGTTCACATCATTTACGAGAACGGCTTATCTTTTTTCCGCGACGAATAAACTTTATGAAAACACAGAAGTGCTGTTAGATTTCGTACAGGAACCTTATTTTACTGAAGAAACAGTCGAGAAGGAAAAAGGGATTATTAACCAAGAAATTACAATGTACGATGATTTACCAGATTGGCGATTATATTTCGGTGCAATCGAAAATTTACACCATAATCACCCGGTGAAAATTGATATTGCGGGGACAATTGAGTCGATTGATAAAATTACAGCTGACCATTTATATGAATGTTACGAAACATTTTATCATCCTTCCAATATGGTGTTGTTTGTTGTAGGTGCGGTTAATCCTGAAGAAATGATGACGTTTATTAAAGAAAATCAATCAAAACGAACATTTAACAATCCTGAAGAAATTGTGCGTCGTTTCCCAGAAGAACCTACAACGGCAGCGATTGCTGAACGGACGCTTGAAATGGATGTCTCTAAACCAAAGTTAAGCTTTGGGATGAAGTGTAATGATGTTCATAATTCTGGAAGTGAAATGTTAAAACAAGAATTGGCGACTGAATTATTATTAGACGTGTTATTTGGCCGTACTTCTGATTTTTATAAAGAAGCGTATGAAAGTAGCTTAATCGATGAATCGTATGCGTATAGCTTTTCGCTAGAGCAGGGTTATGGTTTTGCGATGATCGTCTCAGATACTGAAAATCCTGAAGCATTAGAAGGAAAAATTCGTCAAACAATTGAAGAGTTAAATGCTTCATGGTCGATCACAGAAGAAGAACTTGAACGTCTTCGTAAACGAAAAATCGGTCAATTTATGCGTGCACTCAATTCGATTGAGTTTATCGCCAATCAATTTACTCGTTATAAATTCAATGAAATGGACTTGTTCGATGTCGTGCCAACGCTTGAGAAAATTACAGTAGAAGATTTGAAAACTGCATTTTCAACAATAAACAGAGCAGAAGGGCATACTGTATTTAAGATTAAGCCGAAAGAAAAAGAAAAATGAAACAACGTAAATTTGCACTCGTATTAGGCGCAACTGGTGGCATCGGCCAAGCCGTTTGTCACCAACTTGCGGCGAGTGGATGGTCGATTTATATTCATTTTAATGAACGGGCACAAGAAGCAGAAAAATTACGACAATCGCTTGAAAATCATTACCCAGCATTAGACTTTTTATGCATACAAGCAAATTTTCAAAGCGATGAGGGTGCAAATCAAGTTTCCGAAAACATTTATCAAGTGGATGCGATTGTTGTTGCAAATGGACAATCGATGAATAAGTTGTTAACAGAAACAACCTCCTTTGATATGGATGCACTTTGGAAAGTCCATGTGCGAAATCCAGCACGATTAATTAGTTTATTATCAAATCGCTTGCGTCGGCAGGCGGTTTCTTATATTGTGTTTATCGGTTCGATTTGGGGGGATACAGGTGCTGCGGGTGAAGTGATGTATTCAACTGTAAAAGGAGCCCAACATGCATTTGTGAAAGCTTATGCAAAAGAAGCCTCTTATTCGGGCATTCGTGTTAACGCGATCGCACCGGGATGGATTGAAACAAGGATGAATGATGATATTCCTGAAGATGAAAAAGCACTTGTGATAGATGAAATTCCACTGTTAACGACGGGTACGCCTCAACAAGTAGCGGATTTTGTCGATTTTTTATTAAGTGGAAAAGCAGATTATATGACAGGTGAAGTATTAAAGTTAAATGGTGGATGGTATATTTAATTAATTCATCTTTAGATAACGATTTTTCCTTTTGATGGTCAGTCCTTTTCTAAAGTACAAATATCGTTTATGATGGAACTAATTGAAATCTTGTACGTCTACTATCTAACGGGAAGGGTGTATCGAATGGGAAAGTGGTATTTGGAGTATGAAATACAAATTAACCGTCCGGGATTACTAGGTGATATTGCTTCATTATTAGGGATGTTACGAGTCAATATTATTATGATTAACAGTGTAGATGGAGATTATCGAGATGAAACAGATGGCGGCGTGCGTCGTGGGTTATTGCTGAAAACTGAAGATGATGCGCAAATTGCACGCTTTGAACTAATCGCCTCGACGATGGACATGATTCAAATTAAAAAAATTCGAGAGCCCAAATTAAGTGACGTACTCGCTGTACGGCATGGTCGTTATTTGTTGAAAGATGCGGATAATGATAAAACGTTTCGGTTCTTGCGTAGTGAACTCGGGATTTTAGTGGACTTTATGGCGGAGCTTTTTAAAGAAGATGGCCATAAGTTGATTGGGGTAAGAGGGATGCCGCGCGTTGGAAAGACAGAGTCTGTTGTTGCAGCAAGTGTTTGTGCGAATAAAAAATGGATTTTCTTATCTTCAACAATGATCAAACAAACCATTCGAAAAACATTAGCGGGAGACGAGTTTTCGAAAGATAATATATTCATATTAGACGGTATTGTTACTCGAAATGAAACAGATGAAAGGCATTTGCAGCTTGTGCGTGAAATGATGCGTATGCCTGCGGTAAAAGTAGTCGAACATCCTGATATTTTCGTACAGCATTCTGAGTATACAATTGACGATTTTGATTATATTATCGAGTTAAGAACAGAGCAAGATCAGGAGATTACATACGAAATGATGGAGAAAAACCACATGATGTCCAATCGTGGATCCATGGGGGGATTCAACATCTTTAACCTATGATAGGCAGGTGTTACAAGTGACAGGACTAGGAGAGCGTCTTAAAGAGGCGCGTAAAAGTAAAGGGTATACGTTGGAAGACTTACAAGAAATTACGAAAATCCAAAAAAGATATTTAGCAGGAATCGAAAATGAAGAGTACGATTCGATGCCAGGCTCTTTTTATATACGTGCATTTATTAAGCAATATGCTGAAGCGGTCGATTTAGATGCGGATGAAATGCTTGCACTTTATAAGGGGAGTTCCGCAAAGCAAGAAGAAGTAGAAAAAGAGGAGCGTCAGATGTCGACGCCAACCTTGTCTAGAAGTCAATCACGAAATTCGACAAGGTTGAATGAAGTAATGCCTAAAATCATCGTTGCGTTATTTATTATTGTCATTATTTTAGCCCTTATATTCTTATGGCGTCATAAAGCGTCGAATGAGGGAGATATTCCAATGAGTTCAGATAATCCTGTACATGTTGAGGACAAAACACAATCTAAAGAAGACAAAGAAGATCGTGCTAAAAACAATGATGAGAAAAACGTAGGAACGAACAATGATGACGAAGATAAAGAAGATGAGGATGAAAGTGATAAGCAAGATGAATCTGATCAGGAAGAAAAACAAACATTAGAACATCTTGAAACAAATGGTGAAGATGCGATGTATAAGCTTGAAAATAGCGACACATTCCAACTTGAAATTCGCACAAATGGTTCTTCGTGGATTGGTGTAATGGACGAAAATCAAAATGAAATCTCACCAGGCGCTCGAACGATGGAAGCTGACGAAAAGCTTGAATTGGATGTATCGAATGTAGAGAAGGTACGCATTCGTGTTGGGCGAACAGGAGAAACAGAAATTTACGTGAACGGTGAATTGCTAGAATATGCATCAGACGCAATCACACAAAATATTCATATTGAATTTCATAAAGAATAACAACATAATTCGTTCTGTAGACAAAGTTTGAATGAACTTTGTCTACAGTTGTTTTATCTGAACCCTGAAGAAGACTACTGCTACAAAAGAAACGAAAGCTTCTGCGAGGAATCAGATGATTGATTGACTTTTCGGTGGAAAGGACAGGTGAGTTACTTGAATTTACCAAATAAAATTACAGTTTCTCGTATTGTTTTAATCCCAATATTTATGTTTTTTATGTTAGTTGATTTTAAGATGGGACAAATGGCATTTTGGGGAACGGAAGTAAGTGTTGAACATTTTATCGGTGGACTTATTTTTATTGTTGCATCTATTACGGATTGGTTAGATGGATATATCGCGCGAAAAAACAACCTCATTACGAGTATGGGAAAGTTTTTAGACCCATTAGCAGACAAATTACTTGTATCGGCAGCGTTAATCGTTCTTGTTGAATTAGGAACGGCACCGTCTTGGATTGTTATTGTGATTATTAGCCGTGAATTTGCAGTGACGGGACTCCGTTTAATTTTAGCGGGAGGCGGCGAAGTTGTTGCAGCAAACCAGCTTGGTAAAATTAAAACGACAGCACAAATTTTAGCGATTATCTTTTTATTATTAAATGATCCAATTTTTAGTGCAATGAGTATACCATTTGGCATGATTATGCTTTATATTGCACTTGTCTTTACAGTTTGGTCAGGTGCGGATTATTTTTATAAAAACAGAAAAATTTTACTCGAATCAATGTAAAAGGAGACAGATGACATGAAAGTTGAAATTATAGCGGTAGGTTCAGAATTACTACTCGGACAAATTACAAATACGAATGCTGCTTTTATGTCTAAACGTCTAGCAGAGATTGGCGCAGATATTCATTATCATACAGTCGTTGGAGACAATCCAGAACGATTAAAAGAAGCGATTGAAATTGCAGAGAAACGTTCAAATGTCCTTATTTTTTCAGGCGGATTAGGCCCAACAAAAGACGATATGACAAAGGAAACAATTGCCAATCATATCGGAGTAGAATTAGCCTCAAATGAAGAAGCTTTGTCATATATCGAAGCGTTTTTTAAACGAAGTAAGCGCAAAATGACGGATAATAATAAGAAACAAGCACTTGTTTTTAAAGATAGTACGGTGTTAAACAACCGTACAGGCATGGCACCAGGCATGGCGATTAAAAAAGATGGAAGGCATTATATATTACTGCCAGGTCCGCCTCATGAAATGGAACCGATGCTTGTAGACGAAGTGATTCCTTATTTATTAAAAGAAAGTGGTAAACAAGAAGTCATTACATCGCAAGTATTGAAGTTTTATGGGATTGGGGAAGCGGAATTAGAACATCGTATCCAACCGATTTTAGACAACCAAACGAACCCAACGATTGCACCGCTTGCAACAGCGGACGCAGTAACACTTCGAATTACGGCGAAAGCTGAGTCGATTGAGGCGGCAAAAGGGCTAATTGCTCCTGTTGAAGAAGAAGTGCGTTCCATTGTTGGCGAGTATGTGTTTGGAACGAATGACGATACATTATCATCTCGAGCGTTCGAATTGCTTCAAAAATATGGCTATACGATTTCAGCGGCAGAAAGTTTAACAGCTGGCTTATTTATGGCGGAGCTTGGCAACGAGCCGGGTATTAGTGCTGCACTTTCAGGCGGAATGATCGTTTATAATGAAGAAGTGAAAGTAAAGCAATTAGGTGTTAGTGAACATATCTTGAGTGAGTACGGGATTGTAAGTAGTGAATGTGCTGAAGCACTTGCTTTAAAAGTACAAGCAAAATTTGAAACAGATATAGGCATTGGGATTACAGGAGCTGCAGGTCCAACACCTCATGATGGGGAACCGGCTGGAACGGTGTGGATCGGTATCGCCTTACCAAATGAAGCACCTGTAACACATAAGTTATTGTTGTCGGGAGCGCGCAATGCCAATCGTCAAAGAGCTGTGAAATTTGCGCTATATTATTTGATTAAAGAATTGACTGAATAAGTAAAAGTAAAATTCAATTTTGAGGTTCCTTTTGAGGTGAAAACTTGTTTTTCACCTCTTTTTCAGCAAAAAAATGGAGTTTTTATATTCCGTTCGAATAAGCGTTCGCATTTTTGTTGTATATTTTACTAGAAAGAGTTATAATTGAACTAGAGTTAATCTAAGAGGTAATTTAGGGAGGAATAGATTTGAGCGATCGTAAAGTAGCTTTAGAAAGAGCGTTAAAAGATATTGAGAAACAATTTGGTAAAGGTTCTGTTATGAAACTTGGTGAACAATCAGATAGAGAAATCTCGACAGTATCTAGTGGTTCTCTTGCCTTAGACCTTGCATTAGGGGTTGGTGGTTATCCAAGAGGTCGAGTTGTTGAAATATATGGACCTGAAAGTTCAGGTAAAACAACAGTTGCACTTCATGCAATTGCAGCTGTACAAGCAGAAGGCGGTCAAGCAGCATTTATCGATGCGGAGCACGGTACGTCTTGTTGATAGAAGAAATATAGCAGAAATGCTATATGAAAACCTATCGGGGTTTGAGACTACGAAGTCATTGTATTGATTTCAAGCTACTCTTTCGGTAGTTATATAACCCTAACTGTATATCTGAAATGATTGGGGAAGTTCCAATCCTGCGACAAAGTTGGGTCGCACGCTCTAATACCCCGACATGCGGTAATTGTGACATTACATTTGCGGTATGAAGTTCGGAGAGGACGGCGAAAATCGGACCTGTGAAGTGGTTAGAGAAGTAGTCGGGAGTCCAAAAAGTTCCTATGGCTAAAGGGTGCTATGCACAAGAATGAACCCTCGGTAGTACGGCTCGTAATGCGTGATAAGTTTAAAAAGAAGACTTATACCTCCACAGTGAGGTTCAGTCTCGGTCAATGTATTCGTGTTTGCGTTCGACTGATTTAAACCTATAAAGGTTTTTAGTCTCAAGTCCCCCAACTAAGGGCAAAGAGATGACTGACGGGTTAGAGAGGGAGTCTAAGGGAGCCTTAACAAAGGATAAGATATATGGAACAAGAGAACCCCGCTAGAACATGATAATGGAATGTCTCCAGATGGTTCTAAACAGTAGGAAATGCCTGTTGAAAGTGGGGGGCAGCAGCCCGTAGTAGTGTTGAGGAATAGCCGTTAGTTACTATATACAGTAATGTATAAAGGAGGATAAAACTATTCGGAGCGAAGGGGCATAGTCGTTTAACAATATTTATTAACAATTGACTTAGGTTAGGAAGCCGTGAAGGAATCAGCAATGATTTCAGTGAGCGTATCTGACTAAAATCGTGTGTAGTACAAATTCTGTAAAGGATTTGATTCTATGGTAAACACGAAACAACAACTAACAAGCCCAAGAAATGAACAAGAATTACAACAACATAGATGGGCTAGGTCAGAAAAGTTAATGAGATAAAAAGTTAAACGATGGAACGCCGTGTGCGGGGAAACTTGCACGCACGGTGTGAGGCGGGGGAAAATAGCTCCTACGGGTAATGCTGAGGATGACTGTTACCTATCGCCATCATTAGATCCTCAATATGCAAAAAAACTCGGTGTTGATATTGATGAATTACTTTTATCTCAACCAGATACAGGTGAACAAGCGCTTGAGATTTGTGAAGCGTTAGTTCGTAGTGGAGCAATTGACATCGTTGTTGTTGACTCTGTTGCTGCACTTGTACCAAAAGCGGAAATTGAAGGAGAAATGGGTGACTCACACGTAGGTTTACAAGCACGTTTAATGTCACAAGCGCTTCGTAAATTATCGGGAGCGATTAACAAGTCTAAAACGAACGCAATTTTCATTAACCAAATTCGGGAAAAAGTCGGCGTCATGTTCGGTAGTCCGGAAGTAACACCAGGTGGACGTGCGTTGAAGTTCTATTCTACTATTCGAATTGACGTACGTAGAGGAGAGGCAATTAAACAAGGAACAGATATCGTTGGAAACAAAACGCGTATCCGTGTTGTCAAAAATAAAGTTGCACCTCCGTTCCGTACAGCGGAAGTAGATATTATGTATGGTCAAGGAATTTCGCAAGAAGGTGAAATTGTCGATTTAGGCGCGGAAGCAGAAGTCGTCCTGAAAAGTGGTGCATGGTATTCATACGAAGGGGAAAGACTTGGTCAAGGTCGAGAAAATGCTAAGCAGTTTTTAATTGAAAACCCTGATATCAAAGCAGAAATCGATCAAAAAATTCGTGTTCACCACGGTTTAGAAGGTGCGGAGGAAGTTGTAGAAACACCAAAAGAAAAGCCGGAAAAAGCTACACAAGCAGAGCTATTAGAAGAGAAAAAGAAGTAAGTCACTTTTAATCTATCTAGAAAATCATTCTCAATTGATTTTCTGGATAGTTTTTTAATATCTTGCTATAAAGCAGTAGCGAAGCTTGAGAATCCTTGACATGTCATTTTTACAAAGTTACAATTAAATGTGTATAATTTGTATACTATGATGAAATGAAATTGGCAGTATATTGTAAGTTAATGTATGAGCCGACTGAAAATGAAAAGAAAGCAATAGGAGGTGACCAAGATGGTAGAATTATTCATCTCCGCTTTGCTAGGTTTCATTGTCGCTGCCGTTGTAGTCTATTTTGTTAATCGAAAAGTGAATGAGTCTAAGATGACAGGTGCTAGACATTCAGCTGAAGCAATTGTCGAAGAGGCAAAACGTGAAGCGGAGGCTATGAAAAGAGAAGCACTCTTGGAAGCAAAAGATGAAACTCACAAGTTGAGACTTGATGCGGAGGCAGATATCCGCGAAAGACGGTCTGAGTTACAAAAACAAGAAAACCGTCATTTACAAAGAGAAGAAAACCTCGATCGCAAAGAACATACGCTGAACAAAAGAGAAGAAAGTTTAGAACGTAAAGAAGAAGCGTATACTGGAAGACAACAGCATATTGAACGATTGGAACGCAAAGCGGAAGAACTCGTTAACGATCAACAGACGGAACTTGAAAGGATTTCTTCACTTACGAGAGAAGAAGCGAAACAAATTATCCTTTCGGAAGTTGAACAAGAACTATCGACAGATATTGCCGTCATGACGAAAGAGTCGGAGTTGCAAGCAAAGGAAGAAGCTGATAAGAAGGCGAGAGAAATTTTATCAGTCGCAATGCAACGATTCGCAGCGGACCATGTTGCTGAAACAACCGTATCGGTAGTAAACTTACCAAATGATGAAATGAAAGGTCGAATTATTGGACGTGAAGGCCGTAATATTCGAACATTAGAAACGTTGACAGGAATCGATTTAATTATCGATGATACGCCAGAAGCAGTCGTTTTATCTGGCTTTGACCCAGTTAGGCGTGAAACAGCCCGCTTAGCACTCGAAAAACTTGTACAAGATGGTCGAATTCACCCAGCAAGAATTGAAGAAATGGTGGATCGATCACGTCGTGAAGTGGACGAGCTGATTCGAGAAACGGGAGAGCAAACGACATTCGATGTGGGCGTTCATAACTTACATCCGGATCTTATTAAGATTCTGGGAAGATTACGATTCCGTACAAGTTATGGACAAAACGTCTTGAAGCACTCAACAGAAGTTGCTTATTTAACAGGACTTTTAGCAGCTGAACTTGGTGAAGATGTGAAGCTCGCAAGAAGAGCGGGACTTCTACATGACATTGGAAAAGCAATTGACCATGAAGTAGAGGGAAGTCACGTTGAAATCGGTGTAGAGCTTGCAACGAAGTATAAAGAACACCCAGTCGTCATTAATAGTATTGCATCGCATCACGGAGATACTGAAGCGACATCCGTCATCGCAGTCCTTGTCGCAGCAGCAGATGCTTTATCTGCAGCAAGACCAGGTGCTCGAAGTGAAACATTAGAAAATTATATTCGTAGATTACAAAAACTGGAAGAGATTTCAGAATCATACGAAGGCGTTGAAAAATCTTATGCGATTCAAGCAGGTCGAGAAGTTCGAATTATCGTTCATCCTGACCAAGTTGATGATATTACAGCACATCGACTCGCTCGAGATATTCGCAAAAGAATTGAAGAAGAATTGGATTACCCAGGTCATATTAAAGTGACGGTTATTCGTGAAACACGAGCCGTTGATTATGCAAAATAATGAAAAGGCTTCCGTCTATTAGTAAACGGAAGCCATTTTCTTTTTGAGTTTATTCGCTTTTTACTAAAGGATTAAGATGATGAAAGTATGTTGCACAAATAGAAAGAGGTTTTTTGTATGAAAATTATATTTATTGGCGATATCGTTGGCTCACCTGGCCGTGAAATGATTGAACGTTATTTACCACGACTCAGAAAAAAATATGAGCCAGATGTGATTATTGCAAATGGCGAAAATGCTGCGTCTGGAAGAGGTATTACAAAGCGTATTTTCGATGATTTATTACGTAGTGGCGTAGATGTCGTGACGATGGGAAACCATACTTGGGATCAACGAGAAATTTACGATTTTATTGATGAAACGAATTATTTAATTCGCCCAGCGAACTTTTCAGATGAAGCACCAGGAAAAGGAATGACAACAATTACGAAAAACAACGTAGCTTTGTCTATTATTAACTTACATGGTCGAACATATTTACCGCCGCACGGGGATCCTTTTGAAAAAGTAACTGAACTCATTGAAGAAGCGAAAGAAATTTCACCGCTTGTCTTTGTCGATTTCCACGCAGAAGCAACAAGTGAAAAAATTGCGATGGGATGGCATTTGGATGGTCAAGCATCTGTCGTTGTTGGGACGCATACGCATGTCCAAACTGCTGATGACCGTATTTTACCAGAAGGAACGGCTTACATTACAGATGTTGGAATGACAGGTCCTTACGATGAAATTCTTGGGATGAAAAAAGAAGATGTGATTTATCGTTTCCAAACAAATTTACCAGTTCGCTTTCAAGTCCCTAAAAGAGGCCGCACGCAGTTGAATGGAATTTTTGTTGAACTTGATGATGGAACAGGAAAAGCAAAGCATATCGAACGTATTATGATTAATGACGATCGACCATTTGAAGCATAAATGCGTCTAAATGATTTCCTCCTTTCATAGGATAGGTTATGGACCAATCCGTTCCATAGATATCGGAAAACAAGGAGGAAGAATGGTGAACCCATTAAAAGTATCTTCAAGCTCAAATCCAAACTCTGTAGCAGGTGCACTTGTAGCGGTTATTCGAGAGCAAGGTTATGCTGAAATGCAAGCAGTCGGCGCAGGCGCTTTAAATCAGGCGGTGAAAGCAATCGCCATTGCAAGAGGGTTTGTCGCACCAGGCGGCTCAGACCTCACATGTGCGCCCGCATTCACCGACATTACGATAAACGGTGAGGGCCGTACCGCATTAAAATTGCTCGTACAGAAGCATGTAAAGGGAAAACAAGCGTGAAGTAGTGTAAAAGCGTCATCATAATTTTTATGTGAATATGCGGTAAGGAAGCAGTTGTTTCCTTACCGCATATTTTTAATTTCGACTAGAAATATGACAAACATTCAACAAACCATGTGACTTCTTTTACAGTTGCGTTCCCCTCTAGTATAATGTACAGTAAGTACGGACAAATTCCCGAAAGATAGTAAGAAAGGGGAAACAATTACAATGAATGAAGAACAAAGATTAAGCATTGGCGAAGTAAAGCCGGCTATCGCAAATAAAGAAGAAAAAGATTATAGTCAATATTTCCAAACTGTGTATGAGCCGCCTTCTTTGAAAAAAGCAAGAAGACGTGGTGGGGAAGAAGTTTCTTATTTTGACGACTTTGAAATTGACGAACGTTTTAAAGGCATGGGAAACGGCCGGAAGTTTTATATTCGAACGTACGGTTGTCAAATGAACGAACACGATACAGAAGTGATGGCAGGAATTTTTTCAGCACTCGGTTATGAAGCAACAACAACTGTTGATGATGCAGACGTAATTCTGTTAAACACATGTGCGATTCGTGAAAATGCTGAAAATAAAGTGTTTGGTGAATTAGGTCACTTAAAACCATTAAAACAACGTAACCCAGAACTTGTCATTGGGGTTTGTGGTTGTATGTCACAAGAAGAGTCTGTTGTGAATAAAATTTTACAAACGTATGATCAAGTCGATATGATTTTTGGTACGCATAATATTCACAGACTTCCGAATATTTTAACCGAAGCGTATCTGTCGAAAGAAATGGTCGTTGAAGTATGGTCTAAAGAAGGAGATATTATTGAAAACCTTCCGAAAGTGCGTCACGGTGATATTAAAGCATGGGTAAATATTATGTACGGCTGTGATAAGTTCTGTACATATTGTATCGTTCCGTATACACGCGGAAAAGAACGTAGTCGAAGACCAGAAGATATTATTCAAGAAGTAAGACATTTAGCTGCACAAGGTTATCAGGAAATTACATTACTCGGTCAAAACGTAAACGCGTACGGAAAAGACTTTGACGATTTAAACTATCGACTTGCTGATTTAATGGACGATTTGCGTTATATCGATATCCCAAGAGTTCGTTTTACAACGAGTCACCCGTGGGATTTCGAAGACGAATTAATTGAAGTGCTCGCAAAAGGTGGAAACCTTGTCGAACATATTCATTTACCAGTACAGTCAGGTTCTTCAAGTATCTTAAAAATAATGGGAAGAACGTACACGCGTGAAAGCTATATTGAACTTGTGGAAAAGATTAGAAAAGCAATCCCAGACGTTGCACTGACAACGGATATTATCGTAGGGTTCCCGAATGAAACAGACGAACAATTTGAAGAAACGTTGACTTTGTTTGAAGAAATGAAATTTGAAATGGCGTTTACGTATATTTATTCACCAAGGGATGGTACGCCAGCTGCACGTATGGAAGATAATATTCCAATGGACGTAAAAAAAGAGCGTCTCCAACGTTTAAATAAAGTGGTAAATAAATACGCTGCAAAAGCAATGGATAAGTACGAAGGTGAAATTGTAGAAGTCCTTGTCGAAGGCGAAAGTAAAAAGAACGATGAAGTACTTTCAGGCTATACGCGTAAAAATAAACTCGTAAACTTTAAAGCGCCTAAATCAGTGATTGGTAAACTTGTGAAAGTTAAAGTAACAGTTGCAAGAACTTGGTCACTGAACGGCGAATTCCTACATGTTGTAGAGAGAGAAGAGGTAATGAATTAAATGGAAAAGAAATATACTAAAGAAGAAATTATTGAAAAAGCAAGAGAAGTTGCGCATATGATTGCAAATACGGAACAAGTTGATTTCTTTAAACGTGCGGAAGAGCAAATTAACGAAAACCAAAAAGTTCGTGAAAATATCGCAAGTTTAAAATCCCTTCAAAAACAAGCGGTTAATTTCCAACAATACGGAAAAGAGCGTGCGCTGAATATTATTGAAGGTAAAATCGAAAAGATTGAAGAAGAAATTGACGCAGTACCAATTGTTCAAGAGTTTAAACAATCACAAGGTGAAGTAAACGAATTGTTACAAATGGTATCAAACACGATTGCAAACGGTGTGACAGATGAAATTATCGAGTCAACAGGCGGCGATTTACTTCGCGGCGAAACAGGTTCATACGTAAAGAATACAAGATATGATCATCTTGAAGAGGTTGAAGTAGATTAACTTTTAGTATGATTAAATCGGCAGAAAAAAATTTCTTGCCGATTTTTTTCACTTCTTGGGCTCCTGTCGCATATGATGGATTGAAGCGATAGAAGGAGGAAGAAAACTGAAGAATTTACGTCAAATTGTAACGAAAGCAGTTGTAGCAAAAGGGAAAAAGAGAACAGAGACTAAAGAAACATTATGTCCGCCGAACAAACCAACGAGCATTCTCGGTTGTTGGGTCATTAACCACACACAACAAGCGAAAAAGGTTGGAAAGTATGTAGAAGTATCTGGAAAGTTTGATGTGAACGTTTGGTACTCGCATAGTAAGCATTCGAAAACATCTGTCTTTACAGAAACGATTTCTTACAAAGATCGAATTCGTCTTCATTACCGAGACGAACCAACGTCAAGACATGAGGAAGTCCTTGTCAATGTAGTCCAACATCCGAACTGTACAGAAGCAACCATTTCTAAATGCGGGCAAAATTTTGTGATTTGTGTAGAACGTGAATTAGTCGTTGAAGTCATTGGCGAAACAAAAATCTGTGTTAAGGTCCATCCATGCGATTTTGAAGAAGAGTGGCCAATCCGCGATGAGTCGTCAAATCATCATCACGGACATCAACACGATCATCAACACGATCATCATCATGATAAGCACAATCATGGGCAGCACCATGACCACCATCAAGACCATAATCATAAAGACCATCACCACCACGGACCGAACCACAAAGATGGACACCATCATCCATAAGGTATGCGCATAAAAATAAAACAACTGAGCCGGTATCTCGTTATCCGGCTTTTTTTGTGTGCAAGAGAAGAAGGTTAAAATGAGGAATTCTTCATATCCACAGGTATTATTGATATAATGATGAAATAGATTGATCTTTTATATAGCGAGGTATTTTAATGACAACATATACACCAATGATGAAACAATATTTAACAATAAAAAAAGAACATCAAGATGCTTTTTTATTTTTTAGGCTTGGTGACTTTTATGAATTATTTTTCGAGGATGCCGTTCAAGCATCTCAAATTTTAGAAATTACATTGACTGGTCGAGATGCAAGAGAAGGAGGCCGCATTCCAATGTGCGGCGTCCCGTTTCATTCGGCAGCAGGCTATATCGAAACACTTGTTGGACAAGGTTATAAAGTTGCAATTTGTGAGCAAACAGAAGACCCTCGTACAGCGAAAGGCATTGTCAAAAGAGAAGTGATTCGAATTGTAACGCCTGGCACGCTAACTGAGGGAAAAAATATTGATACAAATACAAACCATTTTATTGGCGCAGCGAATATTGCCAATGAGACAGATTATGGACTGGCTTATCTCGACCTTTCTACTGGCGAAGGAAAAGTCCAATATGTAGAAGGTGATGAACGGACGCTAATTTCAGAAATCGAGGCGCTCGGCGTGAAAGAAGTCGTTGTCGATGAAGGTCTTCATCTTGCATTAGCAGACCATATGGCGAGTCGTAATATTGCACTGTCAATTGAACAGACAGAAGAAGTCATTGAAAAAAGTATGGATGTTCCCGATAACGTGGTTGATGCCTGTAGTCGACTCATATCTTATGTGAAGCGTACACAAAAGACAACACTTGAACATTTAAAGCCGTTTGAGTTTATTAAAAAAAATGCGAAGTTATCGATCGACGCAAATTCAATGCGAAATTTAGAACTCATTCAGTCAATTCGAACGGGTACAAAAGAAGGGACGCTTTACTGGTTGCTCGATGAAACGGTGACTGCGATGGGCGCGAGAAAGTTAAAGATGTGGATCCATCAGCCATTAGCCAACCGCGCTGAAATTGAAAATCGTTTAGACGTCGTCACAGATTTAGTGGAAAACTTCTTTTTAAGTGATGATTTAAAAACGTCTTTACGAGAAGTATATGATCTCGAACGACTCGCTGGACGAATTTCAATGGGATCAGCAAATGGAAGAGATTTAGCACAACTACGTAATTCGCTTCGAAAAGTACCGGCAATTAAAGCCGCACTTGAAAATGCAGGCGAGCCTTTATTAGCTGAATTTGCGAAACGAATTCAACCTTGTGATCATGTACGAACAATGCTTGAACAGTCCATTGCAGAAGAGCCACCGTTAACAGTGAAAGAAGGCGGCGTTATTCGGGATGGTTTTCATGACAAGTTAGATGAATACCGTGATGCTTCAAAAAATGGTAAACAATGGTTAGCGGAACTCGAACAAATTGAGAAAGAAAAAACAGGCATTCGAAACTTGAAAATTGGCTATAACCGTGTGTTTGGTTATTTTATTGAAGTGACGAAAGCAAATATTGAATTTGTCGACCAAGAACGCTATGAACGAAAACAAACATTAGCGAATGCAGAACGCTATATTACGATGGAATTAAAGGAAAAAGAAGAGTTAATTTTAAATGCGGAAGCCGAAAGTTTAGAGCTTGAGTATGATTTATTTACAGAAGTGAGAGAACAGTTAAAGCCGCATATTCGTGATGTACAACACTTGGCGTCTGTGTTAAGTGAACTTGATGTGTTACTTGCCTTTGCGGAAGTGGCGGAAAAAAGAAATTATGTAAAACCGACCTTCCATGATGGTAAAGCATTAAATCTAAAAAACGGTCGTCATCCAGTTGTAGAGAAAATGATGGATCATTCTTTATATGTTCCAAATAGTTGTGCGTTAGCGGAAGACGCGAATATGTTGTTAATTACAGGACCGAATATGTCTGGTAAGAGTACATATATGCGACAAGTTGCGTTAACGGTTGTCATGGCACAAATTGGTTGTTATGTTCCTTGTGACGAGGCGACACTGCCAATTACAGACCAGATTTTTACGAGAATTGGGGCGGCAGATGATCTCGCTTCTGGGCAAAGTACGTTTATGATGGAAATGATGGAATCCCAATATGCAATTGTGAATGCGACTGAGCGGAGTTTATTATTATTTGACGAAATTGGGAGAGGGACGTCAACGTATGATGGCATGTCTTTAGCGCAGGCGATGATGGAATATATTCATAATCAAATTGGCGCAAACACATTGTTCTCGACGCATTATCACGAATTAACGTCACTCGATGAACAATTGGAACGCTTAGAAAACGTTCATGTTGCAGCGATGGAGCAAGACGGAAAAGTCGTCTTTTTGCATAAAGTGATGAAAGGTGCCGCAGATAAAAGTTATGGGATTTACGTGGCAGATTTGGCGGGGTTACCGAAGGAACTGCTAGACCGTGCGAAAGATCTACTAGAATCATTTGAAAGTAATGAAGAATTGTCAGTTCAAACGTCAGAAGCTGAGCAACTTGCTTTTTTCGATGAAGTTGAAGAAGAAGAGACGGTTACACTTTCAGATGGTCAACTAGCAGTTTTAAATGATTTAAACAATCAAAACGTCTTAAATATGACGCCACTTCAAGCGATGCAGTATATCGCGGATTTACAGGAGAAACTTAGAACGAAATAGAGGTGATCAGCTTGGATATTATTCAAGTAATGGACGATACATTATCTAATAAAATCGCAGCGGGTGAAGTTGTTGAACGACCCGCTTCGATTGTTAAAGAGCTTGTTGAAAACGCAATCGATGCGGGGAGTACAGTCATTGAAATTGCGTTAGAAGAAGCTGGACTGATGAAAATACGGGTGACAGATAACGGAAAAGGCATGTCTGAAAAAGATGCAATTCTTGCGTTTGAACGTCATGCGACGAGTAAAATTATAAACGAGCATGACTTGTTTCGGATTCGTACGCTTGGTTTTCGCGGAGAAGCGCTTGCGAGTATTTCATCGGTCGCTAAAATCGATTTATGGACGTCTGACGGAGAGAAAAATGGTACAGCAGTCCATATTGAAGGCGGCGAGCTTATGAAGCATGAGAAAGCGGCTTTACGTAAAGGGACGGATATTACAGTTTCCCAATTATTTTACAATACACCTGCACGGTTAAAATATATGAAAACGATCCAAACTGAACTTGGTCATACAATTGGTCTTGTGAACAGACTTGCACTAAGTCATCCGAACATCGCTTTTAAACTTACCCATCATAGTCAAAACCTACTGCAAACGACAGGAAGCAGCGACCAATTGCGTGTGATTTCCGATATTTACGGCATGACAGTTGCACGGAAAATGATTGCGTTTAAAGGGGAAAATGCAGACTATAACATCTATGGTTACGTAACACTGCCTGAAATGACACGTGCTTCACGTAATTATATGACAACCATTGTCAATGGTAGATGGATTCAAAGTTACGCCATTAACCGTGTGATTTTAGAAGCATTCCATACGTTTTTACCGATTGGTAGATATCCAATTGTTGTGATGAATATAGAAGGAGATCCGTTTTTAACAGATGTAAACGTACATCCATCGAAACAGCAAATCCGAATGAGTAAAGAGAGTGAATTGCTGACGTTAATTCAAGAAACGGTTCAAAAAGCGGTGCGTGGCAAGGTACAAATTCCAGACGCCGTAAAAAAAGAAAAAAAGAAACCGTCTGAACAAACGACGCTTTGGACGGCATCACTTCCGACGCGAAAAGAAGAAATCATAGAAGAAGCACCTATATCAACACCATTTGTACCAGCTGTAGAAAAAGAACTGACGCCGGTGGAACAGACATCATCATTTGAACCGTATACACCTATCGAAAGCCCACGTGAAGCGCAAGATGAGTGGATTGTCCATGAATCGACTTCAATAGACGAACGAGCAACTGATATAGCAACCGAAAAAGAAAATGATTTTCCAATGCTATTTCCAGTTGGTCAAGTACATGGGACGTATATTATCGCGCAAAATGAAGACGGTTTTTATATGATTGACCAACATGCGGCACAAGAGCGTATTAAATATGAATTTTTTAGAGATAAATTAAAAGAAGTGGAAAATGAAGAACGCCAACTTTTATTATTGCCTCTTCAATTTCATTACTCAGCAGATGAAAAAATGAAAGTTGAAGAAAATAAGCAAATTTTAAATGATGTTGGAATTTACTTAGAAGAATTTGGCCCAACATCATATGTTGTGAGAGAATTTCCGACATGGTTTCCGGATGGAGAAGAAACGGAAATTATTGAAGAGATGATTGAACAAATTTTAGAGGCACGAAATGTAAACATTGGGAAAGTAAGGGAAGAAGCAGCCATTATGATGAGCTGTAAACGATCCATTAAAGCGAATCATCATTTAACGTTACAAGATATGGAAAGACTTATCCAAGATTTAGGACGAGCTGAAAATCCATTCACTTGTCCACATGGTAGACCAGTGCTGATTCATTTTACGACATATGAAGTTGAAAAGATGTTTAAACGCGTGATGTAAAACAGGAGAAAGGAGCGACTGTAAATGAAAGAAATGACGTTAGAAATGTCAGACGGAATGAAAGTGTATGCGACTGTCCAGCAACCGAAAACAGAAGCAATCGGGCATATTCATTTATTACATGGGATGGCTGAACATAGCGGACGGTATAGAAGTACAGCTGATTATTTTACCGACCGTGGATATATTGTGACGGCTTACGATCATCGCGGGCACGGAAGAACGGCAGAGATGAACGGAAAACGAGGTCATTTTGCAGTAGAAAATGGCTTTCATCGTGTCGTAGAAGATACATTTGAAGTGACCAAGCATATGAAGCAGCTGTATCCGACAAATCAATTCATTTTATTTGGTCATAGTATGGGCTCTTTTATCGCAAGACGTTTTATACAAGTTTACGGTGATAGGGTCGATGCAACTGTGCTTTCAGGTACAGGAGATGATGTAGGTCTTGCGCGTAAAGGCGGGCAAGGTCTTGCGCATTTGTTGGGGAGGCGAAATGGGTACGGCGAGCCGAATCCGTTCCTAGACTCTCTTGTTTTCGGTCGCTTCAATCAAAGTATCAAAAACCCAATCACAAAATTTGATTGGATTTCTAAAAACAATGAACTCGTCTTTTCTTATTTAAGTGATGAGTATTGTGGTTTTGTTCCAACAACGCAGTTTTTCCTAGACTTGTTTGACGGCTTAGGAGTGATTCATGATCCGAAAGAAATTGCACAAATTCCGAAAGAAATGCCGATTTTACTTTTTGCAGGTACGGAAGATCCCGTTGGAAATTACGGGAAAGCTTTATGGAAAGTCGCAAAACAATATGATGATGCAAAAATAGAAGATGTGACGGTTTTATTATTTGAAGGCGGAAGACATGAACTCATTGGCGATTCAAAGAGAAAAGAAGTGATTCGATTAGTAGAAGAATGGATTGAAAAAGATGGTAAATAAAGTAGACGTACTCGCGATTGTTGGGCCGACTGCATCGGGAAAAACAGCACTCAGCATTGAACTCGCGAAATTAGTGAATGGTGAAATTATTAACGGGGATTCGACGCAAGTTTATAAAGGATTCGATATAGGCACCGCGAAAATTACAGAAGAAGAAATGAACGGGGTTCCTCATCATTTATTTGATATGAAGGAGCCGGCAGAAGAATTTTCAGTGGCGGAATATCAAAAGGTCGTAAGAGATTGCATAAGGGAAATCCAAAGCAGCGGAAAAATGCCAATTATTGTAGGTGGGACAGGGTTATACGTGCAAGCAGTTTTGTATGATTTTCGTTTTACAGAAGCAGCAACAGATCCTGAAGTGCGTGCACGATTAGAGCAAGAGCTGGAAGAAGAAGGATCAACGCAACTCTATGAAAAACTTGTTAAACTTGACCCAGTCGGTGCGAAGAAAATTCATCCGAATAATCATAGAAGACTGATTCGTGCACTCGAAATTATTGAAATAACGGGTGAAACAAAAACAGCGCAAGAAAAAGAACAAGGGGACGAAGCGCTGTTTAATCATTTGATTTTTGGATTGGAGATGGATCGAGACATTTTATATGACCGCATTAATCGACGGACAGAAATCATGATTGAACAAGGTTTTTTAGCTGAAGTCGAACAGTTATTAGCATGCGGATTCAAAGACACCCCAGCGATGCGCGCAATCGGTTACCGTGAACTCCAGCAATATGTAGAAGGAAAAATCACGTATGACGACGCGGTAAAAGCGATACAAAAAGGGACGCGTAATTATGCCAAGCGTCAAATGACTTATTTTAAAAATAAATTAGACGTATATTGGTTCGATGCAACACAACCGACAGAAAAGATCGTGAAAGATATTTCGGTCGTTTTGAAGGATTTTACTAATTGATAGAGAACTAAGTAAGGGAAGGGGAAAAGTTCACGAGGGAGGAATTATCATATGAAACAAAGGAATTTGCAGGAAGTTTTTTTAAATTCATTACGCAAAGATAAGGTGTTTGTTACAGTTTTTTTAATGAATGGTTTTCAGTTAAGGGGTCTTATTAAATCTTATGACAATTACACAGTATTATTAGAAACGGATGGTAAACAGCAACTCGTTTATAAACACGCCATCTCGACATACGTGCCGTCAAAAAGTATTGCGCTCGATTTAGAGAAGTGATATGGAAGGAACTGGTGAGCACCAGTTCCTTCTAGATTAATAAAAGTTTAAAGTCAACACTGTTACAAAACAAAAATGCCGAAGTCAATATGAATGATTGACTTCGGCGTTTTTTATCTTAGCGGACACTCTGCATGTTATTTCTTCGACTTACTTTCCCAAAATGTCGCAAGAATAGGTCCGGATATATTGTGCCAAATTGCACCCCATACACTTGGAAGCGCAGCAAGCGGGCTAAAGTGAGCCGTTGCTAGAGCCACACCTAGACCAGAGTTTTGCATTCCTACTTCAATCGAAATGGCTCTACGATTCTCTTCATCTAAACCTGCCATTAATGCTACAATATATCCCAATAATAATCCTAAACTATTGTGTAAAAATACAGCAATAAAAACTGAGATACCTGAAGTGACGACATTTTCACCGTTCGCTGCTGTCACCGCAGATACAATAATGAGAATGGCGATGACAGAAATAAGTGGAACAATGGAAACACCTTTTTGAACAATTGTTGGAAAGAATCTTTGCATTAAAAACCCTAGAACAATTGGGATAATAATAACTTGTAAAATTGATACGAACATTTCCGTCGGATTCACAGGTAACCATTGTCCAGCTAAAAAGTAAAGAAGTAAAGGTGTTAAAATGGGTGCAAGCAATGTCGAAAGGGAAGTCATGGCAACGGACAAAGCAACGTTCCCTCTTGCTAAGTATACAATCACATTTGAAGCCGTCCCGCCAGGAACAGAGCCTAATAATACGAGTCCTGCTGCTAACTCAGAAGGGAGTTTAAGTAAATAAGCGAGTGAAAATGCAATGAGCGGCATCATTGTATATTGCAAAATGATCCCGATAATGACAGGAATTGGGTTTGTAAAAACAACTTTGAAATCAACGGGTGTTAAAGTAAGTCCCATTCCAAACATGACAACTCCAAGTAATAACGTAACATAGCTTCCGAACACGACGAAGTTTGAAGGAAAAAGGAAAGCAATAATAGCTGTTAAAATAACAAATACAGCAAAATATTTTCCTGCAAACGCGTTTATTTTCAGTAATACTTCCATGTAGCATCCATCCTAATCTAGTGAAACAATTTTATTTGGATTTAAAATGTTATTCGGATCTAACGTTCTTTTAATTTGTGTCATTACGTCTAATGCAGCACCGTGTTCTTGGCGCTGATAGGGCTTCTTACCGATCCCAACTCCGTGCTCGCCTGTACAAGTACCCCCACGTTCTAGCGCATACAAAACAACTTTCTCATTAAAATCTTTTGCTTTTTTCAATTCTTCTTCATTATTCATATCAATCATAATAATGGAATGAAAATTTCCATCACCAACATGGCCAAGTACACCACCTGGAATATCGAGTTTATCTAATTCTACACGTGTATAAAGCACAGCATCTGCCAGTTCTGAAATAGGTACAGCTACGTCTGTAAGCATCATTTTCTTACCCGCGTAATCATGTACATAAGCATAGGCTAAGTTATGGCGAGCATCCCACAGTTGAGTACGAGCAGCATTGTCAGTTTCAGATAGAAAGCCCTCACAACCGTGGTCTTCCATAATTACTTTTGTAAAATCAACGTCTTCATTTAACCCAGATTCATTACCGTGGAATTCAAGAAAAAGGGTTGGCTTTATAGGATAATTTGTTTCGCTAAATTTATTAATCTGGACAATCGAAGCCTCATCAACAAATTCTACTCTTGCAATTGGAATGCCTGCTTGTAAAACGGATGTAACTGATTCAATCGCACTTGATAAATCCAGAAAAGTCGCGCGTGCCGCAACGATGTGTTCTGGGATGCCGTAGACTTGTAATGTGAGCTCAGTAAAACAACCGAGTGTTCCTTCTGAACCAACAAAAAGTCCATTTAAATGGTAACCTGAAGCTGATTTTGCAGCTTGACTTCCTGTATGTATAATCTTGCCATCCGCAAGCACAACTTCCATATCTCGAACTTGATCACGCATGACCCCGTATTTGACAGTTGTTGTTCCACTTGCATTTGTTGCAGCCATGCCACCAAGTGTTGCATTCGCTCCTGGATCGACAGGAAAGAATAGGCCGTGTTTTTTAAGGGCCTTATTTAATTGTTCCCTTGTGACACCAGGTTGAACTTTTACGAGTAAGTCTTTTTCTTGAATGTCAATAATTTTATTCATTAATGAAAAATCGATCGTAATGCCCTTTTCATATGGAATAACATGTCCTTCTAAACTAGTACCAACACCAAAAGGCGTAATTGGTGTTTTAAAATGTTGTGCGGTTTTCATAATTTGACTAACTTCTTCAGTCGAATTAGGAAATACGACAATGTCAGGGAGACTTGTTTCAAGGTAAGTTTCATCTTTACCATGCTGTTCTCGAATTGTGGCGTTAGTAGAGATTTGTTCTTCTGTTAAAAATAGTTTCAATGCAGTGATGACTTCATTCATTTCTATACCCCCATACTAATCAATACTGGCAAACACTAAGAAAATTCAATTAATTAAAGGTGTGTTATTTCCAGATAATTATATTTATTGTAATAATTTTCAAAATTAAATTCAACCTATTTTGAAAACTATTTAAATATAAATGAATTCGAAGAGGAGTTATTGTAACAATTAGCTTGTTTAATTGAGAATTGTTATCATTTATAGTATCTTAGAGAAGATGATAACGATAAATAATTTAATAAGGAGCCAAAAATATGCAAATATACTGGACTAAGATTAATAAGATTATTGAAGAAACACCTGAGGTTAAAACATATATGCTCGACTGCCCACAGGACTTTACATGGGAAGAAGGCGCCCACACGCATTTTGCATTAGAAGGTTTTAATGCTGGAGAAAAACCAAATCGCGGTTTGATTCGCCATATGTCTATCTCTACTTTACCGAATGAAGAGTCAATCGGAATTACAACACGTATTAAAGAGCAGTGTTCTGAGTTTAAAGCGATTTTAAGAGGCCTTAAAGTCGGCGATCAAGTTGCACTCTTTAAAACACGTTCGAATGTACCACTTAAAAGAGAAGACAAAAATGTTTACTTATTATCATCAGGCGTTGGTCTCGCAACATTCAGACCGCTTGTACTTGAGTATTTCGAACGTGCCGACAACATCAATCACATGCATTCCTTGAATGTCGATTCATCAAAAGATTATTTGTTCACTACTATTTTTGAATCTGCACCTGATAAAAATTTCACATCACAATTCGTTGATAACCGTAAAGACTATTATGAAGAAGTGAAGAACCTTGCTACTGACAAAGACGGTCATTTCTATATTGTCGGTAGCGATGAATTCCTCGTCCAAAACATTGAAGTGTTACGTGAGCAAGGGATTAAGCCCGAACAAATTATGCTCGATAAGCATGAACAAACACTCCCTGATTTTTTATCATTAGAAGTGTCGATTTAAATATGATGTTATGTTTTTTATGAATCATTAGAATAGTCTATTAACTAGTAGAGCTATAAACAGATACGCAGTCATTCAAAAAATTATGAGGATTTTTCGTGATATGTTTGGATGACTGGCGTAAATTTTATTTTGGAAGGTTAAGTTGCCATGAAACGCCGAAACGGTCATTTAACCAACCAAATTTTTTACTAAAGCCATAGTCATTTAACGGCATAAGCGCTTGTCCATCCTGTAAAAGCTTTTCATAAAGGTGATTAATCTCGTCCTCAGAATCACAAGTAATGTAAATTGAAAACGAAGGTGTAAAGGTAAACTCATGCTTCACATTGCTGTCAATACACATGAAATCTTGTCCTTTTAAAGAGAATGTCGCTTGCATTACTGTACCTTCATCCCCAGCCTCATTTGCACCGTACCGAGAGATACTCGTAATTTTAGAATCCTCAATAAGAGAAGTGTAAACATTCATTGCTTCTTCTGCTTTCCCGTCTTGAAACATTAAAAACGGCATGATTTTTGCCATCATTCATCCATCCTTTAACTTTATTCTTTCCACAAAATTTTCTTCATCGATTTGCCCTTTGCTAACTCATCAATGAGCTTATCCAAATAACGAATTTCCTGCATGATCGGTTCTTCGATCTCTTCCACTCGAACGCCGCAGATGACACCTTTAATGAAAGTCCGTGAAGGATTTAACAGGGGTGCTTCTATAAAAAAGGTTTCAAAGTTTGTTTCATTTTCCAGTTGTTCTTCTAATTCTTCCTGGGTATAACCTGTCAACCAACGAATAATTTGATTGACTTCTGCTTTTGTTCGTCCTTTTTTCTCTGCTTTCGAGATATAATGCGGATAAACTTTACTAAAAGCCATTGTATAAATTTTGTGTTTGGTCATGATAAAACTCCTTTGTATCTACTTTTAAATTACCTAACGATACCAGTTTAACATTATTTCTTCGAAGTTCTACCGGAAAAGAACCATCCACCGACAGCAAGGAGAAGTAGTCCACCCCAGAAAGTAATCGTCCAGCCCGTCGTGTGAGGGAAGTTGAGCGGGAGTATCCCAACATCTTTGTGAGAAAGCGTAATGATCGCAAGCTTCACACCGACCCAACCGACGATTAAATAAGCGACTGTTTCTAGACCTGGTCGTTTGTCTAATAGCTTTACAAACCAGGAAGCAGCAAACTTTATAAGAACTAAACCAGCAATTGTTCCAGCGACAATGACCGAAAATTGTCCTCCATCCATACCGCCAATTTGAGGCAGCGAAGTTTTGGGAAGTGTAACGGCAAGTGCAAAAGCCGCTAGGACTGAGTCAATGGCAAAGGCAACGTCTGCAATTCCAATCTTTACGACAGTTGGCCAAAATCCTGAACCATTCTTTTTGGACTGTTCATCACCATTCTTGCTTTTCTTTCGAATCAAATTACTGTAAACGTATTTCAAGCTTAAGTAGATTAGGTAAGCTGCCCCAATGGCTTGCACCCACCATACCCCTGCTAAAAAAGAAATTAGGAAAATAGAAATGAATCTGAAGAAAAACGCGATTAAAATCCCATAATCAATTGCTTTCTTTTTTTGTTTGTCAGGTAAATGCTTTGCAATTACTGCAAGAACAAGTGCATTATCAGCAGACAATATTCCTTCAAGTCCGATTAATATAAGTAAAGTCCATCCGTACTCGAGCCAAATTGAGTCCATAATTTTGATCCCTTTCATTTATCAATTAGCATATTTTTTCTGCTCATTCTATACTATGAGTTGTGATACTTTACTTATGTTGGCATTTGCGCTGAACATTTATACTTAAAAGGGATCATTCAAGCCATAAGCCCACGAATTTTTATTCATTGATAAATAATTCATCAACGGTTGTGTTTAGAATGTAAGCGATATTAAAAGCCAATTGTAAAGTAGGATCATATTTATCATTTTCAATCGCATTGATTGTTTGTCTAGATACTTTACAACGTTTAGCAAGTTCTGCTTGGGATAATTTGGCTGTTGTTCTTAACTCTTTAATGTGATTTTGCATTTTAACCACCGTATTTCTTTTTGAAAAATAGTAAGGAAAGTAAATATACGAGGGAAGTTGTAATCAGGAAAGTAAACGGATTAATCCCCGCGTAAGAATCATTACCCCAAAACGCAAGATACGTTTTTTTAATCATTTCAAACAAAATAACCCCAACCATTACCGCAAATGCGTAGGACTGGGCTTTTGTTTTGATGAAGTTTTTTCGTTCGTCACCTAATTTCGGAAGAGATACAAGTGTAATTCCGATTAAAATTAAGGAAATAGCTAAAAAAGTCCAAAATGTAATTAAAGTTAGCATATCCATAAGTCAACTCAATCCTTTCATTTTTAAATGTCAAAAACCTTTTACATTTCAAGCGTAACATTTTCTGTTTGAATGTCAAAAGCATTTGACATTATCAGAGAATAAAAGAATCCTCTTTTTAAAAAGGATTCATGACAAAGTATACAATCGGATAATTCAAAGTTGCACAGGTATCAAGTAAGAAATTACTTCGACAACGCAATTTTAATATGAGCCAAGTGATGTTCTTCATGCCAAGCTAATTTTGCTACCTTTGTCGCAACTGTGATTTTACCGTTGACTTCGTGCGTAAAAGTTCTTTCTAACTGATCTTCAGTTAAATGATATCCTAAAGAAACAATGCGCTCATTTATGCCTTCTAGCATTTTAATAGAACTTTCTACTGGAAGCTTGGTATCTGGTTGAATTGCCCATTTGTTTTGATCGAAAGCAGGGACGGTTGGATTTTCATCTGTTAACGCGAGTTTCAAACGTTGAAACATATTCAACTGAGAATCCGCAATATGGTGCACAAGCCCGCGAACTGTCCAGCTGCCTTCACGATACGTTTTCTTTAATTGTTCGTCATTTAAGCCGTCGACGGTTTCTCTTAAACGAATTGTATAAGTTTCGATCTCCTTTAACCATCCTTGAATACACGCCGTTGTTACTTTTTCAGGAACTTGAAGCTTGCCGATTGGAAATTTCACATTCATATTTACTCACCTTTCTATATGTGTTTTTTAAAAGAGGGAATTTCACAATTCATTTACATTATGGGAATCAGTAATCAATATATTTGCCATTGAAAAATAAAATAATGTCACCAATTGTCCCAATGCAAAAAAACACAAAATAATAGCTGGCAGTTGTCACGCCTTTATAAAATAATTCTTTAAGCGTATGAATAAACAACTGATCAAATTCAAACTAACTTCATATCCAACCCGTTAAAAGAAAACTGATAATCGTAATAATCTGATTCTCCTTCCCATTAATTTTCAACTTTCTTCCACATTAAATAGTTGTAAATGAGTTGAATTAAAAGAGCGACTACAGTCAATAGGGATACAAAAAGCTTCAGCACATCAATTACCTACTTTCTACACTCTATTTTACACCTAGAATAAAAATACCGCAATTTCACGTTGTTTGTTTAAACTTTCCACAATTCGCAGAAACTGATAATATAAGAAAGGATTATAGAATAGAGGAGTTAAAATAAACATGTTTGTAAAAGAAGACGAAAACTTAATGAATAGAGCCATTGAAATTGAAGATACAGTTAGACCACATTTTCAACAAATTGAACAAACAGCATTTGTGAATCAGAAAAAAGTATTAGCAGCTTTTCGAAATAACCGTGTAAGTGATTTCCATTTATCTGGTTCAACGGGATACGGCTATGACGATGAAGGACGCGATGTGTTAGAAAGTGTTTATGCGGAAACCTTCGGAGCAGAAAGTTGTTTAGTTCGAAACCAAATCATTTCAGGAACACATGCGATTTCGATTAGCTTATTCGGCGTGTTGCGTCCCGGGGATGAGCTTTTATACATTACAGGAGAACCGTATGATACGCTTGCATCTATCGTTTCAGGTGGCGAGAAAGATACAGGTTCATTACAAGATTATAATATTTCATATAAACATATCGATTTACTAGAAGATGGTTCAGTTGATTTTGCTGAAGTTGAAAAAAACATGCATGAAAATACAAAAGTAGTCGGCATTCAACGTTCTAAAGGTTATTCAGAACGTCCTTCATTTACAGTAGCGGAAATTCAAGACATGGTCGAAAAAGTAAAAGCAATTGATTCAAATGTCATTGTTTTCGTAGATAACTGTTACGGAGAATTTGTTGAAGAATTAGAACCAACAAATGTTGGCGTTGACTTAATGGCTGGTTCTTTAATTAAAAACCCGGGCGGTGGGCTTGTGAGAACAGGTGGATATATCGCTGGAAAAGAAGAACTGGTTGAAATGTGTGCGAACCGCATGACTTCACCAGGATTAGGATCTGAAGCGGGCGCATCACTTGATACATTACTTGAAATGTACCAAGGTTTTTTCTTAGCACCACATATCGTTAGTCAAGCTGTCAAGGGTGCTGTATTTACATCAGCATTTTTAGAGAGTTATGGACTCAATACAACACCGCATTATTCAGCGAAACGAACAGATTTAATTCAGTCGGTTTCATTTGAAAATGCGGAGCAAATGATTTTGTTCTGCCAAACGATTCAAGAAAACTCGCCAATTGACGCGCATTTTGCACCGATTCCATCTGAAATGCCAGGCTATGCAGATGATGTCATTATGGCGGCGGGAACGTTTATTCAAGGTTCTAGTATTGAATTAACGGCTGACGGCCCAATTCGACCACCGTACACGGCATATGTCCAGGGTGGATTAACATATGAACATGTGAAAGCAGCAGTTCTTTCTTCTACAGAAAAATTGATGGAAAAAGGGCTTATTCAGAAAGACTAAAGCATACACTAAAATATCGTGAAAATAAAAATAGGCTATTTAACATTGAAAGTATCGAATGTTAAATAGCCTATTTGCTTTGAGGTAAATGATTAATGAAGCGTCCGATAAACCCCAACTACTTTACCTAAAATAGAAACATTGTCAACGATAATCGGATCCATTGATGCGTTTTCTGGTTGTAGTCTGAAGTAATTTTTTTCTTTAAAGAAACGTTTCACTGTTGCTTCTTCTTCCTCAGTCATTGCAACAACAATTTCTCCGTTATCTGCTGTGTTCTTTTGTTTAACGACGACATAGTCCCCGTTTAAAATACCAGCTTCAATCATACTGTTTCCGATAATTTCTAACATAAACAAATTATCTTCACTCGTGCCAAATGATTCTGGAAGTGGGAAATATTCCTCTACGTTTTCAATCGCTGTAATCGGTTGTCCAGCTGTTACTTTTCCAATTAACGGCACATGTAAAACGCCTGGTTTAATGGCTTCAATTCCTTCAGGATCTAAAACTTCAATTGCACGTGGCTTCGTTGGGTCTCTTCTGATATACCCTTTACTTTCTAATCGGCCCAAATGTCCGTGTACGGTGGAACTCGAAGCAAGTCCAACCGCAGTACCGATTTCTCTAACAGAAGGCGGATATCCTTTTTGTTTTACTTCATCTTTAATAAACTCTAAAATCGCTTCTTGTCTTTTAGAAATTTTCTCCATTTTCATTCACCTCTTTAATAGTGTTGACTCATTTTCCAATTTGCTAATTGAGCCGAACGTAAATTCTATTCATTGACTTTAGTATAGCAACATGAATCGTTAAAATCAAACGTTAGTTCGAAAAAAATAGTTGACAATAAAAAATAAATATTCTATGATGAGAACAAGTATTCCGAACGTATATTCCGAACGTGGATTCTAGAGGAGGAAACGATGATGACTTTTATAAAAAACAATTCTTATTTACTAGTAACGCTTGGATTATTTCTATTATTTTCATTCGCATTTATTAAAAAATTAGAAAACGAAGTTGCTTACGAACAAATTGTCGTTGCACAAGGAGATACTTTGTGGACTTATTCAAAAGAATATGCAGAAGATATCCCGTCCGAACAATGGATCGATGAAGTTGTCAAAGTGAATCATTTATCATCGACGACGATTAGAGCGGGGGAGAAGTTGAGAATTCCTGTAATACCTGCAAAAATAGAATATAATCATATTGCAACAAATTCGGTGGAGGATGTAGAGTGAAGTTCAAAAAATGTGTGATTTATTGTCGTGTGAGTACAGAGAAAGAGACGCAATCAGAATCGTTATCAAGACAAGCAGAAGAATTAGAGAAGATGGCGGCAGAACTTGAGTTAAGAATTGAAGCTACTTTTTCAGATCGACATAGTGGCTATGATACGGAACGGGAAGGTTTATTAGATTTATTAGATTTTGTTCAAAAAGAAAAAGTCGATGCTGTCTTAATTCAAGATGAAACCCGGTTAGGGAGAGGAAATGCCCGGATGGCGATTCTTCATTTATTAACAAAAACAAATACAGATGTTTTGACTTACCATGATAGTGGCCCGATTTCGTTAAATGAAATGGATACGATGCTGCTTGAAATATTAGCGCTCGTTGAAGAATATCAACGAAAGATTCATAATGCGAAGATTAAACGCGGGATGAAAAGAGCTATTCAAGAAGGATACCGCCCAGAGAAGAATTTGAAAAATCACGGGAATTTAGAAGGAAGAGAACGCATTGATGTGCCGCTGAATGAAATTGTGTCTTTACGAGAAAAAGGCCTTACTTTTGAAGAAATCACAGCAGTTTTAAAGGGATTAGGGCATGATATCAGTAAAGCAACCGTTCATAGGCGCTACCAAGAATATTCAGCAGAAAATTCCTTGTCATAAAAGCGGAAACGTTGCACTTCCATTGCTTTTTGTATATCTTTTAAGTATGCAAAATGATGGAGGAGAAATTATGTTATCTAAAGAAAAAATGAAGCGTATCAATGAATTATCAAGCAAATCAAAAACGTCTGGTCTTTCGATGGAAGAAGCGAAAGAGCAAACGAAATTACGTCAAGAATATTTAACAACTTTTCGCTCGAAGATGAGAGAAACAATTGAAAACGTAACAGTCATTGATCCGGAAGGTAATGACGTCACGCCAGAGAAAGTAAAAGAGGCACAAAGACGCAATTTAAAGCAATAAGTATAAAAGAATCATGACATATCAATTGTCTTTACCTAGCTGATTGTCTACACTATAGATGTAAGTAAATGATTGAAATGCGAAAGGAAGTACAATTATTATGACTCAACAAATTGATCAACTTGCGATTAACACAATCCGAACACTTTCAATTGATGCAATTGAAAAAGCAAACTCTGGGCATCCAGGCTTACCAATGGGTGCTGCGCCAATGGCTTATACGTTATGGGCAAAGCATATGCAACATAACCCATCTAATCCAAAGTGGTTTAACCGTGACCGCTTTGTTTTATCAGCGGGGCATGGTTCTATGTTATTATACAGCTTACTTCACTTATCGGGTTATAACCTATCAATGGAAGAAATTAAAAACTTCAGACAGTGGGGTTCTGAAACACCAGGACATCCTGAGTATAGGTATACAGACGGTGTAGAAGCGACAACAGGTCCACTCGGTCAAGGAATTGGTATGGCGGTAGGAATGGCGATGGCAGAAAAGCATTTAGCTGCAAAGTATAATAAGCCAGGCTTTGATGTTGTTGACCATTACACATATACATTATGTGGTGACGGTGATTTAATGGAAGGTGTTGCGGCTGAGGCAATTTCACTCGCAGGACATTTACAATTAGACAAACTAATTGTTCTCTATGATAGTAACGATATTTCACTAGATGGTGAACTCGATATGTCGTTTACAGAGAATATTCAAAACCGTTTTGAATCTTATGGCTGGAATTATATCCGTGTTGAAGACGGAAATGATGTGGAAGAGCTTTCACAAGCCATTGAAAAAGGGAAAAACAATAGCGGTGGCCCAACAATGATCGAAATTAAAACAGTCATTGGGTACGGTTCACCAAACAAATCGGGTAAATCAGCTTCACATGGTGCACCACTTGGTGAAGCAGAGATGAAACTAACGAAAGACTATTACAAGTGGACATTTGAACAAGATTTCCACGTACCTGAAGAAGTATATGAAGCATTCAAAGAAGCAACAAATAAATTAGGCGTAGAAGAAGAAGCTGCATGGAACGAACTGTTTGAAAGTTATAAAGCAGAACATGCTGAACTTGCAGAGGAATTACAAGATGCAATTGATGGTAAACTGCCTGAAAACTTAGAAGAAGCATTGCCAGTCTATGAAGAAGGTACTTCACTTGCGACGCGTGCAGCTTCAGGTGATGCAATTAATGCGCTTGCGGATGTAATGCCAGCACTCTTTGGCGGTAGTGCGGACTTAGCAAGTTCAAACAATACAATGATGAAGAAAGAAGAACCATTCTTATCATCAAACTATGCTGGACGTAACATTTGGTTTGGTGTAAGAGAATTTGCGATGGGAACAGCATTAAACGGAATGGCATTACATGGTGGTTTACACGTATACGGTGGAACATTCTTCGTATTCAGTGACTATGTAAGACCAGCTATTCGTTTATCTGCATTAATGGGCGTTCCTGTCACATATGTCTTCACACATGACAGTGTTGCGGTTGGTGAAGATGGTCCAACGCATGAGCCTGTTGAACATTTAGCAGCATTACGTGCAATCCCTGGTTTATCTGTGATTCGTCCAGCAGATGCGAACGAAACAGCTGCAGCTTGGAAGCTAGCGGTAAGCTCTGAAAAAGTACCAACAACACTCGTTTTATCTCGTCAAAATTTAGATGTTCTACCAACATCGAAAGAAGATGCGATGGAAGGTGTTGCAAAAGGAGCTTATGTAGTATCTCCAGCGACGAAAGAAAAAGCAGATGCAATTTTATTGGCGACAGGTTCAGAAGTAGGATTAGCTGTGAAAGCTCAAACAGCGCTGAAAGAATCTGGTGTTGACGTTTCAGTTGTTTCAATGCCATCATGGGATCTATTTGAAAAACAAGACCAAGCTTATAAAGATAGCGTTCTACCGAAAGACGTTAAAAAACGTCTCGGAATCGAAATGGGCGCATCACTTGGTTGGCATAAGTATGTAGGTGACGAAGGAGATGTTCTCGCAATCGATACATTCGGTGCAAGTGCTCCAGGAAACCTTGTGATTGAAAAATACGGCTTCACTGTAGACAATGTTGTTGCGAAAGTGAAAGCATTAATCGAAGCGTAATTTTATTACCTTCTACATGTTGAGTTACTCGACATGTAGAAGGTTTTTTTATTCCTTATAAAATTAATTGTCGGAAGAAATAGAGTTTTCGACAATATTAGAAATTGTTTGTAACGTAGTGTGACAGTCTTTTTAAATAGTAGTCGGTATGATGGTTATAAAGGGGCTGAGATCATGCGATTGTATGGGATTTATAAAGTGAAAATGGAATTTGAACAGTTTATTATTGGCCGTGAGCAGCTTTTTTATGAACTGTTAAAAGGGAATGTTAGTGATAAAAATAAAATGCAAGAAGTTCGTTATTTATGCGATTCAATTGAAGAAGACATGATTGAAGAGGTTGTTTTATCAAAATTTGGGCGGATGTTTGAAACGATTGAATTTAATAATGGACAATATGAATTAACGCATTCGGTAAAAGGGACAATTCGAATCACTTTGTCGCCTTATGCCTTAATCGTTCAGTGCATTGGCTCAAGGATGCTAGATTTAGATTTGTTTATTGGATTATCTGAAATTGATCGTCGGTTTTTCGCGGTAATGGAAGGAGAAAGTGAATGGGGCTGGTTAAAACCCGTTAAGCATACGAAAGAAAAAGAAAAAAGTACAATGGTTTTTCAGTGAAAAGGTAGTATATCTGGTCATAGTATTGTATAATCCTTCATGGAACCGTAAACTCGGACAACAGTCGTGAAGGAGGTATAGCGAATGAGCACGATTTGGTGGATACTTATCATCATCGTTGCACTAGTAGCTGGTGTGGCCCTCGGATTTTTCATTGCACGTCAATATATGATGAAATACTTAGAAGAGAACCCGCCGATTAATGAAGATATGCTACGAATGATGATGATGCAAATGGGGCAAAAACCTTCACAAAAGCGCATCAATCAGATGATGAATCAGATGAATAAAGTGAGCGAAAAGAAGGATAAGAAAACTAAAAAGTAATCAATAAATGAACTCGTTGAGCTAATCATCAACGGGTTCATTTATTTTGGATTAAAAGTATTGTACATATGTCTTCAGGAAGTTTTTGACAACTCTTTCATATTCTTCAGGATTTTTGTTGAAAGATTTTGCATGGGCTCCTTTTTCAAAAAGCTTTAACATTTTAGGTTCTGGTTTTTTCTCATATAATTCTTCTGTCATATAAGGAAGAATAAACGTATCTTCTAAACTATGGATGAATAACATCGGTTTTTTAATATGTTGAACGACTTCTTTCGGCGATACAAGTTTCAGCGTGTATCCATCGCGGACTTTTAAAAATAGGTTCGCAATGCGTAAGACCATCATCGTTCGAAAAGGTGTTTCTCTTCTTAGCACATGAAGCACTTGCTCAGTAAAGTCAGAGAAAGGACAATCAGCGATATGAAAGTCTGCTTCATCTTCAAACGTCCCTGCATATAAAATCGTCGTTGCAGCGCCCATCGATTCTCCGTGAATGCCGAGAATTGCATCCTGACCTATTTTTTCTCGAATGCTTTGAACGATCGCTTGTAAATCATCTTTTTCATAAAAACCGAAACTTGTTGTTTTCCCACCAGAATCACCATGACGACGATGATCGTACACGACTGAATTGAATCCAAGTTTTTCAAATAATCGTGCGTATTTGAAAGAATTCACTTTACTTTCCGTGACCCCGTGACAAATAATGACAGTGTTTTTTGTTTGTAAAGGTTGTAAAAAAACCGCATGCAATAAGTAACCTTGTTGCGACTTAATCCATAATATTTCCTTATTGACAGCTTCATACCATTTTTCATCAAACCGCTTAGCTAAGACTTCACGTTTTAAAATGAGATCATGATCTTTTAACTTTAAATACATGAGACGATTCGTTGAGAATATCCCTAGAAAAGTGACGATTGCAGCAAGTATACTTGAGAAAATACTTGAAATGTAAAGCACTCGTCGTTTCAAAACAACAGCCTCCTTGTTTATCCTGCATGAACGGCCAGTTGCCTTCACTTCAAGGTCAAAATGAAAGCAACTGTCCGTAAAAGCCCGATTGGTTGGGGCCGACATGATGTTGGTCACACAAACGTTGTCACTGGACGTGACGTTCTTAGCTTGTGTTCGTCTTAATCAGTGGAAGTTCACCACTGATTGAAGTTTCACTTTATCCCGCATTAACGGACAGGTAAGCTTCACTTCAAAGTCAAAGTGAAAGCAACTGTCCGTAAAAGCCCGATTGGTGAAGCTAACAATCAGTGGAAGTTCACCACTGATTGAAGTTTCACTTTATGACGAATGTGTTTTAAAAAGTTTATACATCCCAGTTTCAATCGGTCTTGAAACATGGGGTTCGATATATGAAACAGCTTGACACACTTTATCTATATCTATACCCGTTTCAATGCCAAGTGAGTCAAGTAAATGAACGACGTCTTCTGTTGCGACATTTCCAGTGGCACCAGGAGCAAATGGACAGCCGCCAAGACCACCTGCTGATGTATCGAATCGGCTAATGCCTGCTTGCAGTGATGCGTAAATATTCGCAAGCGCTAATTTCCGTGTATCGTGAAAATGTGCAGTGAGCAGTGTATTGGGTAATTCTTTTCGTAATGCTGAAAATAATTCGTAACTTTCCACTGGGTTTGCTTTTCCAATTGTATCTGCCACACTTAGTTCGTCTACCCCTAATTCAACGAACTGCTTACATAATTGTATGACAACATCTGGATGAACTTTCCCCTCATATGGACAATAAAAAGCAGTAGAAATACAAGCGCGTATAAAAACTTGTTGTGCTTTTAATTCGCGAATTAACGGTGCAATGTTTTCCATGCTTTCCTCAGTCGTTCGGTTAATGTTTTTTTGGTTGAACGAATTGCTTGCCCCCACAAAGAAAGCGACACTTTTAGCACCAGCTTCAAGCGCAAGTTCTACCCCTTTTGCATTTGGTGTTAAAACAAATTGTCTGCCAACCTTTGGGCTCTTTTTAACGATTTCTTTTGCATCTGCCATTTGTGGCACCCATTTTGGAGAGACAAAAGAAGTGAGCTCCATTTCTTGAATTCCTGCATGTTGAAGCGCTTGAATAAAAGCTAACTTGTCTGCAGTTTGTACAAGTTGTTTTTCATTTTGTAAACCATCACGTGGTCCTACCTCGATTATTGTCGCATTATTTGGTAAACTAAACATATCATTCCCTCCTTATTCATCATTATAAGGATAAGGAGTCGGTTGGCGCAACAAGTTTTATAAAAGGGAGAGCTTCCGGTGGAATTGTTCATAATGAAGAAAACATTAGGGGGGAATAAAATATGTCAAACGAAGTAGTCATTGTCAGCGCTGTACGAACGGCGATTGGTTCATTTTTAGGCTCGTTAAAGAATGTTCCAGCAGTCGATTTAGGGGCGACGGTGATTAAAGAAGCCTTGACACAAGCTGGTGTGAAGGCAGATGAGGTAGATGAGGTCATTATGGGGAATGTCCTTCAGGCAGGTTTAGGTCAAAATCCTTCAAGACAAGCATCGATCAAAGCGGGACTAGCTGAAACAGTGCCAGCTATGTCGATTAATAAGGTATGCGGTTCTGGATTGAAAGCCGTTCATTTGGCACGACAGGCGATTGTAGCAGGAGATGCGGATGTGATTGTCGCTGGTGGAATGGAAAATATGAGCCAAGCGCCGTATTTATTAAAAGATGGGCGTGAAGGTTTTAAAATGGGCGATAAAAAAGTTGTTGACAGTATGGTAGCAGATGGTTTATGGTGTGCATTCAACGACTACCATATGGGCGCAACGGCAGAGAACTTATGTGACCGTTATGAAATTACAAGAGAAGAACAAGATGCGTTTGCGGCAAACTCGCAGGAAAAAGCCGCTGCAGCCATTGAAGCAGGGAAATTTAAAGATGAAATTGTTTCCGTTGAAATCCCGCAACGTAAAGGAGATCCCGTTATTTTCGATACGGATGAGTATGTGCGTAAAGGAACATCAGCAGAACAGCTTGGAAGGTTGCGTCCAGCATTTAAAAAGGATGGGAGTGTAACAGCTGGAAATGCATCTGGTATTAACGACGGGGCTGCGGCGTTTGTCATCATGTCTAAAAAGAAAGCAGATGAGCTAGGCATCACGTCACTCGCAACAATTAGCGCCAATGCAAATGCTGGTGTAGATCCATCTGTGATGGGAATTGGACCAGTTCAAGCTGTGAAAAATGTACTTGGGCGTGCGGAACTGTCTTTAGGAGAGATTGACCTCATTGAAGCGAATGAAGCATTTGCAGCACAGTCAATTGCGGTTGATAAAGAACTCGCATTCAATCATGATAAACTCAATGTAAATGGCGGTGCGATTGCATTAGGCCATCCGATCGGCGCAAGTGGTGCGAGGATACTTGTCACGCTTTTACATGAAATGAAACGTCGTGATGTGAAAACAGGCCTCGCGACACTTTGTATTGGTGGTGGCCAAGGCGTCGCAACGATCGTCACACGTTCGTAAACATCAAGTTGTGACAATGAATCGGGTAAAAGAAAGAAGGTACTAAATTAATTATGAGAAATCGTAAAAGTAAAGAGGATGCATCATTAAGTTTATCAGATGCGCTAAACGAAGATGTTTTAGCAAAATTAAAAGCAACGAAAAAAGAATTAACAAAAGTTGAAAAAGAAGAAGAGAAAGAACGTCAGAAACAAATTCGTCTAGAACGAGAAGAAAGAGAAAAAAATAAATCTTTTGAAGAATTGCTTGATGAATACGGAGATTTCGGTTCGAAGTATTAAGTCGTTTATGATAAACAGGATTGTCCTTGAAAATGAGTTTTTACTCGTTTTCGGGATGATCCTGTTTTTTGTGCAAGTAATGAAAATACAGGATTGGCCAGAAAAGCAGTCGTTGATCAATCGCTACCAAACGCGCCTATGCGCTGTATTACAGTCATTTCTATAAAATCTTTTCCGTCTATCCATCATAAAAACCCCAAGTTTGGTGAAGCTATTGAATGTATCAAAAAAGGAGGGAGAAGTTTGTTTAAATGGATGCGTCTTGGTTTCTTAATGTTAGGCCTTAGCGCAATTTCTATCGGAAACGTTTCCGCTGAAGACGAAAAAAAACGCGAAGAAATTTTGAAAGATCGAATGGAATATTATCATAAATATTCGAGCGTAGAAGTGCCTTGGTATTATTTAGCAGCGATCGATCAATTTGAACGAAATATACAAGAAGTGAGACACGACCTCAAAAAGAAAGATGAACCAATCGCGATGAATTTCTCATCTCTCTTGTGGGCAGGTTTGCTTAATCCATCTTTTGAAGACCAATCGCCTTTTTCTATTACTTATTTTGATGGAATTGGAAAAGATGGTGACCAAGATGGTGTTGCAGATCGTAATAATCCCGACGACACAATGTATACATTGACCGAGTATTTAAAGGGTTATGTTTATAAAAAAGATGACTTCACACAAGCGTTAATGGACTTATATGATAAGAAAGAAACAGTCCATCAAATTAAAACAATCGCAAAAATCTACGCGCATTTTGAGACGAATGCGCTGGATCAACGGGCCTTTCCTCTACCCGTCACGGCGCATTATAGTTACCAGGGGACGTGGGGCGCGAGTAGGGGGTGGGGCGGTAGGCGGATTCATGAAGGAACTGATTTATTTGCAGGTTACGGTGTGCCAGTACGTTCGGTCTCATATGGCGTAATTGAAGTGAAAGGATGGAATGAGTACGGCGGATGGCGGGTTGGGATTCGTGATATGCATAATACGTATCATTATTATGCGCATTTATCGAGTTTCAATAAAGAATGGAAAGAAGGAGATATCGTTGAACCAGGTGATGTAATTGGTTTTGTAGGCAGTTCTGGTTACGGAAAAGAAGGCACGTCCGGACGTTTCCCACCGCATCTTCATTATGGTATGTATAAATATAACGGCAGAGTAGAGTGGGCATTTGACCCGTATCCTTATTTACAAATATGGGAGAAAGAAGAGAAATTGTAAATGTTAATTGGCACCCCAAAGACGCAACTTGCATACGTTATGAATGATGGAAATCAATCATAAGGGGGAACAAAAGGATTGCCTTCAAAAGATGCTCAATTTACATTTGACTTAAGTAACAATCAACTGTTTAAAAGAAATGACCAAAATTATATCAACGAGTTAAGTATTGATGAGTTAAATACGTTAGACAATACGTCTGTACTGGATATCCATTTGAGTGAAGGATATATTGTCGAGCCGCATTATCATCAAGAAGCAACCGAGTTAATTTATTGTATACGCGGGGGTGTAACGGTTTCGATGATTAACCCGTCTACGAAAAAATTGCATAGTTACCGGATTACGGCAAATCAAGTTGTCAATGTCCCGCAAGGTTGGTGGCATTATATTGTAAGTGATGCAGACCGGACTCAGATTTTAGGCATTTTCAACGCGCCAAAACCAAAAGTTATTTTAGGGTCAGATATTTTAAATGGAACACCGACTAACATTATAGCGGATACGTACTGTGTCGATGAAAAAGAGTGGAAAGCCGCGATTGCACCGATTCCTGAATCTGTCTTTATAGGCCCACCGAAAAATTGTCAGCGTGAGAAAAAGCATGATCATAAATTGAAACCAGCTTATCCAAGACCACGCGAAGAACAATGGAATCCTTACTCTTATCGTGGGTAATCAGGTGTAAACGGAGTTGAAACTGACTCGTTAAAGCTATAGGAAACCGAAAGCTTTAACGAGCCAGTTAGTATTTAAAAGAAAGTTAATTTTGTTTAGTTCGAACGAATAACAACATTATAAATGAAAGAACAACAATTGAAATGACCCACATCCAAGCAAGTTGCATATTCCCCGAATCAATGGCGAGATAAATTGCAGTCGGAATGGTCTGTGTTTTCCCAGGAATATTGCCAGCAAACATTAAAGTAGCACCAAACTCCCCTAAAGCACGTGCAAAACTTAACACACTTCCCGCTATGAGTACTTTGGAAGCTAAAGGAATCGTAACAAATAAGAAAATTTGCCATTCATTGGCACCATCGAGTCTCGCTGCTTCCTCAATGTCTAGATTGATTCCTTGAAACGCTGATTTTGCAGATTGATACATAAGTGGGAATGCGACGACGATAGAGGCGAGGACGGCAGCCCACCAAGTGAAAATAATCGGTTGGTTAAAAAGCCATTCAATCGCTTGACCAATCAAGCTATTTTTCCCAAAAATAATAATGAGTAAAAATCCAACAACTGTAGGCGGAAGAACCATGGGTAACATAAGAATGGTTTCTATAATGGATTTTCCTCTAAACGACTTTCTAGAAAGGATTCGTCCAGCGACTGTTCCGAGTAAAATAACGATGATTCCAGCTATTGTCGCGACTTTGAAAGATAACCAAATCGGGTTTAAAAATTCTTTACTAAGTAGTAAATCCATAGTCTTCAAACACCTTCAATGCTTCGTCGCTTTGTAAATATTGATAGAAATTTTTTGCTGCTTCATACTGCTTCGAATCTTGAATGATGCCAACCGGATAAATAATCGGTGTATGTGCGTTAGTATCAGCAGTTTTGACAATGTTCACTTGATCCGATACGAAAGCATCTGTTTGATAAACAATGCCTGCTTCAACATTTCCCGTTTCTACATAAGATAGCACTTGTCGAACATCTTTTGCAAAAACGATTTTCGATTCAAGCTCTTTCCATAAATTCATTTTTTCTAAAGATTCTTTAGCGTACATTCCAGCCGGAACAGTCTCTGGTGTTCCAATTGAAATGTGATTGATAGAATCTTTTATAAGGTCTTCGAAATCTTGAATCGACTCATTTTCTTGTGGAACGATTAGTACAAGTTCATTACCGAGAAGGTCTACACGATCTTCTTTAGCGATATTACCTGCTTCAACAAGTAATTCGAATTTATCTTCTGCGGCTGAGAAAAATAAATCGACAGGTGCACCTTGTGAAATTTGTTGCTGCAAAGAACCAGAACCACCAAAGTTAAAATCCAACGTAACTTCAGGATATTGGTCTTGATAATTCTGTTGAATGACATCCATTGCATCTTTCAGGCTAACCGCGGCAGAAATGGTCAATGTGATCTTGTCTTTTTCTGAAGTTGTTTCGTTTTCTGTAGAACTGTCACTTTCATTTGAACAAGCTACAATTAACAGCAGTGAAGATAAGAGAATGCCTATAAACTTAAACGTTCTTTTCATTATCCGACTCCTCCCCCTTTGAATATAATAAGATATAATTGAAGGAAGTGCCAGACACTCGGAGGACTTTGAAGAATTAGTTTTCTTAGGTTGGTCGTAATGATCCTATTAGTGATTGCTATGAATAATAAAAATATCTGACAAGATGAGTAAATCGGTCATCTTGTCAGATATGGGTTATGATTACCAAGCGGATGCGTAAATGCCATCATTTTCATCAAAATGAAGTTTCAGGCCAGCTGAAATGCCGTCGATATCTGTGTAGAGATTGAGCCATAAGCGAAGAGAAGCGATTACTTTTCCAGTCGGAATTTCCTCAAGTTTATGTTTGACTGTTACTTCTGCTGAGTATTCCATTTCAGCTTCATCATCATAAATTAACTCAACTTCGACTTCATCGGGCTCTACTTCTTTTTCATGCGACATATATAAGCAAATCGCATTCACAATATCTTGCTCAGCAATGATTAATGATGCCATCTTCTATCTTCCTCTTCTTTTTTCTTCGTACTAAGTAAAGCGAACACTTTTTTAATGATGCTAATTAAAAGGATAATCGCAAAGACGTTAATGAGTAAGCCTAGAATCGACCCAAGCATGCCCATATTTGCAAAAAGACTACCGAATAATAATCCCGCAAGCCCTCCGGCGACTAACCCTTTCATTAAACCGCCACTTGTTGATTTTTTAGCAGATGGTGTAGTCGTATTTGTTTTGTTTTGATCTTTTTCTTTTTCCTTTTTAATATTCGACTGTGTTGGTGTTTTTTGTCTGTCGATATTAAAGTTTTTCTTTCCTGATTTGTAGCGCTTCGCTTCCGCAACAGGGGAGTCGTTAAAAATCACGTTCCCAATCGGGGAAAATAAAATTGTGATTGCAAGTAAAGACGCAAAGAATTTCTTCATGTTCATCCTCCAAATAAAGTTATTTTACTTCTATAGTAGTTTACTGCATCCGGCGGAAACTGGAAAGCAAAAACCTTTTCTTGCGAATTGATCGCAAGGCGCTATACTATATTAAATGGATAAGTATTCATATATATGATATTATATGAAGTCGGGATAGAAGAATGAATCATTGTATAAATGGTCAAGATAAAAGAAAAGCGAGAATCATTAAAGTTAAATTGCGTGTATAGTTATACGCATAGCGATTTATGATATGAAAGAGATTTATCATAATTTACTTAAAATGATACGTGTATATGTACATAAAGAAGGGAGTCATTATTATAAAAAAAATATTTGATAATCAGCATAAATTACAAACGTTTCCAGTTCCTCCGATTGCGAGTACTCATCTAAAACTCCTCGAATGGATTCAACCACTCGTTGATGAACAACAATTTAAACAAACAACACTTACAGCAAATGATTTCTTTAAAGGAAATGGGGATGCTGAAAAACTTCAATATAAGCTTGATGAATTGAAAAAGGAAACAGATGGCAGTTGGTTAACCCCTTTTTGGGATAATCATTATTTGAAGTATCGTGGGTCACTACCAACAGGTATGCATTTCAACATTTTGGTAAATCAGCCGCCTCTTCCAAAAGTGCCAACAACGGCAGAACTTGCGGGGAAAGCGAGTTTTTTAGTGGCGGAATATTATCAAAAAATTATTGATGGGGAAATTGAGCCGGTTACACTAAAAGGCGTGCCATTAGATATGGGGCAGTATAAAAAGTTTTTCCGTTCAGTGCGCGTTCCACAAGTAGGCCGCGATCAGTTTACAGTTGCAGACTTTGATAAAAGAAATAATTTTATCATGTTAATTTTTAAAAATAATATGTATCAAGTTCCAGTCACAAACGAAGAAGGACAAATTTACCCAAGTGAAAAGATTACAGAAGCAATCGACCGTATTTTTGACTCTGATGAGAAAGAAGGATTGAATATTGGTCTTTTTACAACCGCTGAAAGAGAAGAAGCAGCGCAAATTTATAACGATTTAAAAATAAGCCCGGTCAATGCAGAAAACATTGAAGCGATAGCAGATTCGCTCATCGTCATTTCAATTGATGAAGAAAGTCAAAACGCGAAAGAAGCGGTGGAAGGGCTTATGTTAAATAGTCGTAGTAAATATTTCGATAAAACGATTCAACTCGTCATTACGCAAAGGGGACGTGTCGGATATAGTATCGAACATACCGCGGTAGACGGGACGACAATCTTTGCGGTCATTAGTTATGTCAATGAAGGATTGGCTGAAGAACGTGAAGAAATTGTTTATACAGAAGAAATACCAAAGACTCAGCAATTAAAGTGGGAAGTCTCTGAGGATATTAAAATGTCGCTATTGCGATTAGAAAAAGAAAGCCTTGAACGTAAAAAAAACTTTCATGTCGAATCGACAATTTTACATACGTTCGGTTCCGATGCCATTAAGAACATGAAAATAAGTCCGGATGCATTTTTCCATATGGCTTTACAGATTGCCCAGTATCGTACATTTGGCGCGTTTAAAAGTGTTTATGAACCCGTGTCAATCCGACATTATAAAGAAGGGCGAACGGAATGCGCGCGTGCAACGAGTATGGAAAAAATAGCAGTCGTCGAGGCGATTGAAAATCAACAGTCAAACAGAGAAATTTATGAGCTGATGGAAAAAGCAAGTGCAGCACATGCAAAAAGAATTTCGGAAGCCCGGAATGGTTCGGGTGTTGAAAGGCATATGTTTGGCTTAGAACAAGCTTATTTAACATATGGAAAAGAATTGGGGATCGAAACGTATCCAGCCATTTTCCAAGATGATGGCTATCAAACACTTCGAAAAGACTTTTTGTCAACAAGCGGTATGGCTTATGACAATGTTCACTCAAGAGTATTTGCACCAGTAGTAGCAGGCGGATTCGGCATTGCCTATATTTTACTAGATGATTCCATCTCATTAAATATTTCTTGTCGGGCTACTGAAAAAGAACAAGCGATTCAGTTGAGTGAAAAAATCATAGAAGCACTTTATGAATTAAAAGCCATCGCAGAAAATGTTGTGAATAAGTAAAGTGAACTGATGAGTAAATACCTTTTGATTTGAAATTGAGGGAAATTTTTTCGACCTCATGCAAATTCAAAAGGTATTTTTGTGTGGGAAAAGATAGGAAATGATGTAGTGAATTAAAGAAGTGAAAGTCTTTCTGTTAAATGGCCTTGCTAGGAACACTTTTTGTAATTTATTCATCATCAAGATTAGGTTCTTCTTCGAAAAGTAAAGTCCAGTCAAAATTTAATGCAGTAGCGATTTTTTTTGCTACTTTCACAGTAGGTGTTTTGCTCCCTTTTTCAATATGGGTATAATAACTACGGGAAATACCAGCTAAGTCAGCAGCTTCTTCTTGAGTGAATTCATTGTTCACTCTTTTTTCTTTTAACCATTTTCTCATATTAACACTCCTAATGTTTCTTTAAGGAACCTATTTTCATTAACTATACGTTCCTATTAGTAACAAGTCAAGGTACTTAAAATTAAAAGTTACCCTTGTAGGAACAAATATAGAAGTTACTCTAAGAAACATATATAGTGAATCGTAAGAGAATATACGTAGGCAGGTGTTTCAAGTGGAGGATTTTGCACAGAGATTAAAAAGTTGCAGAGAAAAGAAGAAAGCAGGAAATTCGAGATGGACGCAACAATATGTGGCGGAAAGAATAGGGATGGCGAGAACGACTTACACTGCGTATGAAAATGGAACGAAAATGCCACCACCTGACACGATTAATAATATTGCAATTTTACTAGATGTTTCGAATGATTATTTGATGGGGAGAACAACGACTCCTGCACAATCATGGGAAGATTTTATTTTACTGCCCGTTGTATCTAAATTAACTTTAGAAAATCAGACCTACTCTACAGAAAATGTATTTACGCAATGTCCAACAGAAAAACGATTACTTAGTGACGGTACCCATGTTTGGTTAGAAGTGAATATGAGTAGCATGGTTAATGTAGGCATTCGACCTGGCAGCAAAGTGTTAATTCGTTTGCAATCGGAAGTTGAAAATGGAGATATTGCAGCAGTTTGTGTGAACGGGGAAGATGCGATTTTGAAGAAGGTTTATTGCAGCAATGATCAAATTTCATTAGTAAGTGAAAATGCTAGTATTGATGATCAAGTTTTTCCTAAAGAAGATGTTGTCATTAAAGGGAAAGCGATTTGGTTAACGACGTCACTGTAAAATAAATAGATACAAAAGGAGCCCATTTACTCGATTGGCTCCTTTTATATCATTTTTTTAAATGATATTGAATGCAAGTGCAATCCAAACGATATGCAAACATAACGTAACAGAGTAAAGAAATACGGCCGAACTGATGAGTACATAAAAATATCGTTTTGGTGTGATTTTTATAGAGAATATAAGTAAAAGGAAAGGAAGTGCAATTTTAATCGAAAAAAATAAGAAAACACTGTTCTCGTAAACCGTTTTCATCACCGGATTTGCTTCCTCAATATGTTCGTATTGAATGCCGTAATGAGTGAAAAATGTATCCAAAATCGCTAGAAATGTAAGGCATAATGAAAGTTTAAACAGTTTATTTTCTGTTGGAAAAAGTCTTATTGTTGCCATTGTGTACCCTCCTCATCGCTAGAGGATGGGGATAAATGGTTGCACTTTATACAAAATTATGAAAATTTTATATGTAAATGAAAAGGAGTCACTTCACTCGAATGAGTAAATTGACTCCTTTTTACGTCTATAGCGTAAATGTCATCATTTCTTCAGCGATATAAAAGCCTTTCGCTTCAATCTTCTCTCGAATAATACGGTTCGAGTTGAGGGTTGGGTTTGAATGATTTAAATGAGTAAAATAAATATCAGTTTGTCCTGTTAAATCTTGCAATCGTTCCATTGTTTCTGTCATTAATGGGTGCGGAATTTCCCCGTAACTTCGTCCGATTTTTTCAAGGTCATCTGTTGAATAAAACGTACTATCAAGTAAGCAAATATCAGCTTTTTGACAAACATCGTAAATATCTTGATTCCATTCAGTCCATTGATCAATATCTGGAATGTATAGTACTTTTTTATTCGGTCCTTGAATCCAAAAGCCAAATGTTTCGGAGAACTCGTTCCGGTGTAGGACTTCAATCGGCGTAATGGATACAGCAGACGCTAAGTTAACGGTTTGTCCATCATTGAGTTGTTGTAATTTAATGTTTTCAAGATCTGTTAATAAATGCCAAGGTGCTTGTTTTTTTAATAGATTTTGCATTTGACTTCCTGCGAATAGGGGAATGTTTTTGGCCCCAATCGCTTCACGTCCCAAAAATAAAAGCCCAGGGTAATGACCAAGATGCGCATGTGTTAAAAAAATAGTTTCCATTAATTGACCTTGCATCTTGTACTTCATTTGTAAATTCATCATTTGTTCTTTTAAATCTGGAGTCGCATCAATTAAGTGCCAACTGTTTGTTTCAGGTAAGACAATTGCAAGGGATGCTGCAAGTCGTTTGAAACCCAGATTTTCAATAGCTTCTAAACAATTTTCACAAAAGCAATTCGGATGTGGAAGTCCTGCATCTTGCGCGGTGCCTAAGACGTTCAAGATTACTTCTGTCATATGTAAAGTCACTCCTTTGAAGAATACTGTTTTTTCGTAATGGTCCATCTAGTATAGCCAAATAGTATATTCATAAGCGGAACGAGAAAGATAAAGAATGCATACGGCACAAATTCTGCAAAGCTAACCCCTAGTGTCCCAACGACAAAAACAACAGGAACACTCCACGGGACTAAGTTAATGCCAACGGTCCCTGCAGCTTCTACACAACGAGAAAGATTTTTTGTATCAATGTTCATCGACTTATACTTTTCTACAAATGTTCGTGCCGGTAAAATAATCGCTAAAAATTGTGCGCCACTTGCGAATGCAATGATAAATGTTGAAGCGATTGTAGAGCTAATGAGCACCCCTGTTGATTGAACTTTTTTCATCATACTTCTCGTTAACACTTCAAAAGAACCTGTTTCTTCCAAAATGCCACCAAGTGCAGTGGCAATGATGAGTAAGCCAATTGTCCGAAGCATGGAAACGAGTCCACCGTGCTTTAAAAGAGAATCAACAGCTTCAATCCCTGATTCAATTGAAAACCCATTATAAAAATAGCTGGTAATGCTCGTGAAACCCCGTTGACAAGCATTTTTTGGATATCATCCCAGGACCAACCACTAAAGTTTGCAATCACAGCCGCACTAATCACGCCGATCAGTAGTGGGATATGCATACCAGCTTTCCAATAAAAACTCGATAGCATGGCCGCACCGATTAATGTAATAAGTGGAACGAGTGAAAGTCCAAATGATATTTCTTTTTTCAATTCACTTGCGCACGAGTATCTTTTATTAGGTTGAAAAGTCTCGCACCTCCCCCTTTTCTAAATATTGTGTTTTTATGTATTGTGTTAGATTAGCATTCGATGTTTGAAAATGCAATACGATTAATGAAATAATAAGCAAAATCATTCGGATTTATCCTTTTTCGACAAATAGATTTTGATTTCACGAAACTTATTAGGAAGCTATTCTTGATTTTAGTTCGCTAAATTGAGAAAATCATAATAGGGAATCTGATTAAATTTTAATTGAAAATATGGTCATTTGACCAGTAATATAAACTAAATAGTCCGAAAGGCGGGAAATAAAATGAATCATGAAGAAAAAATTATATCTGATGAAGAATTCAGTCGTTTATTTGATGAGAAGTCTGAAGAAATCAGTGAACAACTCGAGCAAGAAATATTAATTGCAATGATTGGTGATATAAACGCAGGGAAGTCTTCTACGATTAACAAATTAATGGGAGAGCCTGTAGCAGAAGTCGGTGCCAAGCCTGGGGAAACAGTAGAAATTAAGAAGTATATTTATAAAGAAAATATTGTTTTTGTTGATACACCAGGACTCGATGATATTGTCCGTGAACATTCAGATGAAACGCATAAATTTTATAAAGAAGCAGATATTATTTTATTCTTTTTAAATGCGGCGGGAACAGTGTTATCAGAGACAGAACTTGCTTCATTAAAGAAAATTAGTAAAGTGAATAAAGAAATTGTGCTCGTGTTAAACAAAATTGACGCAGCAGATGATATTCCAAATTTAGTAAAGTACGTCCAAGATCATACCAATTATGCATATCCTGTAACCCCAATCGCATCTCGTACTGGTGAAAACATGGACATGCTTCAAGATGAAATCCTTAAAGTGTTAGAGGTTAAAAAAAAGGACGTTTTGATGGGAAAAAATATGAAAAATAAATCTGCGACTGCGAATAGATGGATCCTCGCGGCCGGTGGTTCTGCCGCAGCAATCGGGGCATCTCCTATTCCAGGATCAGATTTTGTACCACTCACAGGTCTTCAAGTTGGGCTGATGCTTCGACTTTCAACATTGTACGGGAAACCTATTTCTAAAGATAATGCGAGAGAGCTCATTATCGCGACAGTCGTCGGAAACATAGGAAAAACGATTTTCCGTCAAATTGTAAAATTCGTCCCAGGTGCAGGCATGGTCGCGGGTGCGAGTGTCGCCGGCGCAATGACAATCGCACTTGGACATGCTGTGAAATATGCTCATGAAAATAATATCGATCTAAATGCAGATTCCTTAAAGCCAATTTATGAAATGTTTTTGAAGAAAGAGAAGAAGAAAAAGAAAATTGATTGATAATACGAGTCAATTTCTTTTGGAATAAGACGTTAAATGAAAAATCTTTTCTATATTTAATGTAGAAAAGATTTTTTCTGATTATAAAGAAAATACATGGAGGATAAATCATTTCAAAACCGTCTTTTTAGTAAAAGCGTTTATCTTTCATCTTTGTCGAGGTTATCTTGTTAGAAAGTCGGGGTTAAGTTTATTGCTTAAAAAAATAAAATCTTTTGAAGCCATTCCTAGCAAACGTTCTTACGTATGTCTAGGATTTTTTTCTATCTAATAAGATTAATAACTTAAACAACAAAAGAAATTCTAGTAGAAAAAATCGATTTGATAGGATGTTTATCAAATGGATTTCAATAAACCAGAGAGGTGACGGACCGATGAAAATTATGAATGAAATGCGTTTTTCGAATTTAGCGTTAAATCGTTTATTCCATCCACGTACGATTGCAGTTTATGGTGCCTCAGAAAATACGAATAAAATTGGTTATTTACAACTAAAAGCATTATTAGACGGAGGGTTTGAAGGAGATATTTATCCAATTAATCCAACATCTAAAAAAATTGCTGGTTTGACTTGTTATAAAACGATTGAAGATGTGCCAAAAGAAGTTGATTTAGTCATTTTATGTATAGGCATCAATCATGTGGAAAATTGTTTAATAGAAAGTGCAAAAAATGGGGTTAAAGCAGCGATTATTTTCGCTTCAGGTTATTCAGAAATTGGATCAGAAGGAATCGAAGCGCAAAATCGTTTGAAAAAAATTGCAGATCAATACAATATTCGAATTGTCGGACCGAACTGTGTAGGTTTATTGAATACAACAAATGGGTTAATGGGAACATTTTCACCTGGATTGACGAATATTCCATTAGGAAAAAGGCGTGAAGTTGGCTTTGTTACGCAGAGTGGTGCATTTGGTGTGTTAACTTATATTGCCGCAGCCCAGCGAGGATTAACATTTAATTATTTTGTGAGCGTTGGCAATGAAGTCGATGTCGCCTTTACGGATGTTATTGAATATATGTTACATGATTCGAAAACAAAAGTTGCCAGTGGCTATTTAGAAGGAGAGAAGAACCCAGAAAAATTACGGGAACTTGCCAATTACGCGCTAGAAATTAATAAACCGATTGTCATTATGAAATCTGGACGCAGTAGTGCAGGGAGTCGAGCAGCTGCTTCTCATACAGGTTCATTAGCGGGCGCAGATAATATTTATGATGGATTTTTTAAACAAACTGGCATTGTGCGCGCAGATGACTATGACGATATTATTTCCTTTTCTAAATTATTTTCATCAGGAAAATTACCAGCAGGCAGAAATACCGCAATTGTCACAAGTTCTGGTGGAAGAGGGATTAATGAAGCTGACCGCTGTGCATCTTATGGGTTAAATATTCACGTTTTAAATGAGCAAATACAAAAAGCAATTAAGAAAAACATCCCAAATTATGCGAGTGCTGTAAACCCAATTGATTTAACAGCGGCGGCCGCAATTACGAACCCAGAACTGTTTTTAGAACCACTAAAAATATTGGCGAATGATCCTGAAACAGATACCATAATTTTCACTGAATTTCCAATGAATTGGGACGAAAATACACCGTCACTACAAGAGTTTGTGAGGATTTGTCAAGAGTCTGACAAATTTATCTTTGTCACAACATTCCCGCTAGAAGGAATGTCTATTCCAAAGGGCACACAGTATTTAGAAGACCATGGTATTCCTGTCATTACTGGAGATTTAAATCCAATTCGCGGACTGGCAAAGCTTGTTGATTATAGTGAGGCTTACCGGAAAGCAAAGAAGGAAAAAGCACAGCCAAAGCAAAATGTAAAGATCACGAAAAATATTCGTCATTTATTACCTGAAAACCGAACACTTAGTGAATCACAATCTAGTGAAGTATTAGCAGAGTATGGCATTCATACAACGAAGCATGGAGTTGCCGATACTGAAGAAAAAGCTGTCCAACTTGCAAATGAAATCGGCTATCCAGTTGTATTAAAAATCGATTCGCCTGATATTCCGCATAAAACAGAAGTGAATGGGATTCGATTAAATATAGCAAGTGATGAGGAAGTTAAAAAAGCTTTTCAAGAAATTTATGAAAGTGCAAAAAAACATTGCCCGGAAGCAAATATTCACGGTGTTTCAGTACAGGAGATGCTTCCTGAAGGAATTGAAGTGATTGTTGGTGTTACAACTGACCCAACATTTGGCCCGGTTATTATGTTTGGACTTGGTGGCGTTTTTGTTGAAGTATTTAAAGATGTGTCATTTAGAGTAGCGCCTATCACAAGAGAAGACGCGCTCAAAATGATGGAAGAATTAACAGGGCATGAATTATTAAAAGGTGTGCGAAATAAAAAGCCAGTAGATCAAGAAGCCATTATTGATGTGTTACTTAAAGTCTCAACACTCGTTCAAGACTATCGAGATGATATAAAAGAAATTGATATTAATCCTTTGATTGTCTATGAAAATGGTGTAACAGCAGCAGATGCATTAATTATCACGAAATGATTGAAAGGGGGGATGCATCATGGATTTAAATAAAAGCGTAATTGGTTTAACAAGTGAGCCGTATATATTTGAAGTAGAAAATCGTCATGTTCGCCAGTTTAGTACGGCAATTGGAGACGAGAACTTACTGTACAAAGATGAAAAATATGCAGAAGCATCAGCTTATGAAGGAGTGATTGTTCCGCCGACATTTCCAGTAGCAATGAATGAAGGAGATGTGGAACTTCCTTTAGAACTCGATCACAGGCGAATGCTTCACGGCGAGCAAGAATTTATTTATTATCAACCAATTCGACCGGGAGACCGCTTACTGTGTCAAATGAAAGTAAGCGATTTATATGATCGTGAAGGAAAAAGTGGGAAGATGCAGTTTTTAGTACTAGATACAGAAATGAAAGACGAAGAAGGCGAATTGGTCTGTGTGAGTCGGATGAATATTATTTATCGACCATTAGTAGACTAGTAAAGTTGTTAGGAGGAAGCGTAGTGATTAAAGAAATGACTTTAACAAAATTAACTACGAATCAAAAATTAGAGCCGATGGTAAAGCCGCCCATTACAAAAGTGCAACTTGCACAATATGCAGGTGCTTCAGGAGATTTTAACCCGCTCCATTTAGATGATGCATTTGCTCAGAAGATAGGAATGGATGGGGTTATTGCGCATGGGATGCTCGTGATGGGGTTTTTAGGCGAGTATGTCATGAACATCGCAACCCAACAAGCGAAAGTCGTTAATTTCAAAATGCGTTTTGGAAAGATGACATTTCCAGGCGATGAAATAAAATGCTCAGGAATTGTAGAACGAAAATATGAAGAAAATGAAAAGAATTACCTTGCTTTAACGTTAACGGCAGAGAAACAATCAGGGGAAATCGTTGGATCGGGAAGTGCGACTTTAGAGTTAGCGTAAACGGAAATAAGGGAAATAGGAGGAATCATTTATGGGGAAGATCAATAACCGCTATGCCATCGTCGGGGTTGGGGAAAGTGAACGGTCAAGAAATTCAGGGACAACACCCCTTCATTTGGCATTAGATGCTTCAAGAGCAGCGCTTAAAGATGCGGGATTAGAAGCGACAGACATTGATGGCGTTATGAGTTATAACGAAAACGATTCATGTACTTCGCATCAGCTGGCAACGTATTTAGGTGTAAGGCCTAAGTATGTAAAAGACATTTTAGGCGGCGGAAGTAGTACGGAAATGTTAATCGGTGATGCGATCGCCTTAATTGAAGCAGGTATGTTAAATACGGTTTTAATTTACCGTTCTATGAATGGAAGTTCTGGTCAGCGAGTTGGACGAGGATACGATCCCGACATGCTACAAACAGCACTTCCTGGTGGGAGTTTCATTATTCCGTATGGTTCAGCGAGTCCATCCCAATGGTTTGGCATGTTCGCTACACGACATATGCATGAAAGAGAGATTACGAAAGAACATTTAGGTCATGTTTGTTTAAGCTTTTATGAGCATGCCCAGCGTAACCCGAAAGCATTTTTACATGGGAAACCTTTAACGATGGAAAGTTATCTTGAAACGCCAGATATTAGTTATCCATTTAATATTCACGATTCTTGTTTAGAACTCGATGAAGGAAATGCGATTATTGTTACGTCAGCTGAACGTGCAAAAGATTGTCAGTCAAAACCAGTTTATATTATGGGGATGTCTTTAAGGCAATGTCATCCACACGCCCATTATTGGAATGATGTGGACCAAGTCGCTGCTGATTATGTTGGAAAAGAACTCTATCAAAATGCTGGTATAAAACCAGAAGATGTTCAAGTTGCGGCGATTTATGACTGTTTTAGTTGGGTCGTGCTTCGCCAATTAGAGGCTTATGGACTTGCCCCGCGTGGTGAGGTAGGCGATTTTGTTGCAGAAGGAAATCTAAATATAGGTGGGCAACTCCCGACGAATACAGCAGGTGGCATGTTGGCAGAAGGTTATACGCACGGGATGAATAACACAATTGAAATTGTTAGACAACTTCGTCATGAATATAAAGATACGAATCGCCAAGTTGAAGCTTGTGAGATTGGGATTTGTACTGGCTGGAGTGGACCGGATTTAGCAGGTGCAATGATTTTAAGAAACTAGGAGGGCTAAGATGACTTATCAAAAACCAATTCCATTAAAAGATCAAGATAATAAAGCTTATTGGAACGCAGCAGACGAGCATCGGCTTGCACTACAAAAATGCAATGATTGTAACACATACGCACATCCCCCAGGACCTAGTTGTGCGCGTTGTGGAAGTGAAAATGTAGTCTGGGAAAACTTGGGTAATGATGTGAAAGCGCAAATTTATTCTTATATTATTAGTTACCGTCCATTTTTACCAGGTTTCCAAGATGATCTTCCAACGATTATTGCACAAGCGCAATTAGAGAAAGTACCTGAAGTTAAAATTATGTGTAATGTCTTAAATTGTGACATAAATGATATTCAAATTGGCATGCCTGTCCAAATGATTTGGGAAGATATTACAGATGAAAGAGCACTTCCACAATGGACGCCGATTAACGACTGATAGCAATAGACGTAGAAAGGGATGAAGATGAATGGATTTTTCTTTCACGAAAAAAGAAGAGAAATTTAGAAAAGAACTGCGTACGTGGTTAGAAAACAATCTTCCAGAAGGATGGCTTAAAGGGAAAAGAGACTTGCCAGAAGACTTAGAAGAGTACTCTCGTTTTTTAAGAGACTGGCAAAGGCAACTCTATGAAGGCGGATGGGCCGCAATCGCATGGCCTAAAAAATATGGTGGACGAGATGCGACTTTGATGGAAGAAATTATTTACCATCAAGAAATGGTAAAAGTAAAAGCACCTCCTCTCATTAACTATATTGGGATTCACATGGTTGGCCCTACGTTAATTGATATCGGTACAGAAGAGCAAAAAGAAAAATATTTAAAGAAAATATTAACAGGTGAGGAAGTTTGGTGCCAAGGGTATTCTGAGCCAAATGCAGGATCGGATTTAACAGCGATTAAAACGCGTGCGTTGAAGGACGGAGAAAACTGGAAAATTACCGGACAAAAAGTATGGACTAGTTTTGGTCATGTGGCAGATAAATGTTTCATCCTCACGAGAACGAGTACACATCCTGAGAAGAAGCATCGCGGCATTACTGTATTTTTAGTAGATATGGATCAACCGGGAGTAGAGACTTTACCGATTGTTCAAATGGATGGACGAAAAGATTTTAATGAAGTGTATTTAACAGACGCGACCGCCCATGACTCAGATATTGTAGGCGAAGTAGATAATGGATGGCGTGTCCTAATCGCTTTAATGTTACATGAAAGAACAGGAATTGGTGCTGAATTATTTAGTTTAGAGCAACAGTTTAATGAAACCGTCGAATTAACACAACAGTATAAAATAAACGGTCAACCGTTAATTAAAAAACCTGAAATCAGACAAAAGTTAGCGAGCTTCTACGCTCGTGTTCGCGGATCGTTATTAAATTATTACCGAAATTTAACAACAACCATTAAAAATGGACATCCTGGCCCAGAAAGCTCGATTGATAAGTTAGTTGTGAGTGAGCTAACGAAGGAACTGTCTGCTTTTGCACTGGAAATCCAAGGACATCAAGGAGTTTTATGGAAAGAAAGTGCCCCGCAGGATACAAAATGGCAAAATTTATTTTTAGCTTCATTTGGGCAAACAATTGGCGGGGGAACGAGTGAAGTTCAGCGCAATACAATTGGTGAGAGAGTGCTAGGATTACCGAAAGATATGGGACGTTAAATTAAACATTTTGTCTATTCTTTATTCAGTAGGAGATTGAAGCTCCTACTGAATAAACTGCATGGTTTAAGTAGTGGAAATATAGAGTAGAAAGTGGAGGGAAGAAAATGGACTTTTCATTGACAGAAGAGCAAGAGATGTTTCGGGGACATATTCGGAAAATGTTAGATGGTTTCGGAGGTACGAAGATTGCGCGCGAAATGATTGATCATCAACCAGAAAATTTAAAGAAATTATATAATACACTCGCAGAACTTGGATGTACGGCGATTAATATTCCAGAAGAATACGGGGGATTAGATTTAGAAGCACTAGATCTTGTTCCGACATTTGAAGAATTAGGCCGTTCACTTATCCCTGGCTTGTTTTTAGAGACAGCTGCACTTGCTGTTCCACTCATTAAAAAATATGGGACGAAAACACAAAAAGAGAAGTATTTATCTAAAATAGCGACAGGAGAAAAATCTATTTCTCTGGCTGTGTTGGAGCCGTTCCACGACTTTTCACCGCAAGGCATTCAATGCTCTTTGGAAAGCAAAGAGAATGGGTACGTATTAAACGGAACAAAAACGCTAGTACCTGAAGGAGAGTTAGCGGATACGTTTTTAATATTAGTGCGAACAAAACTAGAAGAGCAAGAAGATGGTTTATCTTTAGTACTAATCGATGCTGCAGATGAGCTGACAATCGAAAAGCAAGCCTCTTTTGATGAAGCAAAACATGTAGTACAAATTTCGTTTAACCAACTGGAAATAAAAGAAGGGCAAGTTTTAGGGGAATTAAATAAGGGATGGGGCACTTTTCAAGAAGGATTATTGTATTTCAATGCTGCACTCAGTTCTTATTTAGTAGGCGCGATGGAGAGTGTTGTGAATATGGCAACAGAATATGCAAAGATTCGAGAACAGTTTGGACAGCCGATTGGTCGTTTCCAAGCGATTAAACATAACATTGTTGATATGAAAGTGAACTTAGAAATTGCTCGCTCTTTAAGTTATTATGCCAATTGGGTATTGGAAACGGAAGAAGCCGACCGAGAAGCAACCATCTATAGCGCTCGCTTTACGGCGACTGAAAAATTTATAGAGGCCGCTTCGCATAATATTCAAATACATGGTGGGATTGGTTTTACGGAAGAAATTGACTGTCATTTATATTTAAAACGTGCACATTATTACCAGCAATATTTAGGTTCTACCGCTTATTATCAAGAACAAGTAGCCGACTCATTAGGTTGGTTACAGGAAGGAGGAAAGGCATGCAAAAAGTTAATGAGTCATGTCAACTAAAAGAATACTTTAATGTTGTAAACGGAGAAACTTGTAAACCACAAGAAGGAGAAATGGCTCGTAGTATTAATCCTGCCACTGGTGAAGCTTGGGCGAAAATCCCATTAAGTAAAGAAGAAGATGCGGAACAAGTGATTCAGTCTGCACGAAAAGCATTTGCAGGCTGGTCTAGTTTACCCGCCCGCACTCGTGGCGATTATTTGCGTGAAATTGGAGATATGATTTCAGAACACGCCGAAGAACTCTTAACATTAGAAACGAAAAACAATGGTTGGGTGATCGACGAGTATCGTTATTTGGCAGTCGTCTTAAAGCAAATTTGGTACGATGCAGCAGGTGCAGCTGCCCTTTTAGGTGGGCAAGGTAGAACGGTTCAAATAGGCGGTGGAAACTTTGGTTTTACAATGCGAAAACCGTACGGTGTTGTCGTTGGTATTTTACCTTGGAATGCGCCGCTCTTCACATTTACGATGAAAGCTGCTTATGCCCTAGCGGGTGGAAACACAGTCATTATTAAACCATCAGAACATGCTGCGGTTGGCTCATTACGATATGGTGAGTTGCTAGCACAAGTATTGCCTCCGGGTGTGCTCAATGTCATTTCTGGTACAGGAAAAGACATTGGTAATTATTTAGTTGGCCATAAAGAAGTGAATAAAGTGAGTTTAACAGGCTCAAAAGCGACTGCTGAAATCATTACAAAAGCAACAGCACATTCACCGAAGTCCTTGGTATTTGAATTAGGCGGAAAGTCTCCAAATATTGTCTTTGCAGATGCCGATATTGAGCAAGCAGTGCAAGGTGTCATGAATGGGATTTATACACGTAACGCAGGACAAATTTGCGTTGCGGGTTCAAGAATTCTTATTCAGCGTTCCATCTATGACGAAGTGACTGAACGTGTAAAGCAATATATGACTGATAAAGCGTACGTGAAGTTTGGAGATACATTAAATACGACGAATACAATGGGCCCAATTGCGAATGAAGCACAATATAAGCGAGTTTGTTCTTATATTGATGAAACCACTCAAGATGGTGGTGAAATTGTCTTTGGCGGTAAATACGGCGGGAAAGTGTTGTTACCGGAACAGCCGGAATACGCGAATGGTTATTGGGTAGAGCCGACATTGATAAAAGCTGAGAATATGGATCAGAAAATTTGCAAGGAAGAAGTTTTTGGTCCTGTCGCTGTAGCGATTCCATTTGAGACAGAAGAGGAAGCGATTCAAATTGCGAATGATACGAACTTCGGCCTCGCAGCGGGTGTGTGGACAAAAGATTTAGGAAAAGCACATCGTTTAGTGGATCGACTCGAAGCAGGAAATGTCTGGGTAAATACGTATGGAATGGTGGGTGTAGACTTACCATTTAGCGGTGTGAAAGAAAGTGGGTATGGATCGGACTCCATTTTAGATTACACATATGAAAAAGCTTGTGTGATGAATGTTAATGAATAAAAGATAAATAGATAAAGACCTGCATAAAGGAATGTTGTAAGCGATCTCACGTTATATGTGAAGTTTATAAATTCATTATGCGGGTCTTCTTTCCCTTTAAAATAATGTGACAAAACTAGAAAACTAATGATGATAAACTAAGGAGGGTACGCGATGAACACAGTTGAAATTGAAGACAATTCGGTGAACCGGGGTTTTTATTTTATTTGCTTTGGTGCCTTTTTTATTATGTTAAGTTTAGCAACACATCTACCGGCTTATCCGCATATGTTACAAGAATTTAATTTGACACCAGGTTATGCAGTTTGGATGCAATTAGGATTAGCGGTCGGATTAACGGGTTTTCAACCATTACTAGGTTGGATTGGTGATTCTTTTGGATTAAAACTAGTCATTATTATCGGTGGTATTTTTATGGTGATTGGTTCACTATTAGTTGCCTTATCTTTTTCATTTTGGGTATTGGTACTCGGTTTATTTTTTAAAGGGATTTCGGGTGCTGCAATCGCTCCTTCTGGCGTTGCCTATGCAGGAAAGTTTATGAAAGGTACGCAAAGAGGAAAAGGAATTGGAACGTTTATGGCGTTTTCAACAATCGGCGCCTTATTTGGACCAGTAATTAGCGGTTCAATTGTTGATACGATTAACTGGCAAGGAAGTTTTGTATTTACTTCAATACTCGGTGTGATTGCAATTCTTTTATTTTCTTTTGTGCCGCAAGTTAAAATAGAGAAGCGACAAAAACTAGATGTAGCAGGCTTGTTTTTTGTCATCGTATTGTTAGTCGGCTTATTGACAATCCCGACATTTATTAATGGGTTTGGTGTGCAATCCGGGATGTGGATTCCTTCGCTTATTATTTTCATCATCGCTTTAATTTCATTGGTATTTGTAGAGAAAAAGAAAGCCGAACCACTATTAGATATTGAGTATGTTGGTAACCGAAACTTTTGGGTGCCTACAACGATTGCTGTATTTATCTTTTTGGGCTATTCAGGAGTCATGTATTTACTCACTTTCTTTGTGCAAAACGTTCAAGGAAAATCTGCAACTGTTGTTGGGTTTCTGCAGATGGCGATTTTCTTAGGGACGTCTTTAGCTGCTTATTTTAGTGGAAGAGTTTTAAAGTATTTTTCAGCTCGCGTCATTATTGGGACAGGAATTTCAATGTTTTCAATCGGGATTATTATGTTATCATTTGTGCATATAGAAACGACATTTTCTTATTTATTTATATCGATGAGTTTGATTGGAATCGGATCTGGATTTCAAACACCTGCGATTAAAGGAATTGTTGTATCTAAAGCCGCAACAGAGCGAATTAACGTCGTTACATTTACAAATACAGTCATTGAAAACATTGCACAAAGAATGGGGGCTTCCTTTGCACTCGTTGCCTTTAATATTTTCAGTGTAAGTGGAAATAACGTGCAAGCAATGGCGAAGACGTCTTGGGTAATTATGGGGTTAATCGTCATTGCGTTGTTATTTTTACCGCTGATTCCACGCACAATCCCAGGGATTCATAAAGACGATGAGTTATTGAGTAAATCAGCCGTTCCTCCTCCGCTAGAAAAAGAGGAAATCAGATAAAAGATTTAGGATAGTCTAAAATAAAAGCTATTGTAAAGTTTCTATAAAATAGACTTTGCGATAGCTTTTTGTGAAGTGTTTAAATATTTGCAATTGAGTGAAGTGTGGCATGGTAAAATTCTATATCGTATGTTACGATATTTTCAATAGAGTATTAAGGGGGAATGAGTTTGACAGATTATGGCATCCTTTCAAATGAGGTTAGTAGTAAAGAAAACAACTTAGAAATATTAGTCGATAAAATTACTGATTTCCAAGTTATTATACTATATGATCGGCAGCCAAATCGTTTTGACTATCAATATTTAATTGAATTTCCAACAAAAAAATTAAAGGAAAAAGTAAATCATAATCATGTTTTTCCAAGGGTTAATTCTGAAACATTTATTGTCTGGCAGCATGCTTACGAAGAGAATGTTGAATTGTTTTATAAACTAAGGATGCGAGCGAGAAACGAAATGTTACTAAGGATTACAGAGTTTATGGTCGCTAAATTCTTTAGTGAGTATGAAAATTACTTAGTCCCTATATTGAAAAATAAGACCAAATTAAAATGGGATTTATTAAATAAATTATTTCATAAATACGAATCGATGTTACATCAAAACACACGAATACTTGATGAAAAAGCTTGGGAAAAATTTAATGATTGGTTTAAAAAATATTTATCCCACTATGTGATTGATGAAATGATTCAAGTATTTGAATATGAACATTTACGTACAATCAATCAAAAGGAATTAAATCAACTTTTCTTTCAAAAAATGAACAAAAACTTCTCTGAAAATGACCGTTTTATGAATGAATTTACACGCCTTGTCAATTCTTATATAGAAAAGTGGATTTCTGAGGTGATAATCACGTCGGATGTAGAAAAAGGATCCATCGCATATATCGCGGACTTGTTAGGAATGAGTGGACAAACTGAAAAACAACAACAGTTTGAATCGCTTGTGAAAAACCGAAATTTACTCGTGATGAGCAATGTGATTTATCAATCTATCATCGAAACGCTGTCGAATCAAGTGTTTAAGCGATACGATGAGTATCAATGGCCTAAAGCGAAAATCGTTAATAATTTGTTAAAAGGAACTGTGCAATTAAAATTGGATGAGGAAAGTAGATTAACGTCTACATGGCTAAGCCAAATTTGGCAACAAGTTGAAATATTGTCGGAATTAGATGTAGATATTTTCGATGCGTTATGCCATATTTATTTGGCGAAATCGACAATGATTCAAGATGGTATAGAAATTCAATTTGATGATTTATTAAACCTTCGTGGTTTAAAGCCAAAGTTAGGAGGGAGTGGTAGAAGAGGAGGATATGAAACAAAACAACGACAACAAGTTTTGAAAGCGTTGTCAATTTTGCAAGATTTATGGATTGAAATGGAAGATGTTGTTGTATACGAAAAAGGAAAACGAATGAAAAAATCAATGAAGGGACGAGCGCTTCATTTTAAAGATTTAAAAGGGAATGAATATCGATTCAACGATGCTGAAATACCAGAACGGTTTGTCTTTACTATGGGAAAAGTGTTTGAACCTTTTTTAAGTGGTTCGGGTAGACAAGTGAAGTTATTACCTAAACAAGCGATTGAGTATAACCCGTATCAAAGAAAATGGGAGAAAAAACTAATTCGCTATTTAAGTTGGCGCTGGAGAACACAAGCGCGCAAAGGAAGTTATCTTCAACCTCATAAAATAAGTACATTATTAGAAAAGATTGATGTTCAGCGTCAATCCCAAACTCCGTCGCGCATTCGCGAGCGACTAGAAAAAGCATTAGATGTTTTACTAGAAGAAGGCGTCATTACCTTCTGGCAATACGATCAATGGGATGAAGACAATATGCTGAAAAGAGGGTGGTTCAGAATTTGGCAAGACGCAACAATTATTATTGCGCCGCCTGATGATATTAGGAAATACTATCAACCATTAGAAAGAAAAAAATCGAGTGGCAATCAAAAAAAGCCCCCTTTATTAGCACAAACAGATAAAATTGATGCAGACATAGGGGAGGAATTTAGAAGAAAAAGATTGAAATTAGGCCTTACTTTACAAAATGTTTCTCATGAATTAGATATTTCAACCTCTTATTTGAGTAATATCGAAAGAGGAGGATCAACTCCTTCAACCTCTTTATATCGCCGGATGAATGCGTGGATGGAATGAGGCGTTGTTTTTAAATTGAATAGTTCAATAAAGTAACCTAATTGGGAGAGGTTGCTTTTTTCTTTTGTGAAAATATAAGAGAGAAAGCTATAGGAAATTTGTTATGCTTATCGAAAAGGAAAAAGGAGATGATGATTTTGAAATTCATTTCATGGAATGTTAATGGTTTACGTGCCTGTGTGCGTAAAGGGTTTTGGATTATTTCCATAAAGTAAATGCTGATATTTTTGCAGTGCAGGAAATTAAACTACAAGAAGGACAAATCGATTTAGAGATAGAAGGGTATTACCAGTATTGGAATTATGCTGTGAAAAAAGGATATTCAGGTACGGCTATTTTTACAAAAGAAAAACCTTTAACTGTACATTATGGTGTGGGGGATAAGGAATTAGAAGAAGAAGGTCGGATTATTACATTGGAGTTTGCAGAGTTTTATTTCGTCAATGTATATACACCAAATGCTCAGCGTACATTGGCAAGACTACCTTATCGACTTCAGTGGGAAGAGGAGATGTATATCTATCTGAATGAGTTAGATGAAAAGAAACCGGTCATTTACTGTGGAGATTTGAATGTTGCCCATGAAGCAATTGATCTTCGTAATGCAAAATCAAATCGTGGAAATTCAGGTTTCACCGAAGAAGAGCGAGGTAAAATGACGAAGCTTTTAAATGCTGGATTTGTAGATGCTTTTCGTTATTTCTATCCGGAAAAAGAAGGAGCCTATTCTTGGTGGTCGTATATGAATAAAGTGCGTGAAAGGAATATCGGATGGCGGATCGATTATTTTATTACATCAGAAAGATTAACGCCATTCCTAGAAAGTGCTTCGATTCATACGGAGGTCATGGGCAGTGATCATTGTCCGGTTGCGTTAGAAGTTAATTTCGAATAAATCGGTTATCGTAACCAAGAAAATTTTGGTATAGCTTTTCTTACTTTCGGTTAACCTAAGGCTAACTGTTAAGAAAGTAGGGATTTCGTTGAATAAAAAAAACCTTCAACTGGCTGTACTTTTACTTTTAACAAGTATTTTGCTTCTTGCCTGTACAAATCGAAGTCTTGTGACGGAGAAAGAAGATGAGGACGCGAAATCGCTTGGTGAGGAATATGGGTTTACAATGTTTAATGTGACGTTTGATACGACAGAGATGAAAGAAGCGCTCGTCAGTAGGTACGATGAAAAAACGGATAAAACAGAAGCGGTTTATGAAAGTAAAATTGATGACGTTTATTTACATGGTGATGAAGCGATGGATAAGCTCGATCCAATCTTTAAAGAATTGGACTTAAACGCAGATATGGATGATGAAGATATGGTGAAAGAAACATCGAAAGCTTTTGAAGTCATTGACTATCAAACGATGAAGTTGACGGTGACATTTAAAGGACATGATACAAAAGAATTGATGATGTCAAAGTAAAAATGCGTAGAAGTGATTAAGGCTGTCAGTGAAAAGTAAGGATTTTTCACAGGCAGCCTTATCTTATTTTCGAATGCGTTTTTCGTTCATCATGTCAGAAACTGTTCCGAGTTCATATCCTTTTTCTTTTATTTCTTGAATCATTTGGTCAAGTCCCTCGGCAGTTGGTTTTGTAGGATGCATTAAAATCATTGCACCTGGATGGACTTCCGACACAACGCGGTTTACCATTTCCGATGTGTTAGGATTTCGCCAATCAATTGTATCGACTGTCCATAAAATCGTATACATTTCAAGTTCTCGGGCGATTTTCACAGTTTCCTCTGTGAAACTGCCACTCGGGGGTGCAAACCATTTTGGTGTACGGTTTATTGTTTCTTCAATGACGTCATTTGTCTTTTGTAGCTCTTCTATTGTTTGTTTTCGAGAATAATTTTTCAAATCTGGATGGCTATAAGCATGGTTACCAATTTCATGATTTCCTGCATCAATCGTTTGCGCTAAATCAGGATTCTTTTTTACCCAACTCCCATCAAAGAAAAAAGTTGCGTGTACATCATGTTTTTTTAATGTCTCTAAAATAGGCGAAATAAATTCATTGCCCCACGCGACATTTATTAAAAATGTGACCATAGGCTTTTTTGGATTCCCTTTATAAATAGGGGAAGGTGGTAAATCAGCTAAATGCACTTCTGGAGAAATTTCATTGAAAATAAGTAAATTCTCATTGAAATTTTCATGTGGCCACATATTTAAATAGCTCTCTTCAATATTCACTTCCAGTCCGTTATATCCGGGGACTAATTTCCATACACGATCAATTTTTGCATCAACTGAAGGACGATTGTTTTCCTCCGCGTATGTTTGAATTTGTTGTAATAAACTTTCTTTTTCAAAATCGACCGGAATCTGTGAAGTTGTAGGAATGGGTGATGTTGGCGTGGTTATTCCGAGAACAAATATAAACAATGCAACACTTATGATGAAGAAAATCTTTTTCATTTTGTCCACCCGAGTTAGTCATTCGTTTTCTTTCTTTTATTTTGTTGGGGTTTTGTTTTAGGTTGTGCTGTAAATTCTTTCGCAAATTCTGTTTTCATCTGACCTGGTTGGAGAATTTGATTTTTCGGTGTTTGTGGTAAAGAATTAGATTGATTACTTTTTCCTTTATGATCATCTCTTCCGATTGGAAAAACCTCCTTTACTGGATATAACTTTAAGATGAACGATTTTCTTGTTTTTATTCAGGGGGATATTGGGAGTCACATATCCATAAAATTGTCATATCTGAATCGGATGGATGCAAAAAGACTACATTTACATAGTTTGTCTGGAAGGTGTGTGGTAATATGTTTAGAGAGAATCGAATATCGGAGTGAATATAAAATGAATAAAGTAGAAAATACGAGCGCAAATTTCCAAAAACGAAATTATAAACCAGCGATTATCATTATTTCGATTATTTTAATTGGCGCGATTGGTGTCTTGGCAGGCATGCCCGGTTATGAAGATTTTGATGCATTTGATGTTACGATTTTACCGCTTATGAATGCGATCTTTAATAGTTTTACATTTGTCTTTTTAGTTTGTGCGTTGGTCGCTATTTTAAAGAAAAATATCACTGTTCATCGTCGTTTTATCTATGCGGCATTGGGATCGACTTCACTATTTTTAGTGTCGTATGTGACTTTCCACTTTTTAGCACCATCTACTCCATTTGGCGGGGAAGGGTTCATTGCAGGATTTTATTACTTTATTTTAATCACACATATTGTTCTTGCAGCGGCGATTGTTCCGCTTGTTTTAACGAGTGTGGCCCGTGCGTGGAATATGGAAAATGATCGCCATCGTAAAATTGCACGTTGGACAATGCCAATTTGGTTATATGTTAGTTTAACAGGCGTTCTTGTTTATATTTTAATTTCGCCTTATTATTAATCACACGTATACAAATCCCGTAAATGAGTAAAATCTCGTTACGGGATTTTTTGACATTAAATTTATTTGACGGCTTCTCCTTATATAATCAGGTTATCTGAACTGTAAAATTTATTGCAATGAAACCGAACGTATGATTCAATTAGATATTGAACTATAATTTTTAGTGAATGCAGTGAAGTGTATTGAAGGAGAGAAAGTTTTGACAGGGAACACACATATTGTAGGGGGTATTGCAGCCAGTCTTGCTTATGCTCAATTTTCGGGTGAAAGTCCGATGGTGATGGTGGGAGCAGGAATTGTTGGGGCTTTGTTACCTGATATTTGTCATAGTGGAAGTAGAATTGGAAAACGATTACCAATTTTATCAAAAATAATTAATACAGTATTTGGGCATCGTACATTCACCCATAGTTTGCTTTTTTTACTCATTGTAAGTGTGCTGATGAATGCGGTGATTTCAAGTGATGTGATTAAAACGGGTGTGATCGTTGGAATGGTGAGCCATTATTTGTTAGACATGGCAACGAAAAATGGTATTAAATTATTTTTCCCAGTTCGTTTAACTGTACGTTTTCCAGTCACGACAAGAACAGGAAGTAAAGTGGAGTCTCTTGTCTTTAGTTTACTCGCTTTACTTTCTTTTTACTTTGGTTTTCAAGCGCTTGGTTTTTACTTGTAGAAAATGTGACTGTCAATAATGGCAGTCACATTTTTTGTGCATGTTAGAGATTAGTTGTGGAAACTTTCATATTCATTGGAATGCCCAAGTAGCGGTAGATAATTTTGACATCATGGATTTTTTGGTGATGACGTAAGCTAATCATGCAGAAAACAATGATTGGAATCCAAATGGTTTTTTTCATAAGAATCAGTCCTTATCATTGAACGTCTAATCATCACTATACATTTAATTTTCAGGTTATTGTAGTGGGAAAGAATATTATTTTTGTATACCTCAAAATCCTTAACAAACGACTCTAAAATGCTTAGAATAGAAAAGTTAGGAGTGATGACTTATTTTATTAGAAAAAGAAGGAACTGCTTTGCAGAATCCAACCGGAAAGACGCGCTTGGGACTTGCTTTACTGCTCGGCTTATTAGCATTCCTAGGACCGCTTAATATTGATATGTATTTACCGAGTTTTCCAGGCATTACACATGATTTAAAAACGAGCGCGACGCTTGTACAGACAAGTTTAACGGCTTGCTTGCTTGGCCTTGCACTTGGTCAGTTGGTCATTGGCCCGATTAGTGATGCTAAAGGGAGAAGAAAACCTTTATTAATCTCGCTATTTCTTTTTGTTTTGGCGTCAATTTTATGTGCTTTGGCACCAAATATTACAGTATTAATTGCTGCGAGATTTTTACAAGGTTTTACCGCTTCAGGTGGTGTTGTTCTTTCACGTACTGTTGTAAGAGATGTATTTGACGGGAAAGCATTAACGAAGTTTTTTGCGTTATTAATGGTCATTAACGCAGTTGCACCGATGCTTGCACCGATTGCAGGGGGTGCGATATTATCTTTTGAATTTACAAATTGGAGAAGTATTTTTTATGCTTTAGCTTTTATTGGTTTTTTTATTGTCGTGATTGCTGGTTGGAAGTTAAAAGAGACTTTGCCAGTCGAGAAGCGTCAGCCGAGTTCGATTGGTGCTTCGCTGAAGACGATGGGGAGTTTGATGAAAGATCGGTCGTTTATCGGTTATGCACTTGTTGTTGGATTTGTTCACGGTGGAAGTTTTGCATATGTATCGGGAACGCCTTTTGTTTACCAAGATATTTACGGTGTTTCACCGCAAACATTTAGTATTTTGTTCGGTATTAACGGGCTAGCGATTATTTCGGGAAGTTATATAATTGGTCGTTTTAGTGGAATCATTACGGAGAAAAACTTGCTTAAAATTGCAGTGATTGTTGCTTTAATTGCAACGTCTGTCTTATTAATCATGACGATAATTGAAGGACCTCTCGCATCACTTGTCATTTCAATTTTTGTTTATATGATTACGATTGGTATGATTATTACAAGTACATTTACGCTTGGGATGGCCAAGCAAGGGCATCGTGCTGGAAGTGCAAGTGCGATTTTAGGCATGATCTCTTTATTATTAGGTGCTTTCTTTTCACCACTTGCAGGCATTAACGAAGCATCTGCAGTTCCAATGGGTGCCATTTTATTCTCAACAGCGCTCATTGGTGTCATCGTGTTCTTTACATTAATTCAAAAAGAGCCAGTAGAAAGTTAATAGCCGTTGGGTAGTTGTTTTAAAAACAGATTACGTTATGAAAATTCCGAGACAAGCTTTATTTCAAGTTTTGTCTCGGTTTTTCATTATTGTACATTAAGATATATAGACCATGCTCTTGCTGGTATTAATTATAAATCAACTTGAGTGCCAACTCCTAATTCAGTTGCTTTTTGATAAACTCCTTTTGCAACAGCTAAATCAAAATATGCAGCACCCACACATTTAAAAAATGTAACTTCCTCTGGATTGTTTCTACCTTCAATTTGATTTGTAGTAAGTGCTTTTAGTTCACCATGAAGATAATCAAAGCTCCAATTTGGTTGTTCATTCGCATGAATAAGTTCTCCAGCTTCCTCTTTAATGCCTTCTAAATCATCGACCACAATTTTACTGGCTCGCTGAATAAATTCAAAATCGACTTCTCGCATATGTGGTAAATAAGAACCGACCCCGTTCACATGTGTTCCTGGCTGAATAACATTTCCATCAAAAACAGGTTCATTTGCCCGGGTACTACAGCAAATAATGTCAGCTTGCCGTACTGCATTTGAAACATCGCGAATAATTTCAAATTCAATTTCTTCATCAATGCCAAATAGACGTAGCTTCTCTTTAAATTGTTCTGCTTTTGCTTTTGTTGGATTCACAAGTAACATTCTTTTAATTGAACGAACAGCTAATACACCTAATACTTGTTCAAAAGCCATTCTGCCGGTACCAATTACAGTAAGTGTCTCTGAATCTTTTCTTGCTAATTGATCAGTTGCAAGTCCACTTAGTGCACCGGTTCGTAAACGTGTTAAATAAGAACCGTTTATTAATGCTAAATGCTCACCATTTCTAGCGTCTGTAATAAGAATAACACCTTGTGTCGTAGGTTTACCAATTTCTGGGTTTTCAGGGAAAATTGTCACTGCTTTCATTGTTGCAATGTCATCTACTAAATCAGCACTAGGCATATAAAGGGAAGATGCGCTTCGTTCAGGAAATTCGATGACAGTCCGATTAGGATTATCAATTTGATGATGTGCTTTTGCTTTTAAAATTCTTTCTACATCTACTAGAGCATCTTTTATACCATAAATTGACTGAATTTCTGCTTCGTTAATGATTAACATAGTTAGCCCTCCTGAAAATTTACATATCTAGTTTTTGGCCTTGACGGTCTTTAACAGTCCAAATCGCGATTAATGAAATCAATGATGTGAAGATAATATAAAGTGCGACAGGAACATACGAATTATTGAAGTTTGCAAGTAAAGCAGTAGCAACGAGTGGTGCTGTTCCACCAGCTACAGCTGCACCAATTTGATAGCCTAGTGAAATACCTGTATAGCGAACTTCTGCTGAGAAAATCTCAGAAAACATAGTTCCGAGTACTGCGGTAATCGGAGCCCAAATAATGCCAAGTCCAATGATTGTTGCAATCGTTAATAATGCTACAGATCCTTGTTTAAGAAGCCAAAAGTATGGAAAAGCATATAAAATCATGCCAAGGGATCCATATACGTACAAGGGTTTTCGACCGACTTTATCAGAAAGTCGTCCCATTACTGGGATTAATAGTGTAGTAATAATTGTTGCAACCATTACCGAATTCAGTACAGCAGTATTTGAAAAGTCTAAATAGGTTGTTGCATAAGAAACGACAAATGTGCCGAAAATATAAAAAGGTGCCGTTTCAACAACCTTGGCGCCAATCGCAATAAGTACTTCTCGCCAGTGTGTTCTTAAAGTAGTAACGAGAGGGACTTTTGGAATTTCACCTTTTGCTTGTACTTCTTTAAATGATGGTGTTTCATCAATTCCTTTACGAATCCATAGCCCAAAAATAACGAGTAGGGCACTTAAAATGAAAGGAACACGCCAACCCCAAGTCATGAAAGAACCTTCTGGTAAAAGTGTCATTATGGAAAGAGCGAATGTACCGAGCATCATTCCGATTGTAATGCCCATTTGTGGAATACTTCCAAATAAACCACGTTTCTCAGGTGGTGCATATTCAACAGCTAACAATAAAGCCCCGCCCCATTCTCCGCCAATTCCTAATCCTTGGACGAGTCTTAATGTAATGAGTAAAATGGGTGCCCAAATTCCAATCGCTTGATATGTTGGGAGTAATCCCATTCCGAACGTCGCCAGTCCCATGATACTCAAAGTAATAACTAACGTTTTCTTACGGCCAATCCGGTCGCCAATATGACTGAAAATAATACCGCCAAATGGCCGAATGAAAAATGCCAATGCAAACGAAGCGTAAGCAAGCATTAAACCAACTGTCGGATCATCCGTTACGAAAAATATTTGGTTAAATACAAGTGCTGCCACTGTTCCATATAGAAAGTAATCAAACCATTCAATAGAACTTCCAACAAGACTTGCAATTAACACTCGATTTAAATACCTTTTCTCCATCTTATCTTCCATTTTCATCCCTTTCTTGTCTGAAGATTTAAGTAGTTCTATCATGATATTGTCACATCTAGCTAAGTATGAATTCCAAGTGTTTACTAAGGTAGAATAATTGAGTGAATCAACTTAAGAGACAGAAAAAAGGATGAGGTTGAAAAGAGTAAGGGAGAAAATCAATGACCATTGAATACTTGTCGTTTTACAAATTAAAAAAGCTCACTATAAAGCATGACGCTAAATAGGAGCTTTTTCGTATTTGAAATTAAGGATTTGTCGACCATAATCCTGCTGATTTTACAAAAACACGTGGATTTAGTTTTAATTGTGCGACCATTAATTCTGCTAAATCTTCTGGCTGCATCACATTGTCAGGGTTGCCGTCTGTTAAGTTTTCAGCGAATGCTAAATCAGTCGCTACGGTACTTGGTGTGAGCGCTGTAACGCGGATATTATGCTTTCGAACTTCTTGCATCAGTGATTCAGAAAGTCCAATGAGCCCAAATTTAGACGCACTATAAGCTGCTGTTACAGGGCCGCCTCTTTCGCCAGCTGTGGAAGAAATATTAATAATATCACCTGAATTTTTTTCAACCATACCAGGAAGAACAGCTCTTGTGACATAATACGCACCCATTAAGTTGATGTCGATCATGCCTTTGAATTCTTCAGGAGACAGTTCTAAAAACTTCCCAAATTTACCAATTCCGGCATTGTTAATTAAAATATCAATGGCACCGCGTTCAGATTTAATCTGTTCGACTGCTGAAATTACGGAATCATTGTTTGAAACGTCAGCAGCTGCAATCGTAACGTCAACGTCATATTCCGCAAGTTCTTCAGCCACTTTTTCTAAGTTTTCAATTGTTCTTCCAATTAAGCCGAGATGAATGCCTTCTTTTGCAAAAGCAATCGCCGTCGCCCGTCCAATTCCACGACCTGCACCTGTAATAATGGCTGTTTTACCTTGTAATTTTTGCATTATAAAACTCCTCATTCATATTATTTACCTTTCTACTATAGCAAAAAGGAAAGCGAAACCGAAAGAAAAACATCTGCATTCAGTCGGTTATGACAAAGCCAGTATTGCCTTGTTTTTATTTTTTAAATTTCAAACGGAAAAACATCACCGCAAAAAAAATTGCAATGACTAAACCAATGTAATTTAATGCATCAGGCAAGTCAAAGAACTGTAGAATCCCAATTACAACTAATACGGAAATAAACCCCCATTTATAAACATGAACATTCATTTAACTCATCCCACCTACTTTGTCTCTGATTGGTTTCTTATAGTATTGTAAAAGATACTCGCTATGCCTACGCCAATCACAGGTAGAATGATTAATACAGTCATGCTTATATCCGCTTCGATATACTGATTAAAGAGCAGAAAACTAAAGAGAGCAACAATAAAATAAACAGGAATAAAATTTTTCGGCCAAAAAATTGAGTTCTCCATTCTTATCAATTCCTTCCCCTGTGTATTCTTTACCCAAATCGCCACTTCTGCAATCATCCAAATTCAAAATAACAATCGTTAAGCCGCCGGCGGTGATAAGTTAAGCACCTAAAAAGAATAAAACGATTGGAATGGTGATGATACTAATGAGTGTCGTGATAAATGTCGTGAACGAGACCAAATCTGGTTCTGTCCCAAATTGTAGCGCGAACATCGTCGTATTTGCAGCAGCTGGCATCGCCGATTGTAAAATAATGACAGATCGTAGTAAATCATTCACGGGCATGAAAGATAAAATAATTGCCGCAATTACTGGAGAAGCAACCATACGAATGACCGTGACGGCTGTTACATAACGATAAGCAACTTTCTTTCGGCTAATGGCAGCGAGTTGCATCCCAAGTACAAGCATCACTGTTGGAATAGAAGCATCCGCAACTAAGCTGATCCCTTCCATTAACGGTTTTGGAATGGTAAATGAGACAGCCTGAAAAACAAGTCCTAAAATGGCTGCATAAATAAGCGGCATTCGAATGACACGTTGGAAAGATTGTTGTAATGTAGCTTTTTCTTCCCCGCCTAAAGAAGCGAAAAAAATACCGATCGTATTCATTAATAGAGACTGAAATACCATCATAATCACTGCATAATCAAATCCTACTGCCCCAAAGGCAAATAACACAACCGGTGCACCGTAGTTTCCACTATTCATAAAAACGCCGCCTAAAATCATTGCGGAAAATTGTGGTTTTGTCGCTTTCATAAAAACGCTCGTTAGCCAAACGATGATAAATAAAACGACAGTTAAAATAAGACTAAAACCGATGATGTACACATAATCCATCGTTAATGGATTCGTGTAAAATGTTCGGAAAGCTAGAAACGGAGACATTAAATAGAGTGCAGCGGTCGAAATCGATTTAATGTCAAAGCCAATTAACTTTTGGCCAATAAAGCCAATTGAGAAAATAATTAAAACAGGTAAAATAATGAAAAATAAATCCACATGGCTCAGCTCCAAATCAATAGATATTAAGTGTATCATACGGGAGAGAAACCGCTTTGTTCAAGTCCGTTAATTTCAAAAATGAGCGGAAATCATATACAGTAGTAATAAATATATAGTTAGAGGAGAGGATTTCAATCGAAACAATCGAACAATTACGTTTAGCACGTATGCATACAATTAGTCGTGTGAAAAGAGTGAAAGATTCAAAGTGGACTTTTCAACCAGCAGGATTTAACAATAATATTTTATGGCATGCTGGGCATATTTTTGTCATTGTAGAAACTTTCCTCCAAAAAAGTATTCCGTCTTATGAGGTTAGAAACCCAGAGTGGATTGAATTATTTGATGATGGGACAGATCCGAAGAAATGGCCAGAAAATATGCCGACTGGCGAAGAAATCTTAACGGCATTACGTGAACAATTGGATTGGGTTATCCCGTTTATTGAAGATAAAATGACTCAAGATGCAAATGAACCACTTGTAATAGGTGATGATATTATGACGATTCGTTCAATGGATGGAATGGTTCAATTTTTATCTTGGCATGAAGGTACACATGCGGGTACAATATTTGCTTTAAATGCATTAGAATAATGAATATAGGTTGGAAAGTGAAACCTACTTAAATAATGAAAGATACCTAGAACATAATAAGTATAGGAACTTTAGGGAGTGTTGAAGCGAGTGGAGAAATTACAATCAATAGAACAATTTGAACAGCTAAAAAGTGAAGAAAGAACGGTTTTTATGTTTACAGCAGACTGGTGTCCAGATTGCACAGTGATCGAGCCGATTTTACCGCGTATTGAAGTCGATTATCCGGAGTATACATTCATTTCTGTTGATCGTGATGAATTTATCGACCTATGTAGCGAAATGGATATTTTCGGAATTCCAAGTTTTATTGCGTTTCATTCTGGGAAAGAGGTTGGACGTTTTGTTAGTAAAGACCGGAAGACACAAAATGAAATTGAAGATTTCTTAAACGGCCTAGCAGACTAAAGATACAAGCAAAAATCCAAGTGATTCATCATGGTCATTTGGATTTTTTGTTTTAATTTTGTCAGGTTCGTTTATAATGAAAGTTAGTATTGTTTTTGTTACAGTTCAATAAAAAATGGGGGCGTTATACATGATGTATCGTGCTTTATCGATTGCTGGTTCTGCTGCAAGGGGCGGGGCTGGGATTCAAGCTGATTTAAAAACATTTCAAGAGTTAGGTGTGTTTGGAACAACGGCGATTACAGCAATTGTCGCGCGTAATCCAAGAACAGGAGAAGGTGTTTTTCCACAACCTATTGATGCGATTGAAGCACAAGTACATACAGCTTTACGTGATATTGGTGCAGATGTGATTAAAACAGGAATGTTATTTACAGCGGAAATTATTACGAAAACAGCTGAATGGATTAAAGAATCTGGGGTTGAAAAAGTTGTTGTCGATCCAGTGATGATTGGAAAAGTGGGCTCTGTTTTATTAAAAGAAGATGCGATTGAATGTATGAAGAAGAAGCTACTTCCACTTGCAACGATTATTACACCAAATATGCCAGAAGCAGCACAGTTACTCGGCATTGAAGAATTAACGACAGTTGAAGAATTGAAACAAGCCGCGAAAGATTTACATAAGTTAGGCCCGAAATATATTCTTGTTAAAGGGGGCAGGTTAGATGGTCCAGCGGTAGACGTACTTTACGACGGAGAGAAATTTTATATGTTAGAAGCTCCGCGTATTGATACGATTCATACGAATGGTGCAGGATGTACATATTCCGCAGCGATTGCGGCAAGACTTGCAAAAGGAGATACTGTTCCAGAAGCGGTTGAGTTTGCAAAGAAATTTATTACCGCTGCAATTCGTCATGCGTTTGGTTTTATTCAAGGCGTTGGGCCCACGTATCATGCGGCTTATCGAAAGTTTGACGAAACGGAATGTAAAGTATGGATTGAAGAAGTGTAAGGATATAGGTGATGAAATATGAAGAAAGTGATTGTCGTTGGGGCTGGGATACTCGGCGCATCCACTGCGTACCATTTAGCTAAAAAGGGTGCATCGGTGACAGTTGTAGACCGAAAAGATGAAGGACAGGCGACAGAAGCAGCCGCAGGCATTATATGTCCGTGGCTATCTCAACGTAGAAATCAAGCGTGGTATACATTAGCCAAAAACGGAGCAGCTTCCTACGAATCGCTCATTAAAATGTTGGAAGAAGACGGCGAACATGAAACTGGGTACAAAAAAGTAGGCGCGATTAGTTTACATACAGAAGCTAAAAAGTTAGATGGAATGGAAGAACGTGCAACGAAAAGACGAGTGGATGCAAGTGAAATCGGGACAATCCGTCAATTAGATGAAGAGGAAACAAACGGGCAAGTTCCACTCCTTGATGAAAAGTTTCGTTCTGTTCACGTATCTGGTGCCGCGCGTGTAGACGGGCGGGCGCTTCGTGATGCGTTAATCAGCGGAGCGAAAAAGCACGGTGCCACGTTTATTGAAGACTCAGCTTCTTTACTCGCTGAAGGAAGAGCTGTAACAGGTGTCAAAGTCGGAGAAGAAAAAATTAAGGCTGATACAGTCATCGTTGCAGCAGGAGCATGGGCAGCAAATCTTGTCGAACCACTCGGCATTCAATTACAAATTGGCGGTCAAAAAGCACAAATTGCGCATTTACAAGTAGAGGAAGATACATCGAATTGGCCTGTTGTAATGCCGCCAAATAATCAGTATATGCTTGCATTCGACCAAGGTGAAATTGTTGTCGGCGCCACTTATGAAGATCATAAAGACGATTTAAATGTGACGGTAGGTGGCTTGCATGAAATTTTCGATAAAGCATTAGCCATCGCACCTCGCTTGAAAGAAGCAACGTTTAAAGAAGCACGTGTCGGATTTAGACCCTTTACTCCGAATTTTATGCCAGTCATTGGAGAAGTTCCGGAGACGACGGGATTACTCCTGGCAAATGGTTTAGGCTCATCAGGATTAACCGTTGGCCCGTATTTAGGTGAACAACTTGCGAAGTTAGCGCTTGGTGAAGAAGTAAAGATTGACTTATCACCCTATACAATTGAACAAATCGTTGGGGAATAAAGAAAAGAGTATCGGAAATTCATGCATCTTCATGAAAATTTCGATACTCTTTTTTACGCAATTAAATCGTTTGTAATTCTTCTTTTATGCTTTCATAAACGCCCTTCCAAATGTCTTCATTTTCACGGAATTCTTTCCCTGTTATTTTAATCAATGCTTTAAATTTCTCTTCATAATCAGTTGCGTCTTTTTCAGGTAAATCTTTTTTATGTTGATCAACAAATTGCTTAACATGATCAGCAATTGGCCCCCATTTTGCAATTTCTTGGCCATTTTCATCGATGAAAATCATGATTGGAATTGTTCTTGACTTGCCATTGGTTAAGTATTGATCCATTAATTTTAAGTTTTCATCTCGTAATAAAAATCTTACTGGCATGGTTGTTTTTTCTGCGATACGAAGTAAAATTGGAATGTCTAACATACAATGCCCGCACCAAGGTTCAGCGAGAATCACTGCTCGCACTTGCTTTTCTTTTAAGTTTTCAAGAAATTGTTCATCGTTTGGAATTGTGAAGTTGTTGTAAATATGATGGAAACCATCTTTATGTTTAGCTAATGTTTTCATATATTGTTCGCTTGTTAACCCTTTTTGAAACCACTTTTCTAAAGTCATTCATCATCATCTCCCATTCATGTCATTACATACAGTGTACGAAAGTATAAAGCATTCGTAAACTGAAATGAAATTTTGTATAACGAGAAGGAAACAGTGCAAATTACAACCAGGAGGTGTTTGAAAATGAGTAAGAAGAAAAGGACGAGTGAAAAAGACCGAGAAGAATATGGATACGGATACGATCGAAGTGTCGATGATTTAAAAGTAATGGGTGAAAATAAAAAAGCAAAAAATCATAAAAGAAATGCAGATGATTCCGTGAAATAATCAGTTTTTATTGTAAAAAAAGATATTGTCAGAAGAGTGATTTAAGGAGAGTGAGTACATCACGTGCTCACTTTTTTAATCTTTGCTTTGAAATGTAAGATTGTTCGAATGGTATTGTTATTTCAGATTATTTTGTAGTATACTAATAATTAAAATCATCTGCCTTGAAAAAGTGTTTTTGATTTTAGAAGAAATAGAAAATAGATGTAAGGGGATGTAGGTACGATGACAGTAAAATCAATTGAAATTACAGAAAGTACAACAAAAAAAGACAAGCCGCTTGATGAAGAGCTACAGTTTGGAACGGTTTTCACAGATCATATGTTTATTGCAGACTATTCAACAGAAACAGGGTGGACGGACCACCGAATTATGCCTTATGAGCCATTTAAAGTAGATCCAGCTGCGATCATTTTTCACTACGGGCAAACGGTTTTTGAAGGACTGAAAGCTTATTTATCAAAAGACGGGAAGATTCGTTTGTTCCGCCCTGAACAGAATATGAAGCGCCTAAATCAATCAAGCGAGCGTCTTTGTATGCCGCAAATTGATGAAGAAATGGCGTTAGAAGGATTAAAGCAATTGCTTACGATTGATAAAGAATGGATTCCTAAAGCGGCAGGAACTTCACTTTATATTCGTCCATTTGTTATTGCGACAGAGCCGTATTTAGGGGTTGCGCCTTCAACGAAATATCGTTTTATGATCATTTTATCGCCAGTTGGTTCTTATTATAAAGAAGGCATTCAACCGGTCAAAATTTTAGTTGAAAATGAATATGTGCGTGCAGTTGCGGGTGGAACAGGAACAGCAAAAACAGCTGGAAACTACGCAGCAAGTTTAAAAGCACAAGAAATCGCAACGGAAAAAGGCTATTCACAAGTCCTTTGGTTAGACGGTGTAGAAAAGAAATACATAGAAGAAGTAGGGAGTATGAACGTCTTTTTCAAAATTAATGGTGAAGTTGTCACACCTGCATTAAATGGCAGTATTTTAGAAGGCATTACGAGAAAATCGATTATTGAGATGCTTAAACATTGGGATGTTCCGGTTGTCGAACGTCAAATTTCGATGGAAGAGATTAAAGAAGCTCATGCATCGGGCGCATTAGAAGAAGCATTCGGTACAGGAACTGCCGCAGTCATTTCACCAATTGGCGAGTTTAATTGGCAAGATACAAAGTTTGTTGTCAATGAAGGAAAAACTGGTGAATTGTCGGAAAAATTATATGCTACACTCACAGGGATTCAAACAGGAGAAGTCGAAGATCCTTTTAACTGGGTAATTGAGCTTGACTAAATAAGGTATACTGTAAAAGTAGAAGAGCGAAAAGCTAGATGCTTCTTCTACTTTTTCATTTCATTAAATTATATCGGAAAGAAGGGGATTGTTTGGCAGAGCGTAAAGCAACTCAGCGAGAGATAATTGCTTATTTGCCGGGCATTATGCTTGCTGTTGCGATTATTTTTATCGGAATTTATATTGCAGATTATCTTGGTTTATTTCTCATTTCAATGCATGTTTTGCCCGCAGGAAGCGCAAGTCCGATTTCAGGTATTTTTGTCGCCATTTTAATTGGGATTGTCATTCGGAATACAGTAGGTTTAGCTGATTCTTTTAAAAGTGGAGTACAGTTTTCGTTGAAATACTTATTAAGGGCTGGGATTATTTTACTCGGTTTAAGGTTAAGTTTAGCGGAAGCATTAAAGTTAGGGGCATGGGGACTTCCACTCATTGTCAGTTGTATTGGCGTTGGCTTAGCGGTGACATTATATTTCACAAAAAAGATGAACCAATCGAAGCGCTTGGGTACGTTAATTGCTTGCGGGACGGGGATTTGTGGTGTAACAGCGATTATGGCAACAGCGCCCGTCGTGAAAGCAAAAGACGATGAGATTTCTTATGCGGTGGCAAATATTACGATATTTGGTTTAATTAGCATGTTATTTTACCCTTATATTGCCAATTTCTTTTTTGCGGAAGATCCAGTAAAAGCTGGCTTATTTTTGGGAACAGCGATTCATGATACAGCGCAAGTCACAGGTGCAGCGCTTATTTATGATCAAATGTACAATATTGAAAAAGTGGTCGATGTCGCAACGGTAACTAAGTTAACACGGAATTTATTTATTATTGCTGTTATTCCTTTTATTTCTTATTTATTTTTTAAAAATCAATCAGATGATAATGGAGAAGCAGAGAAATCGATTCCAAAGTGGTATAAGTTAATTCCACTCTTTGTCGTTGGTTTTTTACTCTTTGCTTTATTAAGAACGGTGGGCGATATGATGATGCTAAAAAACAATATGGCATTTGGTCTTTTCAGCGCGAGTCATTGGGAATCGTTTTATACGCAAGTTAGTTCATTCGGTTCAACGTATTTACTCGGTGCTGCAATGGCAAGTGTTGGTTTATCGACTGATTTAAAAATGTTTAAAGGATTAGGTTTTAAACCATTTTTAATTGGTCTTGTGGCGGCGTTTTCAGTAAGTGTCGTTAGCTTTGTGTTAATTTCATTGTTCGGCGGTTTCATTTCCATTTAAAAAATGAGTACATAAAAACCTTCTTTAGGGTCATGCTATAAATGACATTCATAAGGGAGGAATAAAATGAAGAAAATTACGATGCTTCTCATGTCTGCACTTGTCGTTGTCGTGCTTGCTGCTTGTGGGACGAATAAGGATACAACCAAAAATGACGCCGATGATAATCGTGCGACAGAAAATGATGGTGTGAATACGACTGAAACCGAAAGGGACCGAGATCGGGATCAGGACGGAAATCAAAACGGGGATCAAAACAATGCCAATAATGATGCAGTGGATAACGGCATTGACCATAACGGCGAATCAAGACTCGATCTTGCGGAAGATGCGGCTGACGAAGTTGCTGAATTAGACGAAGTTGATTATGCAACGGTCATTCTTTCAAATCGAAATGCGTATGTTGCGGTTGTGATGGATAATGATCATAAAAACGATAACGACCAGCGAGATACGGACGATACAAATCGTGAGGATGAATTGCCGAAAGAGTTGGAAGATAAGATCTCAGACAAAGTAAGAGAAGTAAAAACGGATGTCGAAAATGTGTATGTTTCATTAAACCCTGATTTTGTTGAACGTATGAAAGGATACGGGACACGAATTCAGGAAGGCGAACCAATTGAAGGGTTTTTTGAAGAATTTGGCGAAGCCGTTCGAAATGTTTTCCCAGATGCACGTTAAGAACGATAAAGAACACCGACTTAGTTGAGTCGGTGTTCTTTATATTGATGTTTCATTGTTTGGTCCCGAATTTTTTCAATCGTTTCGTATGAACACCCCTTTTGATAAGCACTTACGGAGTCGATTAATTGCTGGGTGGAACTAGCCCCGACGAGTGCTGTTGCTACGTTCCTTTCGCTTAATATATATTGAATCGCAGCTGCATGAATGTCGTTTGTTTGTGTTTGTAACCAGTCAATCGTGTTAAGTAACTGTTTTTGTTCGTACAATCCAACTCCTTTTCTTACTTTTTCTTCGTTTGTTCCTTCCCCTGTTAGCAATCCTTTTGCGAGTGTTCCACGTGTTATGACAGATGCCCCGTCACGTTCGATCATGGAAAACCATTCTTCGGGTCGTCGGTCAAGGATACTATACTGCATCATGACAGAAGTTGCGTTACTCTTTTCAAGGAAGCGGTTGATTACGGTTGGACGTATAGAAGAAATTCCATATTCTAAAATAAGTCCTTCCTTTTTTAAACTTTCAAACGCATCAATTGTTTCATCTATCTCATCTTCCATCGTACCTCCGTGTAATTGGTACAAATCGATATAATCAGTTCCAAGTCTTTGAAGGCTTTTTTTAACGGCATCCATGATATGTTTTTTAGACGGATTCCAAGTCCAACCATTTTCATCTGGATGGAATTCATTGCCAACTTTTGTGGCGAGTACAATGTCATTTCTTCTGCCTTTTAGTAAAGAAGCGATCATTTTTTCATTTTCCCCGTGGTTATATAAATCGGCAGTATCGAAAAAGTTTATCCCTGCGTGAAGTGCTGCGTCGAAAATATTGTTGGCAACACGCAAATCAAGCGGTAAAGACATTGCACCAAATCCAAGTTCAGAAACGAAAATGCCACTTTTCCCGAGTTCTCTTTTCTTCATCGGCGTACACACTCCTTCTTTTCATTTCATGGTACAATGAGAAGATAAGAAATGCTACTGACAATGATTTTAAAGGGGACGTTGAACGATGAAAAATTATGAAGAAAAAACTATTCAATCGAAGCCAATCTATGACGGAAAAATTATTTCCTTACAAGTGGATGATGTATTACTACCTGACGGCAATGAATCGAAACGTGAAATTGTCAAGCATCCGGGAGCAGTTGCTTTACTCCCAATTACAAATGACGGAAAAATAATCGTTGTAAAGCAGTACCGAAAAGCATTAGAAAGAACGATCATTGAAATTCCAGCAGGCCGTATTGAACCAAATGAAGACCCGAAAGTGACTGCAATTCGAGAACTTGAAGAAGAAACTGGCTACGGCGCAAAGGAAGTTTCCTATATTCAATCTTTTGCAACATCACCTGGTTTTGCAGATGAAATTATTCATTTGTATGTAGCGAAAGAGTTATATGCAATTGAAAACCCAGCGGATGGGGATGAAGATGAGTTTATTGAGCAATTTGAAATTACAATTGAAGAAGCAGAAGAAATGATTGCAAAGGGTGAAATTTACGATGCGAAAACAGCCTTTGCAATCCTGTATGCAAAATATGAATTAAAAAAGTAAATATATTTTACCGAGGACGAGCATAGACTGTATGTATAGAAGGAGGTGCAGTCAATGACTCGTTCTCTAACATTACCTTATTTGTTTATCATGTTAGCGGTGAGTTATTTAGGGGGGACGTTATTATTTCGAGAACTTTCTGTTGAGTCGGTTGAAAGAATTTTTATGGTACTCGACGCAAGGGTTGTGAAAGGGCATGAAGCGAATTGGTTTTTCCCAGTGGTTACGCCAATTCTTTTCTTAGTGCTCATCATTTTTTGTTCTCGTTTTACATATAGCCGCTTTTTACCTCTTTTGATCGCAGCCGTAAAATGCGTGCTATTTGGCGTGTCATCCGCTTATTTACTCGCACAAGGATTAAAAATGTATGAATATGCGATTTGGTGGTTTCCATTCCAATTGCTTATTTGTTTTTCCTTTTTACTTTTTGCTTCAATTGTCACTCCGCCGTTTTTTATGAAAACAGTTGGGAAAGCTGAACGAAATGACCGAGCGTTAGTCGTACTCATTGTTTTTGTCGTCATTTTATTAATTGTAGAAAATCTCTTATTCTTTTTATTGATTCATTGAAAAACATGGACAAGTTTCCTTTCAGTTGTTTTCTATAAAGCTTATTTGGTATAATGTACTCAGTTTGAGGGGGGCGTCTAAATGAAAAGCCGAATCGATCGAATAAAGAAACAGCTGCACGCGGCCAGCTATAAATTGACGCCGCAACGTGAAGCAACGGTTTTGGTCCTCCTTGAGCACGAGGCGGACCACTTAAGTGCAGAAGATGTCTTTTTACTTGTGAAAGATAAATCACCAGACATCGGTCTAGCAACTGTCTATCGAACGTTAGAATTATTAACAGAATTAAAGATTGTCGATAAAATAAATTTCGGAGATGGGGTCGCTCGCTTTGACCTTCGAAAAGAAGGAGCCGATCATTTCCATCATCACCTTATTTGTATTGAATGTGGGAAGGTAGAAGAAGTGCAAGAAGATCTCCTCGGTGATGTGGAAAGAATCGTAGAAAGCAGATGGAAATTCACTATTAAAGACCATTGGCTCACATTTCACGGAATTTGTAAAGACTGTAAATCAAAAGAAGAAAACTGATTGTGAAAACGGAGGGGGATGGCTACATGCTATCCCTTTTGCTATTTGAGTAGATAAATGGTTGAAAATTTTCAGGGGGGGAAATCTGTGAAGGAAGTTAGATTAGGGCTAGCAGATTATTTACACTTTTTACAAGTAGAGCGGCAGTTAGCGGCAAATACAATTACTTCCTATGAACGAGATTTAACGGCGTATATTGATTTTTTAGTAACGAAAAAAATTGCACATGTTGATGAGATTACACGAAATGAAATACTGAATTATTTACAAGAAACAAAAGATATTGGCAAGTCAACACGAACGATTTCACGATATATTTCTTCCATTCGTTCGTTTCATCAATTTTTACTACGTGAAAAGGTTGCATCAGGAGATCCAACAGTCCATTTAGAAATGCCGAAAGTTGAACAAAAATTACCGGATGTTTTATCGATGGTTGAAGTGGATCATTTAATTGCTGCACCTGATCGTTCCAAATTGCAAGGGAAAAGAGATTATGCTTTGCTTGAAATTTTATATGGAACAGGTATGCGTGTGAGTGAATTAGTTGATCTTAATATGGAAGACGTTCATTTGACGATGGGGTTTGTTCGGGTGTTTGGTAAGGGTGGAAAAGAGAGAATTGTTCCGCTAGGTCAGAAAGCCATTGATGGGTGTACAGAATATATTAATGAAGCACGACGGAAATTTATTCAAAAAGTGGGAACCCCCGTCGATGCTTTGTTCGTCAATATGCGTGGGGGGCGATTAACGCGTCAAGGTTGTTGGAAAATTCTTAAAAAATATGCGTTAGAAGCAAATTTGAAAAAAGAATTAACACCACATATTTTACGTCATTCATTCGCGACGCATTTAATTGAAAATGGTGCAGATTTAAGGGCTGTTCAAGAAATGCTTGGGCATGCTGATATTTCAACAACACAAATTTATACACATGTCAGTCGTTCACGATTGAAAGAAGTGTATACGAAGTTCCACCCGCGTGCTTAATTTTAGGAGGTTATCACATGAAGAATGAAACATTTAAAAGAGTCCATCTCGTTGTATTGGATTCAGTTGGGATAGGAGAGGCACCAGATGCACATTTATTTGGTGATGAAGGTGCTGATACATTAGGACATATTGCACAAGAAATGCAAGGATTACACATGCCCAATATGGCAAAATTAGGCCTTTCAAATATTCGAGAAATTGAAGGGGTCCAAAAAGCGGATGCGCCCCTTACCCTATACGGAAAAATGGAAGAGGCTTCTGTTGGAAAAGATACGATGACGGGTCACTGGGAGTTGATGGGACTCAATATCGATCAACCATTTAAAGTGTATCCAAATGGTTTCCCTGAAGCGTTAATTTCTGAATTAGAAAAACGTACAGGACGAAAAGTAATTGGGAATAAGCCAGCAAGTGGAACGGCAATTATCGATGAACTAGGCGAGGAGCATATGGAAACAGGTGCATTAATCGTTTATACATCTGCAGACCCAGTGCTTCAAATCGCAGCGCATGAAGAGATTATTCCAATTGAAGAACAGTATCGGATTTGTGAGATTGCACGTGAACTGACATTAGCACCTGAATATCTCGTTGGTCGTATTATCGCTAGACCATTTATTGGAACGCCGGGCAATTTTACAAGAACAACGAATCGTCATGACTATGCGTTAAAACCTTTTGAACGTACAGTGATGAATGAACTTCAAGATGCAAATTATGACGTTATTGCAATCGGTAAAATCTCAGACATTTATAACGGCGAAGGCATTACAGAGTCTGTTCGAACGACAGGGAATATGGATGGTGTCGACAAGTTACTTAATGTGATGAAGCAGGACTTTCATGGACTCAGCTTCATAAATCTTGTTGATTTTGACGCGTTATATGGCCACCGCCGTGATCCAATTGGCTACGGGACAGCGCTGGAAGAATTCGATGTTCGTTTACATGAAATCTTAGGCGCATTAAAAGAAGACGATTTATTAATCATTACAGCAGACCACGGAAATGATCCCGTCCATCCAGGAACAGATCATACACGAGAATATGTACCACTGCTCGTTTATTCACCGTCCTTTACATCAGGTGGAAGTATGCCGGTCAATGAAACGTTTGCAGATGTTGGAGCAACAATTGCGCATAATTTTAATGTGAAGAAACCTCAATTCGGAGAAAGTTTTTTTAATTTATTAGAAGAAAAGGTGAAGTGAATTATGACACGTATGGTAGATGTGATTGAGAAAAAACGTAATGGTGGCTTGTTAACGAAAGAAGAAATTGAGCTTTTTGTTGAAGGGTATACGAATGGTACAATTCCAGATTATCAAGCAAGTGCATTTTTAATGGCTGTTTATTTCAAAGGGATGGAACCTGAAGAGCAAGCGCATTTAACGATGGCGATGGTTGAATCAGGTGAACAGATTGATTTGTCAGCAATTAAAGGGAGTAAAGTTGATAAGCACTCAACAGGCGGTGTTGGCGATACGACAACGTTAATTCTTGTTCCACTTGTGGCGGCATGTGGTGTTCCTGTTGCGAAAATGAGTGGTCGTGGACTTGGTCATACAGGTGGCACGCTCGATAAATTAGAAGCACTTGACGGTTTTCATATTGAATTATCAAAAGATGAATTTGTAAAGCAAGTGAATGATTTAAAGTTAGCGGTCATCGGCCAAAGTGGCAATTTAACACCAGCTGACCAGAAAATTTACGCGCTACGCGATGTAACAGCAACAGTTGATAGCATTCCTTTAATCGCAAGTTCGATTATGAGTAAGAAAATTGCTGCGGGTGCAGATGCAATAGTTTTAGATGTGAAGTCAGGTGACGGTGCATTTATGAAAACGATGGAAGCGTCAAAAGCATTAGCAGAGTCAATGGTGGCGATTGGCGAACAAGTCGGACGAAATACAATGGCGATTATTTCTGATATGAGTCAGCCGCTCGGAAATGCGATAGGAAATGCATTAGAAGTGAAAGAAGCAATTGAAACATTAAAAGGTGAAGGACCAGAAGATTTAACAGAGCTTTGTTTAACACTCGGTAGTCAAATGGTCGTTGTTGGTGGCAAGGCAGATACACTAGAAGAAGCAAGGGAGCTATTAAAAGAAGTCATTGAAAACGGTCAAGCGCTTTCATTATTTGGTGATTTAATCGAAGCACAAGGTGGCAATCGTGCGGTGATTGAAGATTTATCATTACTTCCACAAGCGCAGTATCAAATTCCTGTTGCAGCAGAAAAATCAGGGTATATTACAAAAATGGAAGCTGATGATATCGGCATTGCAGCGATGTTACTCGGTGCAGGTCGTGCGACAAAAGAAGATGAAATTGATCTGGCAGTAGGGATTATGCTTGATAAAAAAGTCGGCGATTACGTAGAAAAAGGCGAAACATTTGCGACGATTCATGCAAATGCTGAAGACGTCTCCCAATCAACGGCATTATTATTAGAACATATTCATATTGAAAAAGAAAAAGTGTCCCCACCAGCGTTAATTGGTGATGTCATTACAAAATAATACGTTTAAAATCCCTTCACACGAAGTTGAGTGTGAAGGGTTTTTTTGATTGGCTAAAAACTTTCAAACTACTCATTTATATCAATTTCACAATTATGATTTTCCGTGGAAAGTACGAATGTTAAAGTGTTTTTCTTAGGTGTAAGAGAATTGTAAAATAGAATCCTTTTAAATCCTATGTGTAAATTAAACGAAAGATGGTCATGCTTCATAAGAGGAGTAAATTTTGTCGAATGTTAAGAAGTTTCTTCGTTTATCCACTAGTTTTGTCAACTAAAAAGGTTCTGAAAAAGCGATATAGAAAGAGTGGTCTGGAGGAGGGGTTTTGATGGCGAATATTGAGATGACAGACAGCGGATTATTAATTGTTACTTTATACGGGGAATTGGATAATCACGAGGCGAACGGAATTCGAACGCAATTATCTTCTGCTATTTTTTCAGGGCAAGTGCGTGCGGTTATATGGGATTTAAAGAATTTAGGGTTTATGGATAGTTCGGGGATTGGTTTAATACTTGGCAGAATGCGAGACCTGGCGCCATTTGGAGGCGAAACATTTATTTTAAATCCATCTGTCACGATGGAAAAGATTTTTAGTTTTTCGGGACTCGAAAAGAATGTCAGGCATTGTACGGTCGAAGATGTGATGAGGGAAATGGGAGGGGTTCTCTATGAAAAATGAGATGACTTTATCATTTGTTGCAATTGAAGAGAACGAAGCGTTGGCAAGAATGGCGATGACTTGTTTTATTACGCCGCTCGATCCAACAATCGAAGAAATATCAGAATTTAAAACGATTGTTTCAGAAGCGGTAACGAATGCAATTATTCATGGCTACAATTGCGACGGGAAAAGCCTCGTAACACTCCATGCAACGATGGATGATGAAAAAGTAATGATGACTGTGCGTGACGAAGGGGCAGGCATTCAAAATATTGAACAGGCGATGGAGCCAATGTACACAACGCTTCCACATATGGAACGTTCGGGAATGGGCTTTACAATTATGGAAAGTTTTTCTGATCATTTATCTGTTCAATCAACAATCGGCTCGGGTACAGTTGTCAAATTTGAAAAACGATTTTCTCCGGTAACGGAAACGAGCAGAATGGGGTGACTTATGGACGCATCCGTTGAAAAAAAGCATGCTTTATTGTCGCAGGAAAAGATGAGGGAATTAATCAAAGAATCACAAGCAGGCGATCAAGAAGCGCGAAAAATGATGGTAGAAGGCAATACGCGCCTTGTATGGTCGATCGTTCAGCGGTTTACTTCTCGCGGTGCGGATCCGGAAGATTTATTTCAAATTGGTTGTATCGGATTAATGAAGTCGATTGATAAGTTTGACCTTTCGTATAATGTGAAGTTTTCCACTTATGCAGTGCCAATGATTGTTGGGGAAATTCAACGTTTTTTACGAGACGATGGCATGGTGAAAGTGAGTCGATCTATTCGCGAGTTAAGTTTTAAGATTCGTCATGCAACAGATCATTATATAAAGGAAAATGGCCAAACACCTACATTATCAGAGGTTGCTGAAATATTAGATGTGAAGATAGAAGATGTCATTTTATCTTCAGATGCGCTGCGCGATCCTGCTTCACTGCATGAACAATTATATGAAAGTGAAGGCGATAGTTTAACGCTCATGGATCAACTAAGAGACGATCGTTCTGAGAAGGTGTTTAACCATATTCCACTTCGAGATGTGATCACGAAACTAAATAAGCGAGATCAGACAATTATTTATATGCGCTATTATTTAGATTATACGCAAAGTGATATTGCAAAAAGAATTGGGATTTCACAAGTACAAGTGTCAAGACTAGAGAAAAAGATATTGACACAGTTAAAGAAATGGATGGGGGAAAATATAGAGGAGAGTATAAAAAAAGTGAGGACGAACTAGCTTATGGAAAAATTGTTCGAGTCGATGGAAGAAGGAGAAGCTTGGTTTCATAAATGCTTTGGAAAAGATAAAACATTTGATGCAGAAGCGCGGGTCATTCATTTATGGGATACGCCCGCTCTACTTCTCTATATCAATGGATTAGTCGATGATCAAAGTTTATTGACACTATTAACACGGATGCAATGGAATGAAGTGGCGGAAGGCTTGGGAGAGAGTGAACGGTTTTTATCGTATTTCCCTTTCCAGTCTGTCACGGAGCAACAAGACCGCGATGAAATGCTGACGACGATTTTAACAGGGCAACCAGCATTTGTTACGAAAAGCGGGTATGCTTTTACAGTTGATATGCGTGAATATCCTGGAAGACAACCTGAAGAGCCCGATATAGAGAAGGTAGTGCGAGGATCTAGGGACGGATTTACGGAATCATTAATTCAAAATACGGCGCTTGTTCGTAGACGGTTGCGGACGGAGGATTTACGGTTTGAAGTGCATCAAACGACGGTTAACGGAAAGACAGATGTAGCTATTTCTTATATTCAAGGGGCGGCAAGTGAAGAGCATTTGGACTATCTTCGAAAACGACTTGAAGAAGTTGTGCATGACGGGTTAACGATGACGGATAAATCATTAGAAGAATTTTTGTTTAAACAAAGATTCCATCCAATGCCATTTGTTCGGTATACCGAGCGACCCGATATCTGTGCAGCACATTTGTTAGAAGGGCATATTGCGATTATGGTCGATACTTCGCCGTCTGTTATACTCGTACCGATTACAATCTTTGGGCATTTGCAACATGCGGAAGAGTATAGGCAAGCACCACTGATCGGGACGTTTGTGCGATTGACTCGATTGTTAGGTGCGGCACTTAGCTTAGTCCTTCTTCCTTTTTGGTATTTAATGGCGACCGAACAACAGTACTTACCAGACTTTTTAAGTTATATTGGTCCAAAAGATATTGGGGAAATTCCACTTTTTATCCAACTGCTGATGGCAGATATAGGGATAGAAGTGCTCCGGATGGCTGCAATTCATACACCGACCCCGTTATCCACAGCGATGGGTTTGGTGGCGGCAATTGTCATTGGAGACATTGCGATTCAGGTAGGTTTATTTACACCTGAAGTTGTATTGTATGTGGCCGTTACCGCAATTTTCACGTTCGCAATTCCATCTTATGAATTAAGTATTACAACAAAAGTGTTTCGAGTTGGTATTCTCTTTGCAACGGCACTTTTAGGTGCACCTGGATTTTTCTTAGCACTTGCAGTTCTTTTTTACTATTTATGTACATTGAAACCGATGAATGTACCTTATTTATGGCCGGCTGTTCCATTTTTCCCGGCTGCGATGTTACGTATGTTGATTCGATTCCCAATGACCAGGGATGCACCACGTCCGTTTATTACACATGCACCAAATCGTAATCGTTTAAAATAGAATTTTGCATGTTCTCCCTCGTTTGTGATAAAATTTAAACAACTTTAAGTTTTGAATGTATGTGCTGTTGCAAGAAATCGAAAAGAGGGGGAGCTTTTATGCATCTTTATGGAACGCAGTCAGTCAATGAAAAAGGGCATTTAGTGATTGGCGGAGTTGATAGTATTGAACTTGTAAATACGTATCAAACTCCGCTTATTGTTTATGATATTGAGTTGTTTAGGAAACGTGCGAGGGCATTTAAAGAAACGTTTCAAGCCGAAGGGATTCAAGCCGAGGTTGCATATGCGAGTAAAGCATTTTCTTCGATTGCGATTTATGAAGTTGCAAAAGAGGAAGGGTTATCGCTTGATGTTGTTTCTGGCGGAGAACTTTATACAGCAGTGCAAGCAGGCTTTCCGCGTGAACGCATTCATTTTCACGGGAACAATAAAAGTTTCGAGGAATTAACCTATGCATTTTCCGAAGAAATTGGTTGTATTGTGATTGATAATTTTCTAGAAATCGATTTAATTCAGCAAATTGCATATGAACGAAAGCAAGAGATGAATGTATTAATTCGTGTAACACCTGGTGTTGAAGCTTCTACTCATGATTATATTACGACAGGACAAGAAGATTCTAAGTTTGGCTTTGATTTAAAAAATGGTCAAACAGATGATGCTTTTTATCAGTTACATAACGATCCGTACGTGAAAGTATTAGGGATGCATTGTCATATTGGCTCACAAATTTTTGAAACGACAGCATTTCGCTACGCCGCAGAAGCACTCATGGAAAAAATGATTGCTTGGCGCGAGCAATATGATTTTATTTGCCCGGTATTAAACTTAGGTGGCGGTTTTGGCATTCGTTATACAGAAGAAGATACTCCGCTAGCGCCAGAAAAGTATGTGGAGGAGATGGCGAGGGTTGTCTTATCTATGACGCGAGAATACCAGTATCCAATGCCAGAAATTTGGATAGAACCAGGACGTTCATTAGTTGGAGATGCAGGAACGACACTTTACAAAGTTGGAAGTATGAAAGAAGTCCCAAATACACGTACATATGTTGCAGTAGACGGCGGTATGTCAGATAATATACGTCCAGCCTTATACGATGCAGAATATACAGCAGTCACTGCCAACAAAATGACTGAACCACAACATACGATTGTTACACTTGCGGGAAAATGTTGCGAATCCGGCGATAAACTCATTGAACAAGCCTCGATTGCTGAACCAGAACAAGGAGATATTATTGCAACATTTTGTACAGGCGCGTATAGTTATTCAATGGCGAGTAATTATAATCGATTGCCAAGACCTGCAGTCGTCTTTGTTGAGAATGGCGACCATCAACTCGCGATTCGTCGGGAAACGTATGAAGACCTCACGCGACTCGATGTCCCATTCCAAACAGTTAAGCGAGGAGATAGAGTGTGAAGAAAAGAAACATAATCCTATTTATTGTGATTCTTGTTATGGGAGTCATATGGGGTGGCGTTTACTGGTATTTTATCGCTCCGTCATTTGGCCCGGGCGCATAAAACCAAACTTCAAGTTGAAAAAATATGTCATGTGACCTGTATATAAGAGAAAGATTGATTTAATCAGGTCCAAGTACAGGAAAATATGAAGAGTTTGTAAAGAAAGGATCCATACTAATGCTTATTCGTTACAAAAAGACTTATGAGAAAATTGCCATGGGTCTACTTTCGTACATGCCAAAAGAGCAAAGTGTGAAAGAATTACAAGAGAAAATCCAGAAATACGAAACTGAAGAATCTTCACAATTGTATCTTTGGAGAGATGGGGAAGATTTTATCGGGTTACTAGGCATTGAAATGGAAGAAGATGCCTATACTGTAAAAGATTTAGCGCTGAATCCATCATTTCGAGGAGAAGGGATAGGCAAGGAAATGGTAGATGCCATTCAAAAACGTTATCCTGATAAAAAATGTCAAAGCACTGTTGTTACAGAAGCATTTTTACAAAGATGTCAACAAGAAGATGGAAGGGCAGAAGACTAACGTCTGCCCTTCTTTTTTTCGTTTCGAAGTCGAATCATCTCAGAACGGTTTCGAAGTAAATGTTTGTGAATGATTTCATCACTATTAATCGGAAGTAGCTTTAGATCAGGGGCTTGTTCAATGACTCGTTGTTGTAATGTTACAGAAGTAATCGGAATGGAAAAAGCAATAAATGGTTGACGTGCTTCGATAGATTGAATACTATTTTGTAAGTAATCATAAAGTGAATTAAAATCAATTCCTTTTGTAAAATGGGGATGGTGTTCAAGCATTTGATCCATTTTGATGGATGCTTTTCTTAGCGTGCGCAGTGCCCCAATATAATTCTCTCTTCGCCAGTGGTATAATCCAGTAGACAGTAAAATATAAGCTGTTAATGGATGTTCTTTCGTTCGATTAGGGATATCTTTCCAATAAGCCTCAAGTACTTCGTGGCATTCAAAGAAATCTTGATTATGATTAAAATAAATAATAAAACTTACAAAGTATGGATGATGTAATGGTTTCATCTAATCATCTCCTTTACTGTTTATGATAGGTGGTTGGGCATGTCTTACAAAGTACGATTGGACGTATTTGAAGGTCCATTAGATTTACTGCTTCATTTAATTAACCGGCTGGAAATCGACATTTATGATATTCCAATGGCAGAATTAACTGATCAATATATTGAACATTTACATGCGATGCGGGTTTTGCAATTAGACAAATTAAGTGAATATCTTGTCTTAGCTGCAACGCTTATTGAAATAAAAAGTAAAATGCTGCTTCCAGTTCATGAAAATGATGATTTTAGTGAAGATGACCATTATGAACTGGAAGATGATCCACGAGATGAACTTGTCGCTAGGCTTATTGAGTACCGGAAATATAAAGAAGCAGCAGAAAGTTTGAAAAGCTCCGCAGAAAATCGTTCTGACTATTTTACGAAAGCACCGGAAGACATCGGGCAATATGGTGAAATCGTAACTGTTGGCCAGGAAGAGGATTTAAATGTGTATGATTTAATTGGCGCGTTCCAAAAAATGATGGAACGCAATCGACTGCGTGCACCGCTTACCGCAAGTATAGCAAAAACCGAGCAATCTGTCGGTGAAAAGATGGAACATATTATGGAAAAACTCGTTCGAAATAAAGGACGCTGTGATTTTCGTGACTTATTGGAAGGAAAAGATACAACTGATTTTGTTGTAACATTTATGTCTTTACTAGAACTCATGTTACGTGGTGCCATCATAGTTGAACAACAGGCAAATTTTGAAAGTTTATCGGTATTGTATTTGAAGGAAGGCGAGAACGTTGGAGAGTAACAATCGACTAATGGGAATGATTGAGAGTTTTTTATTTATCGCGGGGGATGAAGGGCTCACGATGAAACAATTAATCGCATTGACCACTCAGGATGAATTAACGATTCGTGAAGCGGTCGATCGGTTGAAGGCTCAGTACGATGCTGAAATAGCAAGAGGCATTACAGTGAAAATATATGGAGGTGCTTATCGCCTCGTAACAAAAGCTGAGTTTGCGGATGATATTAAAAGATTACTTGAAGATCCCACGCCGCAAACAGTTACGAAAGCGTCTTTAGAAGTATTAGCCATCATCGCATATAAACAACCTGTTACGCGCATTGAAATAGATGATCTTCGTGGTGTTAAAAGTGAAGGACCATTACATACACTTGTATCAAGGGGATTTATTATGGAGAAAGGTCGTTCGGAAGGAGCGGGTAGAGCAATTTTATATGGTACAACAGATTTGTTTCTCGATCGATTCGGCTTAAAGTCAATCAAAGAGTTGCCGCGATTAACATTTGAAGAAGAAAATGAAGACGGAGAAAATGATTTGTTTATGACACAGTTTCAAGAAGCATTTGCATTTGATGAAGACGAAGGAGGAAGCGAATCTTGAAGCGAGTAAGCATACTTGTTTTAAGCGTGTCACTATTTTTCTTAGTAGGATGGAAGACTGTTTCAGCAAACTCTTCTTGGGCCGTAATCGATGCGGATACAGGAAGACTCTTAATGGGTTCGAATGAAAATGTTCCGCTGCCAATCGCTAGTTTAACGAAAGTGTGGACTGCTTTTACGGTGTTAGAAAGCGGTATGCCACTTGGAGATACAACCATTTCTCCAGCGGCAGCTTCAAGTGAAGGCTCTTCAATTTACTTAGAACAAGGAACGACTATTGAGGTTGAGAGTCTTTTATACGGTCTCATGCTTCGTTCTGGAAATGATGCAGCGTATGCGTTAGCGGAATATGCAGGTGGCTCCGTAGAAGGATTTATAGATTTAATGAATGAAAAAGCACTTTACTACGGGTTGAAAGATACGGTCTTTACAAATCCATCTGGCTTACATGATGACCGCCATTTATCAACTGCTTATGAAACAGCGTTAATGATGCGGTACGCGATGCAAAATGAACACTTTAAAAAAATTGCATCTACACCGACGTACACATTTGAACTAGATGAAACAACATATCATTGGTCGAATAAACATCGACTTATTCATTCAACAGAAACAGCGGTCGCTGGGAAAACTGGATTTACAAAAGCAGCAGGCCGAACGCTCGTCACTTTTTTTGAAAAAGATGATAAAAGAGTCATTGTTGTTACGTTAAATGATGGCAATGATTGGCAAACGCATCTCTCTTTATCTGAACAAGCTTTTTCCGACTACAAGAAAGAAACAGTTGCTAAAAAAGGACTGTATTCGTTTTTACCTGGAATTGAAGGCGAGTTACAACAGCCGCTTCAATTGTTATTGAAAAAAGGCGAGGCTGAAAAAGTGACGCATCTTTTTCAAATTCCACGGGAAGTCCAGCATAATGGACGCTGGATTGTGTATATGGAGGGGCGTCCGTTATTTTCAACAGATGTAGAACTCGTTTACTGATAAGCAATCAAATGGTTGAAAAACGATGAAATGAATATGTGAAGCTAAAGTATTTGCTGTAAAAAGCGTACTTTAGCTTTTTTATGGGGAATTTTATTTGGCGGCATCTGAATAGGTTTAAAGTATTTACCTGTTAAGAATTTAATAAAATTGCTCGACTCTTTTAAGAAATAAGGCTTTAGATGTAGAAAATGTGACGATATTGAGAAGACTAATGTTAAATGGGTCAGTCTTCTTTTAATTTGCGGTGAAATGTGACATAATTTTCACTAGTACATAGACGGGGTGACAAAATGGAAAGATTGCAAAAAGTAATGGCACAAGCTGGAGTAGCTTCTAGAAGGAAATCAGAAGACCTCATTGTAGCTGGAAAAGTAAAGGTAAATGGTGAAACGGTAACAGAACTTGGAACGAGAGTATCGCTGGCAGATCGTATTGAAGTAGAGGGTGTACAAATTGTTAAAGAAGAAGCAATTTATTACCTTTTATATAAACCAAGAGGTATAATCTCGACTGCAAATGATGAAAAGGGAAGAAAAACAGTTGTTGACTTCTTCCCTGAAGTTGAAGAAAGAATTTACCCTGTTGGTAGACTTGACTATGACACGTCAGGCATCATCATTATGACAAACGATGGAGAGTTTGCGTATTTAATGACGCATCCCAAGTTTGAGATTAAAAAAACGTATATTGCAAAAACAAAAGGCATTCCTCGTCGTGAAGATTTAAGAAAACTCGAAAGAGGAATTAAGCTGGAAGACGGGATGACTGCGCCAGCACGTGTTAAAACAATATCTGTCGATCAGAAAGCGAAAGCGGCAATTATTGAAATTACGATTCATGAAGGGCGTAACCGTCAAGTTCGACGTATGTTCGATGCGATTGGATGTCCCGTAGATAGTTTAAAAAGAGAGCAGTTCGGTAATTTAACAACACGTGGTTTAAATGCTGGAGAAGCACGGCCATTAACAATTCATGAAGTGAAGCAATTGCGTGTGTTAGCAGAAACAGGAAAGATTGGTTAATCGGAACTCTTTCTGTTCACAATTCTTTCATATATCGTGAAACATGTATGAGATTCTTTGTTATAATGAAATACGGAATCAAATGAGTAGGGGGCTTGAAAAATGACTAAAGCAGAGCAATTTGCTAAGAAGAGAAAAAGACGTTTAGTCATTCGAACAATTGTCTTAATAGCATTGTTAGCAGCAGTTGTGTTTGCAATTGCAACGAAGAAGAGTGAAAAAGTTTTGGCGATCGGTGATGAAGCCCCAGATTTTGAAATAGTAGACTTAGAAGGAAATAAACATCGTCTTTCAGAATATAAAGGGCAAGGTGTGTTTTTAAACTTTTGGGGTTCTTGGTGTGGCCCGTGTAAAACAGAAATGCCGTTTATGGAAAAGCAGTCAAAAGAATTTAAAGGGAAAGGCGTTCACATACTTGCTTTAAATATTAAGGATACACGTTTAAAAGCAGAGACATTTCGAGACCAATACAAATTAACGTTTCCAATCGCACAAGATAAAGATGAAAGTATTTTACGAGCATATAACGTTATTCCATTACCAACGACTATTTTAATAGACCCTGATGGTATTATTGTCGATATTATTACGACTGGAATGGATGAAGAAGAAATTCGTCAAGCGATGGAAAGCATTCAACCCGAGTAAGGAGCTAGAAAAATATGAGCAAAAGCATGATTAAATGCCAATGCGGTCACGAAAATCCCTTCGGTACAGTTCTTTGTGAAAGTTGTGGAAGACCACAAACAGAGGAAGCGAAAAAAAGTAAAACTGTAGACATGCGCTATGAAGGTTCTGCTCGTAGGTCGCAAACGTATCAAAGAACGATTGTAGATAAGATTTGGAACTTCTTTTCAAGTGTTAAAATCGGAGTCAGCATTATTATTGCTGTCTTAGTTACGTCGGCAATCGGGACAATCTTCCCACAGAAATTATATGTACCAGCCAATACTGAAGCAGAGATTGCTGCTTATTATGAACGTTTATACGGAACCTTTGGAAAGATTTATTATAATTTAGGGTTCCATGATATGTACAATAGCTGGTGGTTTATTACATTAGTTGGAATGCTTGGTACTTCGATTTTAATCGCAAGTGTTGATAGAGTTGTTCCACTTTATAAATCATTAAAGCAACAACGTACGAAAAGACACCCTTCTTTTTTAAAACGTCAACGTGTGTACGGAGACGGACCTGTTGAAGATGCAGATGCGTCTTTAAAGAAGGCAGAAGAAAAACTAAAACAACTTCGCTATAACGTGAAAGTGGAAGACGGAGCAATTTTAGCAGAGAAAAACCGTTTTTCAAGATGGGGTCCTTATGTGAACCATACGGGTCTACTCATCTTTTTAGGGGCCATCTTGCTACGAGGCATTCCAGGGTTTTATGTGGACGAGTCTATGTGGTTAAGAGAAGGGGATACACTTGAAATACCAGGCGCTCCCGGATATTTTATTGAAAGTAAAGGATTTATACGTGAAGTTTATTCAAACGAAGATGATGAGATTTTCGGAAAGGCATTAGAACGAAATCCAATGATCGATAAAAACTTCCAAACGGATGTTGCTTTATACAAGAAAGCAGAAGGGGATTTGCCAGGTCAAACGGATAATATTTCATTAGTCAAAGAGTATTCAATTATTGTCAACGAACCACTTACGTTTGATGGTTATAGTATTTTCCAAATGGATTATCGAACAGATGAATTAAAATCAATGGATTTCCAATTAACGGATAAAGAAACAGAACAATCGTTAGGCGAGTTTACAGTTGATTTAGTCAATCCTGAGAGTACATATGATTTAGGAGACGGCCGTATCGTTGAATTAAAAGACTATTATCCTGACTATGCTGGTTTTGAAAATGGCGAGCCAACTTCAAAATCTCCATTACCAAATAACCCGGCTTTTTTCTTTAAAATGATCACACCTGAAAAACCTGAAGGAGAAATTAGTTTCGTTGCGATTCGCCAAACGGTAGAAGCGGATGAAAATGATTATAAAGTGAATTTCGTCAGCGCAGATACGCGAAACATTTCAGGTTTAACGATTCGTAAAGACCGAACGCTTTATATTTTATTAGCGGGGGGAATCATCTTTATGATTGGGGTTGCGCAAGGCTCCTATTGGAATCACCGTCGAATTTGGATTCAAAAAGGTGAAAACAACGAGATGCTCATTGCCAGCCATACGAACAAAAACTGGTATTCTTTAAAGCGAGAGATGGGTCAAGTGAAAGAGCATGCAAGCTTGCCATCCTATGAAGACCGGGAAGATAAAGAATCGGATAAAGAGGAAGAAGAGGGGGATATTGACTAATGGATCTCGTATCACTAAGTTCAAATTTATTACTCGTTTCATTCTTCGCTTATATTATTGCGACACTGTTTTTTGGTGGCGCAGTAAGGGGAGCGAAATCTCAAGCGTCTTATCGAAATAGCCGCTCGGGAACAATTGGAATTATCATTACAATTATTGGTTTTCTAACGCATGTAGGCTTTTTTATTACGAGATGGATGGCATCGGGCTATGCACCTGTAAGTAACATGTTTGAGGCGGTTACTGCATTGGGTATGATGCTTATTGCCGCGTTTATTTTACTTTATTTCATTTATAAAACACCGTCGCTTGGGCTATTTGCATTACCGATTGCGATTATCATTATCGGCTATGCAACAATGTTCCCAACAGAAGTGACACCGCTTATTCCTGCACTGAAAAGTAAATGGTTAGCAGTTCACGTTATTACAACAATTCTTGGTGAAGCAATATTAGCGATATCTGCTGTTGCTGGTTTTATTCTTTTACTTAAAAAAGTAAATGTGAAAAAAGCTTCGCGTGAAAGATTTTGGTTAGAAGTGATTGTTTATACAATTGTTTTATTTTTAGGATTTATCATTGCGACTTCTGGCTTCAGAATTGCCGGTTATGAAGCAGAGTTCAATTTTATGAATAAAAACGAACAGTTAGAACGTTCTGTTTATCATATGCCACCGCTTTTCGGTATGAACGAATATGAAGCATTAACTGAAGATGCGATGACACCTTGGGCAGAAATGCCAGCAATTATTGATGCGAAAAAGTTAACAACAACAACATGGTCATTCTTTGTCGGAACAGCTATATACTTATTGTTACGACTCATTTTCAGAAGACCACTCGCAGCCGTTTTGCAACCATTAACGAAAAATGCAAATCTCCAATTAATGGATGAAATTGGCTATCGGGCTGTTTTAATTGGTTTCCCTGTATTCTCATTAGGTGCACTAATTTTTGCGATGATTTGGGCGCATGAAGCGTGGTCTAGGTTCTGGGGATGGGATCCGAAAGAAGTATGGGCACTTATTACATGGTTATTTTATGCAGCATTCTTACATTTACGTTTAACACGTGGATGGGAAGGGAAGAAATCTGCATGGCTCATGGTGATTGGGTTCATTCTAATCATGTTTAACTTTATCGCGGTGAATATGATACTTGCGGGATTACATTCATACGCATAAACATGAGACTGTATGGATTGAACATTCAATCCATACAGTCTTTCTGTATATTTTAAATGAAAATAACTGTATAATAATAAGAAGAAGGATTGAAAGGGGTTCTGGATGATGGAAGAGAAAGTATCTGTTTTAGTTGTAGATGATGAAGACCGTATTCGCCGTTTATTAAGAATGTATTTAAGCCGTGAAAATTATGAGGTCGATGAGGCTGCGGATGGTGCAGAAGCGTTAGAGATGGCGAATATGAATGATTATAATTGTATTTTACTCGACCAAATGATGCCTGAAAAAGATGGCCTGGAAGTATTGTCTACACTCCGCGAAGAAGGAGATATGACACCGGTGATTATGTTAACAGCAAAAGGTGAAGAGTCTGACCGTGTAACAGGATTCGAATCAGGGGCAGACGACTATATTGTGAAACCTTTCAGCCCGCGTGAAGTCGTGTTACGGATTAAAGCGATTTTAAGGAGATCATCGACATTATCAAGTGGACAAAATTCAACATCAAAAGACCTTGTCGTATTCCCAAATTTAACGATTGACCACGACGCACACCGTGTAACGGCAGAAGGGCAAGAGGTGAATTTAACACCGAAAGAATATGAACTACTCTACTTCTTAGCAAAATCACCAGACAAAGTATTTGATCGTGAGCAATTGTTAAAAGAAGTTTGGCATTATGAATTCTTCGGTGATTTACGAACAGTTGATACACATGTAAAGCGCTTACGTGAAAAATTAAGCCGTGTTTCAGAAAGCTCTGCTAAAATGATTGTTACTGTGTGGGGTGTCGGCTACAAATTTGAGGCAGTAGAATGATTAAAATATGGAATTCAATTGTCGGGAAGCTATGGGCAACCATATTGCTTCTCGTCACTTTTATCTTGTTTATTGTTACGGCATTGCTGCTCGAGTTTTTAGGGAATTTCCATAGAGACCAAGCAGAAGATTCTTTACGAAGGGAAGCGACCATGATTGCGAATGTTGTGCTTGAGCATGACGGACAACCCCTTACACCCATCATTATTTACGATGTGTTAGATGAAGAAACGAACGCTTTTATTGCGAATGATAATGGGGAAATTTTGCATTCTTATCATAAAGGTTTGTATAAAGAAAGAATTGAAAATAAAATCCTTTTTAATGATGCATTTTCTAATCTACAACCGAAGAGCACTGTCGCGAAAGAAATTATGATGCCTTCTATTACAGAAGAAGGTGTTATGGAACAATATATTGTGTTAGCTGATTCATTTCAAGCGGAATCAGGAATAAATGGAACTGTTTATATTTATCAAAGTTTAGAATCAATTAAAGCAACAACGAAACGTACAACGAATATCGTTTTTCTATCTGCATTTATTGCTTTTGTACTAACAACCATCTTCGCCTTTTTCTTATCAACTAAAATCACTTCACCTTTAAGGAAAATGAGACAAGCCGCCAATGAATTAGCGAAAGGAAATTTTGATACACGATTACTCGCTGCTTCACAAAGTGATGAAATTGGCCAATTAGCGACTGCATTTAACCAAATGGGTAAACAATTAAAATATCATGTTGAATTAATTAGCCAAGAAAAAGAACAACTATCTAGCATTTTAACATCGATGACAGACTCGGTTATTACATTTAATATAGATGGAACGATTTTATTAAGCAATCCACCTGCTGAAAAACTTTTAAAAAGTTGGTATGATGCAAACCATTCGGAAGATGAACCGTTACCACCCGAAATCTTACATATGTTGGAACATTCCATTACTTTCTCAGAGGAAATAGAAGATGAGCTTCCTGTAAATGGACGTTTCTACAATGTCTCTATTAGTCCGCTTTATAGTGGCAATCGAATTCGCGGGGCGGTGGTTGTGTTACGAGATATGACTGCGCAACATCAACTTGACAAACTTCGCTCGGATTTTATCGCAAACGTATCCCATGAACTACGCACACCAATCTCTATGCTTCAAGGGTATAGTGAAGCGATTGTAGACGGAGTTACAGAAAGTGAAGAAGAAAAAAATGAAATGATCCAAATTATTCATGATGAATCACTCCGTATGGGACGCCTCGTGACAGATTTACTCGATCTTGCAAGGATGGAGTCTGGTCATATGACGCTCTATAAAGACGATGTGTCCATTACACCATTTTTAAATCGAATTGTGCATAAATTCACACCAATCGCGCGAGAAGTTGAAGTTGACTTACAATTCGAGCATTCGGAAGAAGAAATCATTTTGGAAATGGACAAGGATCGAATTGAGCAAGTCTTTACAAATTTAATCGATAATGCGATTCGCCATACACCAGAAAATGGGGAAGTCAAGCTTTCGATTGAGCGACACGGGGATGTTTGTCAAATAAAAGTAACAGATACAGGAGTTGGCATACCTGAGGAAGATTTAGAGTTTATCTTTGAACGTTTTTATAAAGCCGATAAAGCGAGAACGCGTGTAAAAGGTGGAACAGGATTAGGCCTTTCAATCGCAAAAAACATTGTTGATTCACATAATGGCATGATTAACGCTTCAAGGGGGAAAGAAAAAGGAACAATTATGACCGTTACACTCCCCATTAAAAAAATGTAACGTAAAGAGTGCTGAGCCGACTAAGTTATTGAGCGGGGGGATAAGATGAACGACTCCGTATTTCATCAATTGTATGAAAAATATCATCATGATGTGTTTAAGTTTCTCATTTATTTAACAAGAAACCGTGAGCTAGCAGAAGATCTTGTCCATGAAGTGTATGTCAAAGTCCTGAGGAGCTATCAAAACTTCAAAGGAGAAAGTACCGAGAAGACATGGCTTTTTTCAATCGCAAAAAATGTAGCTATTGATTATTTTCGGAAGCAGTCAGTCCGAAGAAAACATGCAGCTGATCATTTCGATTGGGAAAAAAGTGAATTAGTTGGCGAAGCGCCTTCACCTGATGAGTTCACTGTTTTAAATGAGCAGATGCAGGAACTTCTACAAGCATTAGATACATGTACGGAAGATCAAAAATTTGTCATACACTTACGCTTTTTACATGATTTGTCCATTATCGAAACAGCTGAGATTTTAAATTGGACTGAATCGAAAGTGAAGACAACACAACATCGTGCGATTAAGGCTTTACGAAGAAAGCTGACAACTTTTCCGGTAGAAAGGGGGAAAGCTGATCATGCCCAAAAAATGGAGTGAAAAGGAAATAGAAACAACGTTCAAACATATGCCTGGAGTGAAGGATAATCGTTCTGCGGAAGAAATATTAGAACGTTTAAAGGCAGATGAAAGACTACAAGAAATAGCAGAAAAGAAACGAAAACCAATTTCTTGGATTCCTGTCGCAGTTGCGATTGCAGCCGTTTTTTTCATCAGCTTACTCATTCCTTCCGTGCTGAAAAAGATTTCGTCCCAACCTGAACAAGCGACAAATTTTTCCTTTGAGCAGGAAAGTAAAATGATGAATGAAGAAGCGGAGATCGAAAGAGCAGCTTCTTTTGCTGAAGAGGCAGCACTTAGTGACGGGAACAATTATGCAGTGTTACAAGAGACACTAGACGAATATTTTGTTTTTCAAATAGGTCTTGTGTTTAATGAACAAGTGATTCCGACGTCATTTCTTATTCCAATCGAGAAAGTGAATGTAGATTTTCCGAACGGCAAACCGAATTCGGTGCAACTGTATGAAAAATATGCATCGAAAATTCCAGAAGAAGCATTAGGATTTACACCTTATCATCCATATGGTGGAAGTTTTACAGTTTCCGGCGAGACAATTACGCATCATGCCATCAATGACTCGTCATATGTGAATGATCCGTTGTATGAAGGAATAATCCGCGAAACATTTAAAGATTTTAAACAGTGGCACTCGACAATTGAGAGAGAGGAAGAATCAATCACGTTGATTCATTTACAAGATGAGAAAAATGCCTTCTATAAATACACCAGTTCAACTGGACAATCTTATTTAGTGAAGGAAACACAAGATAGTTTAACGGTGAAAGATGCATTATTAAATATGGCAACACCACCGCATGATGAAGTCGAAGTGCTCATTCCAGAATATGTTCATTATGATATTACAGTTGAAAATAAGGTTGCGCATGTGCAGTTTCATGAAGAATTAGATTTACGAACAATGGACCGTGAGGAAGCTGTCATGCTTATTGAAGGGTTTATGTTAACAGCTGCTGAATTTAATATGCGTGTTCAATTTGAAAACATTTCACCATCCACTTTTGAACGTTATGAATTGTTTGCGCCACTTCCTACACCGATTGGAAGTAACCCGATTTATTTTTCGTTTGAATAAAAATGTTAATCTGCCTATTGTTTAGTTGTATTTCCGTATTAATCAAAACCCTCAACTGTTAGTTTACGCCTACACATCGCTACTAACGAGTTTGAGGGTTTTTTAATACAATTTAGTTTACAAAGTCACTTTTTTATTGTATAGTTTAATTGTAAGAAAAATTTAATAAAGATTCATCTTCGGGGCAGGGTGTAATTCCCGACCGGCGGTAATGATTTTACATTGTAAAATTCTTAGCCCGCGAGCTAAATAGCTGATGCTAGTGAGATTCTAGAGCCGACAGTAAAGTCTGGATGGGAGAAGGTGAAGGCGCGAACGTCGATTGTCTTATTTTAAAATAAGACAAAAAACGCTTATTTAGTATAGAAATATATACAATAAGCCAATTTTAATGACGAAGCAAATTGCAACGTTATCAAACGTTTATTTATGCCTGAAAACAACTCCCTAAAGTGAATGTACTTTAGGGTTTTTATTTTTTTAAAGGGTAAAATAAATGAGACGGACGCCCTTTCCTCTTAATGATGAAGTGAATCGGATAGGAGAGAAAGGAAAATGAACAACAAGAAGTTACGAAAAATGGTGTTAATTGCCATGCTCGGAAGTATTGCAACGATTTTAATGCAATTCAACTTTCCGTTACCTGCCTTACCTGCTTTTTTAAAGTTCGATTTTGGTGAGGTGCCTGCGGTGATTGCGATTATGACTATGGGACCAGTGGCAGGAATTACTGTAGAGTTAATTAAAAACATTTTACATTGGTTTTTAACTGGTAGTCCGACTGGTGTACCTGTAGGAGAAATTGCTAACTTTGCAACAGGATTATTATTTATCCTCCCAATTTACTTTGTTTTTAACGCTTTTAAAAATAAAAAAGGATTGGTGAGTGGTTTTGTAGCAGGAACTGTAACGATGGCTATCGGGATGAGTTTACTTAATTATTTTGTATTCTTACCGATGTACACATACTTTTTAAACATGCCACCAGTAACAGGAGATGCGCTTTATACGATGATTGTACTTGGAATTTTACCATTTAACCTCGTGAAAGGCATTATCGTAGCGGTCATTTCAATCTTGCTTTATGGTCGTATGAATAAATGGATTAATCAACAACAAGTGGAATTACAATAAGGTTCCGTGAATGCGGGATAAATAAAAAAACTGTGCTAGCCTTTTCTAGCACAGTTTTTATTATTCAAATTTTAAAGAATCCCCGTCAAAAGGTTCATTTTCTACTTTAATAGAATCAGTTGGACAACCTTCAAATGCGTCTTCCATATCTTCTAGTAATTCTTCTGGAACTTCAGCTGTGCCCATGTTATCATCAAGAATAACGTAGGCAAGCCCGTCATCATCGTAATCATATATGTCAGGAGCCGCGGCCCCACACGCTCCACAAGCGATGCAAGTATCTTGGTCGACGATTGTATATTTAGACATTTATGTCATTCCTCTTTTCTTCAAACATTGCATAATGTTTCCACTCTTTATTCTAATGCTGTTTTCAATGGTTTTCAATAATAATACTTCGTTAGAAAGAAGGCGAATATGCTCAGATGGATTTTTCAATTTTACTTTGTTCATTATTTAATCATTTAGGTGGTGAGAAAACCCCGTACGCAGGATTTCATTTATTGCGCGGGAAACGATCAGGCCAAATGATGCAAGATGTCGCTTATTATGGTGTGCATCCATTTTTTGGTATACTACCAAAACTATCAAAAGCACATTTCGATGCTGCGATTAAAGAGTTGGAACACAAACGATTGATCACGATTGACGAGCATTCGATTTTACATTTGACAGAAGAAGGAAAAAGACTTGTTCAATTTGCACGAACTTCCCATTTTGACGGTTGGAATTACAGGGGTAGGGAAGAAATATTTTTTGCAAGACTCTCATTAATTGTTCAAACATTGTCTCATTTTAAAGAAGGCGTCAAGCAATTTATGCCGGTCCAAAGAGAGCCAGAAGTACAACAATTTGTAAAAGTTTTTTTACGAAACTATCCAATTCATGACCCAACATTTTCCGCACAACTAAAAAAAGAGTTGTACGAAGCTTTAGAAGATAGTCAGGTGACAGATGAACAAAAAGGTGTTTTTACACACCGTTTAGTAGGGTATCAATCTACAGGATGGACGTGGGGGCAGTTAGGTGAGCAGTTAGCTGTTTCTCCGTTAAATGTAAAACTATCTTATATCGAAAGTTTACATATGCTTTTAAATACAATAATAGGAGTGGAACGATATCCACTATTGAATCGTATCGCGTATCAAATTAAAGTAGAAAATCATTTGAATGACTCTACAAGACGTACGAAGATCTTATTTGATCAAGGGTGCTCATTAGAAGAAATTGCAATGATTAGGCAATTGAAAGCAAGTACAATTGAAGATCATATTGTAGAAATTGCACTAGACAATAAACAGTTTCCATTTGAGAAATTTGTCGAAATAGAAGATTGTCTGGCAGTTCAAAAAAAGTCGGAAGTGCTCGAAACAAAAAGATTACGACTATTAAAGGAGTCATTTCCGCAACTATCTTATTTCCAGTTACGTCTTATTTTAAGCGTACCATCGAAAGGAGTGAATAGTGAGTGAGGCTTCAACGAACGTTAAAAGAACGATTTGGTTTTGATTCATTTCGACTTGGGCAAGAAGCAGTTATTCGCGATGTTCTAGGAAAGCAAAGTCAAATTGCAATTTTACCGACAGGAAGCGGAAAGTCACTTTGTTTTCAACTTCCAGCGTATTTAATGGAAGGAACTGTTTTAATTATTTCGCCACTTGTTGCTTTAATGGAAGATCAGGTTGCAACATTAAAGCAACAAGGTGAAAAAAGAGTTGTAGCGTTGAATTCATCTTACTCCTATCATGAACGCGAACGCATACTTTCAACTTTACATCATTATAAATTTATTTTTATTTCGCCTGAAATGTTAACAGTTTCAAAAGTTGCGCATAAAATACAACAAATAAAGATTGCATTTGTTGTTGTAGATGAAGCGCATTGTATTTCACAGTGGGGATTTGACTTTAGGCCAGATTACTTGAGAATTAGTGAATTTTTAAAAACGTTACATAATCCGTCAATCCTAGCGCTTACTGCGACTGCCAATCAAAAAGTAATTGAAGATATTACAAGATATTTAAATTTACATGACCCTACATTGCATATTTACTCATTAGATCGACCAAATCTATCTTATGTGATAAACAAAATGGAGTCAGAAGACGATAAAACGAATTGGCTCATAAATCGGTTAGAAAAATCTACGGGACCGGGGATTATTTACGTCGCCTCAAGAAAGAGAGCAGATGAGTTAGCACAAGTATTAAAAAGTAAAGGAGAAAGTGTAACTTCTTACCACGCGGGTATGGAACATGAGGATCGTGCTTTTGTTCAAGCGCAGTTTTTAAATGGAGATGTGGAATGGATTTGTTCGACGAATGCATTTGGGATGGGCATTCATAAAGATGATGTCCGGCAAGTGATCCATGAACATATTCCAGCTACAATCGCAAACTACGTACAGGAAGTAGGGCGAGCAGGAAGAGATGGAAAATTATCTGCAACGACTTTAATTTACACGGAAGAGGATATTCGAAAAACACAATTTATTATTCATGAAGATTCCCCAAAAGAAGAGGAAATTCGTTATTTTGGGCGGTTACGAACTGAGGGGAAATCCATTCTTGAAGCGGCTCAGTTAGTAGGGTTGAGTGAAACTGGCATGCGTATGTTACATTATTACTTTGAAAGATTTTCGATTGATGAAACGATTGATCAAATAAAAAAGCAAAGTGCTGAAAAAGAGGCGGCATTAAAACAGATGATTGGCTTAGTAGAAGAAAAAAATTGTATACGAGAGCGTATTTTATATTTTTTTGGAGAAAATTTAGAGGTGAATCCAGAAATTTGTTGTGGAAACTGTCAGCCAAATCACACGGGAATGCTTAATTTAGCGAAGCGTGAGCAAAGTAATAGAAAATGGAGTGATTGGTCCGAAAGATTGACGCAACTTCTAGGATGAGCATGAGAAGTTCGTTTACTTTTACGACGAAATTCGTCATAATAGATACGTAAGCACTCATGTGATAGGAGAAGTTTAATATGAAAAAAGATGACTACAAAATAAATCTTGAAGAACAGCGTAAAGAAATTGATTTACCGGATGGTGAAGAAGTTCAATCGCGCGTAGACTTGCATAGTAAAACCAGTAAAAAAAGTTCTCGTTTTTCATTGGTAAATGTGCTTCTCATTATTTTTACACTCATTCCAATTACGATATTAGTATTTGTTTTTATTAGTTTGAATTTTTCGAAAGGCCCGATTACACCTCAAGCAGATGAGGATGAAATTCAATTCGAAACGAGTGAAAAGTCGAATGATGAGCTAACATTAACTGATCAAGAAGAGAAAGAAAAAGCAAAAGAGAAGGAAAAAGAAAAAGAATTAGCGCGCGCTGAAGAAGAAAAGAAAAAGAAGGAAGAAGAAGCACGTCAAAAAGAGATAGAGCGACAAAAAGAAGAAGAGCGTAAGCAGGAAAAAGCACGTCAAAAAGAACTAGCACGACAACAAGCGGAAAAAGAAAAGCAACAAGCAGAAGCGAATAAAAATCAAAATGAGAATCAAAATCAGTCTAACTCTAATTCGGGGGCAAGAACACATACTGTTGCACCTGGGGAGACATTATATCGAATTTCAGTGAACTACTACCAAACTGGAGACGGTGTGAATAAGATTAGACAGGCGAATGGTTTATCTTCAAACGAGATTTCAGTTGGACAGAAATTAGTCATTCCATAAATGACAAATAATGAACAATAGGCAAAGGAGAAAAATTTTCCTATTTCTTATGAAAGGTGGCGCATCATCACGTTTAAGAAAATTATAGGTGCTACATTTTTTCTAAGTTCAATACTTTTACTACGAATGTTTTGGATTGCGAAAGAAAGAAATGTCAAGCAACATCATATTCAGGTGAACAATCATAGTGGCCGACGTAAAAAGATGACGGTTTTTTTTATTACAGATATTCATCGAAGAAAAATAGATAAACGACTGTTGAAGAAGTTAAAACAAGAAATTGATCTTGTCATTATTGGCGGAGATCTTGCGGAGAAGAATGTTCCGTTAGCACGAATCGATCAGAATGTAGAGCGGTTAAGTAAACTCGGCCAAGTTTTTTACGTATGGGGAAATAATGACCGTGAAGTAGGAGAAGAAGCTATACGAGAAATTATGGCGCGTCATAATGGAATTATTTTAGATAATGAAAATCAAGTTATCCCGTCGCATCATGATTGGGGAATTTGCGGGACAGATGATCCTTCTTCTAAAAAGATCAATCTTGAGAAATCATTAGAACGAATTGAGCGTTACCAAAATGTGTTATTCGTGAGTCATCAGCCAATTGTATGGAAACGTGCGGAGCAGTTTATCAAACCAACTTTAATGCTTTCTGGCCATACACACGGCGGTCAAATTCGGTTTGGTAAATTTGGAATTGGTGACAAAGGATTTTTTAAATGGTCAGGAAATAGAGGGAAGCTGATCTCTAATGGTTACGGAACATCGTCGATTCCTTTTCGACTGGGCGCTCATCCGGAAAGCCATCTGATTACAATTTATTATTCCGATGAGTAATTGAAGGAGCGAAATATGATGCAAAAAAGAGAAGTGATTGTTGTGGGCGGCGGACCGTGTGGGTTATCTGCCGCCATTGAACTACAAAAAAGAGGGATGGACGTTCTTGTTATCGAAAAAGGGAATATTGTGAATTCAATTTATCACTATCCAACACACCAAACTTTTTTTAGTTCGAGTTTGAAATTATCGATTGGCGATATTCCTTTTATTACAGCAAAAGAAAAACCAAAACGTAATGATGCGCTTGTTTATTATCGTGAAGTTGTGAAAATGAAGAAGCTTAAAGTGAATGCATTTGAACGAGTCACGAAAGTTGAAAAAGTGAACGAACATTTCCAAGTAACGACCGATCAGGAGCAGTATCTAGCGAAATATATAGTGGTTGCGACAGGTTATTATGATCATCCGAATTGGATGGGCGTAAAAGGAGAAGATCAGTCTCATGTGTCTCATTACTTTAAAGAAGCCCATCCTTATTTCAGGCGAAATGTTGTAGTCATAGGCGGGAAAAACTCGGCGGTAGATGCTGCGCTCGAGCTTGAAAGAGCAGGTGCCAATGTAACAGTTGTCTATAGAGGAACAGATTATTCGCCTAGTGTGAAACCGTGGATATTGCCAGCTTTTGAGAGTTTAGTGAGAAGAGAAGCCATCACGATGCATTTTGAGGCGAATGTAAAAGAAATTACACAAACATCGATAATTATTGAGAAAAACGGGAAACGTTTCACCATTCCATCTGATTATGTTTTTGCGATGACAGGGTATCATCCTGATTATTCATTTTTACAAAAAATGGGTGTAGAAATCGAACAAGAAAGTGGACGTCCAAGTTTTCATGAAGAAACAATGGAATCAAATGTGCAAAATTTATATGTAGCAGGAGTCATTGCTGCGGGAAATAATGCGAATGAAATTTTTATTGAAAACGGACGACATCACGGGGAATTCATTGCCCGGTCGATTGCCGAAAAAGAACAATCACATAATTGAGTGCATGTAAATCATAAGTTAAAAATGCTATAATCGTTTGAATATATGAAAATCAAAGTTCAATCGTCTATTTTTAGCGTGGTGAGGGGTGACTGGATGTTTGTTTTGCTAACGTTAGCCATTGCACCGGGCTTGGCGCTTTTTAGTTATTTTTACTTACGGAAGCAAATTGCAAAAGAGCCATCCCGCACTTTGTTTCATACGTTTATCTATGGTGCAATGATGACTTTCCCGATTTTATTTATACAACATGTGTTTGAAGAAGAAAATGTTTTTTCACATGTTTTTTTTCGAGATGTACTCTTTACGAGTGGCTTAGAAGAGTTTTTTAAGTGGCTTATTTTATTGCTAGCGATTTATCGTCATGTTGAATTTAAAGATGCGTATGATGGTATATTATACGGAGCGAGTATTTCTTTAGGGTTTGCAACAGTTGAAAATATATTGTATTTATTCACATATGGGACGGATATTGCTTTTATGCGTGCACTTCTTCCGGTCTCAAGTCATGCACTATTCGGCGTGGTGATGGGTTATTACATAGGAAAAGCGAAGTTTGCAACGATATCGAATAAAAACTTAATGTTATTACTAGCACTTTTAGCTCCGTACTTCCTTCATTTCATATACAATGGAATCTTTTTAGTTCGTAAATTTTCATTGTATATAATGGTTCCTTTTATGTTGTTTTTATGGTGGTTTGCGTTAACGAAAGTAAAACAAGCGCACCTATTTGCAATGCGACAATTTAGACAAAAAGCAAGAACAGATGCATAGAAATTCGTTTTTAAAAAAGAATATTGAAATGAAGTCAAGTGGATTTTTCAACATGGTTAGTTGGAAGATTCACTTTTTTTATTGGCAATTATATTTCTCGGATAATTGGACAAACTAAAAGGAAAAGGAGGAATCGATTTGAAGCGGATTTTTAAAGGGATTTTGTTAGGATTCATTTTAGTAGGATCTATCTATACAATTTCGCCGATCCAATCTGAAGCATTCTCGAATCAACAAATACAACGTGGTGCTTTTGGCGATGATGTCATTGAGTTGCAGGCGAGGCTCCAATATGTCGGTTTCTATACTGGAACGATTGATGGAAAGTATGGTTACGGCACGTACTGGGCACTGCGTAATTTCCAGGAGCAATACGGGCTTCCAGTTGACGGGGTAGCAGGAGAGGCAACGAAGCAGAAGTTGATTGGTGTGTCGAATTATGACGAGAAATTTGTTAAGAGAAATATTGAAGAAGGGAATCGCTTTACGCATTACGGCAATCAGTCATTAGACGAGCAAGTGAATAAAGGAGCGGGGCAAAATAACAGTCCTCAAGTCCCGGCAAAATACTCCAATGAAGATATTCAGTTAATGGCAAATGCGGTTTACGGTGAAGCAAGAGGCGAACCATATGAAGGGCAAGTCGCAGTTGCAGCTGTTATTTTAAATCGTGTTGAACATGCGGACTTTCCAGATACCGTTGGGGGCGTTATTTTTCAGCCGGGTGCATTTACCGCTGTTGCCGATGGGCAAATATGGTTAACGCCAAACGAGCGCGCCAAAGAAGCAGTCATCGATGCGATCAACGGATGGGATCCTTCGGAAAATTCAATTTATTATTTTAACCCAATTACAGCAACAAGCAAGTGGATTTGGTCTAGGCCACAAATTAAAAAAATTGGACTTCATGTATTTTGTTATTGAACAAAAAGTTCATATAGAATAGGAGGAGAGGCGGAAGTTCCGGAATAATCTTTCGGAATACTTTTGCTCATATATGAAAAAAATAATATTCGTTTTATGTTATTCGGTTGTAGCACTTTCTATCTTTGCGTATGGAAAGACGACTGAAAGTAAGCAGCTTAGTTATTTATTAAGCGGTCAATATGCAAAGAAGATGACAGAAGCCTCTCAGAAACTTGAGGAACTCGATACAGCCGTTCAAAAAACATTGTTGTTTAATGAGAAAGAAGGATTTGACGAAGCGCGAGAAGATATATGGCGGCTGTCATCGGATGTGAAAAATTCGGTCGGTTCTTTACCAGTAGATCGTGGATTTTCGAATGCTTGGATGAATTACTTAGGTAGGTTAGGAAATTACGCAAAAGAAGCAGATCGTCTAGGAGATAAAGAAGAATACCATCAAGCAATGACCAAAGCTTCGTTTAATTTAAGAGAAATGGCTGATGAATGGCAAGTGGCAACTCGAGATTTAGTCAGCGGCGAAGTAACCGTTGAAGGATGGCAAAACCAATTGGACTCGGTCGATGTAGATCATGATTGGGACGAGATGAGAGAGACAGTGAAACAATATACAGAAAGTGACTTTCCATTAACTGCTAGTGAATCCAATGCTTTGAAGAAAAAAGAGTTGCAAATGTTAACAGATCAAAAAGTGACGCGTGAGGAAGCAGTTGAACATTTCAAAACGCTATTTCCTGAAGTTTCTCATTCATCGGTTGTAGTTGAAAATAGTCAGCCAGATGCCCCGTATCCTTTTTACCATATTCGTTTTGCGGAAAATGGAACTGTTGGGTATATTGATATTACTGAAAAAGGTGGTCATGTTTTATCCTTTTTATCAGAAAGGTCTTTCAGTCAAAAAGTACAATCGTATGAATTTATCAAAGACCAAGGAGAACGTTTCTTAAAAGAAGCAGGGTATGAAGATGTCGTGTTAGAAGAAGCGAGAGAAAACGATACTTCTTGGCATTTTGTATTTGTGCGAGTTGAGCCGGTCTACGGGGCCAAAGTTTTTTCTGATGCGATTCATCTAAAAGTTGCAAAAGATACAGGCGGCATTATTGGACTAGACGCGATGGAGTACATTCAAAAAGAGGAGTTGGACCGACAACCGATCACTGAGCAAAATTGGGAGACGTTTTTCCGCCCGCATGTAACGGTTGTAGAAGAAGAGCTAGCATACGTTGAAAATGATCGAATGGACCAACGTTTAGCGCATTATTTAACAGTTACATTAGACGTGAATGATCAAATCGATACGTACGTCGTTGTTGTTGATACAGAAACAGAAGAAGTCATCAAAACAGAAAAGCAACCATAAATATACTTGGAAAGAAATTGCATTTCCATTTAATCATGATGTAATATAGTAGTGATTAGAGGTGGGGGTGCGTCCTGTGGTATTAAAGATAGGAACTGTGATTCATCTAAGAAAAGAAGATGAAGATGTTGAAGAATATAAAAGTCGAGTAGTTGATTTAGGGGACGGCTTTATTATGATTGATTATCCGTCTCATGTTGAAACAGGCAAAACAATTTTTTTAATCGATGGAACGAGGTTGCACGCTACATTTACAGATGAATTAAAAATGTCTTATCTTTTTCAAACGAACGTTCAAGGGAGACGTCTTGCAGAAATTCCAATGCTTCAGTTAGCTTATGAAGGCGATAAAAGTCTTGTTAAAGTTCAGCGTAGAGAGTTTGTACGAGTAGAAGCGAGCGTGGATGTAGCAGTTGAAGTGGAAGCAACTACTTTACACCTTGTGTCAGCTGATATTAGTGCGGGAGGGCTTGCACTTAACTTGCCGACAATCGATACACTTCAAGAAAATATGTTGGTCTCTCTACTTGTTGTTTTACCTTTTGCGGACCGCGATATTGCATACATTCGCGCGAAAGCAAAGGTTGTGAGAGTTTTTGAAAAAGAGCAGCGAAACCTTGCATCTTTAGAATTTGTAGAGTTGTCAAAAGCAGATCGTCAACAAGTGATTCAATATTGTTTCGAACGTCAATTGCAATTAAAAAAGAAAATGTAGTAAAAGTCCCTTTAAAAGGGACTTTTTTCTCTTAATTATGATACACTATTGTCATTGTTTCAGGAGGTTAGTGTAATGTTAAAAGAAATAAAAATAGCAATTGATGGGCCGGCAGCTGCTGGAAAAAGTACGATTGCTAAAATCACAGCTGAAAAATTAGGGTATACGTATATTGATACTGGTGCAATGTATAGAGCATTAACGTATAAAGCGTTAAAACAAAGCATAGATATGAATAATGGCCAAGCGTTAGGTGAATTACTAAAGGAAACAATCATTTCACTAGAACCAAAAGAAAATGGCCAAGTTGTAAGAGTAGACGGCGTAGATGTTTCTGAAGCCATTCGTTCATCAGAAGTAACTGCAAATGTTTCTCAAATTGCGGCACATCATCCAGTACGGATACTCATGGTTGAAAAACAACGTCAATTAGGAGAGCAGTCAGGTGTTGTGATGGATGGGCGAGATATTGGGACGCATGTGCTTCCGACAGCCGAGTTAAAAATCTTTATGACAGCATCTGTAGAAGAGCGTGCCGAGCGTCGATACACTGAAAATAAGGCTCGCGGTATCGAAACGTCACTTGAACAATTGAAAAAAGAAATTGAAGAGCGAGATGAAAAGGATTCAAATCGAGAAGTTTCTCCGTTGCGACAGGCGGAAGATGCAGTTTTGTTAGATACAACGGCAATGTCAATTGAGGAAGTTGCGGATGAAATTAGTCGATTGGCAAAAGAGAGGTTAGCACAATGAACTTGTACCCACTTGGTAAAACGCTCGTTAGTATGTTTTTCTATCCTTTTTATCGTATTAAAGTCATCGGTAAAGAGAATTTTCCGAAAGAAGGCGGCGTATTATTATGTACGAATCATATCGATAATTTTGATCCGCCTGTCGTTGGGATTACTTGCCCAAGACCCGTTCACTTTATGGCAAAAGAAGAGTTATTTGAAATGCCAGTTTTGAAAAGTATTCTACCAAAAGTCAAAGCTTTCCCTGTTAAAAGGGGCATGAGTGACCGTAAAGCAATGAGAAATGCGCTATCATTATTAAAAGAAGGAAAAGTTGTCGGTTTATTTCCCGAGGGAACGAGAAGTCGCGACGGGGAACTTCAAAAAGGATTAGCAGGTGCTGGTTTTTTTGCGTTACGCGGCAATGCGAATGTGATGCCTTGCGCGATCATAGGACCTTATAAGCCGTTAAAACCTTTGAAAGTTGTCTACGGTAAGCCGATTGATATGACACTTTATCGCGAGCAAAAAGCTTCGCCCGAGGAAGTAACAGCAGTGATTATGAAGGAAATCCGAAAATTAATTGAAGCAAATAAATGAAAATAAGTTCAATTTTTTGTCTTTATGGAGCAATTCGCATATTATATAATTAGGAGTTTCTATGGAGGAGGACTACATATGTCAGAGGATATCAATATTGAAATGCAAAAAGAATTTAACGAAGGTGACCGTGTAACGGGAAAAGTTGTTAAAATCGAAGATAAATCTGTAACGGTCGAGATTCCTGGAGCGCCATTTGATGGTGTGATTCCAATTAGTGAAGTATCAAGCTTGCATATTGAAAAAGCTTCAGATGTTGTATCTGAAGGTGAAGAACTTGAACTGAAGATTATTAAAACTGAAGAAGAGAACTATGTACTTTCAAAACGTCAAGTAGACGCGGAAGATGCATGGGACGCATTAGAAGAGAAATTTAATGAAAAAGAAACAATTGAAACTGAAATCAAAGACGTTGTAAAAGGCGGTCTTGTCGTTGATTTAGGTGTTAGAGGGTTTATTCCGGCATCTCTCGTTGAAGATCATTTTGTAGAATCTTTTGAAGACTACAAAGGAAGAGAAATGCAGTTTAAAATTGTAGAAATGGACAAAGAGAAAAACCGTCTGATCTTATCTCACCGTGCTGTTTTAGAAGAAGAAAAAGCAGCGAAAAAAGGTGAAGTATTAGAAACCCTTGAAGAAGGTCAAGTATTAGAAGGTACTGTACAGCGTCTTGCGGCATTCGGTGCGTTTGTCGATATTGGCGGCGTAGACGGTCTCGTACACATTTCACAATTATCGCATGCGCATGTGGACAAAGTATCAGATGTTGTATCTGAAGGCGATACAGTACAAGTGAAAGTTCTTTCGGTCGATCGTGAAGCGGAGCGTATCTCATTATCGATCAAAGAAACATTACCTGGACCATGGGAAAACATTGAAGAAAAAGCGCCAAAAGGTTCTGTATTAGAAGGAACGGTTAAACGTTTAGTCGCTTACGGTGCATTTGTAGAAGTGTTCCCTGGTGTGGAAGGGCTTGTTCATATTTCACGTATTGCACATGAACATATCGGTACACCAAATGAAGTCTTAACAGAAGGTGAAACGGTACAAGTGAAAGTGCTTGAAGTGAATCCAGGAGATGAGCGACTGTCATTAAGTATTAAGGATTTAATAGAAAAAGAAGCTGAACCGGCTTATGATAATTATGAGATGCCTGAAGAAACGCAAGGCTTTTCGATGGGCGATGTCATCGGCGATCAGTTGAAAAAGTTTACTGAGTAAATTTGAAAACAGCGATGTGAAAGAGGTTCGTTTTACGAATAAGCTTGGTTTCGAATTAAATTTTCCAATATCGTTAAGTGAATAAAACAACGAACCATAGAAAGACTTTCATAACAAGATGCGGTGATGGTGCTCTTACGGGCATCATCATCTTTTTTTGTGTATACTAATAGAAGATAATCTGGAAGGATGTTTTGAAAAATGACAAAACCAACTGTAGCGATTGTAGGACGACCAAATGTCGGGAAGTCTACAATATTTAACCGAATTGTTGGAGAAAGAATCTCAATTGTTGAGGATATACCTGGTGTAACACGTGACCGGATTTATAGCTCAGCCGAATGGTTAACACATGATTTTAATATGATTGACACAGGCGGAATTGAAATGGGCGATGAGCCATTTCTAGATCAAATTCGATTACAAGCAGAAATTGCAATTGAAGAAGCAGACGTTATTATCTTTTTAGTTAATGGAAGAGATGGCGTTACGGATGCAGATGAACAAGTGGCAAGCATTTTATACCGCTCAAATAAACCGGTTGTATTGGCTGTGAATAAAATCGACAACCCGGATATGAGAGATATGATATATGATTTCTATTCCTTAGGATTTGGCGATCCGTATCCAATTTCTGGTTCCCATGGACTTGGACTTGGAGATTTACTGGATGCTGTTGCAGAAGAGTTTCCTAAAGATGAAAGTGAAAAACGAGAAGATGACGTCATTCACTTTTCATTAATTGGACGCCCAAATGTTGGAAAATCCTCACTTGTGAATGCGTTATTAAGAGAAGAACGTGTTATTGTAAGTGACGTTGCCGGAACGACACGAGATGCGATTGACACGCCATATACTTATGAAGGTCAAAAATATAAAATTATTGACACGGCAGGGATGCGTAAAAAAGGAAAAGTATATGAGACAACTGAGAAGTATAGCGTTTTACGCGCGTTAAAAGCAATTGATCGTTCGGATGTTGTCTTAATCGTTATTAATGGTGAAGAAGGCATACGTGAACAAGACAAGCGTATAGCGGGTTACGCGGAAGAAGCAGGAAAAGGTGTTATGTTTGTTGTAAACAAATGGGATGCGATTGAAAAAGACAACCATACAATGAATGAGTTTACCGCGAAAATCCGAGACGGCTTTATGTTTTTAGATTACGCACCGATCGCTTTTGTTTCAGCAAAAACGAAGCAACGTGTGAATAGCTTGTTTGACAGTATTCGTTTAATAAGTGATAACCATGCGAAACGAATCCAGTCAAGCGTGTTAAACGAAGTGATTGAAGATGCAATTGCACGAAATCCAACACCGACGGATAAAGGAAGACGATTACGCGTTTATTATACGACGCAAGTCTCTGTGAAACCACCGACATTTGTTATATTTGCGAACGATCCAGAGTTAATGCACTTCTCTTACGAACGCTTTTTACGAAATCGTTTGCGCGAGGCATTTGGTTTTGAAGGAACACCTATTCACTTGATTACGCGAGCGAGAACGTAATAGACGATTTTTTTAGAAAGGATGAATTTGCATGAAAAAAGTATCTGTTATTGGCGCTGGAAGCTGGGGAACGGCGATTGCTTTTGTATTGGCGGAAAATGGACATGATTGTTTACTTTGGGCAAGACGACCCGAACAAGTGGAAGAAATTAATAAACAAAAAACGAATGAAGCCTATTTAGCAAAAGCAACTTTACCAACAAACTTAAAAGCGACCGCTTCATTAGAAGAAGCGGTCGCACATGGGGAGGTATTAGTTATCGCTGTCCCAACGAAAGCCATTCGCATAATTAGTCATGATGTGAATGAGTTATTAACGGAGGACAAACTTTTTGTTCATGTTTCTAAAGGCATTGAACCTGATTCACATAAACGAATTTCAGAAATGATCGCTGAAGAAATTGATGCTGAAAAACGACGTGGCATCGTTGTGTTATCGGGTCCGAGTCATGCGGAAGAGGTAGTTAAAAGACATCCGACAACGGTCACAGCAGCAGCAGAAGATGAAAAAGCTGCAAAAGAAATTCAAGATCTTTTTATGAGTCAGTATTTCCGTGTTTACACGAATATGGATATGATTGGCGTTGAAATCGGAGCCGCTTTAAAAAACGTCATTGCACTCGCAGCAGGCATTTCAGATGGTTTAGCTTACGGTGATAATGCGAAGGCTGCACTCATTACACGTGGCCTTGCAGAAATTTCAAGATTAGGTGTGAAGATGGGTGCAAATCCACTCACATTTTCGGGGTTAACCGGTTTGGGCGACTTAATTGTTACTTGCACGAGTGTTCATTCGCGTAACTGGAAAGCAGGGAATATGCTCGGTCAAGGAAAAACGCTAGAAGAAGTAACTGAAGGTATGGGAATGGTTATTGAAGGCGTTCGTACAACGAAAGCAGCTTATCAACTTTCTCAAAAATATGATGTGACAATGCCGTTAACAGAAGCATTGTATGCTATTTTATTTGAAGATGTTTCACCGAAAGTAGCCGTCGATCAACTGATGAGCCGGATGAAAAAGCAAGAAGTGGATGATTTGTTTGGTATGAAATAAGTTGATTATAAGCTTTACATGAAAATAGATACTAATATAATGGATTCAGCAGAAGAATTAACATTTTTATGTTAAAATAAACAGGGAAAAGAATGAATCAATTCATAAGTAGAATTGATTGAACAGAATAGGAAGGTGGATTTATTATGTCGCCACTCGATAAAATGTGGTTGTCATTTTATGCGATGGGTTTTATGTTCGTTTCAATGGGGCTGATTTATTTAAGTAGACATAAATTGAAAAATAAATTAATGAAATTTGGATCAGCAACTGTAGCCTATGTACTATTATTATTTTGTTTTCTTGCGATGATATACCTCGTGTTTAGTGGTCCATCAGGAGGCGTAGCATGAAGTTTTCAATGAAAAGAATAAAGACTGTGTTACTTTTAACAATGACAATTTTCCTGGCAGGTTGTTTGTATCCAGGGGAAGATGAAGGTCAAGGTAAGATTCCTTATGAAGAACATATCGAAGCGATACAAAGCGCTGTAGATGCGTATCAAGCAGATACCGGGGTATTACCGATTAAAACAAAAGAAAGTGATACAGATCAATACATTAAATATCCGATTGAATTTTCACAAATCGTACCTGAATATACGGATAGAATTCCGTCAAGTGCTTATGAGAAAAGCGGGATTTTCCAATACGTATTAAGAGATGTTGAAGAAAATCCAACTGTAAAAGTCGTTGATTTACGTGCAGCTGAAATGATTCGTGATTTAAATTTGCGTAAAACAATGAACAGTGGACAAACTCCTTTTAAAGAAGAAGTTGGAAAAGGAGTTTATGAGGTTGACTTTAAAGCTTTAGGTTATAAAGAACCGTTAATGCTTGAGAGTCCTTACTCTGAATCACATTTGCCACTTGTAGTGGGTGGGGACGGAAAATTTTATATCGATTATTCGATTGATTTAAATCGCATTTTATCGGAAGAGAATCCAGACATCGAAGAAGGGGAAGACATTCGATTCCTGTTAGAAGAACGTTCGAATGTCGTGCCAGCGTATTCCTTACCTTACACAGTAAATGAGCAAAATGAACCTGTTTTTATGTCAAGATAATGAAGTAGCGAAATTAACTCATTTTGATACAAAATTAAATAAAATAAGAAAACGTTTCATGCTCTTGCATGAAACGTTTTTCTATTACATAAACTAGTAAAGAGAAAAGGAGGACGAAAATGAAAGAAAACTTATATGAAAATTTAGCGAGACGAACAGATGGTGATATTTATATTGGTGTTGTAGGACCCGTTCGTGTAGGGAAGTCTACATTTGTAAAAAGAGTGATGGAAGAAGTCGTGATTCCGAACATGACAGATGAGACAGATAAAATCCGCGCTCAAGACGAACTTCCTCAAAGCTCACCAGGTTCTGTAATTATGACAGCTGAACCAAAGTTTGTGCCGGCGCAAGGAACTTCTGTAGCTGTTGGAGATGGCGAACTACAGTTTCAAATCCGCCTTGCTGATTGTGTAGGGTATGTGATTGATGGTGTCAAAGGTTACGAAGATGAAGACGGGCCTAAATATGTGCATACACCATGGCATAATGAACCAGTCCCTTTTGAAGAGGCAGCACGCATTGGTACCGATAAAGTCATTCGAGATCATTCTACAATCGGTATTTTAGTGACGACGGATGGTACTGTAAACAATATTCCGAGGTCAGCCGCAGAAGTAGCTGAAGAAGAAATTGTAGGGAAGCTGCAAGATATTGGGAAACCTTTTGTCATTGTGCTCAATTCTAAAATGCCAGCACATGAAAAAACAGTCGCACTGAAAGAAGAATTGCATGAGAAATATTCAGTTCCGGTGATTGCGATCAGTGCTGATCAATTAAATGCCCAGGAAATTCAATTAATTTTAAAAGAAGCTTTGTATGAATTTCCAATATCAGAGATTGAATTACAAAAACCTGATTGGATGGATGTACTTGGAAGTGGACACGAACTCAATCATTCAATCGATACAGTGATCAGTGAAGGTTTCTTAGAAGCTTCAAAAATACGAAAAATTCAAGAGCTCGCTGAAAAGTTAGAAGATGAAAAATACGTTCAATCCGCAGAAGTCGTAGAAGTCGATGCCGGACAAGGGAAAGCGTCGATTCAAATTGAAATGGATGAGCGCGCGTTTAAAGAAGTATGTGAAGATATTATGGGGCAAGAAATCGGAACGAAAAAAGATTGGCTACTCTTCGTACAAGAAGCATCTAAAGCGAAGAAATCATATAATATGTATGCTGAAGCGATTGAAAAGGCGAAGACAGAGGGCTATGGTGTTGCGCTTCCGGTGATTGAAGACTTCAATCCAACACCGCCTGAACTCATCAAAGAAAACAACTTTTTCGGTGTACGTATGAAAGCCAAAGCCCCGTCGATTCATATGATACGCGTGGATATGGAAGCTGAATTTTCTCCGTTAATCGGTTCAGAATTCCATAGTCATCATTTACTTCAAGACTTAAAAGACGCTTATTTAAATGACCGAGAAGCATTATGGGAAACCCAATTATTTGGAACTGCACTGCATGAAGTGATGAAGGAAAGTATAAGATTCAAAACAGATGCAGTCCCTAATAGAGCACGTAAACGTTTAAGAGAGACGATAGAGCAAATGGTGAATGATGGAAATAAAGGAATGATTACATTTATCGTTTGAAGTGTATATCGTGAGAACAATTGAATAAACTAAGCAAAAGACTATCCAATAATGCGTCGAAATATTTGACGATTGGATAGTCTTTTATGCTTGTTTATCGGGTGAATTATACTTAAATTTGTGAAGGAAATTACATATTAAAGTTTAGAAAGTTCTTGCAATGACGCGTTTTTTAATAGTTTTGAAGGAATTATCATTTTACAAAAAATAAACTTAAGAATATCTTTTAAAAAAGTGCATAGATATTGTTGCATGACGCTTTTCGATGTGATACTCTTTCTACAGTATTGATATCAACGACTCTTTGAGAGGTGGTGAATAGGATGAACAAATCAGAATTAATTAGCGCTGTTGCAGAGTCAACTGATCTTTCTAAGAAAGATGCAACTTCAGCTGTTGAAGCAGTTTTTGCAACAATCCAAGATACTTTAGCAAAAGGTGATAAAGTACAGGTAATCGGTTTCGGAACGTTTGAAGTTCGCGAGCGTGCTGCACGTAAAGGACGTAACCCACAAACAGGAAAAGAAATTGATATTGCTGCAAGTAAAGTACCTGCATTCAAAGCTGGTAAAGCACTTAGAGACGCAGTTAAAGGCGAATAAGAAGCTACATAGGGGCTTGTCTGTTGAATCTGAACTTACGATTCATGGACAAGCTCCTTTTACTTTGAAAGATGTATCTACATAATGATTATGAAATATTGGGTAAATAAGCACATGAACTGTACGGATACGGGCGAATGTGCTACTATTTCTGAAGGTATATATTTTATCTGATTTTAGTGAGAGACGCCTACTTCTGTAAGTGGTAGTAGACTTGCGAATGTTCGATTGTTAGGCAGGCGTTAAAGCTCTAGCTAAACTCAGATGTTAAAAAAGGTAACCTAAGATCGCCGCGTTTTGAAAAATGCCTTTATTGATTGAAAATATAGAAATACGGCAAGTCGAGCCTTTCGGTGTTTGATTGGCAACGGTTGCATATCCTGCATTATATAGGCTTCACGTCTAAAAAATTTGGACATAATCACACCGAGGCGTAATTGATTGTTTTATTGATTGAGGAGGATTTGGAAAATGCATGAAGTTGATTATAAAAAAATGGAACAAGCTGTCACAATGATCCTTGAAGCGATTGGGGAAGACCCATCACGTGAAGGGCTTTTAGATACACCTAAACGCGTTGCGAAAATGTACGCGGAAGTTTTTGAAGGATTACATGAAGATCCAAAACAATATTTTGAAACAGTATTTCACGAAAATCATAATGAAGTCGTTTTAGTAAAAGACATCCCTTTTCATTCGATGTGTGAGCACCATTTAGTCCCATTTGTTGGCCATGCACATATTGCGTATATTCCGCGTGACGGGGTTGTAGCGGGACTGAGTAAATTAGCGAGAGCTGTCGAAACGACTGCGAGACGCCCGCAACTACAAGAGCGTATTACTTCAACGGTAGCTGATGCGATGATGGACATGTTAAATCCGATAGGGGTTTATGTCATCATTGAAGCAGAACATATGTGCATGACTATGCGTGGAATCCGTAAACCAGGGGCTAAAACGATGACGACAGTTGCGAGAGGCGTGTATGAGCAAGACGATATTAAACGATCAGAAATTTTATCCATGATTAAAATGTAACATGCTTTAAAACTGTTAAGGATACAAGACTCTTTTTGCTTATTCTGCCTTTTTTATGATATGATTGTCTCATGAAAAGATAGGAGCTAAAATGCGATGGTAAAATCTGATTATATCGTTATTAAAGCAACAGAAGATGGTGTAAATGTTAGCGGATTAACGCGTGGGAACGATACAAAATTTCATCATACAGAAAAGTTGGACAGTGGCGAAGTACTTGTCGCGCAATTTACAGATCATACTTCTGCTATGAAAGTTCGCGGAGAAGCAGAAATACATACAGCGAATGGAATGGTTAAGAGCGAAAGTAAGAAATAAAGGTATACTAGAAAAGTGTTTAAGATGTACTTGAATGGAGATTCGGTGATGGGAAGACAAAATAGTAACGCACAAATTGAACAATTTATTGCTGATTTTAATCGTAGTGTTTACCATCCAATACTTAATCGAGATATTGGACAGCCGAAACTAAATAAGCAAACTTTATTGTTTCTTCTCCTGCCTAAGTTAAATGGGGAAGAATGGACATCATCCACGCATACGGCTGCAATTGCAGTCGGTGCTGTTTATAAAGCATTTGATGCACATGATGAAGTTGATGTTTATAATGTGACAACAACAGATCAACAATTAAAAGTGCTTTCTGGAGATTATTTAAGTGGGATTTATTATCAATTAATCGCCACGATTTCGAATTTCGAATTTATTCATGTGCTTTCGAGTACAATTGGTCGAATTAATGAAATAAAAACAGAATTTCATGCAAATACGAATATGAAAAAGAATGATTATATAAAATCGATACAAAGTATTCAGTCGGATTGTGTTGTTCAATTTTTACAATCATTTGGTTATGAGAAATATGTGCCGCTTACGAAGGCTACCCTTCCGCTTGTATCGTTAATAGCCGAAGAAAAAGAAACAGTAGATACAGCAGATGAATGGATGTTACGCAGTGAATATTCGGCGGAAGTTTTACAACCATTAAGGGCTGAATTAGAGCAAGCAATAACGGAGGCGGATTTTCTCGCACCGCATCTCATAGAAGAGATAAGAGAAATGACAACGCCTCTTCTTGGCAAGACGATTTGAAGAAATGAGGTCAGAATTTTGGCGCTTTCAAAAGAACAAAAAGTTCATAATGTATTCGAAAAAATTTCAGATGACTACGATAAAATGAATTCTGTCATTAGTTTTAATCAACATAAAAAATGGCGCGATGATATGATGCTTAAAATGGCTGTCGAAGAAGGAACAACGGCACTCGATGTTTGCTGTGGAACTGCTGATTGGACCATTGCTCTTGCAAATGAGGTAGGACAAGAAGGTCATGTGACAGGACTGGATTTTAGCGAAAGCATGTTAGAAGCAGGAAAACCGAAAGTTGCTCATTATGACAATGTCGAGCTTATTCACGGGAATGCAATGGACTTACCATTTGAAGACAATACATTTGACTATGTAACAATTGGTTTTGGCTTAAGGAATGTTCCAAATTACGAAACTGTGTTAAAAGAAATGTATCGAGTTGTAAAGCCTGGTGGTCTAGTTGCATGTATAGACACATCGCATCCGGAACTGCTAGGTTATAAACAATTATTTCGATTTTATTTTAAGGTCATTATGCCACTTCTTGGAAAAGTATTTGCAAAAAGCTATGAAGAATACTCTTGGTTACAAGAGTCTACGGATTCTTTTCCAGGGATGAAAGAACTTGCACAAATGTTTGTCGATGCAGGTTTTGAAGGTGTTTCTTATAAGTCGTATAGTGGCGGAGCAGCAGCGGGACACATCGGCATTAAACAATAAATTTTACAGGGGAAGGGTTTCATTTGGAAAAGTTACAAGTTTTATCGCTTTACGCAAATTTTCGTAAAGACTTGGATGATATAGAGCAGGAACTTGAATGTTCCGTTGATTCGGCTTCCCCGATTATTCGGCAAGCTTCACTTCATCTATTGCGCGCAGGAGGGAAGCGAATCCGACCAATTTTTGTTCTACTTGCTTCTGAGTTTGGAGAGTTTTCTTTAGAGCGAGTTAAAAAGGTTGCAGTCGCGCTTGAGCTAGTTCATATGGCTTCACTTGTTCATGATGATGTGATCGACAACTCAGATATGAGACGCGGTCATCAGACGGTCAAGGCAAAATGGAATAATCGAATCGCTATGTATACAGGTGATTATATGTTTTCCAAGGCACTTATGTCGATTGCGGATATTGAAAACCAAGCTGTCCATCAATTGTTAGCGAAAACGATGCTCGAGATTTGTGAAGGCGAAATCATTCAAATTGAACAGCAACGTGTTGTTGAACAAACGTTACGTGATTATTTGCGCCGGATTAAGCGGAAGACAGCTTTACTGTTATCTTCAAGTTGTGAACTTGGTGCGCTTGTTGCAGGCGCAGATGAAGAGAGTGTTAAAAAACTCAGTCGCTTCGGTTATTATGCAGGGATGTCTTTTCAGATTATGGATGACATTCTCGACTTTACATCAACAGATAAAAAACTCGGAAAACCTGCGGGAAGCGACTTGCTCAATGGTCACTTAACATTACCGGCGCTTTATTTAAAAGAAGAACCGGAGTTTCTTGATTATATGCATCAAGCTTTCAATGGTGAATTAACAGAGCAAACAAGACATAATATGCTAAAATATGTGCGTACATCAGATGCAATCGAACAAGCAACGCTCGTAAGCGATATGTATTTAGATAAAGCACGTCGTGAATTAAGTACACTTCCAGAAGGAAAAGCGAAAGATGCTTTTATGCAAATTGCAAACTTTATTGGTCGTCGAAATTATTAAAAAAAGAAAAGCTTGAAAGAATAACGGCCGAATGGTACGATTTAATGGGAGAAGTCCCGTCATATGTATACATAAACAGAGGAGTGTTTTGAGTGGAAAAAACATTTTTAATGGTGAAACCAGACGGTGTACAACGCAACTTAATAGGGGACATCGTAAGTCGCTTTGAGAAAAAAGGCTTCCAACTTGTTGGCGCAAAGCTTATGCAAGTTTCAGAAGAATTAGCCAAGGAGCATTACGGTGAACATAAAGAGCGTCCATTCTTTGGAGAGCTTGTTGATTTCATCACATCTGGACCGGTTTTTGCAATGGTTTGGGAAGGTGAAAACGTTATTTCAACTGCACGTTTACTTGTAGGTGCAACAAACCCAACTGAGTCAGCACCAGGAACAATCCGTGGTGACTATGCTGTAACAGTGGGGAAAAACATTATCCACGGATCTGATTCACCTGAATCGGCTGTACGTGAAATTGGTCTCTTCTTTAACGAAGAAGAACTTTTATCATATGACAAAAAAATGTCAACTTGGATTTATTAATTCAATGAAAACAGCCACGCGGCTTTCGCCTGGCTGTTTTTCTTATACATATTTTTATAAGTAAGAATACGTTCTCGGCGCATGCCGGGTTTTCTTTTATTATCGATGAAAGAAGGGAAACTGGATGGCTCAATATCAAACATTTATTCAAAATATTAAAAGAAAGACAGGAATTGATTTGTCGCTTTATAAAGAAGCACAAATGAAAAGACGTTTAACGTCGCTTTACCAAAGAAGAGGGTATCAAAATTTTGGCGATTTTTACGATGCTATACATAGTGATAAAGAGATTTTACATGAGTTTTTAGATCGTATGACGATTAATGTGTCTGAATTTTATAGAAACAAAGAGCGTTGGGATGTATTAGAGAAGACGATTTATCCGCAATTATTGGAAAATAATCGACGATTGAAAATTTGGAGTGCAGCTTGTTCAACAGGGGAGGAGCCTTATTCACTAGCAATGGTACTTGCTTCTCATGTTCCCCTTCGAGACATGTCGATTTATGCGACGGACTTAGATGAAGGTGCTTTAGAGCGTGCGAAAGTAGGACTATATGGAAAGAACTCTGTAAAAAATGTTCCTCAAAAAGCACTTAATGATTATTTTGTGAATGATGGAGACCATTATCAAGTGACTGATGACATTAAAAGAACCGTCACATTTAAACAACATAATTTATTAAATGACCGTTATCAAACAGGTTATGATTTAATCGTTTGTCGAAATGTGATGATTTACTTTACTGAAGAAGCAAAAGATCAAATTTATATGAATTTTTCCAAATCTTTAAAACCAGGCGGAATTCTTTTTGTAGGGAGTACGGAGCAAATTTTTAATCCTGAAAAATATGGATTTGAATCGATTGAAACATTTTTTTATCAGAAAGTGTAAATTAGTTTTCAATTAAAAGTAAATTTTTTAACAGATTTTTTAGAAAAGTGTAGTCGTTTTACATACAATTTGGTATAGTGCTATGAAATAGAGAAAAATGAGGGGGAGAAGTGATGAGATTTTTTACAGCAGGAGAATCACATGGACCACAACTAACAGCAATTATTGAAGGCTTACCTGCTCAATTGGATTTAACAGTTGAAACGATTAACAAAGAGTTAGCAAGAAGACAAGGGGGACATGGTCGAGGACGCCGCATGCAAATTGAGACGGATGAAGTTGTGATCTCATCAGGTGTCAGACATGGAAAAACACTTGGTTCCCCGGTCACATTATCCGTTGTGAATGATGACTTTAAACATTGGACGAAAATTATGGGGATCGAACCATTAGCTGAAGACGTAGACCCAGCGAATATTAAACGTCAAATTACGCGCCCGCGTCCAGGACATGCTGATTTGGTAGGCGGGATGAAATATGGACACCGCGATTTACGTAATGTGCTGGAACGTTCATCGGCACGTGAAACAACAATGCGTGTTGCAGTAGGTGCAGTTGCGAAGAAATTACTGGAAGAGTTAGGCATTAAAACAGTTGCGCACGTTCATGAAATTGGTGGTATAAAAGCGGATCCGACGTCTTATGATCAGTTATCAATGGAAGAATTACGTGAAACAATCGAAGCGGATCCAGTCTATTGTGCTGATCCCGAAGCCTCTCAAAAAATGGTCGCAGCCATTGATGATGCGAAAGGACGCGGAGATACGATTGGTGGCGTCGTTGAAGTCATTATCGAAGGGTGTCCACCAGGAATTGGCAGTTATGTACAATTTGATAGAAAGCTAGATGGTCTCTTAGCTGGCGCAATGATGAGCATTAATGCGTTTAAAGGTGTTGAAATTGGTCTTGGGTTTGAAATGGCAAGACTGCCTGGAAGCGAAGTACATGATGAAATCGCTTGGGATGAAGAACGCGGCTACTACCGAAAAACGAATCGTCTCGGGGGACTGGAAGGCGGTATGTCAACGGGAATGCCAATTGTTGTAAAAGGTGTCATGAAGCCGATCCCAACACTTTATAAGCCGCTTGAAAGTGTAGATATCGATACGAAAGAGCCATTTACAGCAACGATTGAACGTTCAGATCCTTGTGCGGTGCCAGCAGCATCTGTCGTAGCAGAACACGTCATCGCAACTGCAATTGCACAAGCGGTTTTAGAAGAATACCGTTCAGATACAATTGACGGATTAAAACAGGAAATCGAAGCAGTTAGACAGTATGTAAAGGAGTTTTAATATGGGAAAATTGACCGTCCAAACAAAAGACCATGAATATGATATTCATATCGGTTCTTCAACCTATGTGCTCTTTGCAACTGAATATAAGCAAATCCTTGAAAATACGGATCGCATCGCTATTATTGCAGACGAAAAAGTAGCCGATCTTTATTTAGAAAAATTACAAGACGCTTTATCTTTCATAGAAGATAAAGTCGTCTGTAAAACAATCCCTACAGGAGAAGCGTCTAAAACAGTCGAGACGTATGCTGAATGTCAATCTTTCTTGCTACAACAAGGATTTACACGCGAATCTTTAATCATCGCATTTGGGGGCGGTGCTTGTGGAGATTTAGCCGGGTTTGTGGCTGCAACATTTATGCGAGGAATTCCTTATATTCAATGTCCAACAACGATTTTAGCGCATGATAGCGCGGTAGGTGGTAAGACAGCGATTAATATGCCTGAGGGGAAAAATATGGTCGGTGCATTCCATCAGCCAGAAGCCGTACTGTTTCAAACGGGGCTCTTCTCTTCATTACCTGAAAGAGAAATTAGATCAGGTTTAGCGGAATTATTAAAGCATGCGTTTATTTCAAATGAAGAATGGACATACCAATTACTCGCAAATGAATCTTTCACAAACCCTTCAGAAGAATGGCTTTCTGAAGAATTATTAAAAGGGACTCAAGTGAAAGCAGATATTGTTGAAAAGGATGAGTTCGAACAATCTACTCGGAAGTTTCTTAATTTTGGGCATACATTTGGCCATGCAGTAGAAGGGGTATGTGGATATGGCCAATTAAGCCACGGAGAAGCGATTATGATTGGGATGGCCTTTAGTTTATTATTAAGTGAAGAACTCGGCCATACAGAGAAATCATTAACGGATCAGTTTATAAGGTTTGCACAAACACAGAAATATTCATTCCAACCGGTTCACGAGCATCCATTTGATGCATTTATGGGTTATATGCAAAAAGATAAAAAAATGTCTCATGGTCAATTGAATTTTGTTTTACTGAATGGAATAGGGAATCCTTTCGTGAATACAATGACGAAAGAGCAATGTTTACAAGCTTTTGAACAACTAAAAATAAGGACGGAGTGAATATAATGACGGTAAGGGGATTAAGGGGCGCGACAACAATCGAACACGATGAAGCAGAGAAAGTATTAGAAGCAACTGGAAATCTTGTGAAAGAAATTGCAGAGAAAAATCAAGTTTCACCAGAAGATATTATTTCTGTTTTAGTTTCAACAACGGCGGATATTCAATCTACTTTCCCAGCAAAAGCTGTTCGTTCAATTGAAGGGTGGAAGTATGTGCCGGTCATGTGCACGCATGAAATGGATGTACCAGGTGGAATGCCACGCTGTATCCGAATTTTAATGCATGCAAATTGTGAAATTCCACAAAAAGAAATTATTCATATTTACCAAAACGATGCAGTTCAATTACGACCGGATTTACAAAAAAACTAAAACGGGGGAATTACGATGCGCTTTAAAAAAGTCTTACATGAAATGAATCCATACACTCCAGGGAAGTCAGTGGAAGAAGTAAAAAAAGAATATAATTTAAAAGAAATTATCAAACTAGCATCCAATGAAAATCCTTACGGCGCACCATCAGCAGCAAAAGAGGTGTTAGTGAATGGCTTAACAGGATTAGAAATATACCCAGATGGTTATGCAGGGGACTTACGTGCTAAAATTGCAGAAAAATTAGAAGTTCAGGAAAATGAACTGTTATTTGGTAGCGGCTCAGATGAAATTATTGTCATTATTGCACGTGCATTATTAGGTGAAGGAACAAACACAATTTGTGCGACGCCAACGTTTCCACAATATAAACATCACGCACTCATTCAAGGGGCGGAAGTGAAAGAAATTCCTTTAGTAGATGGAGCGCATGATTTAGACGGTTTCTTAGAAGCAATTGATGACAATACATCTGTTATTTGGCTCTGTAGTCCAAATAATCCAACTGGAAATATTATTGAAAATGATCAACTGATTTCTTTTTTAGATTGTGTTCCTGATCATATTCTTGTTGTACTCGACGAAGCTTATTATGAGTACGTAGTCAGTGAGAAATACATAGACACAACGAAATTATTCCAAACGTATAAAAATGTCATCATCTTAAGAACTTTTTCAAAAGCTTATGGATTGGCGGCTTTACGAGTTGGTTATGGTATTGGAGACGAGTCTGTCATTACACCGTTAAATACAACAAGAAGTCCATTTAACGTTACGAGTTTAAGTTTAGCTGTCGCAGAAGAAGCGCTTGAAGACCAAGCGTTTATTGATCAATGTCGAACGTTAAACCGTGAACAGGTAGAACGCTTTTATGCCTATGCAAAAGAAAATGATTTACATGCGTACCCGACAGAAGCGAACTTTGTTTTACTAGAAGTGCCAGGCAGTGCAACAGATGCAACTGAAGGTTTATTGAAGCAAGGCTACATTGTTCGAAGTGGTGATGCGCTAGGGACGCCAGGCTATATTCGTGTAACGATTGGAACTGAAGCGCAAAATGATGGTTTTTTCAAAGCTTTTGATACTTTATTAAAAAGGTGATGAATCGTTAAAATGAAAATAAACGTTTCGATTATTGGGCTTGGTTTAATGGGTGGGTCGTTAGGACTTGCTTTGAAAAGAAATCAGAACGTACACATAACAGGATTTGATAATTCATACGGTGCGATGCAAGAAGCATACCGCCGTGGAATTATCGATACAATTGCCGCCTCTATCCAGAAAGTTGGAGAAGAGGCGGATGTTATTATATTTGCAACGCCAGTCAATACAACTGTTCGCTTGCTACAAGAAGTACCGAATTGGCCGTTAAAAGACAATGTGATAATTTCCGATACAGGCAGTACGAAAGGGCCGATTATGGAAGCGGCTCGTCAACTTCAGCAAAAAGGGATTACATTCATCGGGGGGCATCCGATGACTGGTTCTCATAAAAGCGGAGTTTCAGCTGCACGAGCGCATCTTTTTGAAAATGCCTATTATATTTTAACTCCTGCACCTCAAGTGAAAAAAGAACAAATCGGACGGATGGAAGAGTTGTTAATGCCAACAAAAGGCAAGCTCGTTGTTTTAAATGCGAAAGAACATGACCGGATGACGGCCATTGTAAGTCATTTCCCACACTTGGTCGCATCTTCCCTCGTTGGACTGTTAGCTGAGCAACAAGAAGAAAATCCGTTCGTAAAAGAATTAGCAGCGGGAGGTTTTCGTGATTTAACGAGAATTGCTTCAGCCGATCCGATTATGTGGCGAGATATTACGATCCAAAATAAAGAAGAGTTATTAAATCAATTAGATCGCTGGACAGAAGAAATGAGTCGAATTCGTCAAATGTTGCAGGATAATGACCCAGCATATATTCAAGATTATTTCAATGATGCAAAAGTATATCGTGATGAACTCCCGATCACGGCGAAAGGTGCACTTTACACTACATATGATTTACACGTAGACGTCCCGGACCATCCAGGAGTTATTTCTGAAATCACGAAAATTTTAGCTGATGAGTGCATTAGCATTACAAATATCCGGATTGTTGAAACGAGAACGGATGTCTTTGGGATTTTGGTCATTAGTTTTCAAACACCATCGGACCGTAAAAAAGCGCAAATTGCTTTGTCGGAAGAGACAGATTACAGCTCTCATATCTTATAATAATGACTTAAGATGAAAGGAATGAACCATTTGCAAACAATTCATTATAAAAATGCAGTCGTAAAGGGAGAACTTCAAGTGCCAGGGGATAAATCGATTTCCCATCGCGCGGTGATGCTCGGGTCGATTGCTGAAGGAAAAACTTCAATTACAGGATTTTTAAATGGTGAAGATTGTCTGCGTACAATTGATATTTTCGAACAATTAGGTGTAACGATTGAAACAGAAGGAACAAATGTAGAAATTGAGAGTCCAGGTATTTTAAACTGGACAAAACCAACTGAAGAATTATACGCAGGAAACTCGGGTACGACAGCAAGACTGATGTTAGGCATTTTAGCGGGGGCGCCGGTAGAAGCTACGATGAGTGGGGATGCATCATTATCGAGTCGCCCGATGGACCGTGTCACAATACCACTTAGGAAGATGGGCGCTTCTATTGAGGAAAAATCAGATGCGGATTTACTGCCGCTGACGATTAAAGGAACGAAACTTAACGGGATTACTTATAAAAGCCCTGTCGCAAGTGCACAAGTGAAATCAGCTATTTTGTTTGCGGGTTTACAAGCAGAAGGAAAAACGTCTGTTCATGAAGATACGGTTTCCAGGGATCATACGGAACAGATGCTACGTTATTTCGGAGCAAACGTTCAAACGGATGATACAGTTGCTTCAATTCAACAGGGGGAAATGTTAACGGGCAGAAAAGTCCATGTGCCAGGTGATATTTCCTCGGCTGCTTTTTTTATGGTTGCAGCAGGCTTAGTCCCAGGTAGTTCATTGACATTAACAAATGTAGGATTAAACCCAACAAGAACTGGTATTATCGATGTCTTAAAAAGAATGGGGCTAGGTGTCGATGTCACAGATGCGACGACTGAAAACGGTGAACCTGTTGGGACAATTCAACTCACACACAGACCGCTTCAAGGCGTAGAAATTGCCGGCGAATTAATTCCAAGATTAATCGACGAACTTCCGATCATTGCATTACTCGCAACACAAGCCAAAGGTAAGACAATTATTAAAGATGCGGCTGAACTACGTGTGAAGGAAACAGACCGCATTGCCGCAGTAACGAATGAATTAACGAAAATTGGGGCAAATATCGAAGCAACACCTGATGGAATGGTCATTCATGGACTGACGCCATTAAAAGGTGGTACGATGGATTCTTACGGTGATCATAGGCTTGGAATGATGGCGGGAATCGCATCACTGATTACAAGTGACCCAATTACGATTGAAGGTGCTGCGTGTATTGATATTTCTTATCCATCGTTTTTCAAAGACCTGGAAACCGTAACGAAAAAGTCGTTATAATAGATGTATTAAAATTTTAAATGTATACATCAGGAAAGAACAGGTGAAAATATGGGACAGTTAGAACAAGTTGAACAAATCATTCAAGAAGGTGACTTAGATGCGCTAAGCACCTTTTTAAATCATTTAAAAAACACAACTGATTTTGATAAAATGTATGATACTGCAAATATTCTCGCTGCGTACGGATTTTTAAAAGAAACAGCGGAGCTTTACGAAGTGTTGCTGATTCATTTACCAGATGAAGCACAGTTGAAGATAGACCGAGCAAATACATTAATTGAACTCGGTGAAGAAGATGAAGCCCTTTTATTATTAAAAGAAATTCGTCAAGATGAAGATGAATATGCTCAAGCTTTACTCGTTCAAGCAGATTATTATCAAATGGTTGGACTTGCTGAAACAGCGATTAGTAAAATACAAGAAGCGTATGAGTTATATCCCGAAGAACCTATCATTCAGTTTGCTTATGCCGAGTTATTATTAGACGCAGGTAGATATGCTGAAGCGACACGGTTTTATTTGGATTTAAAAAAGCAAGTGGAAACAATCGGTGAAATCAGTATTGTAGAACGTTTAGCTGAAGCATATAGTGCGGGAGGTGCTTATGAAGAAGCGATTCCTCATTATGAAGAGATTCTTCAAGATAACCCTACACCGGAAACGCTCTTTGGCGCAGCCTTTGCACATTATCAAGTAGGAAGTGCAAAACGTGCGATTCAATTATTGGAAGAGTTAATTGCAATGGACCCGGATTATTATTCAGCGTATATGCTCATTGGTCAAGCACATTTATTACTCGATGAAAATAAGAAAGCATATGATTTATTTAAAGCGGGGATTGCACGTGATGAATATGATAAAGAACTACAGCTATCCGCCGGTAAATGTGCGTTAAAACTAGGGTTGCCTAATGAAGCAGAAAGTCACTTATCCGAAGCGCTTGTGTTAGATCCCGAGTATATCGAAGCACTCGTTACGCTCGCTTCCTTCTATAATGAAACTGAGCAAGACAATGCCTTGGTAGAATTGATTACGAATAAAGAACAAGTGGAGGACCTTGCAATTTTACATGCTTTCTTGGCTTATGCTTATGAACGTATGGAATCTTATGAAGATGCATATGATTCATTTAAGAAGGCATATGATGGCTTGAAAGATGATTATGCGTTTCTTTCTTCTTATGCAAGCTTTCTCATTGAAGAAGGGAGAAGAGAGGAAGCTGTTAAGGTAGCGTCTGAACTTGTTACACAATTCCCGGAAGATCAAAACTGGAACGCATTTCTTGAATCAGAAAACAATAGGGAGGTATGACATGAAAGCAATGGTATCTGTCGATGCTAAAAAAGATTTTGTCCGATGGTTTCTCAAGCGCTATAAATTAAAACGGCGAGAGTGTGTCTGGATTCTGAATTATCTACTTAGCCATGAAACCCTTTTAGAAAATGTGCATTTTACAGATGAAGCACATTATTGTCCACGTGCAATGGTGATTTCAACGACGAAATCGGAAAGTATACCATTTCGCTTCTACAAAGGAAATTTAATGACAGCCGATGCCGAAAAAGCATTTCATGATTTGAGACTGTATGAAAATGATAAAATGTATATTCAATTGAATTTTCCCAAAAACAATGTTTGCCCAGACTATGCGAGTGTTCGAGAAGAAAATCCATTCCTTCCATCTTATTTACAAGTAAGTGAAGCAGATAAAAAGATTGCCGAGCAACTTGTAGAAGAAAGCATCGAGAGTATGACAAGAGATAAGCTTCAAAAAGAAATAGATGAAGCGTTAGATCAAAATGACAAAGAGCGTTTTTTGATGCTTGTTGACCTGTTAAATAAAACAGAATTAAATCAAAAACAATGACGCTATTTCCACATAGCGTCATTGTTTTTTGAGTGTTTATGCATATGATGATGGATAGAAAGGAAATCGTTTGGTAAGATAAGGATGCTTTATGAAATTGAAGGGGGAAAACTAAATGAATTGGAATTCAAAAGATTTAGATACGTATTTTCAACAAAAAGAATATATCGATACACTTCTTGTGCCGCTATTAAAAATTGACACGACGCCAGAGCAGTTGAAAGCTAGCACATCATCTACAGAGTTTTTAATGCATCTTTCGAATTTTATAGAAACACAATTTAAAGGCCGAATGATGGTGATGCCGCCATTTACATATACGCAATCGACTTCATTAAATGAAATGGGCGAAGTGTTACAGAAAGATTTACAACAACTTGAATTTAAACATATCTTTTATTTGACGACTGACCGGGAGTGGACAGACGTAGAAACATATGGAGAAATGATTTGGATTCCTTCTATTCCATTAGAGAGTATGGACAAACAATTGCGTCAAACGATTATTGAAGATCAATTACGTCAAGTTCTCCCTACACTAACAAAGAAATGGACGGGCGAATAAGAACGTATAGACAAGTTTAAAATGAGGTGTTTTACCACGTTTTAAAAATTGTTACTAAATGTTCATGAAAAAAACGCGTATAAACATCCAATTGTGAATAAAACTTCAAGAATTGTTCACAAAGTGCGATTTCGATGTCAAGTTAGATTGAATTTCCAAGATGATTAGGATATTATAGAAGTGTCCTAGTATTTACATTTAAAAAAAGTATGTCCGTTGGACTGACCTTTAGTAAGAGGAGGGAAATCATGAGTAAGAATCGAGTGTCAAGACGCCAATTCCTTAGCTACACAATTATGGGGGTCGGAGGTTTCATGGCATCAGGAACAATTATGCCGATGCTTCGTTTTGCGGTAGACCCTGTTTTACAAAAAGAAGGCGAGGGTGACTTCACTGCAACACCTCAAAAAGTGGATGAGCTAACGGAAACACCAGTTCGTGTTGACTACACAATAGTTGACCGTGAAGATGGCTGGTATAAATCAGATGAGTCTTATTCAGCTTGGGTGTATAAGGAAGGCGACAAAGTGATTGCGCTTTCACCAGTCTGTAAACATCTTGGTTGTACAGTAAACTGGGGTGGAGACAAAAATCATCCTGATCAATTCTTTTGCCCGTGCCACGATGGCCGCTACTACAAAAATGGTGACAACGTAAAAGGAACGCCACCAATTGGGCCATTAGATGAGTATTTAGTGATGGAGAAAGATGGGTACGTTTATTTAGGTGGAACAACACCGAACACATTAGTCTAAAAATGTTAGGGGGTACGACCGAAGTGCTGAATAAAATTTATGATTGGGTTGACGAACGGTTGGATATCACCCCAATTTGGCGCGATATCGCTGACCACGAAGTACCTGAGCACGTAAACCCTGCACACCATTTCTCAGCATTCATTTATTGTTTCGGAGGGTTAACTTTCTTCGTTACGGTCATTCAAATTTTATCTGGTATGTTCCTTACAATGTATTACACACCAGATATTGAGAATGCTTGGAAATCCGTTTATTACCTTCAAAATGAGGTAGCATTCGGTGAAATTGTGCGTGGTATGCACCACTGGGGAGCTTCACTAGTTATCGTTATGATGTTCCTACATACTTTACGTGTATTCTTTACAGGTTCATACAAGAAACCACGTGAACTAAACTGGATCGTCGGCGTATTAATTTTCGTTACGATGCTTGGCTTAGGATTCACAGGTTACTTATTACCATGGGATATGAAAGCATTATTCGCTACAAAAGTAGGAATTGAAATTGCAGCATCTGTCCCATTCATTGGAGAGCAAATTAAAATTCTTCTTGCAGGAGACGCTGAAATTCTTGGAGCACAAACATTAACACGCTTCTTTGCGATTCATGTTTTCTTCCTACCTGCCGCTTTGCTTGGGTTGCTTGGGGCACACTTTGTCTTCATTCGTCGACAAGGAATTTCTGGACCTCTATAAGATTGAATTACGTCCATTGAATTAAAAAAGGAGGGGACATATATGCAACGCGGAAAAGGGATGAAGTTTGTCGGAGACTCACGTATTAAAGAAAATGATAGAATGCCGAACGTCCCGAAAGACTACTCAGAATATCCTGGGAAAACAGAAGCGTTCTACCCAAACTTCTTACTGAAAGAATGGTTAGTAGGAGCAGTTTTCCTAATTGGTTATTTAGTATTAACTTTAGCACATCCAGCTCCGCTTGAGAGACAAGCGGATCCAACAGATACAATGTATACACCAGTACCTGACTGGTATTTCTTATCCATGTATCAATTACTGAAATATTCATTTGCATCTGGACCTTGGAACGTTGTTGGGGCTATTATTATGCCAGGACTTGCAATTGGTGCACTTATGTTAGTTCCATTTATGGATACATCAAAAGAGCGTCGTCCAATTAAACGTCCATTACCAACAGCATTTATGTTACTTGCAGTATCAGCTCTTATTTATTTAACTTGGGAGTCTGTTGCGAACCATGACTGGGAAGCACAGGCAATGCAAGGTGCAATTGTAGAAGAAGTTGAATTTGATATGGATTCGGAAGGGTATAACCTCTACGCTGAATCTTCATGTATTAGCTGTCACGGTGACTCATTTGAAGGTGGTTTAGGACCTTCTTTAGCAGGAACTGGGTTATCAGCTGAAGAAATTGAAGAGATTGCAATTAATGGTGTAGGTGGAATGCCGGGAGACACATATGAAGGTACAGATGAAGAGTTAAAAGAACTATCTGAGTACTTGTCTGAATTAGAATAATTCGTATGAAAAAGAGTCAGGAAACTGACTCTTTTTTTGTTAAGGTGATTCAATATTTATGTGCAAGAAGGATAATTTTTTAGGAGCAGCATATAGTAAAGAGTGGAGATGGATTTTTTATATTAGGTTGTCGGACGTTTTATAAACAGTGTGAAAATTGAAGATGTTCATGACTTACACGGATGAATGTACATAATCATTTTTGTTTTTTGGATAAAATATGTATTTGAGTAGGGTAGGGGATGGACCTGTGAATTCTTTTTTTACAAGAATTTGGTTTATGTTATCACATAAATCTTTTCTTTGGCTTTTACTTTTTGTGAACATTATTGGAACGGTTTATGGATATGATTGGTATAGATGGCAATTAGCGATTACAGAATCTAAATTTTGGATATTTGTGCCAGATAGTCCGACGGCGAGTTTGTTTTTCTGTTTTGCTATTTTCGGTTGGCTGATTAACCGGAATTTCAAATTAATGGAAGCACTTGCACTAATCACATTAGTAAAGTATGGGTTATGGGCAGTTGTGATGAATTTATTAACACTTGTGGAAACAGGGTCGATTGGCTGGATGGGTTGGATGCTTGTTGTTTCTCATTTTGCGATGGCAATTCAAGCCATTCTTTATATTCCACTTTATCGTTTTACAATGGTACATCTCGTAGTCGCAGCGATTTGGACGCTTCATAATGATGTGATTGACTATGTCTTTGGTCAAATGCCGATTTACGGTGATTTAATGAAGTATATGGATCAAATTGGTTACTTTACATTTTGGTTATCGATTGTATGTATTGGACTTGCATACGGAGTTCTGAAAGTTATGAATGAAAAAACGGCAAGTGATTAAAGCTGTCCATTTAACAATTTGATGTTGTTAAATCATTCAAATCGTAAGCAATTCGATAGCAAAAAGTTGCGAAAGGTTTAGTTGCACTATAAAATAAGACTATATAGTAATATAGAGATGAAGAAAGGGGAAATGAAATGTTTTTACTGTATTTAGGGTTAATTATACTCTTACCATTATATGCACAATTTAAAGTGAAAAGTACGTATAATAAATATTCGAAAGTTCGTTCGACGTCTGGTATGACAGGTGCAGAGGTTGCACGGATGATTTTAGATGAAAATGGTTTACATGACGTAAAAGTTGTACAGTCTGAAGGATTTTTAAGTGACCATTACAATCCAATGACGAAGACAGTTGCACTTTCACCACACAACTATCAAGATGCATCAGTTGCAGGAACTGCGGTAGCTGCGCATGAAGTAGGGCACGCGATTCAAGATAAAGAAGCGTATGCATTTTTACGTTTCCGTCATAGTTTAGTGCCTGTTGTTAATATTACAACAAATGCTTCTTGGATTTTTATCATGGCAGGTATATTTATTTCAAGTATGCCTTCATTGCTTTTAATTGGTATTATCATGATGGCATTTGGGGTTCTATTCCAAGTCGTTACATTACCGGTTGAGTTTAACGCTTCGAGTCGTGCGATGGATCAAATTGTTTCACTCGGTGTTATTCGAAATGAAGAAGAAGGTCATGCTAAAAAAGTCTTAAATGCAGCAGCAATGACATATGTTGCAGCGGCAGCAGTTGCAGTACTTGAGTTAGTGAGATTGATTTTAATTTTTACAGGTAGAGATGACTAATCAAATAACTCACAAAGTTGTCCAAACAAGCTAACGATTGGGTTAGCTACTGGACAACTTTTTTATTTTATATCTTTGACAACGACTGAAGAAATTAATACGATTAGAAAGAAGGAGTTGGGGAATTGTGGAGAAAGAAGAAGCATTGTCAGAATTGCAAAAAGAAGTTGATAAATACATAAACAGTTTTAAAGAAGGCTATTTCCCACCGATGGAGTTACTCGCACGATTAACGGAAGAATTAGGGGAGCTTTCCAGGGAAGTTCAACATGTGTATGGCATGAAAAAGAAAAAATCGGATGAAGCTGTACGTTCTCTTGAAGAAGAAGTAGGCGATTTGTTTTTTGTATTAATTTGCTTTGCGAACCAAGAGGAAATTGAGTTAGATGAAGCTTTAAAGAAAGTGTTAAACAAATTTAAAGTGAGAGATAAAGATCGGTGGACTAAAAAGGAGGAACTGGAAAAATGATTAAAGTTGCAATTGCAGGTGCAAGGGGACGAATGGGGCAAGAAGCTGTTCAAGCGATTCAAAAAACAACAGATATTGAAATTGTGGCGGTTTTAGATTATAAGCATGACGGGTTATATTTGGACCAAGAACAAGTAAATACGCATGAGGTCGGGTGGCCAATTTATACTTCTTTTGACCAACTTGTAGCAGCGAAAAAACCAGATGTATTGCTTGATTTAACAACACCAGATGCAGTTTTTACCAATATGCATGATGCGATTAAGCAAGGCGTACGTCCGGTTGTAGGAACATCGGGACTACAAATAGAAGAAATTAAGCAATTGACTGATTTTGCAAAAGAACAAGAAATCGGTGGTATTATTGCGCCTAACTTCTCAATTGGTGCAGTGTTAATGATGAAGTTTTCTGCAATGGCAGCACGTTTTTTAGAAGACATAGAAATTATCGAACTTCATCACGATCAAAAAGTAGATGCGCCTTCAGGGACAGCAATGAAAACAGTCGAAATGATTACAGATGTAAGAAAAGCACATCAACAAGGGCATCCTGATGAGGAAGAGAAGCTTAAAGGTGCAAGAGGTGCGGATATCGAAGGGATGAAAATCCATAGCGTCCGTTTACCAGGCTTATTAGCCCATCAAGAAGTGTTATTAGGTGGAGAAGGTGAGTTGTTAACACTTCGACATGATTCTTTCAATCGTGGTTCTTTTATGAGTGGTGTCCTTATGTCCATTCGTCAAGTCATGATGCAAAAAGAGTTAATTTACGGGTTAGAAAATATTATAGAGTAAGATCGAAAAGTTTCAATGAAAGGGTGGTTTAAGTTGGAGAAGTTAAAAATAGGAGTCATCTGCTACCCTTCACTAGGAGGTTCGGGTGTCGTCGCAACAGAATTAGGCTTAATGATGGCGAAAAGAGGTCATGAACTGCATTATATTACTTCAAGTGTTCCTTTTCGGTTATTAGAAAAGCATGAAAATATTCATTTCCATGAAGTTACAATTGAAGGATATGCAGTTTTTAAATATCCGCCGTATGACATTGCGCTCGCAAACCAAATTGCACGCGTCATCGAGGAGAAGGATTTAGACTTATTACACGTCCATTACGCAATGCCCCACGCTGTGTCCGCAGCGCTTGGAAAAGATATGGCCGGGTCTAATATTGGTGTCATCACAACATTACACGGAACAGATGTCACCATTTTAGGCCATGATGATAGTTTGCGAAATACGGTCCGTTATGGGATTAATAAATCAACAATTGTCACAGCTGTATCTCATTCATTAAAAGAAGATACAATAAGGTTAATTAACCCTGATAAGGAAATCCATACGATTTATAATTTTATAGATGAAAAAACGTATGTTCCAAGTGATCCGGGAACATTAAAAGAAGAACTTGGCATTAAAAAAGAAGAAAAAGTACTCATTCATATCTCGAACTTTAGAAAAGTGAAAAATATACCAGACGTGGTGAAAAGTTTCCAACAAATTACTCAAAGTATAGACACGAAGTTACTACTTGTAGGAGAAGGTCCTGAAATGGAGAACATCCGGCAGTTAGTAAATGATCTGAATTTGGAAGAGCATGTGATTTTCACAGGAAAAAGAAATGACATGGCTCAACTTCTTGCCATTAGTGATGTTATGTTTCATCTTTCCGAGAAGGAAGCTTTTGGTCTTGTTTTATTAGAGGCGATGGCATGTGGAGTTCCTTCTGTAGCGACAGACCGGGGCGGGATTCCTGAAGTCATTATGGACGGTGAAAATGGATTTATCGTGCCGTACGGTGACACGGATGCTGCTGTTGAAAAGGTTCTTCAATTACTTCAGAATGATGAATTACGTCATTCGTTTATTGTGAATGGGTTGAGAACAGTGAAAGAGAAGTTCCATTCAGCAAATATTGTTGAGCAATATGAACGATTATATTATGAAGCAGCTGGTAAATCATGATGCATTTTTTGGCTTCTAAAGCGGGTGTCAAAGTGATTAACCAACTTGAACAAGCAGGATATGAAGCGGTTTTCGTTGGCGGCGCTGTTAGGGATCATTTACTCGGCAAACGAGCGACTGATATTGACATCGCAACTTCTGCAGAACCAAGTGAAGTAAAAGAAGTTTTTGCTACTACAATCGATATTGGGATTGAACACGGGACAATCCTTGTATTGGTCGATGAAGAGCCAATTGAAGTGACGACGTATCGTACAGGAGAAATAAGGGCGCAACTTAACACTGTAAAGTCATTACGTGAAGATTTACGTAGACGTGATTTTACCATTAATGCGCTAGCCATGACAAAAGAAGGACAGTTCGTTGACTTTTTTGATGGCCGAGAAGATTTAAAAAAGCGGTTAATTCGTGCAGTTGAGTCTCCGAAAGAACGTTTTGAAGAAGACGCACTTCGAATGCTACGCGCAGTTCGTTTTGCATCTGTTTTAGATTTTACGATAGAAAAAGAAACATTTGAGACGATGAAGAAGTATGCCTACGAGCTTCAACCTGTTGCAATCGAACGTATAAAAGTTGAAATGGATAAAATGTTTCTTGGCAATAACCCATTAAAAGGATTTAAATTACTTGTTGAAAGTGGTTTAAATCAGGCACTTCCTTTATTTCCAAGTGAATTTTGCCAATTAGAAGATCTCCTTCCTTTTGAATTTACAAAAGAAGGTTGGACCATTTTTATGCTTTTAGGTCGGTTTACGGCAAGTGAAGTAGGAAACGCTTATAAATTATCAAATGATGAGAAGCGGTTTCTTTCGCATGTGGAAAAAGCTTATACAATTCGACTAAAGAAAATTTTTACGATTGATGATATTTATTTTTATGATGCAATGATTTTATATATCGTAGAGAAATTTTATATAGCCATGAACAATCTAAAAAAAGATGTATCAATCGAGACTTTCGAGCGAGAAAAAGAAAAGCTGCCTATACAGTCTTTAAAAGATTTAAAAGTAAGTGGACAAGATTTGCTCAAATGGGCGAATGTTCGTGGTGGACGTTGGGTTGGCGAATGGATGCAAAAAATCGAATATGCTGTACTTCATGGGCATTGTAAAAATGAAATAGCTATTATAAAGGAATGGTTTATCAATGACTTCGACAGTGAAAGATAAGTTTTTAAAGAGATTGTTTGAAGCAAACGGGGAGCCTGTTTCTGGCCAAGAAATTGCAGATGAGTTTGGTCTATCAAGAACAGCGATTTGGAAATATGTGAAAGAATTTGAAAAAGCCGGGTATGAAATCGGTTCAATTCGTAAAAAGGGCTATTATTTAATTTCTACTCCGGATCTTGTCACAGAAGTGAATATAAAAAAGCATTTACAGACGAAACGATATGGAAAAACAGTTCATTACTTAGAAACTTGTGATTCTACACAGCCGATTGCACATGATTTGGCGCAAAAAGGAGCGGCGGATGGAACGATTGTTATTTCTGAGGAACAACTTGAGGGTAAAGGAAGAATGGCACGTTCATGGGCATCTAAATCGTACAAAGGCATTTGGATGAGTGTCATACTAAAGCCAGAACTAACCCCGCAACAAGCACCTCAAATTACGTTAGTTGCTGCTGTTGCAATCGTTCGGGCAATTGAAGAAGTAACAGCACTTGTACCGCAAATTAAATGGCCGAATGATTTATTAGTGAATGGGAAAAAAATTACAGGAATTTTAACAGAGTTACAAGCAGATCCCGATCAGATAAAAGCCCTTATTCTTGGTATTGGCATTAATGTCAACCAAGACGAAACTGAATTTCCTGATGAGTTGGCATCGATTGCAACGTCCTTAAAAATTGAAGTTGACAATGAAGTGAATCGTGCTAAACTAGTTGCTACTATATTAAGCTATTTAGAACATTATGTAACTCTTTATGTAACAAAGGGATTTAAGCCGATTAAATTATTATGGGAAAGTTATTCCACGACAATTGGTAAAAACGTGCGTGCTGTGATGCTGCGGGAAACAATTGAAGGAATCGCAACTGGGATTACGGATGAAGGAATGCTTGAGTTAACATTAACAGACGGGACGATTCGTAAGATTTACTCTGGAGATATTGAGTTTAATTAACAATGAAAATCGTGTTAAAAGAGATGCAAACGATCAATGTTTAGCATCTCTTTTTCGTATCTACGTAAAAATCGATAGTGTTAGAATGATCTTTCATGCTTTGTTTTCTAAATAATGTGTATACTTTATAGGATAAATTTGTTATAGTAAAATTGTAGGGTGGTATCAATAGAGCTGCACCAACAAATAAAGTAAATCAGATAGATTGTAAGTTCAAATTGATCTGCCTTGATCTTAAAAAATAAGACAGGGACGGAGGAAGCCATTTCCCATGTAAACGCAATCCTTCTGTCCATTTATTGACAGAGGTTTTTTATTTTATTCTCGTGGATGAAGAATGATTTAAGTTTTTTGAGTAAAAAGAAAATTAGTGATTGCGGTGGTTTTTTCCTGGAGAGGAGAAAAAATGAAAACAACAACGAGCTTTTTAAAAATGAAAAATAATAATGAGAAAATCGTGATGCTGACAGCCTATGATTATCCGACAGCGAAGTTTGCGGAAGAAGCAGGGGTCGACGTGATTTTAGTCGGAGATTCACTGGGGATGGTCGTTCTTGGGTATGATTCGACAGCGTCCGTTACGGTAGATGAAATGATTCATCACGGTAAAGCAACAAGAAGAGGAGCAAAAGATACATTTATTGTTGTCGATATGCCTTTTGGAACGTATCACGGTGCATATGATCGCACGTTACAAGAAGCAGTTCGAATATATCAAGAAACAAATGCTAATGCCTTGAAACTTGAAGGAGCTGGAGAAGTTCTTCAAGTGTTACAGATGTTAACGGATGTCGGGATTCCGACAGTTGCACATTTAGGGTTACTTCCACAACATGCGGGTGTTCTCGGTGGTTACCGTGTGCAAGGAAAGACAAAGGAAACGGCGGAGCAATTAATTCGTGATGCGGAGGCGGCAGAAAGAGCAGGTGCGTGTATGGTCGTCTTAGAATGTGTTCCGTATCAGTTAGCTGAACAAGTGTCAAAAGCACTTTCGATTCCAGTAATTGGCATTGGTGCAGGTGCTGGGACAGATGGTCAAGTCCTTGTGTTTCATGATACTGTCCAATTTGGTTATCATCATATCCCAAAATTTGTAGAACAATTTGGCGATGCAAGAAAAACCATTCATGAAGGCTTGTTAGCATATGTGAATGCCGTAAAAGATGGTTCATTTCCAAGCGAAAAGCATCGATTTACGATGAATGAAGACGAATTGATGGCTTTATATGGTCATGAAGAAGGTGAAATATGAAAGATGAAAATCATTAATTCGATTGAACAATTAAGAAAAGATGTGATTCGTAGAAAAGAAGAAGGCGATACAATTGGCTTTGTACCAACGATGGGCTACTTACATGAAGGCCATTTAGCACTTGCAAAACAAGCGAGAGCGGAAAATGACTTTGTTATTATGAGCATATTTGTTAACCCGACACAATTTGGTCCAGCTGAAGATTATGAGAAATATCCGAGAAATGAACAAAGGGATGTCGCGCTTGCAGCAGGGGCAGACGTAGATATCGTCTTTATGCCAGATGTGAAAGAAATGTATCCACGTGTTGGCACGATTGATATTACGCCTGGTGTTCAAGCAAATGTACTTTGTGGAAAGACACGTCCAAGTCATTTTGATGGTGTGTTAAAGATCATTCTAAAGTTTTTTAACATTATTAATCCTGACCGTTCTTATTTTGGGATGAAAGACGCACAGCAGTTGGCGATTATTGAAACATTTGTAGAAGACTTTAACTTTAATACGACGATAGAAAGAGTCCCAACGAAAAGAGAGAAAGATGGACTGGCCAAAAGCTCTCGTAATGTTAGGTTAACTGAACAAGAACGCTTAGAAGCGCCAGCAATCTATGAAGCGTTAAAACGTGGTAAAGAAATATTTGAAGAAAAGAAAGATATTCAACAAACGGAAGACGAAGTAAGGAAATATATCGAAGCAAATATTTCTGGTGAAATCGATTATATTTCTTTTCTCGCATATCCATCGCTAGAACCATGGACAACAGGGGATGAAGAAGCGATTTTAGCGTGCGCTGTGCAGTTTGAACAGACGAGACTGATTGATAATTTGTTATTAACGACTAAAGGATGACGAACATGTTCCGAATGATGATGAATAGTAAGCTTCACCGCGCAACTGTAACAGAAGCAAATTTAAATTATGTAGGAAGTATAACAATCGATGAGGATTTGCTTGATGCGGCTCATCTTTATCCAAATGAAAAAGTACACATCGTTAACAATAATAACGGCGCGAGATTTGAAACGTATATTATTGCAGGAGAAAGAGGGAGTGGCATGATTTGTGTGAACGGTGCAGCTGCTCGACTCGTGCAAGAAGGAGATATCGTAATCATTATTTCTTATGTTTACGTGACGGAAGAAGAAGCGAAAAGCCATGTGTCAACCGTTCTTTTAATGGACAAACAGAATTGTATTCAACAAATCATTAAAGAAGCGCCGCGTATGAGTGTTTAACTTGATTCAACAGAATTCCGCCACTTCTATAAGTGGCGGGATGAATGCCGAAAAGGTACTTTCAATCAGGGGGAGTTCAAACTCCCTGCTGATTCAAGTTAAGCTCCCGGCGGATGTCAGGAATTTTGTAAGGAAGTTAACTGGGCAAGCTCAGTTCAAAATCCCGACGCAATCACGCCGAGGCGTGATTGATCGACTGTTCATCTATTGGAGAAGCTGTTAGCTACATAATAAAGGGCTTATAAATACTTGAGATAACGAGCAGCTAAATAAAATTATAAAAAGATATTGCAACTTCATTAGACTGTTGCGATGTCTTTTTAATGTTGCGTAAATAATCGTTTTCTTCAACTGAATCTTTCCACACTACTCCATCATGCATCCGAAAAATACAGGGTTCGTTTCACTTTCTGTTGTGCGATATGATATAATTTCGAGTAGCATTGATTACAGGAAGTTGATGATGGATATGGATACAAAAACTTATGCGGTTGTTGATTTGGAAACGACGGGGAACTCTTCGCGTAAAGGAGACCGGATTATTCAAATTGCAATCGTTTTAATGAAAAATGGTGAAGTCAAAGAACGGTATATGCGTTTTGTCAATCCGGGTCATAAAATTCCACCATTTATTCGAGAATTAACTAATATTTATGATGAAGATGTAGAGGATGCCCCTACATTTCAACACATTGCTGAAGAAGTGAGAGAGCTTCTGGAAGGCACTGTTTTTGTCGCACATAACACAGCATTCGATTTACCATTTTTACAAAGTGAATTTGAACGATGCGGTGTTCGAAAGTGGTATGGCCTGCAAGTAGATACAGTTGAACTTGTGAAGATTGTTTTTCCTTCGCTTCCAAGTTACCGACTTCAGGATATTTCAGAAGCATTGAATATTTCACTACCCGCTGCACACCGGGCGGATGATGATGCGGAGGCGACGACTGAATTACTTCGTCAATGTTTTATAAAGTTACATACACTACCTGTTGAAACATTAGAGTTATTGCATAGAAGATCTTTTAAATTAAAATCAGATTTGCCAAGTCTTTTTTATACGGTATTAAAAAATATCCGTCATAAAAAACCGTTTCAGCCTTATGCGAAGTTTCGAGGAATTCCGTATAAGCCAATTCAACAAATCCACGCGAAAAACCCAGTGGAAGTTGTTTATCCAAACGATGAGACATCTAAAGTAGAGGCTTTACAAAAGGTGTTTCCGGAATTTGAAAAACGCGAAGCACAAATCCAATTTATGGATACTGTGTGGGACGCGTTAAAGGCGGAAAAAGAAGTTGCGGCGGAAGTGCCAACAGGTATTGGAAAAACCATTGCTTATTTATACCCTGCGGCGATTCAGGCAATTAAAGAAGAAAAGCCAGTTGTCATTAGTACGTATACGAATTATTTAGTCGATAAAATCGTAACGAGCGAACTGAAAAAAATAAGTAAGCTTTTAAACACTCCATTAACGTCAACAATAATCAAAGGGAAGCATCATTATATTTCGCTTAGAAAGTTTGAAGAACTGTTAACGCTGTCGGAACAGTCATACGATGAAACATTTTCGATTATGCAAATACTCGTCTGGCTTACAGAAACAACAACAGGAGATTTAAGTGAATTAACAGCATCAGGCGGAGGACAATTGTTTATTGACCGAATTCGAAGCCGTCAATTTCCTTTTACGGAAGAAGAGCGAGCAGCAGATTATTTTACGAAGCACTTAGAAGCGGCGAACCATGCAAATTTTATCATTACAAATCATGCGATGTTATTGTCCGATATGAACCGAGAACAACCTATTTTTGAGCGCATTGCGGGGTTAGTCGTCGATGAAGCGCATCAACTCGTCCATACCGCGACCAGATTTCGTGAAACAGTTTTCTCTTATACAACGTGGAAATATGTGATGGGACAACTTGGTTCAAACGGAGAGAACCAGTTATTTCCAGCTGTTATCTCATTGTTAAATCGTCTCGGCGAACCAACAGGACTTGAAGAACGGCTTCTAGCTTCTTATGAACGTTTTACAACAGTTTTCGATGAGGTGACAGATCAGTTGGCTTATTATCAATCGCCAAAAATGAAACATCAAGGGAATCGAAAAATGTATTTGTTCAATGAGTTTCCAAATAATGAGCAAGCATTCGGCGAAGTGTCTAAAGTCATGTTCGATTATCTAGATGATGCCGAAGGAGTAGAAAGAAAATTACTCGCTCATGCATCAAATCTAACAAAGAGTGAAGAGGCATTAGTTGAAGAATGGTCTTATTGGCTGCGCGAATTAAAAATAAAAGCGAGTGAATGGGTAGAACTTTTCTTAGAAACAGAAGCGGAGAACTTTGCAATGTGGATTGAAAAAGATCAACGAAGTTTACCAAGTAGTTTACTCGTTATTCGTCATCCACTCGACAGCTCAAAAATTGTTCAGAAGTTTACAGAACGCTTAAAAAAACAATCGATTGGTGTTGTTTGGACATCTGGCACATTGGCAATTGGAGAAAAGTCACGTTATATCCCTGACCAATTAGGGTTAGACGAAACTGTTCCGCTCCATTTATTTACTGCACCGAAAGAATTTTATGACGGCGCAAATTTATATATTATTAATAATATGCCTGATATCCAACAAGTATCGCAGTTGGATTATATTGAAGAAGTTGCGAATGCGGTCATTCAAGCAACAATGGCAACGGGCGGAAGACTATTTGTTCTCTTTACGTCAAAAGATATGCTTCGAAAAACGTATGAGTTAATTGTCGATAGTGAACAGTTAGCTGAGTATGCTCTTTTTGCGCAAGGGATTACAGGTGGAAGTCGTATGAAGTTATTAAAGTCTTTTAGCCAATTTAACCAATCTGTCTTATTTGGAACAAGTAGTTTTTGGGAAGGGGTAGACGTTCCGGGCGATGCATTATCTGCTGTTATCGTTGTCAGATTGCCTTTTGCTTCACCGGAAAATCCAATCTTTAAAGCAAAAGCAGAACAAATCGCAGCGGAAGGAAAAAATGCTTTTCAAGAATACGCACTTCCTGAGGCAGTGATGCGTATGCGTCAAGGTTTCGGTCGTCTAATTCGCTCGTCAAAAGACAAAGGCGCATTCATTGTACTTGACCGCCGAATTGAGACAAAATCATACGGGCGTCAATTCATCCATGCTTTACCAAATATTCAAGTGAAAAAAATGTCGCTTGAACGAATGGTGAAAGAGCTCGAGAATTGCTATAATAAATGATAGGTGAATTTATTTCATCTAGGGTTCTATATAAGGACTCCATTTAAAGAAGGTATCCTTGTTGATTGTAGCGGAAAGCGTCCGCCTAGAACGAAAATCAATTTTATTCGAAATTGCAAGCGATAGAACTAATTATGAAATCTATTCAGGTGAAAATGAATTTGAAAGTTTTGGACGTGGTGAATCATGTTAAATTGGATTAAATTTATTACCGCTTTTGTACTCACGCTCATAACTGTGATTGCAATCACTGTTTTTTATAATGCGAATAAACCCATTGCTTCTGTGAAAAAAAGTGCAGAAGACATGGTCATTCAGAGTGGACAAATTACAGCTGTGACTGATGTTCAACCTTATAATGGAACATCTTCACTCGTTACTGTATTTGGTAAAAATGAAGAAGGTGAACAAGTCGCGGTTTTCGTTCAAAAAACAGAAGCGGATCAGTTTGAAGAAGTAAAGTTGAAAAATGGCATCACCGCAAAAGAAGCCATGAAAATTGTTGTCGACGAACAAAAGCCAGATAAGGTGCTACATGTTTTATTAGGCTTGGAAGAAAATGAACCGATTTGGGAAGTTGCCTTTAAAAATGAAAGTGGTAAATTAAATTATGTGTACGTTCGATTTAAAGATGGGAAATGGTCGAAAAGAATTTTAAACTTATAGGGAGAGATAGAATTGGATAATCGTTTAGCTTCTAGAGTAAATACATTAACACCGTCAACAACTTTAGCAATTACGGCTAAAGCAAAGGAAATGAAAGACTCGGGAATCGATGTCATCGGACTCGGTGCGGGAGAGCCAGATTTCAATACACCTGAGAATATTTTACAAGCAGCGATCACTTCAATGAAAGAAGGAAAAACGAAGTATACGCCGTCAGGTGGTTTACTCGAATTAAAAGATGCGGTCATTGAAAAATTAAAAAGAGATCAACAACTCACATACAATCGCGATGAAGTCATGATTGGTGTTGGGGCAAAGCATGTTCTGTATACATTATTTCAAGTGATTTTAAATCCTGGCGATGAAGTGATTATTCCAACTCCGTACTGGGTGAGCTATCCTGAACAAGTGAAATTAGCGGGTGGTGTACCTGTTTATGTAGAAGGAACGACTGAATCAGACTTTAAAGTAACGGCTGCACAAATTGAAGAAGCGATAACAGAAAAAACGAAAGCAATTATTTTAAACTCACCTGGAAACCCAACAGGTATGATTTATACAAAAGAAGAGTTGGAAGCAATCACTCGTATTTGTGAAGAAAAAGATCTTTTAATCGTTTCAGATGAAATCTACGAGAAATTAATTTACGATAACAAGGTACATATTTCACCTGCTCAGTTATCAGATGATGCGAAAAAACGTACGCTCGTGATTAACGGCGTATCTAAATCACATGCAATGACTGGCTGGAGAATTGGTTATGTGGCAGGAGATAGTACAATTGTGAAAGCAATGACGAACTTAGCAAGTCATTCTACATCAAATCCAACAACGACTGCACAGTATGCAACAATTGAAGCTTACAATGGTTCACAAGATACGGTAGAAGAAATGCGTCAAGACTTTGAAGGAAGACTTGAAAAAGTTTATCCGCAATTAGCGGCGATTCCAGGCTTCCATGTATTAAAGCCACATGGTGCATTTTACTTACTACCGGATGTGACAGAAGCATTAGAGAAGACAGGTTATGAAACAGTAGATGAGTTTGCAACTGCATTATTAACAGAAGCAAATGTAGCCGTTATTCCAGGTTCTGGATTTGGCTCACCAAACACAATTCGTCTATCTTACGCAACATCAATTGAACTAATTGAAGAAGCGATTCGTCGTATTCATCAATTTGTAAAAGAAAACTGGAAAGAATAAATAAGTTTTAAGGATTATTTTTGGAGGGTATTATGAAAACAATTACGATTAAAGAAATGGCAGACCATGTCGGAGAAGAAGTACGTATCGGCGGGTGGCTTGCGAATAAACGTTCAAGTGGTAAAATTGCATTTTTACAATTACGTGATGGCTCTGGATTTGTCCAAGGCGTTGTTGTAAAAGATGTTGTAGGAGAAGAGATTTTCCAAACGGCAAGGGGCATTACACAAGAAACATCACTGTATGTAACAGGTGAGGTTGTTGTAGATGAACGATCATCATTTGGTTACGAATTACAAATTAATGATGTCAAAGTGATTAAAGAAGCGGTTGATTATCCAATTACGCCAAAAAATCACGGAACAGAATTTTTAATGGACAACCGTCATTTATGGTTACGTTCACGTAAACAACATGCGGTGATGAAAATCCGTAATGAAATTATCCGTGCAACGTATGAATTTTTCCATATGAATGGCTTTACAAAAATCGATCCACCAATTTTAACAGGTTCTTCACCAGAAGGAACGTCGGATTTATTTGAAACGAAATACTTCGATGAAGATGCATACTTATCACAATCAGGACAGCTTTATATGGAAGCGGCAGCAATGGCACTTGGTAAAGTGTTCTCATTTGGTCCGACATTCCGTGCAGAAAAATCAAGCACACGTCGCCATTTAATTGAGTTCTGGATGATTGAACCAGAAATGGCTTTTGTTGAACATGAAGAGAGCTTAGAAATTCAAGAGCAATATGTCACGCATCTTGTACAATCAGTTCTTCAAAATTGTCCATTAGAGCTTGAAAGATTAGATCGTGATCTGTCAAAATTAGAGAAAATTAAAGCACCATTCCCACGTATTTCATATGACGAAGCAATCGAATTTTTACATGAACAAGGCTTTGATGATATTAAGTGGGGAGACGATTTCGGTGCACCGCATGAAACTGCAATTGCAGAACACCATGATATGCCAGTGTTTATCGTGAATTATCCAATTGGCATTAAGCCATTCTACATGCAACCACATCCAGAACGTGATGATGTTGTGTTGTGTGCTGACTTAATTGCACCTGAAGGATATGGTGAAGTCATTGGTGGTTCTGAGCGTATTTATGATTACGAATTAATGAAACAGCGTATTAAAGAACATAATCTTGATGAAGATGCCTACGAATGGTATCTTGAACTATCAAAATACGGTGCAGTTCCGCATTCAGGATTCGGACTGGGCTTAGAACGTACAGTTGCGTGGATCTCTGGTGTGGAACACGTAAGAGAAACAAGCCCATTCCCAAGATTATTAAACAGACTCTATCCTTAATTAAGTAAGCCCAAATTGATCGATATAAAAGCGATGAGTACGACGTCTATCCAATTTCTATGGATAGACGATGTACTTTTTGCAAAGTTTGTCGAATGTACTAAAAAAAATACGTTAAAACAATCGGTGGAAATTTATTTTTTCACCGATTTTATTGATAATAGAAAGGGTTTTGGACATGCAACAAGACGAAAAACTTAATCTGTGGATTGAGCAGGGAACAGTCAATATGTCCCAGCTCTTTTTTCGTAATTATAAACAATTAAAAATTCAAGATACGGATGCGATGCTCATTATGCAAATGGCCGCTTTTCAAGCTGAAGGGAATTATTTTCCTACTCCGAAAGACTTCTCTAATCGAATGCATTTAACGGAAAATGAAGTGACGGTCATTTTACAAAGACTGATGCAACATGGATTCCTTAAAATCGATCAAAGTCGAGATGAACAAGGTGTTTTACATGAACGCTTTTCATTAAACCCATTATGGCATCGTTTAACCGATCAAAAAGTGCTTGTAAAAGTAGAAGAAACCGAGCAAGACGATAAGCTAGAAGAAGGCGAGTTGTTCAAGTTATTTGAACAAGAATTCGGACGTTTTTTATCACCAATTGAAACAGAATCGATTTCTATGTGGTTAGATGATGATGGACATTCTACGGAAATTATTCGTGCGGCTTTAAGAGAAGCAGTGCTTGCACAAAAAGTAAGCTTACGCTATATTGACCGTATTTTATTTGAATGGAAAAAGAAGAATGTGAAGTCGATGGCTGATGTCGAACGCCACGCGAAGAAATTCCGAACAGCGACACATCGTCCAACCCAGACAGAAAGTACACCTCGTGTTACGAAAGTTCCATTTTACAATTGGTTAGAAGAACGAGAGTAGAGGGGGAGTTATATGTTAACGAAGAAAAACTGGGAATACTCATTAGAGCAGTTTGCAGAAATGTTTCCAGATGCACATTGTGAATTGGTGCATGAGAATCCATTTGAATTGTTAATTGCGACGCTTTTATCTGCACAGTGTACAGATGTTCTTGTAAACCGTGTAACAAGTGAGTTATTTAAAAAATATAAAACGCCAGAAGACTATGTGGCTGTCGATATAGAAGAGCTTCAAGATGATATCCGTTCAATCGGTTTATACCGCAATAAATCTAAAAATATTCAAGCTCTGAGTCAGTTGCTAATTGATGAATATGATAGTGAAGTGCCTGCTGATCGAGATGTACTTATGACGTTTCCTGGTGTTGGAAGAAAAACGGCAAACGTCGTTGTTTCAAATGCATTTGGTATTCCTGCGCTCGCAGTAGATACACATGTCGAACGCGTTGCAAAAAGATTAGGGATGAACCGGTGGAAAGATTCACCACTCGCAGTTGAAGAGAAAATCATGCGCTGGACACCAAAAGATAATTGGACAGATACGCATCATCAAATTATTTTCTTCGGTCGTTATCATTGTAAAGCACAAAATCCAGGTTGTGCTGAATGTCCATTATTAACGATTTGCCGAGAAGGGAAAAAACGTATGAAAGTGAGGAAGACCTAAGTGAATCATTTTTCAAGAGAAAATATACAACGTTTTTTCGAGTCTTGGCATGAATGGCAAAAAGAAATTCCACAATTATATGAGGAAAAAGATGATCTAGTACATGAAAAAATGAATGAAGCATTACAAAACTATTATGATTTACTAAAATACGGAGAAATTGAAGCTGGTGAACCATCCATTTTACTGCCATTAAATGGTGAAGAACGATTAGCATTTATAAAAAAACAACAGGCGAGTCGTTATGCGTTTATCCAACTAGATGCTTTGTATGATGAGTCACAAAAGAAAGCGGCACGTTTATCAATTACATTTAAGAAATCATAAGAAAAGGTGTTCAACCAGTCATATCGACAGTTGAACACCTTTTTTGTTAGTAAGACGATTATCAAGCGTTATTTTAATATCAGCTAGCTTTCGTCTTGTTCTTTTTCATTGTCTTGTTCATTGTTTGGTTCTTGTTCTTTGTTCTCATCCTCTAAATCGTCTTCATCTCGGTTGCCTTGTTCTTGTTCGTTTTCTTTTTCATCAGATTCATCTTTTTGGTCTTCATCGTTTTCGTTGGAAGAATTATCATCTTCGGAAGGTGTCAAATCTTCATCCTCATCAGGTTCTTCTCCTTCGAGGTCTTCCTCTGGATCTTCCTCTTCCTCTTCTTCGTTACCTTCAATTTCTAATGTGACGGAAGCGGAATCGCTTTTTAGGTCCCCAAGGACTGCTGTGACGGTAAAAGTATATGTTTTCCCTTGTTCTGCACCAGGGAAAGTCAGAGAGAAATCACTTGTTGTCGTCATTTCTTGTGCTTCGCCACCATCTACACTTGCATTAACAATGAATTGAACTTCTCCATCTTTGTCTGTTTCAGGACGCGCATGCTCCCAAGTAAGCACAATTGATTCGTCATCTTCATTGAAAGTTGCGTTTAAATTTGATGGTGCGTTCAGTGTTTCAACTTTTTCAACTTTTTTAGGAATCGTATCTTTAACAAATAACTCTGTACGTCTCATATTTGCAGGTGTTGATGCATTTGCGCGTACAATTGGATTTGAAAGATAGACGATATCTACTTCTTCTACAGATGACGGCATTTGAAAACGCGGTGTTTGTTTATTCGCCGAAATGCCTGCCATGACTTCTCTAAATAAATCTTGTGGAATATAACGTTGCCCTTGCCATCCTGTCATTGGCGTCCGGTCTTGATAGCCACCCCACGCTGCAATTGTATAGTTTGTTGAATAGCCTGCAAACCAAGAATCGACAGCCTCGTTTGTCGTTCCAGTTTTACCTGCCATATCAAGACCACTTACGTTAGCATATTTTCCAGTTCCTTTCGTAAAGACATCTCTTAACATATCGGTTACCATATACGCCGTTGACTCTTTCATAGCTACGGAAGATTTTGGTTTGATACTATTCATTTCTTTACCATCACGTGCGATGATTTTATTAATCGCGTGTGGCTTCGTATAGATTCCTCCGTTACCAAAAGCTGCGTACGCACCGGCTAAATCGATGGTAGAGAATGTTTCAGTCGTTCCACCGAGTACATTCGATTCACCAATATCACTTAAATCGATACCTAGTTTTGAGGCGAATTGGAGTGCATTTCCGTGTCCGACTTCGTTAAATGTTTTAACCGCAGTGACGTTACTAGAGTCATAAAGTCCTTCGCGGATGGTAAGCGAACCTTTAAAACCTGGATACGCATTTCCGAGAGACTGCCCACTTTTATATTTGAAAGGTTCATCAACGACGACTTGACCCGTAGACCATTTCAAATGTTCAATTGCGGGACCGTATGCAAGAATTGGTTTCATCGTTGAACCAAGTTGTCGTTTATCTTGTCTTGCGAAGTTAAGGCCTGTCGTGTAATTACGTCCCCCACCAATCGCAACAATACCACCTGTTTTTGTGTCGAGCACTGTCATAGCGCCTTCTATCTTATCATCAACGTAATAAGCCGAGTTACTAATCGTTTTTTCAACGATTGCTTGTGCTTGTTCATCGAAAGTCGTTTGGATTTGAACGCCTTCGTCGATAATATCACCAAGTCCTGCTTCTTCTAATTCATCAAGAACAACATCAAGAAGGGCAGGGTATTTGAAGTTATTAGCAACACGTTCTTCTTCAGGAAGAAGCGTTGAAGTGACGTCAACCGCTTGAGCGGATTCCATTTCTTCTTTCGTAATTTTTTTATGTTGATGCATCAGTTTAAGGACGATATCTCGACGCTTTTTAGCACGATCTGGGTTTACGTTTGGATTATAGCCGTTTGGACTTTGTGGTAATCCCGCAAGCATCGCGACTTCATGTAATTCGAGTTCATTTAATGGTTTTCCATAAAAATAAGCTGCTGCTGTACCGAAACCATAATTATTTCGAGACATTAAAATTTTATTGAAATACATTTCGAAAATCTCTTCTTTTTCATAGTTTCGTTCTAATTGAAAAGCGAGCCAAGCTTCTTGGGCTTTTCTTTTTAATGTTTTATCGTTAGAGAAAAATGAGTTTTTAATGACTTGTTGAGAAATAGTACTTGCCCCTTCTGCACCAAACCCTCGTCTCACGTTCGCTAATACTGCACCGCCAAGTCTATAAAAGTCAATACCGTGGTGTTTATAAAAACGAACGTCTTCTGTCGCTAAAATTGCGTTTTCCATTAACTCAGGAATGTCTTCATAGTTTACATATTCTCTTTTTTCCGCTCCGGTCGTATACATTAAATCGCCACTCGCATACAGAATATCTGATGACAATGGATCTCTGAGTAATTTTTCATCTAATTTAGGTGCGGTACTCGCATAATAAACGAATAATCCGCCGCCTCCTAATAAGCCGAGAAAGCCAATCAACACAACTGCTAAAAAGATTTTTTTAAAGAAACCTTTTTTTGGTTTTTTATTTTTCTTGTTTTGTTTTTGTTGGGCTTGTCGACGAGCTGTTCTTGATTGTATTTGATCGCTCATATTGTTTCCTACCTTTCGTAAGTCTAGGCCTCATGTCCAAGAAGAGAGGCTAAACCTTTTAAATAATCTATCGTTGGCATAAAGCCAAGTTGTAATTCAATGGCTTCATCTTCAAATTCTTTTAATGCGATAGATTTCCGACCCCCATCATTCATTCTATCCCATTTTGCAAGCATCATTTCATAGGGGACGATGAAATATCGATTCAATGTAGAAAAGCGTATAATTAAAAAAGGAAGACCATTTTGTTTATATACGTTTTTCATATGTTCGACTTGGTGGCTGTGTAAATTTTGCAGAGGAAATGCTGTTTTGTTTTTCGTTTCCTTTGCTTCAAAATCGATATATTTTCCGTTCCAAACACCGTTAAAGTCAGTCGTAGAAGGTGTTCGGTAATAAGCTTCTGTAATGACCGCCGCACTTCTGTGAGGATAGTTTACTTTTACGACTTGAATCGGTACAGGTTTTTTATGGATGACCGCAATGTTTCTACTTAAATAGTATTGATTAGATTCGTTTAATTCATCTTCTAATGTTTGTCCACGATTCCGGTACGTTTCATTTCCGACCCTTTGTCGTTTTGGCAACTGATTTTGGGGGCGATATTTTCTTCCGTTCGGATAACGTATCGTCAATTGCATCACCTCGCATTATCTAATCATACCATAAGCTTTAGACGAATGAATAATAGTAAAGTTTCATTGTAGTGATTTTTATAAAATACGTAAATTACATTTAATATTGCAATTTACGAATTTATTCGGATAATGATTATACTTGTACTTCTTGGTGCTGGATTAAGTGGCTTGGAGAAGATGATTTACGCGAGTTTTGGAATAGTGATAGAGGGCACGAATAGCGCTTTGTTGGTTGGATTTGCAATTATTATTTTGATTTTGTATTGTACAGAAATAAATCGCAGTTTTTAGGGTTTTACGAAACCAAAGAAAGAAAAAAGCTGCCTAAAAAAGTAAGTGTTATTCTTATTGTTTGTTCTTTTTTAATGGTTTTGATAGCACCATTGTTTCACTAAATGTGCTTTGTAAAACTAGCTATTTTGTAGAACGAAATATTGTTATGAGGTGAGAAATAATGTTTTATAAGATTACGGGAATTGTATTTATTGCGATGTCGGGATTGTTATATTCTTTAGAACGAGGCTTCTCCTTAATTTCTACGAGTCTCGTTCGAGCAGGATTTTTCTCTGGCCAAATGACTGGTGGAGTTCCAGACATTGAAATTCCAGGTTTTTCTGATAATTTATTTGTGCCGCCATTATTGATTCTTGGCATTATATGTTTAGTTTATGGTTTCAGGAGAACGGGAGATAATAAGTAATTCACAAATGAGACTATCATTAAGCTACTTTCCCTCCCATAAGATAATGAAGCATTTAAAACAATAACGCTAATTATATAGTTCAAAAGATCAAGAATATAAATGCTCGTAGTTGTTTAAAAGGAGAGGACTGCTTATGGGTAACTTTGATGAATTTCCAAACCAGGTGGAAAAATCTTGTTGCGATAGCAATAACGAAATAATAGATGGGTTTCTTGGAAACAATGAAATAATTTGCCACTCACAAGTATGGCATTTTGCTTCAGCACCCGATTTATGCCCGATGAAGGTAACTATAAATACGAATAAACCTGAAACGGCTCCTGGGTATATATTTATTGCACCATATGAATATTATAGTACGCCTACAATCGGTCAAACCGGTACATTAATTATGGACCAAGCAGGCAATCCAGTTTGGTTTAGAAAATCTAGTAAATATACTCAAGTTAGAGACTTTAAAGTACAATCTTACTTTGGGTGGCCAGTTCTTACTTTATGGCAAGGGACGATAGCAGGTACGCAGTCTCCAAACCCTTCTCGTCCTCAAGGAGAGCCTTTGCCAGGCGGTTATTTTCAAATTATCAATCAACATTATCAAGTGATCCGAACCGTAACGGCCAAAATGGGCTATACAGCCGATAATCATGAGTTTTTAATCACAAAAAGAAATACAGCATTGTTTCTAGCGATCAAACATGTGTCAGCAAACTTAACTCCTTACGGAGGACCAAGTGAGGGGTATATTAGAAACTACTCGATTCAAGAAATTGACCTTCAAACAGATGAACTCGTTTTCTTTTGGGATGCACTCTCTAACATTAATCCAATCGATTCAAACGTATCTGCTTCATCCGCAAAGGAATCTCCTTACATATGGGATCCCTTTCATTTAAATTCAATCGAAGAAGGACCGAACAATACAATTCTCGTTAGTATGCGCGATATGTGGACCATTTATAATATTGACAAAGCGACAGGAAACGTCATTTGGCGGCTTGGTGGAAAACAAAGTGATTTCACTTTTGGTTTAAATGCAACATTTTCTTGGCAACATGATGCGCGTTTTCGATCCGAAACAGAAATTAGTTTGTTTGATAATGCTTGTTGTGGGTCAAAGAATCCTCCTGAGGGAACATCACGTGGATTAATCCTTCAGCTTGATTACGAGAACATGACTGCTGAAAAGTATCGAACGTATTATCATGATCCAGCGCTCTATGCAGATCATCAAGGAAATATGCAGCAACTGCCTAATCATAACCAATTTATTGGATGGGGTGTGAAACCTTACCTTTCCGAATTTAAATATGCTGGAAATACAAGAGAAAATCCTTCGAGCAATTTAGTATACGATATGCAGATGCCAAATCACACATATCGAGCGTTTAAAAGTGAATGGGTAGGTTCGCCGCTTGTACCGCCAGATATCGCAGTAGAGTTACTCGATAATAGAGGAACGATTGTCTATGCATCATGGAATGGTTCAACTGAGACCGCAGCTTGGAATGTTCTCGCCGGGTTGACGCCTTATACAATGTCAGAAGTAGTATGCAACACTCCGCGTACAGGTTTTGAAACAGAGATGTATGTTCAGTTAGCCGGGCCATATTTTCAAGTCCATGCACTTGATGGATATGGCCATGTAATTGGTAAGTCACTCCTTGTGAAAACTTGTTTTAGGCATCCAAGACAGTAGATAAATGACGGCGAAATTTATATTTTTAAGAGAGAAAATGATAACGATTAGATCGAATCATAAACAAAGAAGGATGTCTTACTTTTAGACATCCTTCTTTGTTATTTACGTTTGGACTGACGCCAGAAAACCGTGACAGCAAGAACAAAAGTGGAACCCGCAGAGATAAGTAAAATCGTTTGTTCCATCCAAATGCCGATAAAGGTAAAGCTAAGTAGAATCGATGCTGCAACTCCTGTAAACTGCCGTGTTTGTATGTGGACTCTTTCGCGGTAGTGCTGTTTACTACGTTGATCCATATAACTCCGCATCCGTTCAGGTTCTTCTAGTAAAGAAGATACTTTCCTCGGCACGTCACGTAATTTTCCAATCGTCTGTAGGATGATACGCTCTGCTTCCTTTTTAGAGAACGCTCGTCCAAAAGGCGTTTGTTTTCCTGCCCATTCTACAATACGGGGCTTTGCAATCGCCAATAAATCTATTTTCGGATCAAGTCCATGCAACACGCCAGTAAATACTGAAACAGCCCGCCCCAAAAACGCGAACTCTGCAGGTAATTGAACAGGTTGCGTGCGAATGATTTCTTGTAAGTCTTCCAGTAGTTGATTGACCGCAAAACTGTTTATGTCATGCAGGTCGTGTGATTCATAAGCATCGACAGTCTGCTTTACAACTTCAGCGATTGCATGACGATCGGCATGATCGAGGAGGAAATTCAGCTGCTCTAATCCATCTACTACACGGTCATATTGCTTAAACAAAATGCTTTCCATAATGAGAAACATAGATGCTGCTTCTTCTTTTGTAATTGTAATAATCATACCGAAATCAATCACGGCGATTGTCCCGTCGGATTGAACGAGCACATTGCCACTATGTGGGTCGGCATGGAATTGTCCGCCTTCCAAGATCTGGTCCAGAAAAAATCGAAATAACCGTTCAGACAACTCTTGACGATTAATATTGTGTTGTTCCAGGAAGTCGAGATCGGTAATTTTTGTCCCCTCTATCCATTCCATTACAAGTACACGGCGAGTTGAGTACTTTTCAAAATAGACTGGGAAACAGATACCAGGTCTATCAGCAAATCGCTCAGAGAATTGCCGCCCGTTTTTTATTTCTTGTAAATAATTCAATTCCGCACCAATCGTGTGAGTCATTTCTTTGTACAATAAATCCAAATTCAATTGTTTCCCAAAAGCGGTAAAATGTTTGATAAGCCATATAACAATTTTTAACGCTTTGAAATCTGCGCGTAATATTTTTTCAATGTTTGACCGCTGAATTTTAATGGCTATATCTGTTCCATCTGCCAGGCGTCCTTTGTACACGTCTCCAATTGACGCAGAAGCAACTGGTTCATCGGAAATGTATGAAATACAGCCACTTTCTAGAAAACTTCCAATTTCTTCATGCAAAAAAGCCAGCGTTTTTTCATGAGGTACGGGTGTAACTTGGTCAGTTAACTCTTCCATTTCTTCGATGAATGAAGGCGGCATAATATCAGCCCGTGCGGAAAGAAATTGTCCGATTTTAATGATGAGCCCTCCCAATTCGAGCGCTAGTTTTTTAAAGCTTTTCGCTTGGTTTGTCATCATTTGATCCCATTTTTGTTGAATGGACGGAGTAAAATGGCCTCGGTAACGCTTTTGAAACAAGGCATTTTGGATAAAGAAAGCAATTGCCATCCAGACGATACGGACAATCCGGTATAACGGCATTTGTTTCATCAGAAAGCAGCTCCTTTTTGCATTGCAATGGTTATTAAATAAAGTATTTGAAGTGTAAGGGAGTAAATATTTCAAATCACTCTTATTTTAATCTTCGACGAAGACCTATCCCCGAGTATGCCCAAAGTATAAGGATTCGAGTAAAGATAGAACCAATTTCATAATTACTATTTTTATTTGGTATCCTAAAAAATAAAAAGTTAGTTAAGGTTTTGCATTCTTCAGGAATATACGTTCTCTATAATTGGTGAACCTTCCTTGAATCTGATAAAATAGCGATACAACTGAGAAAGGTTGATGAAGAATGCAATTAAAAGAACAATGTGAAATACTTCTTTCAGTCTGTGCAGAATGTAAGCAGCGTCATACAGATATGAGAGAACAAGATAGAGAACCAGATTTTTTTGAAGAAGTAAAACCTTATGCGGATAAGTACCATGCTTTACTCGATGATTGGGCGGAACAGTCTTATGAATGGATTCGAACGAAGAAACCGAAGTATACACATCCAGCTCAAATCGAAAATTTAAAAGATGCGATGAAGCAATTTATCGTACAATCTTTTTATAAAAAAACAGGTCTGAAACGTTTTATTTTATCGATTCAGTCTGCAGAATATACACTCAAAACTTTTCTTGATGCACTTGAAAAGGAAGGGATAGAACATGACAAAAAGTAATACAGTTGAGACTGCGTTACAAAGGTTAAAAACCGACCCTGATTTCGCTAACAATATGATCCATCATAAAATAATCGATGGGAAGGAAGCAGTCTATGTCCCTTTTCCCGAACAATTACATCCATCAATTCAAACAGCACTTGCATCTAAAGGGATTGAACAACTGTATAGTCATCAGCGAGAGGCATTCGATGCGGCGACCGAGGGACAATCGATTACCGCTGTTACGCCAACCGCTTCAGGGAAATCACTTTGTTATCACTTACCTGTTTTACAAAGCATTTTAGAAGACGCTTCATCAAGAGCGATTTATTTATTCCCGACAAAAGCACTTGCACAAGACCAACTCGCTGATTTACATGAGCTCATTGAAGCAAGTGGAGAGGATGTATTGAGTTATACGTACGACGGAGATACAGCGCCAGGTCTTCGGTCGAAAGTGAGAAAGTCAGGGCATATTGTATTAACAAATCCAGATATGCTTCATTCTGGCATTCTTCCACATCATACAAAATGGGTATCCCTATTTGAAAATTTAAAGTATATTGTCGTGGATGAATTGCATACGTATAAAGGGGTGTTTGGGAGCCACGTCGCACATGTCCTTCGAAGATTGAAGCGCATTTGTCGTTATTATGGCAGCGATCCTGTTTTTATATGTACGTCCGCAACCATTGCGAATCCGCAGGAACTAGCGGAAGATTTAACGAATACGGATATGCGGTTAATTGAAAAAAACGGAGCGCCTGCGGGGAAGAAGCATTTCTTGTTTTATAACCCGCCCATTGTTCACCCGACATTTGGTGTCAGAAGAAGTGCAGCGCTAGAAGTTCGAGATATCGCTTCACTTTTATACAAAGAAAGTATTCAAACAATCGTCTTTGCAAAAAGTCGTGTTCGCGTCGAGATGCTTGTAACGTATATGAAAGAATTAACGAAGAAAAAGTTATTTGACGATACCGTTATGGGCTACCGCGGCGGGTATTTACCTTCCGAACGGAGGAAAATTGAAAAAGGATTACGCGCCGGCACGATTCAAACAGTTGTCAGTACAAATGCGTTGGAGCTTGGGATTGATATTGGACAATTACAAGCGTGTATTATGACAGGTTATCCAGGAAATATCGCGAGTGCCCTGCAACAAGCAGGCCGTGCGGGGAGAAGACAAGATGAAGCGCTTATTATTTACGTCGCCCAGTCTACTGCACTCGATCAGTACATTATTGAACATCCAAATTATTTACTTGGTCAAAAGCCTGAAGAAGCAAGAATTCACCCTGATAATATGTTCATTTTAATGGATCATTTGAAATGTGCGTCATTTGAATTGCCATTTACAAAAGACGAAACATACGGGGAGTTCGAAGTTCAAGCGTTACTTGCATTTCTTGAAAGTGAAGGTGTGTTAATTGAAACGCCAGACAAATGGCATTGGATGACCGATCAATTTCCAGCGACAGATATTAGCCTTCGTTCAGCAGCACAAGAAAATGTCGTCATTATTGATAAAACAACACCGAAAGAAACGACTGTGATCGGTGAAATGGATACATTTAGTGCACCCACATTACTGCATGAAGAAGCGATTTATATTCACCAAGGAACCCAGTATCAAGTGGAAGAACTCGACTGGGAAGAAAAGAAAGCGTATGTGACGGAAGTAGATGTCGATTACTTTACAGATGCGAATTTAGCAGTCGAATTAAAAGTCATTAATGAAGACGACCAAACTAAATTTGACACACACATAACAGCCTACGGGGATATGGCTGTGTTAGCGAAAGCAACTGTTTTTAAGAAGATACGTTTCGGGACACATGACAATATCGGTTCAGGGCCCATTTCGCTTCCAACCGTTGAACTGCATACGACTGGAACTTGGTATGCGTTCGACGTACCGAAAGGATGGACGGAAGCGGCATTAACAGATGCGATGACGGGGGCTTCATATGCGATTCAATCATTTATCCCATTATTTGTCAGATGTGACCGAACAGATACACATGTGATGCCACAAGTAAAAGCAGTTCATACGGAAAAACCAACTTTCTTCATATATGATAGCTATCCAGGTGGAATCGGGTTAAGTGAGAAGATTTATAAAGAGTGGGAAGCGCTTATTGAACAAGCAACAGAACATGTAGACAATTGCTTTTGTGATGTTGGTTGTCCAATTTGTATCGGTGCACAAGAAAGTGAAGTCGGAACAAAAGATGATGTGCTTTCATTATTACGTGCATTAACAGGAGGCAACAATCATGTCTTATGAGCAAAAGCTAATGGCGATGAAAAAACTGCTCACGAAGAAGACACCAAAGACTGAACCTAAAAAGCCGCCAAAACGTACGATCCCCAAATCTCCTTCCTATGAAGAAAGTTGGTTGAAGGAAGGGTTAGAAAAAGAAGAAAATGAATTTGGTATCGTCTATAAACGTGTTGTTCGTTATAATTCTGATTATTTCCACGGAAATAATCAGCTCGGAGAACTTAGGTCTGCACTGGAGAAGTGGCGGCATTTTAAACATGCCCATCCATTAGCGCCGGAACTTTCTAATCGAATTGTCTTTTTTGATACAGAAACGACTGGTCTAAAAGGTGCTGGTACACTTATCTTTTTGTTTGGCTTTATAGAAGAATGTGAAAATGGTTTCACGTTGACGCAATATGTACTTCCTGGACCAGATCATGAAGCCGCATTTTTATATGCATCGAATTTATGGAAAGAGAAAATGACGCTCGTCACGTATAATGGGAAAAGTTTTGACATGCCTCAAGTTGAAACGAGATGGACGATGAATCGAAGAGAACTTCCTGCGTTACTCAAGCATCACCAAATTGACTTATTACACGGAGCAAGGCGCGTGTGGAAAACAGAATTAGATACGTTTAACTTAACGGCTGTTGAACAATCGCAACTTCAATTTACGCGTGAAGGCGATATTCCTGGTCATTTGGCACCAATCATTTATCAAGATGCGGTGAAAAGTGGGCGCGCGGAGGCATTAATGAAAGTGCTCAAACATAATGAATGGGATATTTTATCGCTCGTTACGCTTTATATTCGTGCGACAAACTTAGTGTTAGAAACGGACCATCCAGAAACAGCGACGAGTCATACGAATATCGGGAAATGGTTTCTAGATTTAAAGCTGTACGAAGATAGTGCACCTTTTTTTGAACAAGTGATTCAGAAGTACGGAGCGAATCATCCGCTTACGCATTATCATTATGGCTTTTTATTAAAAAGAAATGATGCCCATGAAGAAGCGGTAAAGTCGTTTCGTATTGCGGCCGATCAGTTAATGGGACGGGAAAGAATCATTGCACTCGAGGAAATTGCGAAATTGTATGAGCATAAAATAAAGGATCTACAAAAAGCATTGCGTGCAACAGAAGAAGCGATAGCGCTCATTGATGTCGATGAATATTTAACAAAGCGCTTTCGTGAGCGTGCTAAAAGAGACTTCCAGAAGCGGGAAATGAGACTACAAAAGAAGTTATCCCGCATTAACGGGCAGTAATACTCCATTTTAAAAGCTAAATGAAGTGAACTGTTTGTAATGCCCGATTGAGATATCACTTTATTTCCCGGGTAAGCGCATAAAACGACTTACACACCTTTAAATAAGACAAGAACGGGTAAAATATGCTATAATAACGCTATGTTTACCAATAATGGAAGGACGAAATTTTATGGAAATCAAATTGGACACGAAAACAATCCTTGAAAAAGAATTTAAAACAGGTTTACGTGGCTATAACACGGAAGAAGTAGATCTTTTCCTCGATGATGTGATTAAAGACTACCAAACCTTTATGAAGAAAATTGAAGCGTTAGAAACTGAAATGGAAGACATGAAAAAGCAAGCTGCGGAAACAAAAAGAAGACCAACAACGACAAATACAGGCGGTACGAACTTTGATATTTTGCAAAGAATTTCCAATTTGGAAAAGCATGTATTTGGCGATAAGCTAGGAAAATAATGTCTGTTTTGTTTGACCGTTGAAAAAAAAGAACGAATGTTGTATACTAAAAAAACCGTAGATGAAATTTAGGTAATCGCTGCGAAGCTAGACTTCGTAGAGGAAAGTCCATGCTCACACGGCTCTGAGATGACCGTAGTGTTTGTGCTCAGCGAAAAAATAAGCTGAGGCTCGCAGGAATGCGATGACGGCGGGAATACGTCCTAAGTTAAGCTTGCTTAATATGGGCTAGGTTCCCTGAACAGTGCCACAGAAACGGATCTGCTTCGGAAACGAACCAGGTGGAACGCGGTAAACCCCATAAGTGAGAAACCCAAACAATGGTAGGGGCACTCTTCGAAAGGAAATGAACGGACGAAGAGACAAGACTTGTGCTTGTAGATAGATGATTACCACCTTAGTACGAGGCTAACGCCGCTTGAGTACACGGGAACAAAACATGGCTTATCAAATTTCCTATGGTCTATTCAATTAAAGTTGAAGCTCTCCAGTTAACGGAGAGCTTTTATTTTGTTAAAATAGATGTGTTGAAGTAATGTTTTTAGTACATCGGAAGTTGGTTGTAGGGGAAGCTGAAGAAACCAGTGAAAAGCGTCCACCCGAAAAGGAAATCAACGATGATTAGGATTCTTTAAGTTAATTTATAATAGATAAAAGGTTCAAATAAATGAACGGGAGTTGTCAGTGGATTATGGGCAAATATAACTTAGTCGCTACGTCTGCTATGGGATTAGAGGCATTAGTTGCGAATGAAGTGAAAGCACTCGGTTATGAAACGAAAACAGATAATGGAAAGATTTATTTCCAAGGGGACGAATTAGCAATCGCAAGATCGAATATGTGGTTGCGTGTGGCAGATCGTGTACGCCTCATTGTAGGTGAATTCCGGGCGAAGACGTTTGATGAGCTGTTTGAACAGACAAAAGCGCTCCCATGGGAAAAATTCTTACCAGAAGATGCAGCTTTTCCAGTAGCCGGGAAGTCTGTGAAATCAACATTATACAGTGTTCCAGACTGTCAGGCGATCGTGAAAAAAGCAATTGTAGAGAGGCTGAATAAAGCATACAAAAGAAGTGGTTTTTTACCTGAGTCGGGTCCACTATTTAAACTAGAAGTATCGATTTTAAAAGATAAGGTTACATTAACAATCGATACGAGTGGAACAGGATTACATCGTCGTGGGTACCGGGTTGGACAAGGAGATGCGCCGATTAAAGAAACATTAGCGGCAGCGCTTGTTATTTTAACGCGTTGGAATCCTGATCGTCCGTTTGTTGATCCAGTTTGTGGTTCAGGTACGATTCCAATTGAAGCAGCGATGATTGGTCAAAATATTGCACCGGGAACGAATAGAGAGTTTTTAAGTGAAGAATGGCCATGGATGGGACAAGAGGTATGGGATAAAGCGCGTGAAGAAGCGGAAGACCTTGCCAAATATGACCAACCATTAAAAATTACTGGATTAGATATCGATGCGAATATGATTAAAATCGCAGAAGAAAATGCGATGGAAGCAGGATTTGCAGATTTAATCACGTGGCAACAACAAGATATTAAAGACCTTCAAGTAGATGGTGTGAACGGTGTAATGGTCGGCAACCCACCTTATGGGGAAAGATTAGGCGAAACAGAAGAAGTTGAAGAAATGACACAAGCGCTTGGTAAAATCATGAGGAAATATCCATCTTGGTCAGTTTATATGATTTCTCCTTTCGAGAATTTTGAAGAGCTTTACGGGAAAAAAGCGACGAGAAAACGTAAACTATTTAACGGTTTTATTCGCACGGATTACTACCAGTTTTGGGGGAAACGTGTGTAAGTCTATATAAAAAGATTGAAAAGAAAAGGAGGGGCCGTCCCTTCTTTTTCTTTGGGAAGTTCGGAAGGAGTTAATAGTATGAGAAGCAAGTTGCCATTTTCTTTATCGAAAGACAAGTCCTTTTATGATTCATTAAATGACTGGATTGGCGATACATTATATGATGATTTAACAGAAAAAGGCTATGAATGTCGCGATGAACAAATTTTCATGTCTTTTCAAATAGAGCAGGCGTTAAAAGATAAAAAAGTATTATTTGCAGAAGCAGGTGTTGGAACGGGGAAAACGATTGCTTATTTACTACCAGCCATTGCGTATGCGCGTTATACAGGAAAACCAGCGCTTATTTCCTGCGCAGATGAGACGTTAATCGAGCAGCTTGTGAAAGAAGAAGGCGATATTTATAAAATAAGTGAAGCACTCGATTTAAATATTGATGTTCGCCTTGCAAAAGCGCGCGATCAATATTTATGTTTAAATCGTCTAGAAGATGAATCGGGGTTTATGCCAGAACCGTATATCGAAGCAGTTGAAGATTCACTTCCAGATTTTGTGTATGGCGGCGTTTCTTTATCAGCTGTTTATCCGTACGGAGAACGTTCCGACTATCCGCATTTAAGTGATGAACAGTGGCAGACGATTAACTACCACCCGACACAACAATGTTCGGCTTGTGATTTACGCAACCGTTGTGGGCAGACAATTCACCGAGATCATTACCGAAAAGCGCCTGAGCTGATTATTTGTTCGCATGACTTTTATATGGAACATATTTGGACGAAAGATTCAAGGGAACGACAAGGCCAGTTGCCGCTACTACCTGAAGTGTCAATGGTGATTTTCGATGAGGGGCATTTATTAGAATTTTCGGCACAACGCGCACTGACATATGAAGTGCAAGATCATACGTTACTTGACTTACTCGAAAGAATTATGGTAGATGGTGTACGTGAAGAGTCGTTAGTGTTAATGGACCGACTTATTGAATTACACGCTACTTTTTTCAGTGTGTTAGATGATTGTGTTGAAGATACGTGGAATGAACGAAAAGCGATTGAAAAAACACCACAATTACTTGAAATTGGTCAAGAAGCGATTACTGTGTCAACGGCTTTACTAGAAGAATTTGTCTTCGAAAGTGAACTTTATACAATTCCTGAATATGACTTGAAGATGGTTGAAGAATATTTAGAGCAATATATTTATTCGATGGAATTATTCGTATCAGGTGAAGACGCGGTCGATTGGCTGCGTGATACCGGGGAAGAAATGACGCTTGTCATTATGCCGAGACTTGTAACAGACATTTTAAAAGAAAATTTATTTTCATCTAAGTTACCAATTGTTTTCTCTTCTGCAACTTTATCATTACAAAAAGACTTTACATATATTGCAGAAAGTCTAGGTGTTGAAGAGCATTTATCATTTTCCGTCGAATCTCCATTTGACTACGAGGAAGCGATGGAAATTGTTGCGCATCATGTAGTAGATGAAGAGAAACATCAAGAAGTAGAAAAACTATTAGAAGACGAAAAGCAAACATTGATTTTATTTAGAACGGAAGCTGCGATGCTTACATTTAAAGAGCAGTTAGGTCAAGACGACGCGCGTTTAATTGGTTTTGAAGGTGACCGTGAATTATCGTCAATCGTTCGAGATTTCCAAAATAAGAAGTTACAAATTCTATGTTCTTATAATTTATGGGAAGGCTTAGACATTCCAAAAGATGCGTTAACACGTGTTATTATTTATGAGTTGCCATTCCCACCTGCTGATCCTTTGTTCGAAGCAAAACGGAATTATGCAGACAATCCTTTTGAAGAAGTCGACTTACCATTTATGTTATTAAGGTATCGTCAAGGGATTGGGCGTTTAATACGAACGTCTGAAGATCATGGATCCATTCATTTACTAGTGAATGACGAAGAGAAAGAAGTATTACCAGTGTTAGAAAAAGTATCACCGGTTGAAATGAAAAATCAATAAAACCCTATATATTACTAGAGTTGCCTGACTTAAGTGGGCAACTCTTTTTTGAATATACTTAAAACAAGCAGGTATGAGTAAAATGTTTGTGGGGGATAAATAAAAATCCATAACACAATTAATCTCCGTTCCAAATCGGACGCTTTCCGCGGGCACGGCCTCAGCCGCTTCCCTCGCTACGCTCAGTCCAGGGTCATCGGCTCGCGCTGTTCCCGCTGGAGTCGCCGATTTTCCACTCCGATTAATTGGTATGCACTTGGAATAAAGTGGGTTTTTGGGCATGAAAAAAGGGCTCTCTTCTTGTATAGTGAAGTTTGCAGACAAACACTAAAGGAGAGAACCCACATGA
>JAPFCR010000006.1 GCA_026169375.1 Sporosarcina sp. | reverse complement strand
TATTTCCTACATAAACAGGAATGAATCGCTTTTTGTATTATAATAAAGTTATTAAATACAGGTGGTGTTCCCGATGATTGCTAATCAAGAAACTTGAACCCTCAGCCCATATATGGCGATTTATGATATCGTCGTCCCAAAAGATAACCAATTACGTAGAATTAAAGAACATGTTGATTTTACGTTTATTTATGATGAATTAAAAGAAAAAGCAAAATCACGTTATAAAATTGAAGCGAAAAATAGTGAAATAAAACATAGACACGGGTATGAAACGGCCAATTCCGCGGGTCTATTTGGCATGCAGATACAAGGGGCGACCGCGATATTAGCGGTGAATCTTAAGCGAATCATCACTTTACTGAAGGTAAAAGAGTAAGAAATACCCCTAAAAAAGGAGTGAAGTTGTTCAGATCTGAACAACTTCGCTCCTTTTAAATTTTAATCCGTCCTACACTTATAAAATGTGTAAGTTTTTCAGTGGCCTCTTCTTATGTTTTTTCTTTTTTATTGTGACATATCACGTAAAAAGAAAATACTACTAGGATATTGCCAAAAATCCTCTATTTCATCATGTAAACCAGCTAATAATTCCGAGTGATACAAGTAGACAACCGGTGCCTCTTCAGCGAGTAGATTTTGTGCTTCTTCGTATAGTTCAAGTCTTTTTGTTTCATCACTTTCCTCTCTCGCTGCTTGAAGAACTTGATCGATTTCATCATTCTTTAAAAATGAGCGATTTCCTGAATAGCCAGCATTCGATGAATGGAACATTGGGTACAATCCGTAATCCGCATCTAATGTGACAGTTCCCCAAGAGCCGATAAACATTTCTGAATTACCTTCTCCAGTCGCATCTAAATATGCACCTGTTTCAACCGTTTCAATATCTACCTTAATGCCAATTTCTTTTAATTCTGCTTGAATGAACACTGCTAAATCACTATTCGCACTTGATTCATAGGTTAATAATTTTGTTTCAAATCCATCTTCATAACCCGCTTCTTTTAATAATGCTTTGGCTTCTTCAACATTATGATCGAGCGTGTCTATCGCATCTGAATAACCAAAAACAGTTGGAGCTAATGGTCCAATCGCTGGCAAAGCTAGTCCTTCTAATATACCGTCAATTAAACTTTCTTTTTGAATCGCCATCGAAATAGCTTGACGAACTTCTTTCTTATTAAATGGCTCGACTTCTGTATTAAAACCTAGATAAGTTAAATTTGAACTTTTGGATTGTTGTACATGTGCAAAATCTGACGCATCAATTCTTGCAACATCGGTTGGACTCACTGGGTAAATTAAATCAGCACCGCCTGTTTCTAGCTCTGCAATTCTTGTAAAGTCTTCAGGTATTGTTTTAAACGTTATAGAATTAGATTTGGCTTTTTCTTCATCCCAGTACTCTTCATTTTTAACAACTTTAACAGAGACGCCATGGTCTTGTGATTCAAATTTAAAAGGACCTGTTCCGATCGGTGCTTCGTTAACTGTGGAAAAAGGAAGCTTACCTTCTTTAATGGCTTCATTATCCGCCTCAATCGACTGTCCACTAATGATATTCCCACCAGGATGTGCTAAATGTGCCGGAAGAGAAGCGAATGGATAAATCGTTTTAATATGCACTGTCATTGGATCGATAACTTCTACCTCTTCTATCATCTCATACAAAAAGCTAACTGGTGAAGCAATATCCGGATCTCTGACGCGGTCTAAATTTGCTTTTACTACGTCAGCATCTAATTCTGAACCATCATGGAACTTGACACCTTCTCTTATTTTCGCTTCCCAAACTGTATCACTAATCTGTTCTAAACTTTTTGCTAGACCTGGTGTAATATTCAAATCCTTATCCAAAGAAACAAGTTTATCATACATTGTACTCATTACATATAATGACGTACCATCATTTGCACCATGTGGGTCTAATGATGTCGGATCCGAACCAAGCATAATTGTAAGTTCACTTTCGCTTTCTCCCTCTCCTTTCCTCTCTGTTTGATCTGAATCATCAGCAGTGTTTGTTTGTTCTTCATTGTTTTCTGTTGGATTATTACAAGCTACGATAAATAAAGACATTAAAAAAATGATAAAACCTAACAATCTCTTATTCTTCATACAAATCCCTCTCTTTTATTCTGTTTAATATTTGAAGTGTGAATCAGAAAGGATTCGAACTCTTCTGACTCCTAGCGCTTTAATTTTACCACGATTCTGATTACTTTGCATATAAATTCTTCCTACTTTCCTATTTATTCACCAAAAGAACGGTCGTTTTCCTTTCGTAACTCTATTAATATTTCTAAATACTAAAAAGCCTGAAGCACATAACAGACTTCAGGCTCAATCTTTCTATTAATAAATCGATGTGTTTCCTGCTGAAATATTTTCTAGTATTTCTTTCACACGTGCTAAGAATTGACCACATACGAGGCCATCTAATACACGGTGATCCAGAGATAGACATAGGTTTACCATGTCACGTGGGGCAATCATACCACCGTCTAAAATCATTGGACGCTTCACAATCGACTCTACTTGTAAAATTGCCGCTTGTGGGTGATTAATGATGCCCATTGACTGGATAGAACCGAATGATCCAGTGTTATTTACAGTAAATGTTCCGCCTTGCATATCTTCTGATTTTAATTTGCCAGAACGAACTTTTGTTGCAAGTTCTTGAATTTCACGGCCGATTCCTTTAATTGTTTTTTCATCGGCATGTTTAATAACCGGAACGAATAAAGAATCATCCGTTGCCACAGCAATTGATAAGTTGATGTCTTTCTTTTGGATAATCTTATCGCCTGCCCACATTGAATTCATCATTGGGAATTCTTTTAATGCTTGTGCAACAGCTTTCACGAAAAATGCAAAGTAGGTTAAGTTAAAGCCTTCTTTTTGTTTAAACTCATCTTTTAATGAGTTACGATAAGTTACTAAATTTGTGACGTCTACTTCAACCGTCATCCAAGCGTGTGGTGCTTCATGTTTAGACTTCAACATATTGTTTGCAATTGCACGACGTACGCCTGTAACTGGAATCTCAACGTCTCCAGTTGCGACTGGCACTTCAGTTCTTGGTGCAGCTTGAGCCGCCGTGGCTAGTGCTGCTTCTCTAGTTGGCTGAGGCGCTCTTTGTTGAGCTTTTTCCTCTTCGACTGGTGCTGCTGTTGGCATTTCACCGCTATCAATAATTGTTTGCAGGTCTTTACGTGTAATTCTTCCACCACGACCTGTCCCCTCAACTAATGTTAAATCAATGCCATGTTCTTGTGATAAACGTAGAACCGCTGGTGAATAACGCGGTGCACCTGAACTTTGTTTTTGAACTGGTGACTTTGGTTTATCTGAACCTGCTGCTGGCATTTCATTAGCGGGTTCCTCCTTTGCCGGAGATGCTTCAGGTTGAGTTGAACCACCTTCTACTACCTCGTCTGTTTCAATTGTACAAACGACCGCATCTACTGCTAATGTTTCTCCTTCAGAAGCAATGAGTTCTTTAATCGTTCCACTGAATGAAGAAGGAATTTCAGCGTTTACTTTATCTGTATTCACTTCTGCAAGTGGATCGTATTTATTTACTTTATCTCCTGGTTTTACGAGCCATTTTTCAATCGTACCTTCTGTAACACTTTCCCCAAGTTGAGGCATAAGTATATTTTGAATAGACAATGTATACCCTCCGTCTCAATTAAAATTCTGCAAGTTCACGTGCTGCTTCTTCAACTTTGTCTGGATTTACCATAAAGAAACGTTCCATTGTTGGCGCATAAGGCATTGCAGGCACATCTGGTCCAGCAAGACGTTTAATCGGCGCATCTAAATCGAAAAGACAGTTTTCCGAAATAATTGCTGATACTTCTGACATGATGCTTCCCTCTAAATTGTCTTCTGTCACGAGTAAAACTTTCCCTGTTTTTGAAGCTGCTTCAATAATCGCTTCTTGATCTAATGGATAAACTGTACGCAAATCTAAAATATGTGCAGAGATTCCATCTTCTGCTAATCTTTCTGCTGCTTGTAAAGCAAAATGAACACATAAACCGTACGTGATAATTGTAATATCATCACCTTCACGTTTCACATCTGCTTTACCAATTGGAAGTACGTAATCATCTTCCGGAACTTCTCCTTTAATTAAACGGTAAGCACGTTTATGTTCAAAGAAAAGCACTGGATCTTCATCACGGATTGCTGCTTTTAACAATCCTTTTGCATCATATGGTGTTGAAGGAATGACAACCTTAAGTCCTGGTGTACTTGCAAACATTGCTTCAACCGATTGTGAGTGATAAAGTGCGCCATGAACGCCTCCACCGAACGGTGCACGTACAACAATTGGACAAGTCCAATCATTATTCGAACGATAGCGAATTTTCGCCGCTTCAGATACGATTTGGTTTACTGCTGGCATAATAAAGTCTGCGAATTGCATTTCTGCGATTGGACGCATCCCATACATTGCTGCACCGATTCCTACGCCAGCGATCGCAGATTCAGCAAGAGGTGCGTCAATGACACGGTCTTCACCGAACTCATCATAAAGTCCTTGTGTCGCTTTGAATACGCCACCTTTTAACCCAACGTCTTCACCCACTACGAAAACGCGATCATCTCTTTCCATTTCTTCTCTCATTGCAAGTGTAATTGCATCGATATACGACATAACTGTCATGACTTGTTTCCTCCTTCATCAGCATACACATGAAGCAGTGCAGATTCTGGTTCTGCATACGGAGCATTTTCCGCATAATCAGTTGCTTCGTTCACTTCTTTCATAATCTTTTCATCAATTTCTTTTACTAACTCATCTGTTAACACATTCACTTCTTTTAAATACGCAGAGAATGTAATAATTGGGTCTTTCCCTTTTTCTTTTTCTAATTCTTCTTCCGAACGATATTGACGGTGATCGTCATCTGAAGAGTGAGAAGTGAGTCGGTAACAAACTGTCTCAACTAATGTTGGTCCTTCTCCACTTCTTGCACGATTCGCTGCTTCTTTCATTACTTTGTAAACTTCAAGTGGATCTGTACCATCAACTGTAAATCCTGGCATTCCGTAACCAACCGCACGATCAGATACATTTTCTGCGGCAATTTGTTTGTCATAAGGAACAGAAATTGCGTATTTATTATTTTCTACCATAATAATTGTTGGTAGTTTATGAACGCTCGCAAAGTTAATTCCTTCGTGGAAGTCCCCTTGGTTAGATGAACCTTCACCTAATGTTGAGAATGTAATAAAGTCTTCATTTCTCATTTTCGCTGCAAGTGCAACACCTACTGCATGTGGCACTTGTGTCGTAACTGGAGATGAACCTGTTATAATACGGTTCTTTCTTTGCCCAAAGTGTCCTGGCATTTGACGACCACCTGAGTTTGGATCTTCTGCTTTAGCGAATGCCGATAACATTAATTCTTTAATGGTCATACCAAAGTGAAGCACAACCCCTAAATCACGATAATACGGTGCAATCCAGTCTTTCTGATTGTCTAAAGCATACGCTGCCCCGACTTGAGCCGCTTCTTGCCCTTGACATGAAATTACAAATGGAATTTTTCCTGCTCGGTTTAATAACCACATACGTTCGTCGACTCTTCTCGCACGAACCATCGTTTCATAAATTTCTAATACGTCCTCGTCCGTTAGTCCGAGTTCTTCATGACGATTTTTTGCCATTTTTATAAGTCCTCCTCTTACATATGAATTGCTTTTTTATCAACTGCTAATGCTGCTTCTCCCATTACTTCTGATAGAGATGGATGTGGATGAATCGTAGAAGCAACTTCCCAAGGTGTTGCATCTAATACCATTGCAAGCCCTGCTTCAGAAATGAGTTCAGTTACATTTTCACCAATCATATGAACACCTAACATATCATCTGTTTCTGCATCAGCTATGATTTTTACAAAGCCATCTGAATTTCCATTCACTAAGGATTTTCCAATTGCCATGAATGGGAATTTCCCAACTTTTACTTTGTATCCTTCGTCTTTCGCTTGTTTCTCTGTAATGCCGACGCTTGAAACTTCTGGGCTTGAGTAAATACAACGAGAAATATGATCATAATTCACTGGTTCATTATCAATTCTTGCAATATGTTCTACCGCATGAACGCCTTCATGAGATGCAACATGCGCAAGTTGAAGACCACCGATCATATCACCAATCGCATAAATATGACTTTCTTTCGTTTGGTACGTTGATTTTGTTTTCACAACGCCATTTTCAACTTCGATTTCTGTGTTTTGTAAGCCAATGTCATCGATATTTGCTTTACGTCCAACAGAAACAAGCATTTTTTCTGCTGTAAATGCTTCTGTTTTTCCGTCGACTTCGGCTGAAATTGTGACAGAACCATTTGTTTTCTCAACAGTTTCAGGTAATACTTTCGCACTTGTTATGACGTTAATGCCTCTTTTTGCAAGTAGCTTTTGCATTTCCTTTGAAATGTCTTCATCTTCTGTTGGAATAATGCGGTCTGCATATTCAAGAACTGTTACGTCAACACCAAAGTCATTTAACATGGATGCCCATTCAATTCCAATGACACCACCGCCAACAATTGTTATCGATTTTGGGAGTTCTTCCATTTGAAGTGCACCATCTGAAGACATAATCATTTCTTCATCGAACTCAAGACCTGGTAATGATTTTGGTGTAGAACCTGTTGCTAAAATTAAATGTTTCAAAATAAGAATTTCATTTTCGTCGCCGTTGTTCATTTCAACTGAAATCGTTCCCGGCATCGGTGAGAAAATCGAAGGGCCTAACATTCTGCCTATTCCTTCAAACACGTCAATTTTCCCTTTTTTCATTAAACCTTGTACACCTTGGTGTAATTGTTTAACGATGCCATTTTTTCTTTCCTGCACACGTTTAAAATCAAGTGTGACATTTTCAGTCTTAACACCGTATTCTTCAGCATGATCTTTTGCTGTACGGTACACTTCAGCACTTTTCAGTAATGCTTTACTTGGCATACAACCTTTATGTAGGCAGGTTCCACCAAGTTTTTCTTTTTCTACAAGTGCTGTCTTTAAGCCTAATTGTGCTGCGCGAATGGCTGCTACATAACCACCTGTCCCGCCGCCTAATATGACCACATCATATTCTCTTGACACAATAATTTCCTCCTTTGAAAATTAAACTTCTGCGTATGAAGTCGGGTATACTTTTGCAGTTTCTTCACCTGATAACACACGAATGGCCCCTTCGGCAAGTGCTTCAAGTTCATCTTCTCCAGGATAAACGGTGACATCAGCAATCCAGTTAACTTTTGAAGAAATCACTCCTGTAAATTCTTTTCCGTAAGCAATACCACCTGTTAAAATAATGGCATCTACTTTTCCGTCTAATACTGCTGCCGCACTCCCAATTTCTTTTGCGATTTGATAAGCCATCGCATCATAAATGAGTTTTGCTTCTGCATCTCCACGAGCGATTTTCTTTTCAACTTCGACTGCATCATTCGTTCCGAGATAACCAACTAAGCCGCCTTCCCCGACGAGAGCCTTCGTAATATCATCACGATACATTGTCCCTGAGAAGCAAAGCTCTACTAAATCACCAATTGGAACACTTCCCGCACGTTCTGGACTAAATGGCCCGTCTCCATGCAATCCATTATTCACATCAATTACTTTTCCTTTTTCATGTGCACCGATTGTAATCCCACCGCCCATATGCGTAACAATTAAGTTCATATCTTCATAAGTCTGACCCACGTCTGTTGCATAACGGCGTGCAACGGCCTTTTGATTGAGCGCATGGAAAATCGACTTGCGCTCAATTAAAGGCGTTCCTGAAATTCGAGCAAGTGGATTTAATTCGTCAACGACAACCGGATCGACAATAAAGGATGGAATATCTAACTCTGCTGCAATTTCACGCGCAATGATTCCACCTAAATTAGATGCATGTTGGCCAAAATAGCCTGTTTTTAAATCTTCTAACATTGCTTCATTTACTGAATACGTACCGCCCTCAATTGGACGTAACAAACCGCCACGGCCGCATATTGCATCCAAAGTTGAGCGTTCAATTTGTTCACTTTCAAGCACATTTAAAATCGCATCTTTACGAAATTGATATTGATCAATAATGGAAGGATATGTTGAAATCTCTTCAGTTGTATGTCGAATTGTATGCTCTATTAATAATGTTTCGTCTTGAAAAACACCAATTTTAGTAGATGTTGAACCTGGGTTAATGACTAGTACGCGAAAATTTTCCGCTGACACAGTCATTCCTCCTTCCATAAGTTAAAAATTGTATGATTATTTATTTGAAAGAATACTCTTTTCTTGTTTTAAATATTGCATGCGAGATTTCCCGATGCTAGCGATACGTTCTTCTGCCAAGCGATCCGCTGCCTGGTAAGAAGGAATTTCATCGCGTTTTGAAATTTCAAAAACTCGTTCGATTGTTTCATAAATGCTACTCACACGATTCAGTGCACGTTCACGGTTATAGCCAATTAACTCGTCCGCTACGTTAATGACACCGCCTGAGTTAATGACGTAGTCTGGCGCGTAAATGATGTCCATTTCATGGATTTTATCACCGTGACGCTCTTCTTTTAATTGGTTATTTGCAGAGCCTGCAATCACTTTACATTTGAATTGTGGAATTGTGTCATCATTAATAATTGCGCCAAGTGCACATGGTGCGAAAATGTCAACGTCTAGACCATAAATCTCATCAAGACCTACTGCTGTTGCACCGAAGTTGTCAACGGCACGCTGAACTGCTTCTTTGTTAATATCTGTGACAAATAACTCCGCACCTTCTTCATGTAAATGTTCACATAAAGTGTATGCAACGTTTCCAACACCTTGAACAGCAACTTTCTTACCTTTTAATGAATCAGTTCCGAATGCTTCCTTAGCCGAAGCTTTCATCCCAACATATATTCCGTAAGCTGTGACAGCCGATGGGTTTCCAGATGCACCTGCACCTGCAGAACCACCTGCAACATAGTCAGTTTCTAGATTAATCACATCAATATCAAACTCAGTCATTCCTACGTCAACTGCTGTGATGTAACGACCATTTAAGCTTTCTACATAACGACCGAATGCGCGAAATAATTCTTCGCTTTTATCTTTCTTCGGATCTCCGATAATGACTGTTTTTCCACCGCCGAGGTTTAAACCAGCCGCCGCATTTTTATACGTCATTCCGCGTGCTAAACGAAGCGCATCTTCAAGTGCTGCTTCTTCTGAATCATACGTCCACATTCGTGTTCCCCCGAGTGCTGGGCCTAGCGTTGTATCATGAATCGCAATAATTGCTTTTAGTCCTGAGTTTTTGTCTTGACATAATACCACTTGTTCGAAATCATGAGTCTCCATATATTTGAATACATCCATCGTTAAATTCCTCCTATATATTTATATTTATTGTTGTGCTACTAAAATCGCCAGTGCTAATGAATACACTTTACTTTCAGCGCTATCTGCTCTTGAAGTAAGAACGATTGGCGCTTTTGCCCCTTGAATGACGGCGCCGACTTTTGCTTTTGCAAAGTAGATCAATGATTTATAAAGAATATTTCCTGACTCAATATTTGGGACGAGTAAAATATCTGCTTTCCCTGCTGTATTGCCAGTCAGCCCTTTTTGCTCTGCCGCTTCAAGGGAAATCGCATTGTCTAAAGCAAGCGGACCATCTATAATACAATCTTTTATTTGTCCCCGTTGATTCATTAGAACGAGTGAAGCCGCGTCTACTGTTGGTTGCATCGCAGGATTGACCGTCTCTACAGCTGCGAGGGGTGCAACAACAGGTTGTTCAATTCCGCAAGCTCTTGCTGTAGCTACTGCATTTTGAATGATTTCTGTTTTTCCTTTTAAATCCGGTGCAATATTCATCGCCGCATCCGTAACGAAAAACAGTTTATCAAAATCTGGAACTTCAAATGCCGCCACATGTGATAAAACATTTCCAGTTCTAAGACCGTACTCTCCGTTTAAAACAGCTTTTAAAATGACAGCCGTTGGCAAATTCCCTTTCATCACGACATGTGCATTTCCAGTAGAAACCGCTTTCACGGCTTCGCGTGCTGCTTCTTCATTTGACGTGACATGATGAATTGTAATTTTGTTACTTGATCGTAAATGTGGAAACTGCTCGTCAATTAATGAAACCATTTCTTTTTCATCCGCAAATAATATAAAAGATGCCATCGATTTCCCGATTGATAAGTCAATCGCTCTTAGCACTTCACTATCATTTGCTGCTGCGACCGCAACTATCGGGTCTGGACTTTCTGCAGCTTTTGTGATTAACGCTTCAAGAGTATTCAAGACTTTTTCCTCCTCGTTAAAATAAACGGTACTTATCAAGTTTGTAATAAAGTGAACGAAGCGAAATCCCTAATCGATTTGCTGTTTCTGATTTATTCCCATCATTTTCCATCAATGCTTTTTCTAAGATCGAACGTTCATATTCATCCATCATCGACGTTAATGTACTTTTAGCCGGTAAATCCATTGCTTGGTTTTCTTGATGTGAAGAAAATAATGACTTTTTCACATCATCTGCTTCTAAAGCGGTAGCTCCTTGTCCCATATAAATCATCGCCCGACTCAGCACATTTTCTAGTTCACGTATATTTCCATGCCATTCATATTGTTCTAATAATGTTTGCGCTTCCATCGTCACCGTATCAACATTCATCCCTAGTTCTTTGTTTAACTTAACGAGAAGGTGTTGAGCGACTGCTAGGATATCTTCCTTACGACTTCTCAGTGATGGGACTTGGATCGCAATTCGATTGAGCACATAATAGAGTTCTTCTAAAAATTTCCCTTCGTGCATCGCCTTTTCTAAGTTTCGACTCGTTGCTGTAATTACATGAACAGAAACCTCTATTGCTCTCTCACCATCTAGTGGCTTAATTTCTCCTGTTTTTAAATAATGGAGTAATTTCCGCTGAATCGACAAGGATAAATCCGCAATTTCATCTAAAAACAATGTTCCTTGATTGACTTCTTTAAAAAGACCTATTTGTTCATTTTCCCGATTTGTTACTTTGCCAAACAGTTTTGTTTCAAGTAAATCCGAAGAAATTGCTGTACAATTTACGCGAATAAACTTATTAAACTTTCGTTTTCCTTCATTATGAATTGCATGTGCAAATGATTCTTTACCACTTCCTACTTCACCGCGAAGTAAGACAGTAAAATCACTTTTTGCTGCGAGTTTCGCTTGTTCAATCGCAATTGAGATCATCGGCGATTGGCCTCGTATATCCTCAAATGTATTTGTCGATTCAAGTTCACGAATAATCGCACGTGCTTGGTCTAACTCATTCATCAGCGAGCGCATTTCTGTAATGTCGTGAATAATTCCGACGCTTCCTTTTACTTCGTCATCGACAAGAATTGGCGCTACATTCACAATCACTTCATTGTTATTTTCGCCGATACGCATATTGACACCACGTACAGGATTTTTCGTTTCAAGAACTTTCATATGAATACTTTCGCCTTCACTAATGTCTGCATTTGCCGGTTTTCCAACGATTTCTTGTTCAGTTAAACCTGTAATTCTTGTATAAGCTGGGTTCACTAAAATCCCGTAACCGTTTTCATCCACAACCGAAATGGCATCATCACTTGAATGGATAATTGCTTCAAGCATCGTTTGCACTTTTTCTAAGTCCGTAATTTCAGTTGCTAGCGTTATTGCTTCTGTCATGTCTTTAAATACCGCAAACGCGCCAACAATTTCATGACTTGCATCAAATAAAGGAAATCTAGACGTCACAATCTCCAAGTTATTGCTTAGAAAATGTTCTTGGTTCACTTCCGGCTTCCCGTTTTTAAAAACTTGGGGAAGTCTCGTTGTCGGAATAATGTCTTTAATATTTTTACCAATTGCATCTTCAATTTCGATGCCTATCATTTCAGCGGCTCTTTTATTAAAGAAATCAATTTCATAATTTGCATCAATGCCAACCATACCTTCGTCAATGGAATCGAAAATAAGTCGTTGTTTATGCACTTCTGCGTGTATTCGTTTTGTATATGTATGATTTTCTTGAAGCAATTGAACGATTAAATTTGCGATTGAACCCGGGATTAAAACTGCTTGCGGTGGTCTTTCTTTTAATAGTTCATTAAACACAAGCGCATCACCTGTAACATCGAAAATGATATGCAAATGATCATCGGCAAATGTTCGCCAATCATGTCCATAAGCAATACCCTTTTCTTTCGCCTGGATAATTCCTGGTGCATTTTCATCCGTATCAATAATTGCAACTACTTTCATAAAATCTAAGTTTTGGAGAAGTTCCAGTATAATTGAACCGCCTGTTCCCGCTCCGACAATAAGAACATTTTGCAAAGGTGTTCAAACTCCTTTTCGATATGTGCAATCTTTTGCAATACAAATCTATCATACATGAAAATCTGTTTCTTGACAATATATGTGGAGTAGGTAAAATAATATTTAGCTAAAGGAGTTGTTTAAATGGCTAGGCTTGCCGCTTTTATTGTCCTTCTGATTCCAGGTGTTTTTGCTGCTGGAGGCATAAAATTTATGAGAGATGCTTTGTATGGGATTGTGTTTTTCCCATTCATGCAAGGTTGGATACAGTTTCTCATCGGTTTAATTATGTTTATATTAGGACTTGGTTTTTTTGCTGGATTTTTACTCCACCGAGATCGTAAAAAAGGACGCGTTCAAGAGCGTTTTATAAAAAAAGAAAAACCTTAACAATAAGGTTTTTCTTTTTTATATTATTTTAATTGAGTGGAAGTAATCTCTAGAAGCGCTCATGGTTATTGTGATGGTATCTCTTTTAAGTCTGGTCGTTGCTTGGTAAAATGCCCGCTCGTTTTTCGCTTACTTGGTTTTCGTTTGTAATCTTGTGAGATAGTTTGTGAAGGAAATCTTTTCTCTGATTAGCAATCTTCTCGTGTTTTTTGGCCAATGCTATTCTAGCCTTCTCTCTATTTTTAGAGCCTATTTTCTTTCTAGATAATGACCTTTGTGCTTTAATTAATTTCTTCTCAGAGTTTCTTAGCCATTTAGGATTCTCATATTTTTCACTAATTCCATCGTCATTTGTCGTAATTGCAAAATCAGACAAACCTAAATCTATG
>JAPFCR010000028.1 GCA_026169375.1 Sporosarcina sp. | reverse complement strand
CGGGCGGCGAGCCTCCTCGGTCGCTTCGCTCCACTGCGGGGTCTCACCTGTCCCGCTAAACCCACAGGAAGAGCCGTCACGAAGAACGGCTTTTGCGACCAAAAAGCGAAGCGTTTGAGAGCACACTCGGCGCCTTCCACTTCAATCAACGGATATCCCTCGCAATAAACACGAACATTCAACCACTCGTTAACATTAAAGTTCGTCTTGATTACAAGAATAAGCAATTATGAAATTGATTAAAATACGTAAGTTTTCTCTTTACGGATGATAATCTATACCGAAATATTCAAATCCACATTTTTATAATAACCGATTGAAAACCTTCTTAATTTTATTCTTATCCAAGATTTAGCACCCTAAAATGTATACAGTTGTTCATCAGTTTTTTTAGCGCATAAAAAAAGCACATACGATTATAAATTGAAAATCGCATGTGCTTTCTATTTTTTTCACACTTTAAATACTTAACATACCGCGGAATCCCCTTGCAGCATAGTAAGATTCTGCTCCGTTATGATACGTAAAAACAGTGTTATAACGACAATCACAAAAGATTGCGCCGCCCAAATCCCGAATATGCGCAGGGGTTTTCACCCAACTGGAAGATTTCAAATCAAAATCCTCAAGTTTCTGCAGCTCCCGATATTGTTCTTCTGTTAATAATTCAATCCCCATATTAGCAGCCATATTTACCGCACTATTTTCTGGTTTATACTTCTTCCTAGATTCCAGCGCCTCCTGGTCATAGCAAATACTTCGACGGCCTTTTGGACTTTCCCGCGAACAATCACAGAAAATATAAGTATCTGATTTTGGGTCGTAGTCAATGACATCGGGTTCACCACTAGTCTTTTCCATCTCATGTAAAATTGCGAGTTTTTCTGGGCTCGCTTCTAATTTGGTTTGAACTTTTTCCCATTCCAATCCTTCATGCCTATGCATGTTTTTCTCAAAACGTGCGTTTAATGTTTCCAGTAACGCTTCTTTTTCGTTTATTGGCATATTTAGTCTCTTCCTCTTTCCGTTGATTTCTTCCCCAATAATCTCCCCTCGTACAGTCCTTTGCTTATTAACTTTCCCCTTGAATTGTTTATTAAACAGCATGTCGTACTTTATCGATTTTACCATAGAAAAAATCATTCTGTAAAAATTGACGGCCATTACATTTCTGTTAAACTTCACTTATAATGAAACTTTTCCCAAAACCAAACGACCAATAGAGTGTATGACAAATTTAGAATTGAGGGTTTTAACATGAAGCAGAAAATGAAGTTCATAGGCTTATTACTATTCGCTTTAATGCTAGGCGCGTGTGGAAGTGGCTCGTCAGACAATAACAGCGGATCAAATCATGCACCTGCATTCGATGATGTATATACAGCTGTAGAAGATGCGTTTAAAGAGGTTTTAAAAGAAGACAGTGGGATGTCAGAAGATGAAATATTAAATGGGTATTTCATCGAAGATTTAACAGCAAATGATGAAGACCAATCAATGACAAACGTGGTTTTTGAAAGAATGGAACTGGATCCAGACTTACTAGCAAATGGACAAGTCATCGGAGCGATGATGAATGTGAATGCGGATGAGATTTTCGTCTTAGAAGCAAAAACAGACGATGATGTAGCTGCTTTAAAAGAAAGCTTTGAACGAGAATTAGAAGCACAAATTCAAACTTGGGAACAATACTTACCCGACCAATATGAGAAAGTGAAAAATAATGTCATTGAAACGAATGGAAAGTTTTTATTATATGTCACCTTTTCAGACCCAGACAATATTGTTGACGCGTTTCAAGCACAATTTAAATAATTTGTTAGGCAGGCAAGGCGATTCGATTCGTACTTGCCTGTGTTTGTATGACACATTGACTTTTGGGCGTGATAGAATGGTTTTTAGTAGTTTGTAATTTTTATTTATCGGCGGGCTTTCTTTCGTTAATTTCATACTTTTTTTAAAAAAGTTCAATCTTAATCATACATTGTGCAGATGAAAAACTCATTTCATACTTTCTGCGATAAACATCGACGCATCTTTCTTCGCAAAAATATTCTCCCCATGATAAAACGTCTTGATTTCTGTTGATTTAAAACCGACATCTGATAATACTTGTTTCAACACCTCATGCGAAAAACCATTATGAATTAACGGATGGCTAACTTGTTCATTTTTATCAAAATCGACGATAATAAGTTGACCATTCTCATTCAAAACATTATACAAGTTCTGTAAAATTGTTTTCGTTTCCGGAATATGCAAAAGAACGAGTGACGTAAGCACAATATCCGCTTTTATGGTAGGCTGTTCTTTTGTGAAATCAGCATGAAGCACCTGTGCATGATTCAGTTCACTTTGTTCAATTTTTGCTTTTGCCACTTCTAGCATTTGTTCAGAAGAATCGACGAGTAAAACAGAATCGACTAAATCTGTTAAAGCTAAACTAACAAGACCTGTCCCACTTCCGTAATCAACCAATGTTTTCGACTTGGTCTCTTGTAATTTCTTTTTTACTTCTGTTGAAATCACTTTCGCGAGTTCAATTCGCTCTCTTGTATCATATTTCTTTGCCATTTGTTCAAATACATTTTTCTCCATTTACATACTCCTAAACTTTAATAAATAAGGAACAACAATTAGCGCTCCTCTTCAACGAACTCCAAATAAAAACAACCCGAAAACCATTCACCGCCGATTTTCCGGACGTTTCTTACGCTTCTAAATCCATAATAACAATAAAATGACCTTTTACAATTATATCGCTTTAATCTTCACACGTTTAATTCACTTTTCTATTACTTTTTATATTCAAAAATGAAATCTTACGGCTCATTTAGTTAGGGCTTTTATAGACAGTTGATCTCCCCTTTATCCTCGGCATTTTTTATTCAAGTCTTAAGGAATCTTACTGCCCGTTAATGTCGGATAAATAAACAACCGTCTTTTACTTTCCTGTAAAATATCCATTAAATTTTCCAGTGTCAAAGAAAGGGGTATGTCTTTCTTATCTGAACTTATTATTTTTCTAAACTCGAGTGTTAAATGATTCACCTTTTTATTTTTTCTTACAATGTTGATCGCAATTCTTATAAGCCACATTTCAATGCTTTTCAGAGCTGAGATTCTCCACCCACATTACGACAGATATTTAAGAATTCAAAAGGCAACCCTTCATTTGATAGTAAACAATGAGTTGCCTTTTTAGATAAATACTTTCTTGTATTTCATTAGTTCCCAAAACTCAAGAGTAGCGTGTTTTATTTCCACGGTAAAAGTTTAATTTCAATCCAATGGAGAAGTCGATTAAAAGTTAAACCGAGTATCGATAAAACTAACACGCCTACCATCAGTTTTGTTGTAATCATTAAGTTCCCATAGTGTAAAACCATCGAACCTATCCCATTTTGAGCAGCAATCATTTCTGCGGCTACTAGTAGTAGAAGGGACGTTCCAGCGGCAAGCTTTAGCCCTGCAAAAATCATTGGTAAAGCACCCGGCAAAATCACTTTTCGGATGACATTAATATGATTGGATCTAAAAGTAACCGCAGCTTTTATCAAGGTTTGATCGACACTTTTAACACCTGAAAATGTATTGATTACGACTGGGAAAAAGACACCTAATGCGATAATTGTCACTTTTGATAATTCTCCAATGCCTAACCAAAGAACGAAAAGTGGTAACAAGGCAATTTTGGGAATCGGATAAATTGCATAGACAACAGGAGACCCAATTGCATCCGCCCATTTGGAAAATCCGAGAATTAGCCCTACCAAAATGCCAATAGTTGACCCAATCGCATAACCAAGACCTATTCTGTAAAGACTAGGACCAAGATTTCGAGCAATTTCACCACTCATGAGCATTTCCCATCCTGTCATTAAAATAGCAGAAGGTGCGGGCAGGAAAAGTGGAGAAACGATATTCGTGCTAGAAATCACTTCCCAAAGAACAAGTAAGCCAAGTAATCCTAGTACGGATGCGTATAACGGAACTTTTTTCTCAAGAAATGCAACACGATTCGTTATCATTTTTTTATGTACAGTCATCCGTTATCACTCCTTTAGTGCTTCGACAGCATCATTACGAATCAGTTGCCAAATTTCATCGGCATATCGTTCAAACTTTTCTCTATGTTGCTCTTCGTCTCTACCCATTTTTGGTAATTTAATATCGATAATTTTTTTAATTCGACCAGGATGCCTTGACAACACAATAACTCGATCTGCTAAATAAACCGCTTCTTCAATATTATGTGTCACGTAAAGTGTACTGAGCTGCGTGCGATTCCAAATAGCCAACAATTCTTCTTGCATCAATGTTCTTGTTTGAGCATCCAAAGCAGAAAATGGTTCATCCATTAGTAATAAATCTGGCTCAACTGCAAGTGCCCGACCGATGCCGACCCGTTGTTTCATGCCTCCAGACAATTGTTTGGGATAAGCATCTTTGAATTCAGTTAGGCCAACCATATCGATATATAAGTCGGCCTTTTCTTTTAGCTCCTGTTTACTAACTTTTTTCTCCTCTAAACCGTAAATCACATTTTGGTACACAGTTCGCCAAGGGAATAAAGCGATCTCCTGAAATACAATTGCCAAATTCGGCTCCGTTTCCATTATCCCTTCAAAATAAACAGAACCACTTGAAGGTGACAATAGCCCACCTACAATATTCAATAACGTTGACTTACCGCATCCACTAGGTCCTACCAAAACAACAAATTCTTTTTCATGAATAGAGAAGTTAATATTTTCCAACGCAGTGACTGCTTCATTTTTCGAAGTATTGAATTTTTTACCTACATTGTCAATGACAATTTTCATTTCCTTCACTTCCCTAATTGCTTTATTGCTTCTTCAAGTAACTCTATATTCACAATATCTGCTGCATCAATTGCTTCATCGATTAAGTTTTCTTTCGCATACCAGTCAATTTGTGTTTGAATGTCTGATGCTAATAATTTCCCGTCACGATCCATGTAAGGAAGTCCTTTTTTAATAAGTTCTTCTTCTTGACCTGTATATTCTGCAATAATTTTAACGACCTCATCATAGTTCTCACCTGGAACAATTTCACCATCGACCTTATTAAGCACTGCATCATAATAGTATTGTGTTGCTTTTACATATGCTTTCAAAAACTTCGTCGCTACATCCGTATTCTCCGCAAAACCTTTTGAAAAGAAAATGCCTGATGTTTGGTATTCAATTTCTTCTCCTACTTGAGAAATTACCTTCCCGTATCCTTCATCTACAACTCTAGAAACATTCGGTTCATTTAATAAAATCGCGTCCACTTGCTTACTTTCTAATGTTTCCATAAGACCTGGAATACTATTTAGCGGAACGAGTTCTACATCATCAGTCGTTAAACCATGGACTTCCAACAATCTACCAACCATATAATGATATGTTGATCCCGTTTGTGTAATCCCTATCTTTTTTCCTTTTAGATCCTCAATCGTTTCTACAGAAGAGTCTTCAGGTACTAATAAAGCTGAAGAAGAATAACCTTCCTCTTCCCTTCCTTTATCCGCAACGATAACTAACTTTTCACCGCCAGCAACCATATTGTATAAACTTGCAGTAATCCCAGTCGCACCTACTTGAATGTCTCCACCCGCAGTGGCAACGGCAATCGGTTGCGCTGCCTCAAACCATTTCGCGCTCGCGTCTAACCCTTCCTCTTCAAAATAACCTTTTTCAAGTGCGATAAATAAAGGTGCAGAACTAGTTAATTTCAACATACCAATTTCCACTTTTGTTTTTCCAACAGACTGATTATCCTCAGACTTCTCGTTTTCTTCCGCCGCGTCATTCCCACAACCAGCCAATCCAAAAGCTAGTAAAAGTACCGAAATAAGCGTGATGACCATTCTCTTTTTCATATCCTCATTCCCCTTCGTATGTAATGTATTACACCTTAAACTTAGTCATAATTCAAAATATTATATCTAGAGATATTTTTTAAAAAATAACGTAATATGATCCTAATCACCTTCCTACTCGCTGAATACTCATGTCAAATTTTCATGACAAACCCGGTGAATACTAGAAAAATAGATACAAAAAAAGCCCCTATCCTCCCTTAGAAAGGGACGAAGGAACTCTCCGCGTTACCACCCTAAATTGATAAACCGATTTTACATCGGTCACCCACTTCATTTTACATCCGAGTAAAGCTGATGGTGAATTTCATACATATTGTTGCCTGAATTTACATCTATCATTCAGTTTCTGATTGCTGCTGACAATATCATTACTAAATCATCTCTCGAAAATATTTACTTTTTCATTATCTTCTGCGCAAAAGTAATTGTTTTGAATATTACCATGTTTGAAATAGATGTCAAGTTTTTTTCGAAAAATTGTCAAACTTCCAAATGAAATAAACTAGTTTAACAAGTATATTTTCCAAATAAATACCCAATAAAAGCAAGCAAAATACCGCCCCCGTATGTCACGACAATATAAATAACCCCTTTTTTTCGCTCTCGATTTTGCCACTGTTCAATCATTTCCTTTTGCAATGTTGAAAATGTCGTGAGTGCGCCTAGAAATCCAGAGACGAGAAATAATGTCCATACTTTCGGCAATACCAACCCAAAAATAACACCTATCAAAAATGAACCTACTAAATTCACAGTCAACGTACCAAGTGGAAACCTATTCCGACCATTCAATTTTTTTGACAGTAAAAAACGAATGATTGCGCCGATAAATCCACCAACACCGACAAGTAAGACTTCTGTAATTGTCATATCACTTGCCACTTCCTACCACAAATAAATCCAAATAAACCGACACTAATTCCGCCAACTATACTTGCCACTACGTAAACAATCGCTAGCAGCAATTGCCCATTTTCAAAGAGTAAAACGGTTTCCATACTAAATGCAGAAAACGTAGAAAACGATCCGAGAAAACCAACCGTCACTATTTCCCAAAACTGCTTATTTTTCATTACATGATATAGCGCGCCGGAAGCAAAAAAACATAAAATCCAGGTCGCTATCATATTCACTGAGAACGTTGCGATCGGAAAAGTATCCCCTTCTCCAATCCACAACCCGATCGATGTTCGTAAAACCGCTCCGAACATCCCCGCTAACCCGACAAAAATAACTTGTTTCAACTTTACACCTTCTCTATGAAGCCAAATTGGAGAATCGTTGCCGTATCAAATTCTTTTTGTTCATTTTCAAATTGGATTTTCACTTTACCGCCTATAGACAATATCTTTCCTTTTCCAAACACACGATGTAAAATTTCTAATCCAACTGATAGCTCATTCCGATTTTGAATGCCTTTTGGATTGACTTGAACACCTTTTCGTTTCACTTGTTTCGGTGCCACACGTTTTTTATGTTCCTCAGCTGCCTGAGCTGGGTTCAAAATGCCTCTCACTTCATTCAAAAATCGCGAGTCTTCTTTTTTCTTTCCATCATCTTCGCGGTAAGAAAGAAGCTCTAATCTTTTTTTCGCTCGCGTCATGCCTACGTAAAATAGCCTGCGTGCTTCTTCTAAAGTTCGTACATCTTGTTCGTCTTCCTCTGAAGGAATCATGCCCTTTTGCAAATCAATCATAAAAACGCGCTCAAACTCCAATCCTTTCGCACTATGAAAAGTTGATAAAGTCACTGCATTCTCTGATGGATTAAACTTCGCATTTTTAACGGCCTCTTCTAATTCCTTTAATCGTTCTGCAAATTCAATCATCGTCCGAAGGGGCATCGCAATATTTTCTAATGTATCTAATATTTCATTTAAATGATCGAAACGGTAACCAAATTTCTCTGCACGACTTTTCAGCGCTGCTTCATACCCTAAATCTTGTCGAATCAGTTGAATGACACGCATTGGACGCATTTCTGGAATAACTTCATATCCCTTTTTATAGTCTTGAAGCTTCTTCACTTGGCGACTTTTTAGGGGAACCGTTTGTATAAATGCATCAAAAACGTTCCCTGATGTATTTGCGTTTTGAAATTTTGTGACCATATTTCTTGAGACAAATAAATTCATCTTCAACACAATTTTAGCAAAAATATCTTTTCTTTCAGTATTAAAACTAAGCCTCATAAAATTTAAAATGTCTTCAATGATCCAATGGCTGAAAAACTTATCATCCGCATCTTTCATATAAAATGGAATTCCGCGCCGATGTAATTCACTTACATACAAAGTTGAGGATGCATTATTTCTAAATAACACCGCAACGTCTTTCAAGTTCTCTTCACTTAACAATTCATAAATGACATAATCCAATTGTTCTTTCGGATCTCTTACACGTTTTAATTGAATTGGATGTGCTTGTTTATTTTTCGTGAACATCTTCTTCGGATAACGATCTCGATTTCGTTGGATAAACTTTTCTGCTGTTTCAACAATTTGCTTAGAAGACCGGTAGTTTTGTTCCATTTTAAGAATTTTTGCATCTGGATATACTTTTTTAAATTCAAGTAAATAAGTTGGATCCGCCCCGCGCCATGTATAAATGGATTGATCATCATCCGCCACAACACATAAGTTCCCGTGATAAGCTACAAGATGCTCAACAATCATATGTTGAACAAGCGATGTATCTTGACTTTCATCGGTTAATAAATAATCGAAACGTCCCCGAAACGCATCTGCAAGCTCATCGTCTACTCGTAACGCTTTTTCCGCAAGTACTAACATATCGTCAAAATCAACATAAATAAAATGGGCTTGCTTAGTTTTATGTTGCTCATACTTTTTAGCAATTAACCCAGCATCTTTAAAGGGTTGCTCTACCGTTTCCCAATCGTCTACTGGTATTAATTTATTTTTTAGTCCACTAATAAATGTAGAAATTGTTGCTAGTTCATCATCTGTAGAATCATCTTTTAGCACATCTTTATAAAGACGTTTTAATAAAGATTGTTTATTAAATTGATGGCTTCCTTTTCCTTCAATCAGCTCATAATTCATACCGTTTTTTTCTAAATATGCTCTTGTAATCATAAAAGCTAGGCTATGAATTGTGGAAAATTCAACTGATGGTAAATGAGGAAAAAAACGTTCAAAGCGTGTTCTCATATCTGCAGCGGATGCGCGGCTAAACGTAATCGCTTTAATTCTTTTTGGAGAAATATTTTTCTCTTCTATTAAATACCCAATTCGCATAATCATTGTCGTCGTTTTTCCAGAGCCCGGACATGCAAGTAAAAGAAGCGGGCCTTCTGTTTCAAGTACCGCTTGTTGTTGAACTTTATTTAACGCTATGCCAAGCTCCTCTTTTTTACGTTCAAAAAAATGACTCATCCCATATAACTCCTTCAATTACTAGTCTTTCTAATTTACCATAGAATATTGTTAAATGCTTTAGGTGACTCCATTAAATTTCATATAAAAAAGGGCATCCAATCGTCGCCAAATCGACTTTTGAATAGCCCTTTTATTTCATTTATTATTCCGCATCTCTTTTTACACAATATAGCCAAGCGAACGTAATGATGTATGCATAAATGCTTCTGTATATAAAAATACTTCTTCTCTTTCCGGCTCTTGATGAAGATCATGGAAAAGCCCTTTCCATGCTTTATATTGAAACTCTGTCATCTCTTGCTTCAATAGCCAATCTTTTGCAGGTTCATAATGAATAATTTTATCATCTCCCGCAATATGCATCAAAACAGGAATATTTCGCATTGAGCCTTCATGATTGTAAACAGTTTTCATAAATTGTTGCAGCTCTCTATACCACCCTGCCGTGATTGTTGAGCTATACAACGTATCATTTTTAGACTCTAAATACATCTCCGTATTCCTCGTTAATAATTCAATTTCAATATCATGATTGATTTTCATAGATGAAGATAATTTTGTTAAAACCGATGAATATTTTGCAGGATGATGTTTCAGTGCGAGCCACGGTGAACTTAAAATCGCACCGGCACAAACGACTTTTTCCGTTTGTAATACACGCATAACAAGTGTTGCACCGAGACCATGTCCAACAATAAATAACGGTAGTCCATCGACTAAACCGACTTCTAACAATCTTTTAACATAATTAACATATGTATCAAATTTCTCATTATGGATCATTCGCCCATCTTGCATTCCGTGTCCTGGTAAATCGCCCATGACGACATGAAAATTACTACTGCGGAGTTTTTGAATAAACCATGCATAACGACGGTGATGTTCATAAGCATTATGCACAATCGCAACGACTGCTTTTGGCTGTCCTTCTGCTTCCCACTTCCACATGGACAATCCCTCCCTTATATTTAAAATTGCACACCATTTAAATTTGATTTGTTATGATTATTATATACTATTTCAAGAAAAGAGGAGAAACAATGATATATCCTTACAAAGAATTTTCACCAAAAATTGATCCAACTGTCTTTATCGCTGATTATGTAACCATTACAGGTGACGTTACAATTGGTGCTGATTCGTCCATTTGGTTTAACGCTGTTATTCGCGGAGATGTTTCACCTGTTGTCATTGGGAAAAATGTAAGCATTCAAGATTTAAGTTGCCTCCATCAAAGTCCAAACAAGCCACTTATCATTGAAGATGACGTAATTGTTGGCCATCAGGTTACACTTCATAGCTGTATTATACGAAAAAATGCACTTATTGGCATGGGTGCGATTGTGTTAGATGGTGCTGAAATCGGAGAAGGTGCTTTTATAGGGGCAGGCGCTTTAGTTCCACCTGGGATGAAGATTCCACCTCACTCACTCGCAATTGGGTCTCCTGCGAAAGTCATTCGTCAAGTGAATGATGCAGACCGTGAAGATATGGCAAGAATTGTGCGAGAATACGCAGAGAAAGGACAATATTATAAAGGATTGCAAGAATAATAAAACCGGCTCCATTATCAATAAAACTGATAATTAGGAGCCAGGTTAGTTATTCTTTTGAAATGGACACGCCTTCTTCCTCAAACACTTCTTGGGCTACCTTCAATGCATTCAATGCACGTGGGAATCCTACATATGGAATGAGATGCATAATACATCCGACAATTTCATCAGGCATTAGTCCTACAACAAGGCCTGTTTTCACATGCATGCCAATTTGCGGGGTACCTTGTGCAACAAGCGCCGAAATCGTTGTGAGTACTTTTTGTTTATTATCAATGCCAGGTCGTGCATAAATATCACCAAAAGCAAACTCAACGACATACTTCTCTAAATCAGGTGCAACATCTTTAAATCCTTTTCCAATGTCCATATGCCCTGTTACATTTTCCCCATCAGGTAGTGTTAATTCTTTTAACTTTTCTAATCCTTTTTCATATCGTTCTGTCATCATTTGAAAATCCCCCTTCAAAACATTTAAACTATTCATTATCTTCAACCTTTATACTATCAGTCTATGTTTTTCAAGTTAAAAAGTAAAGTAAACGAGGACGAAGCTTCATTAGATTCCATTAATACAACGGTTTAGTAATCGGATCATCTTCTTGAAATTCTATGAGATAAGGGGTGAGTGTTATAATAAGCCAAAGCGTACCTGTTGCATGAAGCAAATAACCAAATAAAATATGATCAAAAGCTTGTGCAATTAAAATACCAAGCGGAATAAGAAAATTAAGCATACTTGCCTTCATAGATGACTTCCTTGTTTTATATTGCTTTTTCCCGCAATTTGGGCAAGTAACTAATTCATTTTTCATACTCATTTTCAAAGCTTCACGGTAAGACCACTCTTCCCCGCACTCAATACACGTTGGAAGATTTTTTCCTTTTTTTATTAACGTGCGTTGTACAAAAAATCGAATACTAATAAAAATACTTATAAGAAGTAACCCTTTCATCCAATCAGAAGCAAATAGGTTTAAAAATGTTGAAGTGACATCAGGTTCAATTGTCGCTCCTGTTTTTTCTCCCCTATTTTCTTGTTGTACTAACAAAAATCCAAAACTAAGTGAAAAAATCATAAATGTCGCAAGTGCAAATCGGTAAGACCAACTACTACCATTCACCGATTTACTTCTTTGTTTACGCACTTCTTTGGCAATTAGTCGTTTTTTTTCATCAGATAAAGAAAATGCTTGAAGTTCGTCTTCTAAATCTTTTTTAAATGGATTCATTTCGGATTGCCTCCCACTCATAATCGACCAGTCGATTTTTTAATTGCTTTCTCGCCCGTTGCAATCTCGTTCTCACTGTAGCGGATGTGGTTTTATATCATGATTCCAATGGTTTTAATTAGCATCTTGATACTTATATTCGCTGATCATCAACTTTCTCGAATCTCTTCTTTATTTCCCGTGATTGGATGGATTCTTTACGGTATTTGGCGGTATCTTTTTAAAAAGAATCAAAATCAAAAATAGCGTTAGAAAGGAACGTTCCCTTCTAACGCTATTTTAATCATTTATTTGCGAAGTCTTTTAATGCTCCTACTTTATCCGTTTTCTCCCAAGGTAAATCAATATCTGTACGACCAAAATGCCCGTAAGCAGCTGTTTGTTTATAAATTGGACGGTTTAAATCCAACATCTTAATAATCCCAGCTGGGCGAAGATCGAATAATTCACGAACCGCTTCTACCAACTTGCTTTCTTCTACTGTACCCGTGCCAAATGTATCCACTGCAATCGATACAGGTTGTGCAACACCAATTGCATACGCTACTTGTACTTCACAACGTTCCGCAAAACCTGCTGCAACGATATTTTTCGCTACATAGCGTGCTGCATAAGAAGCTGAACGGTCTACTTTTGTCGAATCTTTCCCGGAAAAAGCACCGCCACCGTGACGTGCATAGCCTCCGTATGTATCGACAATGATTTTACGACCTGTTAACCCTGCATCTCCTTGTGGACCGCCAATGACGAAACGACCTGTAGGATTAATGAATAACTTAGTTTTTTCATCCATTAAATCAGTCGGAACAATTGGGTCAATCACATATTCTTTTATATCTTTTTGAATTTGTTCTAGCGTCACATCTGGATCATGCTGTGTGGACAATACGATTGTATCTACACGTAATGGCTTATCGTTTTCATCATATTCAATCGTCACTTGTGTTTTTCCATCTGGACGTAAATAAGCTAACGTTTCATCTTTACGCACTTCAGCTAAACGACGTGATAAGTTATGTGACATACTAATTGGAAGTGGCATAAGTTCTGGCGTTTCATTACACGCATACCCAAACATTAAGCCTTGGTCTCCCGCACCGATTGCTTCAATATCCTCATCAGACATTGAACCTTCACGTGCTTCTAGGGCATTGTCAACACCCGCTGCAATATCCGCTGATTGCTCATCTATTGCCGTTAATACAGCAGACGTTTCAAAGTCAAAACCATATTTCGCTTTCGTATAACCAATTTCTTTTACTGTATCACGCACGACCTTTGGGATATCTACATAAGTCGATGTCGTAATCTCACCTGCGACAAGTACAAGACCTGTCGTAATTGTCGTTTCACACGCGACACGTGCATTTGGATCCTCTTCTAAAATAGCATCTAAAATGGCATCAGAAATCTGATCACACATTTTGTCTGGATGCCCTTCTGTTACAGATTCTGAAGTAAACAGACGGCGATTTGTCATTGTATTTCCTCCTATATCCTACGAGATTGATACGGTACTCATTGTCCCATGTTTAAGTCCCTTACCGATTAGGGTAAATGGTTTTTTAGTCCATTCTGAGCTTTATACACGAGGATAAAGGGTAAATGCATATCAATTTTGCATCGGCCAACTTCTAATACCGAAAGCTTCACTTAGTCAGTAACAGATTTCTCTATAATTAAGTCAAATTTATGATAAACCCATTCTTTTAACGACTGGATTTTCACTGACAAAAGTTTAAAAAAGCCTTTCACTCACGTCACTACATGAGAGAAAGGCATGATTTCATAAGTACCCTTCACTCTTATCATCCAAGGATTTTACCTTGCATCAGGTTTAGCACCTTTGCAAAATTCATTATGTTTTTGCAGGTTGCCGGGTTTCATAGGGACTGCCCCTCCACCAGCTCGGAATAAGAGTATCCGTTCAATAATAAATTGTACGAAAGTTGATAATTGAAGTCAACTGTTATGCAATGCATCTTAACTTCAATCATGTATAATGAATTTATAAAACACATTTTATACTGAACATTGACATAAAATGAGTTTAAAAGACATAAAAACAATTAACGTCTTCTCTTTTTTGAAAATTAGTCACAATCAAAGTTTATGAAAAAACATTTTTCTTATATTTTCATAAATAAAACGACATTTTTTTCAAATCTCTTCTATAAATCCGAACTCTTCTCTTTCTTCATCCCAAATATTTTTAATATTAGTTACTTATAAATAATATTTTCAATTGGTATGGCATATTACTTTTAATGTGTTATACTAATTATTGAATTTAAAAATATCATCCCAATGACTTGGGCACTATTAGAAAAGGACGGTACATAAATATGATTTCAGCGAAAATTAATGATGAGTTAACAAACCTTCTATCTGGTGAAAATCTTAACGTACAACTTTCTGTTCCACAATTAGTTGAAAAAGCAACAACACGTGGTGAAGCAATTTTAACAGCGGATGGTGCGATTCGTGCAAAAACTGGTAAATATACAGGACGTTCTCCGAAAGATAGATACATCGTTGAAGAACCAACTTCTAAAGATAAGATTGATTGGGGAACTGTAAACCGTCCGATTTCCTCTGAAGTTTTCGATACACTTTATACTAAAGTTATCAATTATTTATCCGAAAAAGATGAGTTATTCGTATTTAAAGGATTTGCTGGTGCAGATGAATCTACTCGTCTAGCAATTGAAGTCGTTAATGAATATGCTTGGCATAATCTATTCGTTCATCAACTTTTCATTCGTCCAACTGAAGAAGAACTAAAAACACATGAATCCCAATTTACCATTGTATCTGCACCAACATTTAAGGCAGATCCGTCAATCGATGGAACGGATTCAGAAACGTTTATCATTGTCAATATGGAAAAACGTATCGTTCTCATAGGCGGAACTGAATACGCAGGGGAGATGAAAAAGTCTATCTTCTCGATTATGAACTATTTATTACCTGAAAAAGACATTATGCCTATGCATTGTTCAGCAAATGTTGGTGAAGAAGATGATGTTACACTTTTCTTCGGCTTATCTGGAACAGGTAAAACAACACTTTCAGCTGACAGTGATCGTAAACTAATCGGTGATGATGAGCATGGTTGGTCTGATCATGGTGTCTTCAATATTGAAGGTGGCTGTTATGCAAAATGTATCGACTTATCTGCTGAAAAAGAGCCTGAAATTCATGGTGCCATCCGTTTTGGATCGGTTTTAGAGAACGTTGTCGTCGATGAAGAAACGCGCATTCCTGATTATGCGGATGGTTCATTAACTGAAAATACACGTGCAGCATACCCTATTCATTATATCGATAATATCGTTACACCTTCGATTGCAGGTCATCCGAATACAATTGTTTTCTTAACAGCTGACGCATTTGGTGTCTTACCGCCAATCTCAAAATTATCGAAAGAGCAAGCGATGTACCACTTCTTAAGTGGATACACTTCAAAGCTTGCAGGAACTGAACGTGGCATCACATCACCAGAAGCGACATTCTCAACATGCTTCGGTTCACCGTTCTTGCCACTCCACGCAACAGTATATGCTGAAATGCTCGGTAAGAAAATTGATGAACACAATGCACAAGTATTCCTCGTCAACACAGGTTGGACGGGTGGCGTATACGGAGTTGGAAACCGTATGGAATTAAAATATACACGCGCAATGGTTCGTGCAGCAATTGCAGGAAAATTAGACAATGTTGAAACAGAAACGAATCAGGTCTTCGGTCTACAAATGCCTACAGCAATTGAAGGTGTACCAGCCGAAGTACTTAATCCACGTAATGCATGGGCAGATAAAGATGCATACGATGAAAAAGCAGCAGAACTTTCACAGTTATTCCGTGAAAACTTCCAGAAGTTCGGTGAAGTTTCAAAAGACATTGTAGAAAAAGGCGGTCCAATCGCTTAAAGGGATAAATCATAATGAAAAAACCACTCTAATAAACATTTGAGTGGTTTTTTTCATTGTTTCTTTTGTTCTTTCATCCATTCACATAAATCTTTTACAATTTCGCGATTACTTGCAGGCGGGATATGATGTGTAAATTGTGGGAAATACCAAGTGTCAACCTGTTTTTCTTGTGCAATTAACGAATCTTCTAAGATTTTTGCTTGTTCAATCGATACATGCGCATCCAACATGCCATGAATAATTAAAACAGATGCCTCAATTTCATGAATTCGATCTAAAACATTTCGTTCCCGGTAAGCATCTGCTGCATTATTGGGTGTGCCGCCAATGACTCGTTTCATCATTCTTCTCATATCTTTTCGTTCCTTATACGTATACACGATATCTGAAACACCTGCCCAAGTAACAACAGATGTTAAATCCTTTCGCAACACGGCTAGCCATAGTGCCATCAGTCCGCCACGTGAAAATGCAAAAACATGGATACGATTATGTTTTAAACTAGGGTTTTGCTTCAACACATCTACTGCATAAACGGCATCCAATCGATCTAATCCCGCAAACTCATCCCTTCCTTCTCCGCCCCGATTCCCTCGGTAATACGGTGCAAAGACGATAAACCCTTGACTTGCAAGTTGTGCCATTCGAGAAGGTCTCACCATGCCGATATGTTGCATACCACCACGCAAATAAATTATTCCTTCATACTTTCCTTCTTTAATTGGCTCTGCTAATAATCCTTTTACCTTTAATCCATCAGACCAATATGTAATTTCAACTAATCGAATATGCGGATTTGGCGAAGGATAAAGACGACGCTTTTCAACTGTTCCGTTTTCTTTCACATTCATCCACCCACTTTCTTAACTTTACCATACCCTCATCTTTCATATAAAAACTTACATGCTTACATGCGTTAAGTTCTGCGTCAGACAGCCAAACTGCACCTTCCGTTTCATACAGCGTTGGATTTTCTTCAACTTCAACAACTTCACCTGTAAAAACAGCTTTACAAAAAGAAGGCTCACTATGAACTACATACTCTGCAAATTGAACGATATTTGATACAACAACCCCAGTTTCTTCATAGGCTTCTCGAATTACTGCTACTTCAATCGATTCTCCTTTTTCCGCCTTTCCCCCAGGAAATTCAATGCCACGTGTTCGATGTTTTGTTAATAACCATTTACCGTTATTTTTTAGTAAAAGGAGAACATGTCTAGCCGGCATCTCGTAAGGGTTTCGTCCAAACGTTAGCTCAACACGTTCTCCCTGTAAATCTGTAAATACGTACATATTCACCACATCCTTCTTATGTAAGTTTACAGAAGGATATTTCTACAATCAACGAAAATAAGGAAGATCTTCTATAAAACGTTTCGTCGGTTCATCTGAAAATTCATGGATGATTGCATAAATCTTTTGTGTTCGCAAATCAATGTCATGATTATTTCGGTCAGAATGATAAGGAATATAAGGTAAGTGAGATCTTAAAAAGTTTCTAAATTCCAAGTCACTCGTCTGATTAAATAAACGATGAAAAACCGGCACAAAAGCACGATCTACTTTAATTTCATATTCCCAAGGCGAATCATCGGGGTAATTGTATACCCTTTGATCTGTCACAGATACATATAATTTACATTTTGTCATAAACAACACCCTTTTATTTTTTAGTGTGACCTCACCACAAAAAAACATGCATACTTTTATTAGCATGCATGTTTCCATTCTTAAGCTTTTACATCAATCGAAGCACCTTTATGAGGATGAGCGACTGGCGCTGCATCTGGTAAGCCCTCCAACATTTCAGTTGCGGCAGTAGCATTTGAATGAAGTGCTTTATTCAGCACACTCATTTGTACCGTTGATTGTAAGCTTTTTAATTGGTTGGCCATGAGTGCATTTAATTCCATTACACAAGCCTCCCTTCTTACTTTTACTATCGTCAATTAGTGAAAAGTTTGAAGGTCGTTCTTAATTTCGTTGACCTAAAAAGGCATTCAGCATCCATTGATGTTTTTCGATGCTTTGATAAATCGCATTTAACACGTCTTCCGTCATATCATCGCCTGTATCTGCTGCTAAATCCATTCCTTTTTTCAATGACTTCATTGTTTTATCAAAATCACTTGCAATTGCTTTGACCATTTCATCTGCGTCTTCTTTTCCTGTTGCTTCTTCTACAACAGATTGTTCTAAATGCTCTTTTAACGTTGCGACTGGTTGTCCACCTAATGTTAAAATTCTTTCAGCAATTTCATCCATATGCACTGTTGCTTCATCATAAAGCTCTTCAAATTTCTCATGTAATGTGAAGAAATGATGACCTTTTACATACCAATGATAATTGTGTAACTTCGTGTATAATACCGACCATGTAGATACTTGCACATTCATTTCTTTCATTAATTCATTTGACATTCTAAAACAACCTTTCAAATTTAATAATAGTTCGTCTCTCTTTTAATTTACCCCGATAAACCATACAATAAACATATATATACATCATTTAGGAGTTTTCTTATGAAAAAAACATTACTTATATTAATTAAATTTTATCAAAAAGCCATTTCACCTATGATGCCGCCTTCTTGCCGCTTTCACCCAACTTGTTCACACTACGGGGTAGAAGCAATCGAAACACATGGTGCCATAAAAGGGTCTTGGTTAACCATTCGCCGGATTTCCAAGTGCCATCCTTTTCATGAAGGTGGCTTTGATCCAGTTCCTGAGAAAAAATCATCGCAAAAAAATCCCCCGAATCAATCATAAAAAGTACAGATAACACTTTCAGTACTTTTTATAAATAAATCGAGAACACCCGTGACTTCAGTCGTGGGAGGTTCAAGATTATTTAATAAGTTGAATCATATTTATTCAATAGGTCCAATTTTCCTTATTGCCTATTGTAATAAATTCTTGTATGATTATAAAGTTACCGAGTTAAATCGTAATGATTACTATTTAGAAAGAAAGGACTAAATATGCATGATAAAAAAACTTCCAATTATCATTTCCTTCTTATTAATTGCACTACTGACAGCTTGTTCAACTGAAGACGCTACTCAGAATGACAACATTCAAATTTACACAACGGTTTATCCGCTTCAATATTTTGCTGAAAGAATTGGCGAAGAGCATGTGTCCGTTAAATCCATTTATCCACCTGGTTCAGATGAACATACATTTGACCCAACACAAAAAGATATGATTGCTTTAGCTGATGCTGATTTATTTTTCTATATCGGTTTAGGCCTTGAAGGTTTTGTCGACAATGCGAAAGAAACTTTGAATAACGAACATGTACAAATGATTGCAACAGCGGATGCGATTACAGAAGATATGCTCGTTCAAAACGATGAAGATCATCATGATCACGACCACGATCACGGAGATTTAGACCCACATGTCTGGATTTCACCAGTATTAAGTGATGCACTCGCTTATTCCATTAAAGAAGCGTTGATCGAAGCATCGCCTGAAAACAAGGCACAATTTGAAGAGAACTTCGAAGCCTTACGTGATGATTTATTAGGATTAGACCGTAAATTTATCAATATGGCAGCTGAAGCGCCTTCTAAAACATTTTTCGTCTCACATGCCGCATTCGGTTATTTAGCTGACACTTACGGCCTTGAACAAATTGCTATTGCAGGATTAAATTCACAAAGCGAGCCTTCTCAAAAAGAACTCGCTCAACTACTTGATTACGCTAGAGAAAAAAATGTACGTTATGTTTTATTCGAACAAAATATTTCTTCTAAATTAACAAAAGTCATTCAAAATGAAATCGGTGCAGAATCATTAATCCTCCATAATCTAGGTGTTTTAACAACTGAAGATATTAAAAACGGGGAAGATTATTTTTCATTAATGGAACATAATTTAAATACTTTAGAAAAAGCTTTAGGAAACTGAGAATGCTTGGGAAAATATAAAATTTCCCAAGCATTTTTTATGTGAAAACAGCATAATCTTTTTGAAGTTTTTCTAATAAATGACGATCAAGTTCATAGCCGATGCCACTTCGATTCGTTAATGCAATTTGCCCACGTTCGACTTCGATAAATGGCTTCACAATATCTTCTTCCCAAAAATGATTCGACGCACTAAAATCACCTGGATATTTCACTTGAGGAAGAGAAGCTAATGCTAAATTATGTGCTTTCGAAACACCAAGCTCAATCATCCCGCCAATCCATATCGGAATACCGTGCTCCGCCGCTAACTCATGAATCCGAATCGACTCACTCACCCCACCAACACGCCCGGGCTTTAAGACGATAATTTGTCCTGCTTTCATGTCAATCATTCGCTTAACGTCATCGATAGACCTGATGCTTTCATCAAGGGCAATCGGTGTTCGCATCACTTGACTTGCTTCCTTATGTAAAGTCCATTCATCATCCTTAAAAGGTTGTTCAATTAATGTAAGCCCCACTTCATCGAATTTCTTCAATGCCTCTATTCCTAAACGATTGAAAATTCCATTTGCATCTGCAAAAAATTGGATAGATGAATAATAAGAGACTAATTCTTTTAATGCAGTGACATCTGTTGTTTCATCTATTTTAATTTTCACACGCTTATAGCTTTGTAACATTGCGTTTTCTAGCCGTTTTTCCATACTATCATCAAGCGCACCTGTTAAGACAATCCCTGCATCGATTTCTTGTCGAACACCTTTTAGCAATTTCCATAATGGAAGTTCTTCTCGCTTGGCAAATAAATCCCAACTCGCTGAATCTAGCGCTGCTTTCGCCATTCGATTTCCTTTTACATGTTGAAGCAATTCTATCACTTCTTCTGGCTTCGTTAGCTTCTTATGTAAAACCGAAGGAATTAACCAGTTGACAAGTGTAGCCCAACAAGTTTGAATCGTTTCTTCTGTGTACCACGGCGATGAAAAAGCAACACATTCACCGAGTCCTACATGTCCATTATGATCAATCATCTCAACAATAATACTTTCTCGCTCATTGACCGTTTGCAAATGCGTTGAAAATGGGCTTTTCAATGGAATCATTAAACGATGTAACCGAATTTCTTTTATTGTGTAGACAGCCATGCTTTTAACTCCCGTCTTAGCAATTTATTTGAAGCATTTCTTGGCAATTGTTCGACAAAGTGAATTTCTGTTGGGATTTTATATTTTGCTAATCGTTCCGTACAAAATTCGATTAATTCCTTTTTCCGAGTAACATCTGAAAGGACAATAAATGCAACGGGCGCCTCTCCCCATTTTGGATGTGTTTTCCCACAAACGCCAACTTCACGAACGTTTGGATGCGCTGCTAATACATTTTCAATTTCAGCTGGATATACATTTTCACCGCCAGAAATAATTAAATCCGAACGACGATCGACAATATACAAATACCCTTCTTCATCTAAATAACCAATATCTCCTGTTGGCAACCAGCCATCTTCTAGTGGTGTATGATCTTTAAAACGACCAATATACCCAGGTGTAACATGAGGTCCTTTAATAAAAACTTCACCGTGTTTATTTGGCTTCTCTGCATCTTTTATTTTAATTTCGTTGAAAAAAAGAGGTTTTCCTGCTGAGCCTAATTTACGCATCGCATCTGTAGATGAAAGTGTTGCCGTTTGTGAACTTGTTTCCGTCATGCCATACGTTTGTAAAATTGGAATTTCACAAGCTGCTGCACGCGATAAATAATCAACCGGCACAGAACCGCCGCCTGCAAGCATCGTTTTAAATGCAGCATGTGCCGTGACTTCTCTTGCTTCAAGTTCTTCTAATATTTGACTTAACATCACTGAAACGACTGACATGCGGGTTACGGTTCCTTTAACAATTTCATCTGTCACTTTTTTCACATCGAATTTCTCATATAAACGAACTTCCATCCCATATAAAACAGACCGCACTAATATTGAAAAACCACTAATATGAAACAACGGCATTATACAAAGCCAACAATCCTCTTCATCTAATCCCAAATTCAAAACAGAAGAAAGTGCACTTGATGTGTGATTTTCGGCTGTTTGACGAACACCTTTTGGAAACCCAGTCGTCCCAGACGTATACATAATCGTGATTGTTTTCTCAGATGACCAATTTCTTTCTACTTCAAATACATTCTCTTCACTTTCACGAACGACTGAAAATGGGATACTTGTTGTTTGAATCGATGTAATTTTGTCTTCGAATTGGTCAGCATATAAAACAGCTTTCACATTAGCATCATCTACTTGCCAGGCAATTTCTTCTTTCGTTAATCGATTATTTAACATCACAATTTCTACACCAAGAAGCATCGCCCCGTGAATGATAAAGACCATCTCAACATTCGATGTTCCCAGTAGGGCAATTCGATCACTTGGGAGAATATGCTGTGCTTTTAATTGTTTTGCATAACGCATTGCTTGTTGTTTTAATTCTTTAAATGTCCATTTCTCATCTTTATAAGAGAGTGCAATTTTATTGGGTGTTAAATACGCTCGTTGTCGTAACCAATTTGGAATCATCCATCTTCACCTTCCTTTTCAAAATTAAAACAAAAGCTGCCCTTTATAAAGGCAGCTTTAAAAAATTATTATGGGAAACGAGGAAATTGTCCAAAGTCCGGCTTACGCTTTTCTTTAAACGCATCGCGGCCTTCTTTCGCTTCATCCGTTGTGTAATAAAGTAATGTCGCATCTCCAGCCATTTGCTGAAGCCCTGCTAAACCGTCTGTATCAGCATTCATTGCTGCCTTCACAAAACGAAGAGCTGTTGGACTCATCGCGAGCATTTCTTCACACCATTTAACTGTTTCATCTTCTAATTGTTCGTATGGCACAACTGTGTTTACTAAGCCCATATCAAGCGCTTCTTGTGCGTCATATTGACGACATAGATACCAAATTTCACGCGCTTTTTTATGGCCAATAATACGTGCTAAATAACCTGAACCATACCCAGCATCAAATGAACCTACTTTCGGACCCGTTTGACCAAATCTTGCATTATCTGCAGCGATTGTTAAGTCACACACAACATGTAATACGTGACCGCCGCCAATTGCAAAACCTGCAACCATTGCAACAACTGGCTTTGGAATTACACGGATCAGACGTTGTAAATCTAGTACGTTTAAGCGTGGAATCTCATCTTCCCCGACATATCCACCATGTCCGCGGACAGATTGGTCTCCGCCTGAACAAAATGCTTTCTCGCCTTCACCTGTTAACACAATTACACCAATACTCTCATCATCACGTGCGCGTGAAAAAGCATCGATTAATTCTGTTACCGTTTTTGGACGGAATGCGTTACGGACTTCGGGACGGTTGATTGTAATCTTACCAATACCATTGTATTTCTCATACTTAATATCTTCATATGTACGAATTGTTTCCCATTGACGTGTCATTTTATTGCCTCCCTAAATAGTTTAACTCTTTTACATGTTCCTCTACTATTGTAGCAAATAAAGTTGGATTTTCCACATGAATTGCATGTCCGACATTTTTTACTGTTTGCGTTGTCGCTTCTGGGAATATTTCATTCATTTCCCGGGAAATACCTACAAATTTCTCATCTATTTCACCCGTTAGCAATAATACCGGTATTTTCACTTCTTGTAACGCTTCCCAGTAAGACGGCTGGCTTCCTGTTCCTATTCCTCTTAAACTGTTCGCAAGGCCTATCGTATCTTGTGAAAGCCGTTCGTCCCTTACTTTTTGGCGCTTGGCGAAAGACATTTTCTTTTGCGATTCAAACAATGGAATATTTTCCCAGAACTCAACAAAATGCTGAATCCCTTCTGTTTCAATCCGTTTCGCGAGTAATTCGTCGGTATTTCGTCTTACTTCGCGTTCTTCTTTTGTTTTTAGACCAGGCGAAGCACTTTCTAAAATGAGCGTACGCACGCGTTTTGGATTATTAATTGTATACCCAAGTGCGATGCGTCCTCCCATTGAATAGCCTACTAAAATGAAATTCGTTAAATTTAATGCTTCAAATAATGCTTCTAAATCTTTCAACTGCTCTTCCATCGAATAACGATTGTTCTCGTCAGGTATCGACGTTTTTCCGTGTCCAGTCAAATCTATCGCGATCATTTTAAAACGTCCAGCCAAGTGATCCATTACGTTAATCCAAGTGGATACCGCCCCTGTAAATCCATGTAAAAAAACAATTACTGGTAAATCGTCTTCACCTGAACTATGAACATTTATTTCATGACCACGAATCAATAACTTCTTCTCATTCATTTGCTTCTAACCGACTAATCATTTTACTCCACAATTGGCGATGGGCTTGGACGTTTTCTTTCCGATCAGTAAAAACTTCAATGATTCGAAGTGGTTTTTCTTTCTTTTGATTCAACACTTCTTGAAAATTATTTAATGTCGTAACGGCTGTATATTGTGCATCATACATCGCAGCAATAGGTTCAAATGTTAAACCAGTCGGCGTGCCAAATAAATCTTCATAATGAATCTCTATGCTGGCTTGAGGAAGATAAGAAAAGATTCCGCCACCATCATTATTCATAATTACAATCGTTAAATCAGTTTCATGAAAACGCGTCGCGATTAAGCCATTCACATCATGTAAAAAGGATAAATCACCAATTAATAAATAAGCAGGACGCTTTCGATACGCTTGAATACCAAGTGCTGTTGAAACGACTCCATCAATGCCATTCGTTCCACGATTCGCAAAAACCTTGATGGACTTTGATGTTTTACCAAAAAATGTGTCCGTATCACGAATCGGCATACTACTGCCACTGATTAAATCGACACCATCAGGCAGTTGGTCAAACAATGTATGCGTATAAGCTCCTTCATCATGGGTATCTTTTGCATATGTTTGAACCATTGCTGAGAATAGATTATTCGCGTCAATCCACTTTTTCGTCTCACTGCTTCGTTCTAACTCGACAGAAATATTTATCACCGCTTCTATTGACGATTGGATATGATGTGTCACAACGCCTAAAGAATCTCGAAATGCGGGGTCTTCGTCAACAACTATATATTGTGCGGGACGATTCTTTTGCAGAAAAAGAGTTAGCGGTTTAGAAACAGGTTGCGCGCCAAAACGAAGGACGGTATATGGCATCACTTCTTCTCCAAAAATTTTACTTTTTAATAACGCATCATATTGATCAATACATAAATCGGCACAATCCGCAGGAACTTCTGAGCGTAAATTCGATAGCGGATCACATAAAACTGGCCAATTTAATGCCTGTGCAAAACGCCAAAATCGTTGTTTATCTAATTTCCCAGGCAATTCTCCAACAATAATCATTCCTTTTTTTGATTTTGTTAAAAGATTCTTAAATTGACTTTTCACTTCTTCACTCAACATCGCCTGTGCAGACATATGTGCTGTAAATGTTGATGTAGGTAATGTTAGGTTTAGGTCAATTAACAACGGTTCTCTAAACGGAATATTAAAGTGAACCGGACCTCTTGGTGCTGTCATCGAAATGGAAATCCCACGCTGAACATGACGCTCAATAAAAGCATCTACTTGTTCATTCGCTTCAGCTAACGGGAAATCAACACTCCATTTTACATGGTCACCATACATATTAATTTGGTTAATCGCTTGCGGAGCACCGACTTCTCTTAACTCATTTGGACGATCCGCTGTCATTGCAATGAGTGGAATACGCGCATAATGTGCCTCCGTAATTGCTGGATAATAATTCGATGCAGCAGTTCCAGACGTGCAAAGAAGAACGACTGGTTTGTCTGATGCTTTCGCAAGTCCCAATGCAAAAAATGCCGCTGAGCGTTCATCGATTTGTCTATAAACTGTAAAATCATCCAGTACAGCAAAAGCATATGCAAGTGGCGTTGAACGTGATCCAGGGCTAATTACGACATCTTGTACGCCAGCATTTTTCAACGCACTAGCGATATGCTTCACATAATTTGTCAACACTTCTTTATTCGTCATTTAATTGACCTCCAAGTGCTCTTAATACAGGTCTGAATTTAATCCACGTTTCATCATACTCTTTTTCCACTTCTGAGTCTGCGACAATTCCACCACCTGCATATAAGTATGCCTCATCTTCTACTAAAAGCGCTGAACGAATAGCAACTGCAAACTCTCCGTTTCCTTCTGTATCTGTCCAACCAATTGGTCCTGCATAATAACCACGATCCATTTGTTCTTCTTCTCGAATAATATCCATAGACTTCACGGTTGGTAATCCACCGAGCGCCGGTGTTGGATGAAGCGCCTCTACAAAGTCAAAAATCGTACGTCCTTCTTTGACCATCGCATCTACAGGTGTGAATAAGTGTTGAATGTCACGGATTTTCATTAGTTTTGGTTGTTTTGGAATTAATGTATCTGTACAAAACTCATCAAAAACGGTTGAAATCATATCGACAACATATTGATGCTCTTCTCGGTTTTTTGGGTCATTCAATAACTCTTCTCCAATGTGACGATCTTCTTCTGCAGTCTTCCCTCTTTTAATTGACCCTGCCACACATGCTGAATAAGCACGTCCTCCTGAGATCTCAATCAATCTTTCCGGTGTTGCACCGAAGAATAATTCGCCGTCTTTTTGTAATCCAAAATGATAACTTTCTTGTTGCTCATTCGCAATATGATGTAAAGCAGTCATACTCGATACAGGTTCTGGAAAATGCAAGTTCACAGAACGAGCAATGACAACTTTCTCAGCATCTCCATCTTGAATGCGTTTAGTTGTATTTTGGACTGCTTCCTTATAATGTTCTACATCAATTTCATGCAATGCTTTAACAACTGGTTTCTCTGCTGGTGTAAACTCATTTAATTGCGCTTTATGGATCAGTTGGTCTCGCTTAATTCGTAATGCCTCGAAATCTTCTGCTGCATATGCATTTTTCGTCACTAAATTAATAATGACAGATGTACTCCCATTCTTTCTTAGTAACTGAATAGATGGCAATACAAAATAAGCCGTTGGAAACTTCACCCATTCCGAATCTTGAACGTTTTTAGGGTCGAATGAAAACCCACCAAACAAAGTAGGGGCCATGTCTTCTTCTTCCTTTATTAAAGCTTTGCACAATTCATGCCAACGCTCAGCTATATCTGTAAAGCGTCCATCTTTTCTTTCACTCGTTAATACTTTCGCGTGACCTAAACCAACAATCGTTAAAGTTTGGTTGGCATTTTGCCAATAAAAATGATCTTTTGCATAACTAGTCTCGCCAGCTTTTAAAAAGGCTAACGGTGATAGATGTCCTACTTCAATCGTCTCTGTAAAAAAACGTAAGTGTGGATCCTTAGGAAATGTATCTCCTTCCAAAGGAACGGTTATTTTTTGACTCATCATTTTTCCCTCCAAGGATTTGTTTCATCCTTTTCTCAATACATAATCAATCTCTACCTCTATTCTACCATATCAACTACGACTTAATAAGCGTGAGGCATGTTCAGATTGACTTATTTACAGTATAATATAAAGTATGGATTATATTTTAAGGAGAGATAATTTTGCAACAAACTATTCAAGCTGACAAAGGGTGGCGCATTTGGTGGCAACTCACTCGCCCACATACTTTAACAGCAGCATTTGCACCTGTATTCCTTGGAACGATGATTTCACTAACATACGGAAAGGGTTCTTTAAATACAACGCTTTTTTTAGCTATGCTTATCGCAAGCCTTTTAATTCAAATGGCGACAAATATGTTTAATGAGTATTATGACTACAAGCGTGGATTAGACACTGAAAAGTCAGTAGGTATTGGTGGCGCAATCGTTCGTAATGGCGTTAAACCCAAAACAGTATTAAACATTGCATTTACATTATATGGAATCTCAATCTTAATCGGGGTTTATATATGTATGCAAACATCATGGTGGCTCGCTGTTGTAGGAATTATTTCTATGCTCATTGGTTACTACTACACTGGAGGACCTTATCCCATTGCTTACACGCCATTTGGAGAGCTTGTATCGGGTGTCGTTATGGGGATGCTCCTCATTTTAATCGCATTTTATATTCAAACAGGAACTGTCACAATGGACGCTGTTCTACTCTCTATCCCAAGTATGTTATTAGTCGCTGCGATTATGATGTCTAATAACATTCGCGATTTAGAAGGCGATAAAAAAAGCGGAAGAAAAACATTGGCCATTCTCGTGGGGAGACCCGCTGCCATTACAATTCTGATGCTGTTTTTTTTAATTTCTTATGTATGGATTATCGCACTCATTATAATCGGTCAGGTAACGCCCTGGGCTTTCCTCGTCTTATTAAGTGTCCGTAAACCTTATAAAGCAATTGTAACGTTTAGAAAGCATACAAAACCTTTACACGTCATGCCAGCAATGAAGGAAACTGCTGTAACCAATACAGTGTTTGGTTTATTACTCGGTATAGCAATTTTACTCGGTTACATTTCTTGAAAATAAACCTGCTTAGAAATCTAATGATTTTCTAAGCAGGTTTATTTTTTATAACATTTAGGGTATAGCTATAGAGGTTCAATCATTATGCATTACTAAAACAAAATTGAACATACTATTTAAAACTATAAAAAGGTTGTGTTTTGATGTTAACGAGTACAGAAATTTCAACTTTAAAAAATGAATTAATACAGATGAGAAAACAAGCACTTAAAACAGAAGAGTCAACTAAGCAAGATGACAATATTAAAGAAACTTCAGGTGAGCTTTCAATGTATGACAATCATCCAGGTGACATGGGAACTGCTTTATTCGAACGTGAAAAAGATCGCACTTTAAATGAAAAAGCAGAATCAGAAATTAATAAAATTGATTCAGCATTAGAAGCGATAAAGAACAAAACTTATGGTCAATGTGAAGTGTGCAACAAGTCTATTCCTTATGAGCGTCTTTTAGCTGTTCCTTACACAACACTTTGCATTGAACATGCCCAGGAGCTCGAACAATCCGTCGAACAAGATACTGCTTTAAATGAAATTGAGAATCCTTTTAGTGAAACACAAGATCCACGTGCCATTGATTATGAGAATAGCTTTGAAGAAGTAGCCGAGTTTGGTACTTCAGATAGTCCGTCTGATTTTACAGACCCAAGCAAGCCAACCTATATGGATGACAATGAGCCTGAATCCATTATAGATCAGATTATAGATAAAAATAGTCAGGTTGATGATGATTACGAAAGTGAATAAAAGTTGAATATTCAACAATATAGTTCTAGTCAGATGTTCGGCTGATGTGTTTTGACACGTCATCCTATTTTATATTGTTTGTTTTATAAACATGTTGATTTCTCTCCAGGTGGACGCGTTCGGCGATAACGGAAATCAGGGTGTAATAGGATTTTCTTGATTCCATATATATTAATAAAAAAAGACATTAGTGAAATTCCATCCCTTTCTCCAATTTTTCGGAGTTAGGGATTTTCTTTCACCAACGTCATAAATTATAGAACCTTTGTTTTGAAACCCCCAACATATATAATAGAACAAAAAAAGGTTGTTAAGATAATCAAAAATGATTTTCTTAACAACCTTTTAGTATGACCCCTACGGGATTCGAACCCGTGTTACCGCCGTGAAAGGGCGGTGTCTTAACCGCTTGACCAAGGGGCCAATATACTGGCGGAGAAGGAGGGATTTGAACCCTCGCGCCGCGTAAGCGACCTATGCCCTTAGCAGGGGCACCTCTTCACCACTTGAGTACTTCCCCAATATATGGCTCCGCAGGTAGGATTCGAACCTACGACCGATCGGTTAACAGCCGATTGCTCTACCACTGAGCTACTGCGGAAT
>JAPFCR010000037.1 GCA_026169375.1 Sporosarcina sp. | reverse complement strand
TGTTGATGATGAAACAGAGTGAAACTCTGATTTATTATCAACAGGAGAACAAGCGTAGCGCGTTAGCAGAAACGTTATTTCGAGCTTAAACAGTTAATCCGGGAGAAGAACAATATACGACAACTATATTGACAAACGCCGAAAATCAACGGTGATAATTTTGAAAAGATTTATTAACTTTAATCATTACCTATATTAACATCGCGTTATTATCAATAATTATATTTAAAGATGCGCTAACAAAATGCTAACATTTTGCTAACGCAATCATGTAAAAAAGGTTAATTATTGTTAAAGAACTTACACCCCTGATTCGTTAAAACCTTGATAAACCGCACTTCTTTCACATAACATTAATGATATTACACGCTCTGATTCTATGCCGGGCATGATGTAATAAACATTCCCACCAAAGATAAAACCACAGTAATTTAAAGAAATATAAAGAATAAATGGAGACGATTATGAGTGATTCTTAATCGTCTCCATTTTTATGTTTTATTTTACTAAAGTTTTCAAAAATACTTCAATTCTATCTAAGCCTTCTTCTAGTTGGTCCATCGATGAGGCATAGGATATTCGGATATACCCTTCTCCGTACTCCGAAAATGCGCTACCGGGTATAATGGCAACATCTTGTTCTTCTAATAAACGTTCAACAAACACTTCGGACGTTAATCCGGTCTTTTTAATAGAGGGAAATGCATAGAAAGCTCCTTCTGGTTTATTTATATCTAGTCCCATTTCTTTTAAACGCTTGTAGACATAATCTCTTCGTTCTTTATAGGATTCTTTCATCAAGGTAATTTCTTCACGATCAGATCCGTGTTTCAACGCTTCAATCGATGCATATTGACTAAATGATGTAGCGCAAATCGCATTGAACGAATGGATTGCATAAAATTGGTCGATTAAATAAGAAGGAGCAAAGGCAAAACCAATTCTCCAACCTGTCATTGCATGTGATTTTGAAAGCCCGTTAATAATAATGGTTTGATTTTTTAAACCATCGACTGCTCCAATAGAGAAGTGCTGATCATCGTAAACCAATTCACTATAAATTTCATCTGCGATTATAAAAATGTCTTTGCCGCGAAGTAGTTCTCCAATTTCCATGATTTCTTCTTTTGTTAAAATGGTTCCTGTAGGATTACTTGGATACGGCAGCATCACACAGCGCGTTTTATCTGTAATTTTCTCTTCTATCATAGCAGCCGTCATTTTAAAGTTATTATCTCTTGTATCTACATAAACAGTTTTACCATTACACAATTTAACAAGAGGTTCATAGCCAACGTAAACAGGTGCAGGCATAATCACTTCGGAACCTTCATCCAAAATAGTTCTAAATGCGATATCTAATGCTTCACTTGCACCAATTGTTACAATGACTTCGCTGTTAGGATCGTATTTTAATCCATATAACTTTTCGACATAGTCACAAGCTGCTTCTCGTAATTCAAATAACCCAGCCGTTTCCGTATAGTCAGTATGATTATTATTTAAAGCTTCTATGGCAGCATTTTTTATATAGTCGGGTGTTGGAAAGTCTGGTTGTCCAAAGGTTAAATTAATCGTATCTGATGTTTTTTCAATCATATTTGATATTTTCCTAATTCCAGAGATTTCAATGTTTTTTACATTTTCATTAATTAAGTGCTTCAATTCAATCTTCCTTTCTTCATAAAACCATTGATGTTGATAACCTGTTATTCAATCATATCCGTCTTTTTCTTAGCGGTTTAAATTCCATTCACTATATTAATATTTACAGCGGCAACTGTTTCGTCAGGGTATTTGAGGATTGAACTCACAATCATCGTCAACTTAGTGAAATAATTCCGTTCAACAATAAAACGACTATATTTGACTTTATCCAAGTGTTTCCCAAAAATCGTTCTTTCATTTTAACCTCATTTCTTTTTATATAGTGAATCTAGTTAACTTTTTAAACTGTAATATGTAGATTAGATAATGATGTTTTTTTAAAGTAGTCCTACAAGTTGAATGTTTCGAAAAACTTAAAAAAACAAAATATTGACAATTAAAATTGTATTAATTATAATAGCATTATTCATCGATATCAAGAAAAAGCTTTTATTTAGTGGAAGAATGACAGTTTCTTGTTGGAGTTTATGAGTTATTAAGCATATTTATACATAGATTATACAGATGAATTAAAGCGATATTGTTTTTGAGGTAAGCGAGAAGATTTAAATTAAGACTAGGTTTAGGGGGAGTATAAAGTGTTATTCAAGCAAACTATTGTGAAAAAGCCAGGAGAAAGTTATTTGAACGGGCTAACGACAACAAATCTAGGGACGCCAGATTATGAGAAACTTCTTATTCAACATGAAGCTTATATCGAAGCTTTGAAAAAATCGAATGTCAAAGTACATGAATTAGAAGCAAGTGAAGAATTTCCGGATTCTTGCTTTGTAGAAGATACTGGAGTGCTTGTACAAGAGTTTGCAGTTATTACAAATCCAGGAGCAGATTCAAGAAATCGTGAAATTGTTGAAATGGAGGAAGTGCTAAAAAAGTATTATGATGAGTTCCGCTACATTCAAGCTCCAGGAACATTAGACGGTGGAGATGTTATGCAAATTGATAAAGATTTTTTCATCGGAATTTCTGATCGCACAAATGAAGAAGGTGCAAAACAATTAAAGAAAATACTTGAAGAAGCAGGATATACTGCAACAATTTTAACATTGGAAGAGTTTTTTCATTTGAAAACTGGCATTACTTATTTAGGAGATAATAGTGTTGTAGCTGCAGGTGAGTTTATTGATCATCCGGCATTTACGAAATATGAAAAGATTATTGTACCTGAAGAAGAGGAGTATACAGCGAATACAATACGAGTGAATGACTATGTAATTATTCCTTCGGGATTTCCAATGACGAAGCAAAAAATTGAAGAAGCAGGATTCAAAACAATTACATTAGAAATGTCAGAGTTCCAAAAACATGACGGTGGCCTTAGTTGTTTATCTTTACGTTTTTAAAGCAGTAATTAATACATGGTGATTGATAGATAAAAGAATAGGAGGCAGTACAAGTATGAAGAAGAATTTATTCTTGCTCTTTTTTTCAATTGGAATAGCCGTTTTTTTAGTTGCTTGCGGATCAGATGACGGGAATAGCAACTCAAGTGAGGAGGGAAGTGGTGGTAAAGATGTACAATATACATTGAAATTTCCCCATATTGTACCAACTGACCATCCAGCTCACTTAGCTTCAGAGGTATTTAAAGAAGAGGTAGAGAAGTTGTCTGATGGAAAAATTGAGGTTGAAATTTTTGCGAATGGAGAGTTGTATGACTCGGACCGTGAGATTATTGAAGCAATACAACTAGGAAATGCCGATGTAAGTATGGTGGGGACACCATCTTTAGGGAATTTCGATGAACGTTTCTACGTTTTGGACTTACCACTATTATTTGAAGATAAAGATGCACCAAGAAATGCGTTAACAGGTGAACTAGGCGAAGAATTATCTGAAGGTTTAGAAGAAATTAACTTGAAAGCTTTAGGATATGGATACGATGGATTCCGTCACATTTTAAACAATAAACGTCCAATCGAAACGCCTGAGGATTTAAAAGGGTTGAAAATTCGCGTTCAAGAATCTGAAATTCAACAGGATATTTTTAAGGAGTTAGGAACAAACGCATCTCCTTTAGCATTTGGAGAGCTTTATAGTGCATTACAACAAAACACTTATGATGGCATGGACAATTCATTATCATTAATCGATTCAAGTAAGTTTTATGAAGTACAAAAGTATATGACTTTAACAAGCCATCAATATTCAGGTTTAGCAATTTTATTTAATAGTAATCTTTTTAAGGAACTGCCGGAAGACTTACAAGATGCTGTTGCAAAAGCTAGTGAAATTACAGAGGAAAAATACTATGAACTTGTAGATGAAGATGAAATTTTAATGCTTGAAAAGTTCAAAGACGAAGATTTAATTGAAATCACAGAACTAACTCCTGAACAACGTGAATTATTTATTGAAGCAGTCCAACCTGTATATGATAAATATGAAGAGATTATTGGTCAAGATCTTATTGAAATGGCAAAAAGCTATAATGAATAAATCGTATTGTAAAGGAGGCGTAATGCCTCCTTTTTAATTAAAAATAAGGATATCCTCCAAGGAGGGCATAAGATGAATTGGAAAGAATTTATTGATATTAAATTGGAAGAGTGGATTCTAATAATTACAACGATCATTATAGTGTTATTAGTATTTCTTCAAGTAATCGTTCGTTTTACGTTTAATATCTCAGTCGGCTGGAGTGCTGAGTTATCCCGTTATTTGTTAATATGGATCACTTGGATCAGTATGAGTTACACAATAAGAAAAAATGATCACATTAGAATTATGTTGATTGTTGAAAGATTACCAGAGAAGCTTCAGAAAATAATTGAAGTAATCGTTATTGTTGCGTGGGCTTCATTTGCATTCGTTATGGCATATGTAGGAACAGAAGTTGTACAAACAATTAAGTTAATGGGACAAAAAACGTCTACATTAGGCATATCTATGTGGATCGTTTATTTAATTATTCCAATCGGTGGTGTGTTAATGCTGATTAGATTAGTTCAACAGTTATATTTTGTATTTAAGCCTGAGAAAAATGCTGTAAATGGGGATTGATAAATATGACTATGTTAATTTTATTTGGTAGCCTATTTCTACTTATCATACTGAGTGTCCCAATTGGAATTGCAATCGGAATATCTTCAATGATTACAATTGCCTTCTCAAGCAATATTGGTTTACCAATGCTTATCCAAAAATTATTTACATCATTAGATTCATTTCCACTCATGGCAATTCCATTTTTTATGCTTGCAGGGTTGTTAATGGGAAAGGGAGGGATCTCTGAAAGAATATTAAATTTAGCTAAACAACTTGTCGGTTGGATGATTGGTGGTTTAGCAATGGTTACGGTTGTTGCATGTGCTTTTTTCGCTGCATTGTCAGGATCAGGTCCCGCAACGGTTGGAGCGATTGGGTCTTTCATGATTCCATCTATGAAAGAGAAAAATTATAGTCCAGCATTTGCTTCTGCAATTACTGCAGCAGCAGGTTGTATCGGAGTTATTATTCCGCCAAGTATTCCTCTGATTATATACGGCGTCATTAGTGGTACGTCTATCGGGGAACTATTTAAAGCAGGAATTATTCCAGGATTGTTAATTGCGGCGATATTAATGTTTGTTTCTTACCGAACAATAAAAAAGCAAGATGATGTGATTGTAGATGACAAATTGGATGTTAGTTTTAAGTCGCTATTGGCTTCTTTTTGGGATGCAAAATGGGCAATGCTAGCTCCTATTATTGTTTTAGGTGGAATTTACGGCGGATATTTTACACCGACAGAAGCATCGGTAATCGCAATTTTTTATTCTTTAGTGATTGGTACTTTTGTACATAAAGAATTGAAATGGAAAGAAATGAAAGAAAGCCTATTAGAAACGATTAACTTAACAGGTGCAACGATGTATATGATCGGTACATCGATTGCTTTTGCATATTTATTGTCTATCGAACGTATACCTATGAAAATTGCAGAATATATCACTTCTTTATCAACAAATACAATTATTATTTTATTACTTATTAATATCTTCCTGTTAATCATTGGTGCATTTGTAGATACGATTCCAGCATTAGCGATGCTAACACCGATTTTATTACCAATCGTGTTAGAGGTAGGCGTAGACCCTGTACATTTTGGAATTATTATGGTTGTCAATTTAGCGATTGGATTTATTACTCCGCCTTTTGGAGTTAACTTATTTATCGCATCAAATGTCGGAAAAGTGCCATTAGAGAAAATAATAACTGCGATGGTTTCAATTTTGTTATATATGATTGTTGGATTGTTGATGATTACTTATATCCCAATACTTTCACTAGCATTTACAAAATAAAGTTGCACTATTACTATTCTCTGCTTATTTGCAAGGAAAGCATGGAGTACCTGCTTTGTTGAATAGAAATGGTATGAAAGAAGTGTATGAGTTGTCAATGAGTGAGGAAGAGAACAAGAAATTTCAATACTCGGTAAAAATATTAAAGGATGTAATGGTCACAAACTTTTAATATGCACATGAATATAAAATGACTTGGTTGAGGGGGAGCAGGATGATTAAGGTAGTACGAACATATGAGTTTCCCGGTGCTTTAGAAATAGAAAAAGAAGTGTTAGGTGAAGATATAATCATTTTAGAAAGACCATCAAAAACAGAAGAAGAGCTTATAAACAATTGTTGGGATGCAGATGCAGTAATTTGTGCATATGAACCATTTACGAAAAATGTTATTAAGCAGTTACCAAATTTAAAATTAATTTCTTTTGGTACAATTGGTTTTAATTATGCAGATATTGATTATGCACATGAAAAAAATATTCCAGTGACTAATATCTCTCAATACTGCATTGAAGAGGTTGCAGATTATACTGTTGGAATGATTTTAATGTTAAATCGTCGTTTATTACAATTCAATACGAGTGTGAAACGAGATAGAGAATGGGATTTTGAATTATTTCCTGAGATGACTCGACTAGGGAATAATACAGTTGGACTTTTGGGATTTGGAAACATATCAAAATTAGTGACTAAGCGGTTGAAAGCGTTTGGATGTAAAATTATAGCGTATGATCCGTATGTTAACGCTCAAGAAATCAAGGATGTGTATGACATAGAATTACTACCTTTAGACGAAGTTTTGCGACAGTCGGACATTATCAGTATTCATTTACCTGCCAATCAAACAACCTATAAGATGATTAATAATGAAAGTATTCTCAAAATGAAAGATAGAGTGATCATTATAAACGCAGCAAGAGGACAAGTCATTGACGAACAAGCTATTGTAAGATCGATTGATTCGGGGAAAATTGCATATTACGCAGCAGACGTATTACACGAAGAGAATCCAGATTTAAAAAAACATCCATTTATTGAAAGGGAAAATATTATATTGACTCCACATATTGCTTTTTATTCTCAAGAATCTTTAAAAGAAGCTACGACCGAATCGGCTTTAAATGTAAAGCATTATTTTGCAGGGGAGTATAGTAAATGTCAGGTTGTAAATAATGTAGAGTTAACTTAAAGTAACTTAATTAATAAAGTATTAAAGAATAATGATGATATTAAGAATTATATAATCCCTTCAACAAAAAGCTCCCACTTTTATGTTAAGTAGGAGCTTTCTGTCTGTTACTTACAATTACTTCTTATCGTCTTTCTCATTCTTAGCTTCTTTTTTAATGTCATAATACTTGTCGGCTCCTAAGCCACCTTCGCCAATCATCTTAGAAATTTCCTTCGTTCTCGGTTCTTTAGATTTGTCAATTTTAATGTCGTGTTCTTCATTGTTTGTCAATTTGTTTACCCCCTCAATTGAATAATAAATCGCGTTTCACATGTCTTTTGCAACGTGGAAATTATACAATGAGTGAACTTAAACCAGACGATTGAAATACCGAATCATTCATTATCTACCCTTTTTGTTCAGGATTTAATCGTACTATATTAATTGTAACAGAATATTCACAAACTTAACTGAGAGATGTCAATGAATCATGGCTTTTCTGATCATAACTCGATCTATTTATATAGTTGTCGTAGTTCTTGGCGGGCTTCTTCAGAAAGCGAGCCACCAATATCCATGAGTTCTACAATATCTTTAAAGGCTCTTTCTGGAATTGCTAAATCAGCTAATTCAGTAGGTGTAAAGCCTAAATCAATTTCATGTTCGCGACCTTCTTGTATTTTTAAAACAAAATCGGGTTCAGTCACAAAGGGGGTAGATAAGCCAACCATATCAGAAAACTGCAAAGCTTCTAATGCTTTTTCTGGAGAGTTAATCCCACCTGTAGCCATAACAGGTATACGCCCGGCGACATGATTGTATACGACTTGGTTCATATACTGATTTTCATATTTACCTTGTCGAATTTTTTGTTTATAAATATTTTTCCCCCAACTTGCTGTAGCAAGGTATTGAATGTCAGCTATTTCCAACGCTCGATCCATAAAGTAAAGAAAGTCATCTACACTATAGCCCACTTCATTTCCACGCGTTTCTTCTGGTGTACCTCGAAAGCCTAAAATAAAATCATCAGGCGCTTCTTCATCAATTACTTTTTGAACGGCTTCTAAGATTTCTAGTCCAAAAGCTGAGCGATTTTCCAGGCTACGTACGCCGTATTCATCATCACGTTCATTAGAAAAAGTAGAGAAGAAAGTTTGAATTAATAAGCGCTGCGCACTGGAAATTTCGACGCCATCAAATCCGGCTTGAATAGCCCGGCGTGTTGCATCAGCATAATGCGTAATGACATGTTGAATTTTCCGTTTGGTCATGGGTAAAACGGTATGTTCGAAAGGTGATTTTAAATCCATTCTGCTTGGTCCATACACAACGCCGAAATCTCTCAAAGCTATTTTAGAAAAGCGTCCAGCGTGTGTAAGTTGAACGATTGCTCTGGCACCGTCTTTTTTCATCGTTTGCGCCAGCTTTTTTAATCCTGGAATACAACGGTCATCATGGATACTATAACCGTATTCAAATAATTGACCATATTCTTCAATGTAAGCAGCGCCTGTAATTTGTAAAGGCGCAGATGAAGCACGTCTTGCGTTATAATCTAAATCTTCTTTCGTTACATATCCTTCGATCGTTGAAGAATTTGTAATCATAGGCGAAAGGACGAAGCGATTCGCTAATTCGATCCCATTCGGCAAAGTAATAGAGTGAAACAAAGGTTTATAAACATCAGTTATTGTCATTAAAAAAACCCTTTCTTACTAAAAATTAAATGAAAATCTAGTTGAGGTAATTTTATCACAATTAAGATAGTTGTTCTATGTAAGGGTCTTATGAATTGGAGGCAATCAAATTAAATGTTATACTGAAAATTGTAATAAAAAATAGTATTTCTAAAGGAGAATGAATCATGAAAAAACGCGGAGACTTTTTATTTATTGAGAAAAATGGAGATGTCTATACTTTAAGTATGACACCAGAATTACAAGATGATATTGGAACAGTTGGATTTGTTGAATTTATAGATGAGGATACACTTGAAGTAGGCGGAGCAATATTAAACTTAGAAGCTTCAAAAACAGTTTTAGAACTGGCTTCACCATTAGCGGGGAAAATTGTAGAACGAAATGAATCTGTAACGAATGAACCAACTTTATTAAACTCGGCTAAAAGTGAGGATAACTGGGTTGTAAAACTCACAAATGTAGATGAATCCGTATTTAATGAATTAGAAGAAGCATAAAACTTACTTTTAAGGAGCGCTCTATGAATCAAGAGGAAAAGCTGGATTACTTAATCGCTTATTTAAAAGAGGAAACTATACATGCGTGCAGTCAAGCAAGCGTAGACGAGAAGATATCACTATTTCGAGGATTATGTAATGTGCGAGAACCAATTCCTGTCTCAACTGATTTTTTAAAAATACAAAATCAGTTTTTATCAGCGTGGAATCACGAAAGACCTACTGTTTCAATCAATGATTTGAAAGCAGCTCAACATCAACTTTATATTTGGCAAGGGGACATCACAAGGTTAGCAGTGGATGGGATTGTCAATGCGGCGAATAGTGAATTACTAGGATGTACTTTAGCGAATCATCATTGCATTGACAATATTATCCATACGCGAGCTGGTGTTCAACTCAGGCTCGATTGTTATGAGATAATGCAACAGCAAGGACGTAAAGAAGCAGCTGGCAAAGCGAAAATTACAAAAGGTTATAATTTACCTGCTAACTATGTGATTCATACAGTAGGTCCTTTTATTGATAGCCGGGGAGTTTCGCTATTAAAGGAGCGACTACTCGCATCATGTTATGAAGCTTCGTTAAAGTTAGCAGATGAATATCAATTGTCGACAATCGCATTTTGTTGTATTTCAACAGGAGAGTTTAATTTTCCGAATCAACGTGCAGCTGAAATTGCAGTTCAAACAGTGAAAGCATATATTCACAAAACTCAATCAGAAATTCAAGTCATTTTTAATGTTTTTAAAGACGAAGATTTACATATATACGAGTCATTACTAGCAAAAAAAGAATAGAGGATTATGATGATGCGATTAACAGAACATTGGATGGATTCACAGACGGAATTAACGTTATCACAAGCAGATTTACTTAAGGGATTATTGGAAGAAGCTGAAGCCGTTGTTATTGGAATTGGAGCGGGCATGTCCGCAGCTACTGGTTTCACTTATATTGGTAAACGTTTCACAGATGCTTTTCCTGATTTTATTGAAAAGTATCGATTCTTTGATATGTTACAAGCGAGTTTGTTTCACTTTGAAGATGCCGAGGAATATTGGGCTTTCCAAAGTCGTTTTAGCTTGTTGAATTTCTTTGACCAACCAGTAGGACGAGCTTATGTTGACTTGCGTAAAATAATGAAGGATAAAAATTATCATGTCATTACAACAAATGCAGATAATGCTTTTTATGTTGCAGATTTTGACATGGAAAAAGTGTTTCATATACAAGGAGAATATGGTTTATTACAATGCTCAGAACGTTGCCATCAGGAAACGTATCAAGATGAAAAATTAATGCGCCAAATGGTTAAAGAACAATCTGATATGAAAGTTCCAAAAGACTTAGTTCCATACTGTCCAAAATGCGGAGCGATGTTGGAGATTAATAAGCGTAATGAAGAAAAAGGTATGGTTGAGGACTATCATTTCCATGAACAGAAAGCATTGTACGAACAATTTTTAAAAGACAATGAAAATAGAAAAATACTCTTTTTAGAAATTGGTGTGGGGCATACAACACCGCAGTTCATTAAGCACCCTTTTCAACAAATGACAAAACAAAATGAGAAAGCTTTATTTGTCACGATGAATCAAAAAGAATATTTTATACCCCATGAAATTCGTTCGCAAACAGTGAAGATTGATGAAGATATTGAAGAGGTTCTACATAAAGTGCAGAAGAAGATTGGAGAAGAAAATGTACTTAATTGAATCTAAAAGAAACGGGGAATGGATTTTGGATCCAGGCCTAGCGATGGCTTTACAAGAATATGTGAAAGACAATGTTTTTTTAGATGGAGATATTTTACTGCCATATATTATGCAGCCGACGATTCAAATTGGAAAGTTTCAAAATGCCTATGAAGAGGTCAACCAACCTTATCTCGATGAAAACGATATTAAAATCGTACGCCGTGAGACAGGCGGAGGGGCGATTTATCTAGATGACCGGAATATGAATTTCAGCTTTTTATTAAAAGGTGATCATAATCTATACGGAAATTATACACGTTTATACGATCCAGCCATTCAAGCACTTAATAAACTTGGGATTGAAGGGTTGGAACAAGAAGGGCGAAATGATTTAGTGTTAGAGGGGAAAAAAGTTTCAGGCGCAGCAATGACTTTACATAATGGACGTATTTACGCTGGCTTTTCATTGTTACTAGATCCTGATTTCGAGAGAATGGTACTCGCTTTAAGTCCAAATCAGAAAAAAATTAGTTCGCATGGTATTCAGTCAATCCGCAGTCGTGTAGGATCAATACGTCCTTACTTATCACCTGAATATCAAGAAATAACAGTGGAAGACTTTGCTGAATATATGATTTGTCAGTTACTTGGTGTATCTTCTATTGAAGATGCGAAGCGCTATGAGTTAACTGCAAATGACTGGGAAAAAATTGATCAAATAGCTGCTGAGAAATATAATAACTGGGATTGGAATTATGGGAGATTTAAAGAGTTTGAATATCAATTAACAGAACGTTTTCCGATTGGAACTGTTAGTATTGGGATTCAAGCAGAGCACGGGAAAATCGCTGATATCCAAATTGGCGGTGACTTTTTTTCTACAAAAGATATTCAAGAAGTGGAAGAAATGCTAATTGGATCTAGGTTGAAAAAAGATGATTTATTGCAGGCATTGATGTCAATTGATTTAACGAATTATTTAGGAAATCTCACAAAAGAAGAATTTGTCCGATTTATATTAAGTGAGAAAGAAGGATAGCATTGGTTAAACTAAGTGTTCTAGATTATGCTCAGATTGATGAAAATAGTAATGGTCAAGAAGCATTACAAAATACGATAGAGCTTGCTCAGTTTGCAGAAGCATTAGGATATGAGCGATTTTGGATGGCGGAGCACCATGATGTACCTGCTTTCGCAAGTAGCTCACCAGAACTCGTGATGATGCGTATAGCAGATGCAACAAAGCGTATTCGGATTGGGTCTGGCGGGGTTATGCTACCACATTATAGCCCATATAAAGTAGCAGAAAACTTTCGTATTCTTGAAGCATTTCATCCTGGAAGAATCGATTTAGGAATTGGAAATACAATCGGTACACCAATCGTCAATCGTGCATTAAATGAAAATAAAACTGGTAAATTAAATCATGAACAGAGTATCGCTGATTTAATTTATTATTTAGGATCTGAAGTAAATGCCCAACATCGATTTTCCGACATTACGGCTAACCCAGTTATTTCAACTGCACCTCAAATTTGGTCATTATCTACGAGTATGAGAAGTGCTAAAATGAGTGCCAAATTAGGGATTGGTTATACCTTTGGCTTATTTCCACTTGTAGGAATTGACAAATTAAAAGTAGGCATCAAGGCGGCGGAAATTTATCGTGATGAATTCAGGCCGTCAGCATTTATGCCGGAACCGAAAGTATCGATTGCACCATTTGTTGTTGTAGGTGAGACGGCTGAACAAGCAGAAGAATATGCGGAAGCATTGGATTTTTGGCTGCTTGGAAAAGATAGCTTTTCATATTATCCAGCATTTCCTTCTGTTCAAACAGCACGTCAGTATGTTTATACAGAAAGACAAAAGGAAATTGTGAAAGCAAATCGAGTGCGAATGGTTGTAGGGGATATTGAAAGTGTCACTGAACAATTAAATGAGCTGATTGAACAGTTTAAAGCTGATGAAGTATTAATTATTCCGCTTATACCAGGTTTCGAAGCGCGAAAAAGAGCGGTTGAATTATTAGCAAAAGCCTATTATTGACGTGTAAAGCCTTAGTTGATCAGAACTAAGGCTTTTTTGTACAAATCTTTCATTATTTATGAGTATTTCTTTGTAAGTAGGGAATGTAGGACAACAACTATATGATTTGAAGGAGTACAAGTGATGTTTGAATTGAAAGATGTAGTTGTTGAAGATGTATTAGAAATAAAATCCTTAACATTAGAAGAAAATATCATTAGTATTGAAGGCCAAAGTGGAAGTGGTAAGTCGACAATTTTACGTTTATTAAACAATTTAGATGATCCCAAGAGTGGAAGTATTGAGTATAAAGGAAAAGAAATTGTAACAATTGCCCCGCAAGAACTACGAAAGAAAATTGTGATGCTACCGCAGAATCCAGTGGTGTTTGACGGGACAATTCGAGATAATTTACTCATTGGTTTACAGTTTTCTGGGGAAGAAGATGTTTCAGATGATCGATTAAAAGAAGTACTCTCTTTTATGTCACTAGAAAAAGATTTAGATACTAAAGCGAGTGACTTATCAGGAGGGGAGAAACAACGTGTTGCGATTGGACGAATACTTCTTCTAGATAAAGCGGAAGTCTATTTGTTAGACGAGCCTTCTTCAGATTTAGATGATCATACAACAGATCAAGTAATGAAACAATTTCTTCATCTAGCAAAAAAGAATAAAAAGCAAACAATTATGGTGACGCATGATAAAAAAATCTCTGAAAAATTTGCAGATGAAATGATTAATATGGACGAGTATAGTAAAAGCATTCATAAAGAAGATGATGAAAAATGAGTGGAGATAGTGCAATCGATTTTACCATTTGGCAAGTGGCTCTCGCTTATGTATTCATCGCCGTATTATTTGTTATCGTTCGTATTAAAAAAATCCCCCGGGAACGCTTGGTTGTTCTATCAGCAGTAAGAATGACATTGCAATTGATTGTTGTTGGGTATGTGTTGGTATATGTATTAGATAATCCGAATCCTTGGATTACATTGCTTATTATATTGCTTATGCTTACCTTTGCAACCTTTAACGTTTATCAAAGAACGAAGCCAATGATAAATTTTTCCTTTAAAAAGCTTATTGCACTTGCGATGTTTACAGGGATTATCGTGAATCTCACTTACTTTATGTTTGTCGTTTTACAACTTGATCCTTGGTATGATCCGCAATATTTTATTCCAATGGGCGGGATGATTATTGGAAAAACAATGACGGGTGTTTCACTTGGTATCAATTATTTACTTACTGGGATGAAAGATCGTCAAGAGAAGATCGAAGGCGCGCTTATGCTTGGCGCTTCACCGAAAGTAGCGTCCAAATCAATTGTGAATGAAGCGTTTGACCAAGCTATGTTGCCGACAATTAACGCGATGGTCGGGATGGGGATTGTCTTTTTGCCAGGCATGATGACAGGACAAATTATTGCAGGACAAGAACCGATAACAGCTGTTAAGTATCAAATATCTGTTATGCTCGGTGTTGCGGGGACGGTTTCCATTACTGTTTTGATTTTTTTACATCTTGCTTATAAAAACTTTTTTAATAAGCGTGAGCAGTTTATTTTAACGAAACGGGATATGAAAAAAGAAGATATGCCGGTAGAGTATGATTGATTATTATTTAAAACATCCAATTACAATTGGATGTTTTTTGCTGAAGGAATCAATTGTGTTAAAAGGAAGTCAGGAATGGTTATATTTGTCCTATTTAGAAAAATAAAACATTCCTAAATAGGACGTGGTAAAATAAGACTAGTAGTAAGTTAAGACTTTCTAGAGGTAGCCGATGTTTTTTGATGATTGAATATATAGTAGTCATTTTGAAATGACTTTATATGAATAGGTAGTTTGAAAACTGGAGGAATGGAATTGAAAATCATTATTTCGCATGTGAATATGGATTATGACGCGTTGGCTTCTATGATTGCAGCGAAGAAGCTTTACCCAGATGCACAACTTGTCATATCTGATAAGCAAGATGACCGAGTGAAGCGTTTTTTAAATATTTATCGGGACCAATTTGATTTTGTTCGTGATGTTCACGTAGAGTGGTCAAAAGTCACGACGATGATTTTAGTAGATGTTGCTTCTCTCGGAAGAGTGGGGAAAATTTCGGATGATTTTGATGTAGAAAACGTAAATTTTGTCGTGTATGACCATCATCCCGAACATCCAAATAATGTGAAACGTAATGACGGGGTTGTTGAGCCAGTAGGAGCGGCAGTTACATTATTAATCGAAGAAATAAAAGAACGTCAATTACCAATTTCAGAGTTTGAAGCAACCTTATTTGGACTTGGACTCTATACAGATACAGGAAATTTTATTTATAAAAATACAACAACACGTGACTTACAAGCAGCAAGTTATTTAATGGACTATGGGATGAATTTAGAAATCGTCCAACGTTTTTCAGAGCAAACATTAGAGCCTGCACAACAGGATTTGCTAGATCAGTTGCTGTTAAATTCCAAAACTTATGCAATTGATGGGCTAGAAATTATTGTGAGCACCTATCAGTTAAAGAAATTCCAAGGCGGGCTAGCGCTTTTAACGAGTAAACTATTAGAAATCAAAGGCGGAGATGCTGCGTTAACTGTTGTGAAGATGAAAAACCACGTTCATGTCGTCGGTCGAGCGAGTTCGGACCGTGTGTCATTACCACCACTTTTAAAGAAGTTCGGTGGAGGTGGCCATAAACATGCGGGATCGGCAACGGTGAAACATGCTGACCAAGATGTCGTTTTAAAAGATGTTCTAAATCATTTAGATACAATGTTACAGCCGGCTATTACAGCGAAGGAAATCATGTCGCATCCAGTGAAGACTTTAACACCAGAAACAACAATTGAAGAGGCTGGACATTTGATGTATCGATATGGTCATTCAGGATATCCAATTGTTGAAGACGGGCACTTAGTTGGTTTAATTACAAGAAGAGATTTAGATAAAGGAAACCACCACGGCCTAGGTCACGCACCGGTGAAGGCTTACATGACGACGAACATTATATCGATTGAACCGGAAACAACGTTGGAAGATATTCAAAAGTTAATTATCGAACATAATATCGGTCGATTACCTGTTTTACAAAATGGTGAGATTATTGGAATTGTCACAAGAACAAATATTATTGAAATTATACATAATGAAATTGGGTCAATCCATGAAGGGAAAGACAGTAATTTAACCAAACTTCATTTAGCTAAAGAAATGGAAAAACAATTGCCGCAAGAAGTCTTTACTTTATTAAACCAAATTAGCGAAACAGCAAATCGTATGTATATACCGGTCTACTTAATTGGCGGGATTGTAAGGGATCTTCTTCTGAAGAAGCCAAATGACGACATTGATATCGTTGTTGAAGGGGATGGGATTTCATTTGCCAAAGGTTTACAAGAAGACTACGGTGGGGAAGTGCTTGAACATGATAATTTTGGGACAGCTACATGGACGCATCCAACGGGTCTGATGATAGACATTACATCGTCAAGGTTAGAGTATTATGATCGTCCAGCTTCTTTACCCGATGTGGAATTATCGACATTAGAAGAGGACTTAAACCGCAGAGATTTTACAATTAACGCAATGGCACTTCGTTTAAGTCACGATGCATTTGGTGAATTGATTGATCCATTTGGAGGACAAGATGATTTACGGGAGAAAAAAATTAAAATACTTCATAATATTAGCTTTATAGAAGACCCGACGCGTATTTTCCGTGCAATTCGTTTTGAAGAGCGCTATCAATTTTTAATGGATGACCAAACTGAAAATTTAGCACTTAACTCGATTGATAAAGTGAAAGAGTTAACACCCAATCGGATTATCCAAGAGATGAAACGCTTATTTAATGAAGGGCATCCACCTTCAGTAACAGAAAGATTATTTGAATTAAATTTTTGGCAACAATTTGGCATTCAATCTAGTCATCAAGCATTCAGTTTCCAAACTTCAAAAGTTCTACAAAAGATGTATCATAAATTCACTGAAGATGCATTGGAATTTATCGGCAATGATGAACCGAGTTGGTTTACTTATTTTTTAATTCCTTTTCACGCTAATTCAACAATTCAAGATGCTGAAAAATTTGCATTGACGAAGGATAATATGAACTTGTACCAAGAAATTGTTCATTTGAATCGCTATAACGAATGGGATGATATAAAGAAGATTGGTGATTATCATGTTTATTTAAAAGATCATTCAGTAGAAGCAATTTTATTTATAATAGCGAATGGAACAATCAAAAATAGGGAGCTAGCTGTAGAATATTTAAAAAGACGTGATCGGCTTCCACGTTATTTTACAGGCGGAGATTTAATGAAGTTAGGCTTGAAACCGGGACCACTTTTCTCAGAACTCTTTTTACAATTGGAGATGAGTCAATTGAATGGAGAAATCATGACTAAAGAAAAGGCAGAGAAGTGGATAGAAGTGTTTTTAAAGAGGCAAACCTAAACATCGAAAGAAAAAAGTCTTTGTGCAAGAGAATCGTTCTTGTCCAAAGACTTTTTCATTTTACTAACTCGTTAATAATTCATGCTTCTGGTTACGCCAAATGGTGAGTGCACTAATTACAACAATGATCATAATTGAGCCAGAAAGAACGCCGTATTGAAAGCGGATAGTTGTCTGGTTCGCCATTTTTCCGATTCCATCTAATACAATAGGCGACAAAAATTGACCTAGAAATGTCATGCTCGAAGTCCATGCAATCACGCGGTCTGCAAGATAAGGTTTTACGCGGTCAAGTGCGTGCAAAACAATCGTTGGAAATAAAGCACCTTGACCAAATCCGATTAAACTAACGCTTACAATAATAAGTGGAATACTATATGTAAATGTTAATAAGAAAAATGCAACAGCCATTCCAAATAACATAATAGGAATCACGAATCGTTTAAGCGTCACTTCAATTTGAACGAGTAATAAACTAGTGATCATCCCACCAACAGTCGTAAATGATACGATTGTACCCGCTAAAGTGGTCCCACCTAATTCACTTTGTTCTAAGTACAGAGCGATGTTTGTGGCAATAGAGTAGTAAGCGAGCATGATGCCTCCCATTGCTAGTGCATAACCATAAACAGCAAATGGAAGTCGCTCTTTTTGATCGCTCTTTTTGGGTTGTTGAATTTCTCCTTTTGGTAAAAAGAAAAAGATTAAAACGAAAATGATTAACCCTAAAAAATAAACATTAAATGGGACACGCCAACCAAAAGTAGCGAGCCATCCTGCAAGGAGCATCGTCAAAATTCCACCGAAGTTACTAAAAGCGGAGTTGTAGCCCATCATTTTTGTTCGTTCTCTACCTTCAAAGTAATCGTTAATGAGTGACATGGATAATGGCATAACAAGACCAACCCCTGCACCTAATATTAATCGTAAGACTAATAATAATTCAATGGTCGATACGAATTGTGGACCAATCCCTCCAATTAAATAAATCGATAAGCCAATCATAATAATGGTTCTTTTCGTTAGTTTGGAAGTTAAATAACTAGAGAGAAAAGAAAAAGGAATAATCATAATAGAAGGTGCGGTTAAAATGAGTTTAATCATGGTTGGGCTTGCATCGGGAAAAGCTTGGGCAATTAGTCCGAGTGCTGGAGAAATTGCGGCACCTGCCATAACAGTCGCCATACCAATAGATAAGATAGTTAGTTTCAGCATTTTATTATTGTTCAATTTTAAAATCACTTCTTTCCTTCTGTGAATCGTTTATAGTCGATCGATATTGTTCGATGCACGATTGAAAATCTTAATAATCCTTTCTAAATCTTCATCAGACAAGTCTTGAAAAACAAATTGCATCATTTCTCGTCCTTCTTTTTGAAGGGTAGTTAACGTTTCTTTACCCTTATCTGTTAATGCCAACTGAATAACGCGCCGGTCGCTATCACTATGTAATCGAGTAATATAATCTTTTTCAATTAAGATTGTAGAAGCAGTTGTCACTGCACCAGCTGTAATGTGTAGAGCATTTGCTAATTCTGACATTTTTTGTGGTCCATTTTGGTCGAGCATATGCATGATACGAGATTGCGAGCCAGGAAAAGTTTTCGCATAAATATTTTTCCACATATTCTCCATTTTCAAAGAGACTTGCCAAAATAAACTCTCAAAATCATGGAAATGATCATTTCGGTCCATATAAACTCTCCTTTCTAAAGGTCCATATAGTGAATAGTTTAATGATTAAAGTATTTAGTCGTTAAACAATATAAATTATACGAGTTATTGAGAAAGTTGTCAAACAGAAAAAAGAAGGTCTTTTAGGTAACATAAAATTTACAGTGAAAAACATAAAAAATGGATTATCAAGTGGTCATACAATCGCCAGTACAATAGGATATCGAAGAAAAAGAATTAATAAAGTGAAACTTCAATTAGTGGTGAAATTTCACTGATTCAGGCGAACACAAGATAAGGTCGTTAAGTTCTATGAAAATGCTTGTGTATCACTATCATGTTGACCTTAACGGGGCTTAGTGATCGTTAATGCGGAATAAAAAATATAGAGCAAAAAGAAAAAGGTTCTAAAACAAGGAAACTTGTTTTAGAACCTTTTTTTATAATGTAAATCGATTGACTTCGGCTTGTAAATTTTCAGCTAGCATAGCAAGTTGCTGGTTACTACTTGAAATTTATTCAGGAGGTAGCAAGTTGTTCTTCGGTAGCAGCACTTGTCTCTTCAGCAGATTTTGCAGAATCATCGACTAGCTTCTTAACTTCATTGGCTCCGTCTGTAACTTCATCTGACATTGCTTCGATCTCTTGAATCGCAGCGGATACAGTTTGGACTGATGAATTATATATTCAGGTTTTCTTGCCGTTTGATCATCATCAGAGAAAATAAAAGTCCAAGGCATAGAAGTTTTAGCAGGAATACATAAAGGGATATGAAATAAATTGATTTTTAATAAGCCGTTCGATAATACGAAAGCAATAGGTGTTTGATGAATTTCAAAGGGTGTTACTTTAGGATTATGGATGAGTGCAGTAATTAGTTTTTCGTTTTTATAATTAGTGGATTCCCATAAGAAGGAAATCCAAACTTCGTTGCTAAGCTCAGTTGCAGTAAAGTGATTGATAATTTTTTCTCGATCAATTTTTGAAACCGTTCGATCCCAAGCTTCTTCAAAATACAATGTTTGCATTTCTAGTCATCTCGCTTTCTTATTGATTAGTATATCAGAAAAAGATTAGTCTTATGTGAAATAACGAAAAATATGATATGGTTAATTGTCGGTAAATAATAGGAGAAAGGTGGATACGATGTTAGAAGTAACAGATAGTAAATTAACGCATTATATCGTCCATGGGATAGAAGATACAATCGTATTTGGAGAGGAAGTTTTCTCGCAGCCTGAAGTCTTATTAGAAGCGGCATTTACACAATTAGCCTTTAGTAAAATAAGAATTGAACAACAGTATGAGTTTTTCCATGAGTCAAATATTGAGTTAAATGAAGTCTATATGTATGCAAAGAATATTTTTAATGATGAAAGTCGTTTTTTAGAAGAGTCAAAACATATCGCAACACATTTAGAAAGTGTCTCGAATCATCCAAATATTAAAAATGGAGATTTGTTTATCGGTTTATTTGAAGACTGTCTTGTTGGAACAGAAACGAGAAAAGTACTTTCAGTCGTTAAAATAGATGAAAAAGAATTGTTTTTAGATGTGAAAAATGAACAAAATACAATGACGGTCAGTGGAATTGATGGCATTAACGTGCGGAAAATCAACAATGCCGCAATCATTGTTGATATGGGACCTGACGAAGAGCCAATCGTATTTATGAGAACGCGAAGAAAAGATGACGTTGTTTATTGGCAAGAGCGTTTTTTGAAAGTAAAAGTACAAGACGAAGCGTATGAAAAAACAGATCTTGCTTTACAAGAAATGCGAAAGCATATTTTAAAAGAAGAGAATTACTCAAATACTGAAAAACTTGGATTATTGAACAAAACATTAGATTATTTTAGAAGTGAAGAAGAATTTCAAGTAGATAATTATATTGATACAGTGTTTGAAGCGCCTGAAGAAAGTACAAGGGATGTTATTGTGAATTCTGTAAAGCCCTATGAAACAATCATTTCTGAAACGGCGATTGAAAAAGCGGAGAAAAATTTCAAGCGAAAAATTAAACTAGACGAAAACATTGAAATTGTCGTTAATGTACGCGATATAGAAGAAGTTGAAAAACTTATTGAAGTAGGTCGCGATGAGACGACAGGTCGAAAGTTTTATAAGATTTATTTTGAAGAAGAATCGTAAAAGATCTAACTAGTGCCAAGCTTATGCATAAATAAATACCTTTTGTTTATTTCACCTGATATAAGTGTATCATAATAATTAAGAAGAAATAATTCGTGTATCATACAGCATCTTTTTTGACATCTTTTTTTAATTGGCTTAACCTACCAACAGGGGCATGAATAGTGAGTTTGTTACAAATTGTAATTCATAAAATAGAAAAGAGTTATGTGGAGGGATACGTGTGAAAGAAATTACAGCAAAAGAAGTTTTAGAGAAGTTAAATGAAGGCGAAACGTTGAGTGTCATCGATGTACGTGAAGATGAAGAAGTTGCTCAAGGAACGATTCCAGGAGCACAGCATATTCCGTTAGGTGAAGTACCTGCTCGTTTAGATGAATTAGATAAAAACAAAAAATACATTATGATCTGTCGTTCAGGTGGTAGAAGTGGTAACGCATGTAATTATTTACATGAACAAGGCTATGACGTGACAAACATGACAGGCGGCATGCTTGATTGGGAAGGCGACACAGAGTAATTTTTAAAAAGTACCTAGATGAGATATATCATCTCGTACGGGTACTTTTTTGATAAAAGAATCAAAAATTGCCGTTTCATTTATCTCGCATTAACTGGCAGTCAAGCCCTCACTTTAAGGTGAAAGTAAAGGCAACTGTTCGTAAAAGCCCGATTTAGACCAACATGATGTTGATCACACAAGCGTTGTCATAGGACCTGACACTGTTAGCTTCTGTTCTTCTTCATCAGTGGAAGTTCATCACTGATTGAAGTTACACTTTATTGTTCTGGATATTCTACAGTACCATCTTTACATAATACGGGTGGGGCACCCCATTTCCCAGGTTCATGTTTTTCGATTATTGTTTCACCTTTTGGACCATCAATAATATGATAAACAGCCCATCCATTTAGCGATAACCAATTGCTAATTAATAATCGATGACAGCGAGAAGGATGTCTTTCAGAACAACAATAAGCGACGGTTTTATTTTCAGCTAATTCTTTTAATGTTTTTATTCCATCTTGGAAACTTGCTTCTAGCGTGTAATCTGCGTAATTATGAAAAGAACGATTATTCCATGCATCGTTTATTTCATCGTCAATCGTTTTGGATTTATTTCTCCTTCCACCAAGCTTCTTCAAGTGTACATATTCAATTCCTGCATCAGGTAACCATAGACCCATTTCATCTTTATGGAATTGAGGGAATTTGCGACTACCAGGAAAAGCACGAACGTCAATTAACATTTCTATATGAGCATCATTCAATAAATTTAAAAACTCTTCTTTTGTATGAGTTGAATGACCAATTGTGAAAATGTTCATCGTAAAACCTCCATGTTTAATAATTCCTTTATCGAGAAAAAATAAACGTGAAAAAGCTATGCCGTCTTCAATTCTTGCAAAAAACCTAGCGATTGAAACTGACAAGAAAGAATTTAAATTTGGTGAAGTTTTCTATTTGGTGAATTTTTAAACAAAGGAACTCTTTTAGCGTGATTTCATGAAACTTCCAATATGGAACCTCCTTTCGATATCATAGTGCAGTCGAAAGGCTATGCGACTGCTTTAGAAAAAGAAAGAAAATAAACTCCTGTCATGATTGAATTGATTAAAGGAGATAGATGATGGTAAAATAAGAGACTGTAACACTTGATAGAAGATTGATTAATCAATCAATTTTAAAGGGGGAATGAGTTTGAGTGAGAAAAGAGAGCAATGGTCTTCTAGAATAGGTTTTATTTTATCATCAGCAGGCGCAGCAATTGGTTTAGGCGCAATTTGGAAGTTTCCATACGTGACAGGAATGAGTGGCGGCGGAGCTTTCTTTTTGATTTTTGTTTTATTTACAGTCCTCATCGGGTTACCGCTTCTCCTATCAGAGTTTATTATTGGACGCGGTTCAGGACGAGAAGCAATTAGTGCATATAAAAAGTTAGCCCCGAAAGGTTTGTCCGTTTGGATTGGGCGCCTCGGTGTTGTAGGGTGTTTTTTACTTTTATCCTTTTATAGTGTTGTTGGTGGCTGGGTTCTCATTTATAGTGTGATGTCTGTTTTAGGAAAAGTAATAGGGGATGGAACAGCATACGGCGCACTTTTTGATACAGTGACAGGCACTGCGTGGGTTACGATTGCAGGTTTACTTGTCTTTACATTGGCGAATATTGTTGTTGTTTCATCAGGCATTCAAGCAGGAATTGAAAAAGCCAATAAATATATGATGCCTTTGTTATTTATCTTTTTTATTGTATTAGTTATTCGCGCATTGACTTTTGACGGTGCTTGGGAAGGAGTCAAGTTCTTCCTTGCGCCAGACTTTTCTAATATTACAGGTGAATCGTTGTTATATGCACTGGGTCAGTCATTCTTTTCATTAGCAGTCGGTTTTTCATGTATGGTGACATACAGTTCCTATTTAAAGAAAGATGTTAGTATTCCTTCATCTGCAAGTACAGTTGTGAGTTTAAATATTTTTGTTTCATTATTAGCTGGTCTAGCTATTTTCCCTGTCGTTTTTGCGTTCGGATATGAGCCAGCGGATGGACCGGGATTATTATTTATTGTGTTACCTTCCATTTTTTCTGGAATTCCTTTCGGTGCTTTGTTTTTAGCGTTATTTTTACTGTTGTTTTTATTTGCGACACTAACTTCTTCGTTTAGTTTATATGAAATTATTGTCGCAGCAACTACTGCGAACGGAAAATATTCACGAAAGTTTAGCACATGGATTATCGGTGCAATTGTATTTGTCGCAGCGATTCCGGCGGCTTTATCATCGAGTAGTTTATCTTCATTTACGATTTTTGGCGAAAGCATTTTCGATGGAACGGACATTCTGGTCAGTAATATATTGCTTCCATTAGGAAGTTTACTCATTGCACTCTTTATTGTTCATAAGATGGATCAGAAGATTGTCCAGGAACAGTTTTATTTAAGCAATTCACTTTCATCAACCTATTATAAGGTTTGGCGCTTTTTAATGACGTGGATTGTGCCCGTAACGATTATTATTGTCTTTTTTAATACGCTCGGTTGGATATAGTCGTGTGTTTTGCGTTACAAATTAATAAGTGGTATAATGATTGGACTTTAAAAAATATAGTGGGTGACGAAATGACTCAATTTCCGCAAACTCAACTAAATAGATTTTTTCAAACAAAAACCCTTGGCTGGAGACGGTCAAGGGTTTTTGTTGTACATGGGAAAGAATTTAAGGAGGTTCATAGAAAACATGAATAATACAAAAGCGATAATTGCTGGTTGGATTAGTTTAATAAGTAATATTGTGTTAACGATTTTAAAAATTGTGATTGGTACAATTTTCCACAGTCCCGTGTTATTAGCAGATGGATACCACAACGCGGGAGATGTTGTCGCGAGTGGTGCAGCGTTGACATCTATGCGGATTTCTCAACGTCCTGCTGATGAAGATCATCCGTATGGGCACGGAAAAGCTGAAGTAATTAGTTCAGCGATTGTAGCCGTAATTTTAGGCGTTGCAGCGATTTATATTGCCTATGAATCGATTATGGCTTTTTTCTCGCCGCCTGAAAAAGCGAGTGTAATAGCTTTTATGACAGCAGTTTTATCACTTATTGCAAAACAAATTTTATACGTTTATACGATTCGAATTGGAAAATCAGTAAATAGTAAAGGACTCATTGCGACAGCTTATGATCACTTAGCAGACGTGTATGCATCACTTGCAGCTGCGGTTGGAATTGGTTTAGCACTTGTCGGCGACCATTACGGATTTATGATTTTATCTTATGGAGATCCGATTGCTGGAATTATTGTTACGATTTTAGTGTTTAAGCTTGCTTATGAGATGGGGAAAGAAGCAATGGATACATTAATGGAGAAAAGTGTTGAACCAGAACGTTTAGAACAGTATACAGCGTTAATATTCTCAGTGCCTGAAGTAAAAAGAATTGACCGACTTCGTGCAAGAGAACATGGTCATTATATTTTAGTTGATCTCCGCGCAAGTGTAGACGGACATTTAACGATTCAAGAAGGCCACGACATTATGCGAACGATTAAAGAAACTATTATGGCAGAGCATGATGATGTCGATGAAGTACTTGTACACTTGAATCCTTGGTATAACAAAAACCTGGCTGGACAAGATGAAAATTGATGTGTTTCAACCGTTATCATATATACAAATCTTTAGCGTTTTATAAGATAGAGAAAGCGAAGGAAATGGAAAGATTGCTTTCGCTTTTTCGTTGTAACTAAAAAGAATAACTTTTCGTTCATTTAAAATATAGGGAAAACAAAAGAGTTTTCAGAAAGTTAAACTAAAGTATAGGGTTAATCGTTATATATACGGTGGGAAAATTATGCAGGAAAGAAAATTAGAAACGATGTAAGCGATTAAAAAAACAAGATCGTCCATTTACTGGACGATCTTGTTTTTCTTAATCATTAAGACTTTACTATCTCTAACTGCTCTTTTCTAATTTCATTTGCAGCTTCAATCATGACTTCTAAAGCAGCGATTGTTTCTTTTTCTTGTCTCGTTTTTAAGCCGCAGTCTGGGTTAATCCAAAACTGTTTTGGATGAATTGTTTTTAAGGCACGGTGAATATTGTGTTTAATTTCATCTTTACTTGGAACACGTGGACTATGAATATCATAGACACCCAGACCAATTTCTTTGTCGTATGTGTTCGTTTCAAAAGCTTCGATGATTTCACCGTGACTTCGGGATGTTTCGATTGAAATAACGTCTGCATCGAGTGCGCTAATCGAATCGATAATCTCATTGAAGTCAGAATAACACATATGCGTATGAATTTGCGTGTCATTTTCTACCGCAGCTGTTGCCAGTTTAAATGCATAGACTGCCGCTTCTAAATAAGCACCTTTTTTCGAGGGATCTAATGGTAAACCTTCACGTAAAGCAGGTTCGTCTACTTGAATAATTTTAATGTCATTTTCTTCAAGTGCTAAAATTTCATCACGTAACGCAAGTGCAATTTGGTTTTGAACGTCAACTCTTGGAATATCGTCACGTACAAATGACCAATTTAAAATTGTGACTGGCCCAGTGAGCATTCCTTTTACAGGTTTTTCCGTCAATGACTGCGCATAAACGCTTTCTTTTACTGTAATTGGCTCACTAAATGCGACATCCCCAAGGATAAGTGGTGGCTTTACACAACGGGAACCATAAGATTGAACCCAACCGAATTTCGTTACAGCAAATCCAGCAAATTTCTCTCCGAAGTATTCAACCATGTCTGTTCTTTCAAACTCACCATGAACGAGTACATCAATGCCGATTTCTTCTTGAATCTTGATCCATTTGTCGATTTGCCCGTTAATAAATGCCTCATATTGTTCAATTGTAATATCGCCTCTACGCCACTTGGAACGTGTTTGTCTGACTTCAGCAGTTTGTGGTAAGCTACCAATTGTTGTCGTTGGTAACAGCGGCAATTCAAAGCGTTTATCTTGTTCAATAATGCGATTTGCAAACGTTGCTGGACGATTTACATCTTTTTCCGTTAAGTTTTCAACTGTCTCTTTTACTTTTTTGTTTTGACGATAACTTGATGCATTTAAAGCCTTTCTTTCCTCACGATTTTCAATCAATTCATCGTAGATTGCACCTTTACCACCTTCAATTGCTTTTTTTAGTAAAACAATTTCAGCTATTTTTTCATCAGCAAATGAAAGCCCGCCTTTAATAATTGGATCTAGTTGTTCTTCTGTCTTTGTCGTAACTGGAACGTGAAGTAATGTAGAAGCCGGTTGAATAATTAATCGATTAGGATCAACATGTACTTGAATCTGGTCAAGAATATCTAGCTTCGCGTCTAAATCTGCACGCCATACATTACGCCCGTCTACCACGCCAGCTGCGAGTACTTTATTTTTCGGGAAACCAAACTCTTTTAGTTGCCCGAGTGAATCACCATGTACAAAGTCGAGGCCAATCCCATGCACAGGTAGAGCCGTGATTTCTTTATAGTGTGTTACTTTTTCAAAATACGTTTGGAGAATGATTTTCACATTTGGTGCAGCTTGTGCAAGTTCTTCATACAATGTATGAATGACAGTTAATTCTTCCGCTGAAAATTGCCCTGTTAAGCTCGGTTCATCAATTTGAATCCATGTAGCACCTGCATCTTCAAGTTCTTTTAAAATTTGGCCGTATAAAGGAGCGAATTGTTTTAAGCGTGTTTCAAAATTGTCTTCTTGATCTTTTGCTAGTTTAATAAAAGTAACAGGGCCAAGGACGACTGGTTTTCCATCAATACCAAGTTTCTCCTTTGCTTCCTTATAATAAGCTAAAGGACGGTTTTCCACTAATTGCGGGGTAGAGTCTTCAAACTCTGGTACAATATAGTGATAGTTAGTATTAAACCATTTTGTCATTTCAGATGCGATTGCTTCGTCATTTCCACGTGCGATATCAAAGTAAGTATCTAGGGAGACGGGACCCCCTGAGTACTTAAAACGCTTTGGAACGATTCCAAAAATTGCAGACGTATCGAGCACATGGTCATATAATGAAAAGTCCCCTACAGGAATGAGGTCAACGCCAAAGTTCTTTAACTTTTGTAAGTTTTTCAAACGAATGTCTTCAAGTTTTGTTGTTAATTCATCTTTAGAAATTTTCTTACTCCAGAAACTTTCCAAAGCTCTTTTCCACTCACGCTTTTCTCCGATTCTTGGATATCCAATTACTGAACTAATCACGTTAACCAAATCATCCATCTCCTTTAATTTTTAATGATCTATTTTTTAATTAATAATGCCGACAGGTTCATTTTTTTGTGCTTCCACTTTTTCGTGAATATAGTTTGTTAAATGTACAGTCATGTCATACCGTGTAAAAGGTGTTACTAAATAAATGCCATGGAATAATTCAAGTGCGATATCGATAAGTTCCTCGGCGATTTTCAATCCTTCTTGTGTAGATAATTCACGACTTTTACTTGCATAAGCCATTCTCTTCCTAACTTCATCTGTTAATTTAATGCCAGGAACTTCGTTGTGTAAGAACTCTGCATTTTGAGAAGAAGTTAAAGGCATAATCCCGATATAGATGGGAACACCTAAATCTTTTGTTGCTTCATAAACGTCAATAATTTGTTCTTTATTATAAATAGGTTGTGTAATAAAATAATCAGCACCCGACTCAATTTTTTTCCGTAGGCGATTCATTGCACGGTCTAAGTATCGAACATTCGGGTTAAATGCAGCCGCTACAGTGAAATTTGTTTTTTCTTGAAGTGACTTTCCTGACCAAGAAATGCCTTCATTGAATTTTTGAATGAGCTCTAATAGCTGAAAAGAAGTAACGTCAAAGACAGATGTTGCGCCAGGGAAGTCTCCAATTTTCGTTGGATCTCCTGTAATCGCAAGTAATTCTGTAATTCCTAATGTGTGTAAACCCATGAGATGTGATTGTAGACCAATTAAATTGCGATCTCTGCATGTGATGTGTACGAGTGGTGTCGCATTATATTTTTGTTTAATTAAAGATCCCATGGATGCGTTACAAATTCTTGGTGAAGCAAGGGAATTGTCTGCTAATGTAATTGCATCGATGCCCGCATCTTGTAATGCTTTTGCACCTTCAAAATATTTTGTCGTATCTAGATGTTTCGGTGAGTCAAGTTCGACGATGACTGAATGTCTCTTCTCGACAATTTCAACTAAGTTTGGCTTATCTAGAGTTGTAACTGTTGGTTTAATTGCTGTGTCAATTGGAATTACCTTTTTGTCTTTCACTGGTGAGCGATTTTGTAGGCCTTTCTTTAATGCTGTAATATGTTCTGGTGTTGTTCCGCAACATCCACCGATTAAATGAACGCCAACTTCCCTAAACTTCTCTGCGTATTTTTCAAAATAATCAGGTTCATTTTCATAGAAAAGTTTACCGTCATGATATCCCGGGAAACTTGCATTGGGATAAACTGCAAGTAAAGCTTTTTCAAGTATTGGAACAGATGCTAATGACTTTAACATATGATGCGGTCCTAAATGACAGTTAACACCAACAACATCAGCGCCTAATGCTTCAAGTTCTGCTAATGCTTCAGGTAAAGAAACTCCGTTTTGCAATACACCAGCTTCATGCATTGAAACGTTTGTAATGATTGGAATATCTGTCGCTTCGCGTGCAATTTTTAACACTGTTTTTAGTTCATCAAAATCATAATAGGTTTCTAAAAGTAGACCATCAACACCTTCTAGTAAAAGACAATAGAGTTGTTCCCTAAAACTTCTTTTGATTTCTTCGGTTGAACCGATTGAAGTTTTTGAGCCGTGAATGCCTCCGATCGTTCCAAGGATAAATGTGTTTTCATTGGCTGCTTTTTTAGCAAGTTGTACTGCGGCTGTATTGATTTTCTTCACTTGATCTTCTAAACCGTGCCGTGCGAGCTTTATATAATTTGCGCCGTACGTGTTTGTTTGAATAATATCTGCACCGGCAGCAATATATGCTTCGTGAATATGCAGAACTTGCTCAGGGTGAGTAAGGTTATGTTCTTCGAAGCATCGATCAACTCCATAAGAATAGAGGAGAGACCCCATAGCGCCATCACCAATTAACATTTTTTCTCTTAATGTCTCTAACAAATCCCCCAATGAGTATGAACTCCTTTCTATATTGTGAATGAATTGTATAAAAAAAGAGTCTACAACCTTTTAGAAAGGAAGTAGACTCTCGTTATACATAAGTCTGTTCCTTATCTACCAAGTCTTTAAACGACTTGTTGGAATTAGCACCGTACATAACAATTGCCGGTTGCTGAGGTGTCTTTGGGCCAGTCCCTATACCTCTCTTGATAAGAAAAAATATTAAGTTGTGGTGTTGCCTTTTGATTAATTATTATCTTACAGAATAGTGTTTTGAATTGCAACTGTTTTCCGAAAACAAATAATTGTTTATCCTATTCTTCTGATTGGTTATATAAGAAATCATTTTTTTACTTTAAAAAATCCAAGTTCAATATTTGGGTGATTTAAGTAATTTCTTGATGTAATTTCAATAAATAAAGCTAAAGAATCCTCCAAATCATTAATTTCAATTTGAAGTAAACACTTTTTTGTTACAGTTTATCTTACAAGAATTTAAAGACATAAGATTAACTTATTTAGTCGTTATATCTTTATAGGCAAATCATTGCCCCTAAAGGCGTTTCTTCGTGTACGCTATATAATGAGTAATGACAATGGAGGTATTAATTATGGATACTCAAATAGAAAATTTTAAAAAAGCGATGGGAAGTTATCCCACGGGTGTGACAGTTGTAACAGCTTACAACGAAGAGAATGAGCCAATGGGCTTAACGGTTAATTCATTCGCATCTGTTTCACTAGATCCTTTACTTATTTTATGGTCAATTGATAAACGTGTGAGTTCGTATGACGCATTTTTAAAAGTAGACCGTTTTTCTGTAAACATTTTAGCTTCTGATCAAAGTGATTTATGTAACTTATTTGCAAGTCGTGTACCCGATCGTTTCGGTCAATGTGACTGGGAGAAATCTGAATTAGCATTACCTGTTTTAAAAGATACACTTGCGACATTACAATGTAAGGTACATAAGCAAGTTAAAGCGGGAGATCATACAATTATGATCGGGGAAGTACTTGATATTCAAAATAGTGATAGAGAACCACTTCTTTATCATAAACGCACATTTGGACCAATACCAGAAAGTTTCTACGAAGAATCTTAAATCGTATAGAAAGCCGCCTTACTTAGTAAGGCGGCTTTCTATACTTAATTTTTAATGTTGATACACTTCATTTTTTAACGTTGCAAACACTTGTTTTAAATCATCGATTAAATCTTCGGATTCCTCTACACCAACCGAGAAACGTAATAGTTTATTACATACACCGCGACGCGTTCGCTCATCTTCAGGAATTTCCGCATGCGTTTGTGTTGCCGGATACGTAATAAAGCTTTCCACCCCGCCGAGGCTTTCAGCAAAAGTAATTAGTTTTAAATTTTGTAAGAAAGGATTAATCCACTCACTTTTTTGTAAGCGGAAGGAGAGCATACCGCCTTCTCCTGCGTATAACACGTCTTGAACGATCGGCTCTTCAGATAAAAAAGCAGCAATATTCTTCGCATTTTCAGTATGTTGTTTCATACGTAAATGTAGCGTTTTAAGTCCGCGAATGATGAGCCAAGCATCTTGTGGTGAAAGAGTGGCACCGATTGCATTATGATGATTGAAAAGTTGTTCACAAAGTTGCTCGCCTTTCGCTACAACTAGACCAGCGAGCACATCATTATGTCCACCGATATATTTTGTCGCACTATGAAGAACGATATGTGCACCGTATTCAATAGGTCTTTGATAATAAGGTGTTAAGAAAGTATTATCGACGATGAAAAGGAGTCCATGCTTTTCCGCGAGTTTTGCATAGATTGAAAGATCAATCGTTTCCATCAATGGATTTGTAGGTGTTTCGATAAATATTGCTTTTGTTTTCTTTGTAATTTGTGTTTCCACTTTTGAAACATCAGAAAAATCAGCGTAAGTTGTTTCGATACGATAAAAGTTCGCGTAATTGTTTAGTAGTCGATAAGTTCCTCCGTAAATGTCTTCTGGAACAATTAATGCATCCCCGGAACGAAACAAAGACAATACAAGTTGAATTGCAGCCATACCTGAGCTGCAAGCAAAACCTGCATCTCCATTTTCCAATTGTGCAATTCCATCTTCAAGTATCGATCGCGTTGGATTTTTAGTTCTCGAATAATCATAGCCTGTTGACTGTCCGATCCCTTGATGTTCAAAAGCGGTTGATAAATAAATTGGTGTACTTACTGCACCAGTTATCGGGTCACTACGATTACCTAATTGAACGAGTTGTGTAGCAATTTTTTTGTTCGACATAAATTGTCTTCCTTTCCTTTGTAAGATTATTCATTGAACCCATTATGAATTCGTGGCAATAAAAAAGAGGGCTCTATAAGAAGAGCACCTCAGAACCGACTAAAGTATTCTTCTTATCTTTAAGGTGAATCATAACCACCTTTTGGAATTAGCACCACGGTTTAAATAGCAGGTTGCTGAGACTTCAACGGGCCAAATCCCTCCGTCTCTCATAATAAGAAAATATTAAGTTATTAGAAAACATTGACTTTTAACACTTTAACATGAAGAGAAAAATTAAACAAGGTCAATTTGTTTTTTTGTGAATGTTGCCGAATTGCGTTTTGGAAACAGACGTGTAATAGTGAATAAAAGAGCTTGTTTTCTAGTAGTTGAATTGGGAGAATTTAATATTTTGAAGCGAACCAACTAGCGTACGAAGTTATAGTTAGAAAGAAGTGAAGCGTGCAATGAAAAAAGTTTATTGGTCTAACATGACAGTCGGGAAATGGTCTATGTATAGCGCAGCAACTGAAAAAGGAATTTGTTATATTGGTACGCCAAACGCGCCTTTTGAAGAACTGGAGCGATGGGTAAAAAAACAGATTCAACATGCGGAACTCATCGAATGTGCGGCCAATTTTAAAGAATGCGAAGAAGCATTGCGACAATATGATCGGGGGGAGCGTCGTTCATTTACAATTCCACTTGACTTATATGGTACAGATTTTCAGCGGAAAGTATGGAAAGCACTTCAACGAATTCCTTATGGCGAAACATTTTCTTATATCAAGATTGCCGAAGAAATTCAAAATCCGCGTGCTGTCAGAGCAGTTGGCGGTGCAATTGGTGCAAACCCGGTACCCATTATTGTCCCTTGTCATCGTGTCATCACGAAAGACGGGAAGTTAGGTGGTTTTCGAGCAGGCGTTACAATGAAAGAAACGCTTCTTGAATTAGAGCGGAGTAAAGCTGTACTAGTAGATAAAGATTAGTTATTGAATATAAAAGCTAATGGAATATATATATGCTGCAAGTAAATGATTCTTTTGAATAATGTAACAATAACAAATGAAATCGTGTATAATTAATAAAGATTTACTTTTCATTTTGGTGGGAAATGAGGTGCTTACCGATGTATGAATCAACACATTTACAAAGAGATGCTGAAATCCCTAAGCATCGCCAATATATTAAAGAAGCAATTGAAGAGGATTTAGCTGGAGATCCTTTTATTTTAGCAGTTTTTTATAGTGGTTCAATTGGCAATGATAACTCTGATAATTACTCAGACATTGATCTACGAATTGTCATTGCTGAAGAGGCTTTCGAGCAATATCGTGAGGAAAAGCGACTTCGTGCAGCACGTTGGGGAGACCTTTTGTTTTTTGAGGAAACACCCTATTCAAATTATAGTACAGCACATTACGATGATTTTGTAAAAGTTGATATGTTTTATTATCGCCTAAAAGACGTTTTGCCATCTTTTTGGTTACGAAGTATAGAAGTTTTTTATGATTCGACAGGCATATTAGAAGACGTTGTTGCAAGATCTCATCAGTTAACATTTGAACCTTCTGTAGAAGACATTGAATTATGGCGAACAAAATTTCTAGCCTCACTCCATGAACTCTATCGACGAATTATGCGTTCAGAACTTTACTATGCACTTGGTTGTTTAGACACGATGCGCTTTTTAATCACGGTCGGCTGGTATATGGAAGCGGGTATCGAACCAAATGCGTTAGGAGATTGGGCGAAGATTGAAGGCAATCGAAGTCCATTAGAAAGTTGGCAACTTGAAGAATTAGCGAAATGGGATAGTGATCGACAACCAGAGAATGTGATGGCAGTCGTTCCCGAAGTCGTCAATGCATTTAAAAAAGTGCATCAAGCTCTTTGCCGTCAAGTAGGGATCGATGTGAACAGTGCTTGGTTAGAGAAGGTCATTCGAAAAGTTTTATAACTATCTGAAAAAACATAATAAAATAATCGTATATGAAAAATAGTGCCTAACAGTCTAATCTCTGACTGTTAGGCACTATTTTTACTAAGCGTTTAGTAATTGTTTGATGTGTTGAAAGTCTGCTGGAGTATTTTTTCCTTCGAAAGTTTTTCTAAATTGGTTCGGCGTCAAGTCAGTAGCTTTTTTAAACACCCGACTGAAATAGGTTGAGTTTGAATAGCCTACTTGTTCAGCAATTTCAGAAATTGATAATTGCGGTGAACTTAATTTTTTCTTCGCTTGTTCAACACGATAATACTGTAAATATTGTGTAAATGTCATGCCTACAATTTCTGTGAATGATCGGCTTACGTAACTTTGGTGAAGGTGCATTGAAGTGGCTAACTGTTCTAAGCTGATTCCTTCATTATAATGTTGATGGATATATTGGATCATTGTATGAACGTTTTTTCTCTTTTCTTTGCCTGTTATTGTCTGGTCAACATATAATAATGAAATTTGATTTAATGAGACAATTGCACGGTGAATGGCCGTTTGACATTCTGTTAATTGTAAAGGTTTTACTAAATAATCAATGGCCCCACAACGTAAGGCAGTTTGTAAATGATGCGCATTAAGTTGATCGTCTAATAAAATAACTTTTATATTCGGCTGCTTTTTCAAGATTTTTGTTTTATATTGAAAAGCTATATCCGCACTTGGACTTAAATCGAGGATTAAAATATCAACATCTTCTTGCTTGATTAATCGGTAAGCTTCGTCGCTATGTGCAACGTCGGGGAGAAATGTAACGTTAAAAAAATTAGTTGTGAAAATGTTTTTTAAATATTGTCGTTCTTTTTTGTCTGGAATTGCCAGTAAAACATTACACATGAAAGTTCCTCATTTCTAAATGAATAATAAATATTTAAAACTTCCAATTCTCATTCTACTTGAAATCGTAAAGAAAAGGAAGTTTGTGAACAATAAGACATTAATTTGCCTTGATAGTGCAAAAAAAGACTAATTCATGTCAAAAAAATGCTAACCAAGTGGAATGAAAGCGCTTTATACTATATGTATAGCGAATAGAGGAGGAGTTAACATGACTCAAGTGAAAAGCAAAGAAGTTGAAGTTTTAATTGGAGAAGCAAAACTGGCTCAAGAAAAGTACGAAACATTTACACAAGAACAAGTTGATCAAGTTGTTGAGGCAGTTGCAACAGAATTAACTGCTGCAGCAGAAGAGTTAGCGAAATTAGCAAACGAAGAAACAGGTTTTGGTAATGTTGCTGATAAGAAAACGAAGAATTTATTTGCGAGTGAAGTTGTCTATGATTCAATTAAAGACAAGCGTACAGTTGGTGTTTTAAATACAGATGAAGAAGGCGTTATGGAAATTGGACTGCCAATGGGCGTCATTTCTGCTTTAATCCCGATGACAAACCCAACTTCAACAGTAACATTTAAAGCGCTTATTGCTTTAAAAACAAGAAACGCAATTGTGTTCTCTCCGCACCCAGCAGCTGTCAAGAGTATTATCGAAACGGCACGTAAAGTAGAGGCGGCAGCAGTAAAGGCTGGAGCACCAGAAGGACTTATCCAAGTAATTGAACAACCATCATTAGATGAAACTGATCGTATGATGCGCCATGAAGATACTGCGTTAATTTTAGCAACAGGTGGTAGTCAAATGGTTAAGGCGGCTTACTCTTCAGGAAATCCAGCAATAGGAGTAGGTGCAGGAAACGGTCCAGCGTACTTTGAAAAGACTGCGAACATTGAAGAGTCAATGGACCGTATTTTCGAAAGTAAACTGTTCGATTACGGTATGATTTGTACATCGGAAGAGTCAATTGTAACAGAAGCGTCAATTAAAGAAGATGTTGTAAAAGCGTTAACAGACAGAGGTGCATACTTCTTAAATGAAGAACAACAAGAGAAGTTAAGTAAAGTCATCTTGCGCGACAACGGAACATTAAATCCAGCAATTGTAGGAAAGCCAGCGTTAACGATTGCAGAGTTAGCTCAAATAGACGTTCCAGAAAACACAACATTACTTGTTGCAGAGCAAACGGAAGTTGTACAAGGGAATCCTTATTCAGGCGAAAAACTATCTCCAGTCCTCACTTTATTCACAGTGAATACTTGGGAAGAAGGACTTGAGCGAGTAAGCGACCTATTAAGTAATCAAGGCCGTGGCCATACTGCAATGATCCACTCGAAAGATGATGAGAAGATTAAAGAATTCGGCTTAACAATCGATGCATCACGTATTATGGTAAACGCAGGCGGAACATTCGGTGGAATTGGTGCAACAACTCGTCTAGCCCCGTCATTAACACTAGGTTGTGGAACAAGCGGCGGAAGTAGCACGACAGATAATATTAATGTTGAGCAGTTACTAAACATTCGTCGTGTAGCAATGTTCAATCCTCGCTAAGAATTCGATTGAGTACGATTTAGTAAAACGTAAAGGATGTCCGAAGGTGATTCAACTTATTGGACATCCTCTTTTGTTGTCGAAAATGATAGTTCAAGATAGATATGTAAGAAGTGATCATTAGAATTAATAGGATTCCCTTAATGTTTATTGTTGCTGAATCATTGAAAGAAAGGGACGTTCATTTTCCCATTGTACTTTGATCGGCAGATTAAATGTTGTTGATAGTAGTTCGTCAGTAACAATTTCTTTCTTCGGTCCGGCTGCAACGACTTCCCCATCTTTTAGCAGAAGAACATGTGAAATTTCCTGAACGAGTTCTTCGATATGATGTGTGACATATAAAATATGGCAATTATTTTCCGTGATTTCATAAAGCATCGTTAACAATTGTTCGCGCGATAAAATATCTAATCCTGAACAAGGTTCATCTAGAATCAGCATTTCTGGATCACTCATAAGTGCTCTAGCGATCAAGACTCTTCGTTGTTCTCCTTGGGATATAAGGTAAAAAGGTTTATCTTTCAAATAACTTAATCGTAAGCGTTCTAATAAAGCATCTGCTTTCATCCGGTCTTCCTCTTTAATCGTTTCGTAAATACCAAACGAAGCAAATTTCCCACTAATCACAACACGTTGGACTGTTTCTTGATTGACGATATTTGAAAAACGATCGAGTGAACTACTTACAAATCCAATGTATTTGCGTAACTCAGGTAAATTTGTCTTGCCGAAAGGATTTTCAAGAATCGATACTTCTCCGGTAGTAGGAAAAAGATATCCATTTACAATGTTAAGCAGCGATGTTTTGCCTGAACCGTTTAATCCAAGAATTCCCCAGTGTTCACCTTGTTTCACTTCCCATTGAATATTCGACAAAATTTGATTTTTATTTCGTGTGAGTGAAACATCTTTCATATGAATTATTGACTTCAAACTGATCGCCCCTTTTCAAGTCTACTTATATAAAGAGTATACAGAATTTTTCGACGAAGTGAAAGAAAGCTTAATACAGCAGTTATGAAGAATATTTGGTACGCTATTAAGTAATAGGTATGTGGAAGGAGAAGGCGAAATGGGCTGGATATATGTTCTTTTTGCAGCGATCGTTGAAATCTTTTGGGTGATTGGTCTACGATACTCGGAGAATTTCTGGCAATGGGCTGGGACGGTCATCATGATTGTTTTTAGTTTTTATTTTGTGATAAAAGCTTGTGAAGAATTACCGGCAGGAACCGTTTATGCTGTTTTTACAGGTTCAGGTGCCGCGGCAATTGTACTAATTGATGTTCTTATATTTGGAACGGCATTTTCATTTGTAAAAGGGCTTTTCATCGGACTGATTATCATCGGCGTTATTGGCATTAAAATGACGACGAGTGAACAGAATAAAGTAGAACATTCGATTGAAGAGTAAGGAAGGGGGATTTCGATGGCTTGGATTTTTCTTGTCATTGCAAGTTTTGGTGAAATATTTGGCGTTCTAAGTATTAATCTTTATTTGCAAAAAAGGTCACTCGCTCGTTTAAGTTTAATCGTTATTACATTTACGTTCGGCTTTGTTTTCTTATCGCTTGCAATGAGAGAAATTCCAATGGGAACGGCGTATGCGATTTGGACAGGATTAGGTGCGGCGGGCGCAGTGCTGATGGGTATTCTCTTTTTTAAAGAAGAGGCGAATTGGAAACGATTGTTATTTCTTTCCTTTATTATTGGAGGAGCAGTTGGATTGAAGTTATTTAGCTAAAAAGAATATTTGTGGTAAAATGATAAAGAATATAAAAAAGAGTCAGTAAAAGCTGAAATGCGTGGGAAAATGTTAAATAGTGTATACTAAAGATATCTAAGAAAGTGGAAGAAGGTTGTTGTGATGATTTCGAATTACGCAGATGACAGTAAAGTTTTACATACCGATTTATACCAAATTAATATGGCAGAGTCTTACTGGGCGGATGGTATTCACAATAGAAAATCGGTCTTTGAATTATTTTTTAGAAAGTTACCTTTTGGCAACGGCTATGCAATTTTTGCCGGATTAGAACGAATTTTGGAGTATTTACGTAATTACCAATTTAGTGAAAGCGACATCGCATATTTAAGAGAAGAGCTTGGGTACAATGAGGATTTTTTAGCTTATTTAAAAGACCTTCGCTTTACAGGTGATATGTATTCGATGGTTGAGGGTGAAGTTGTTTTTGCCAACGAACCAATTATACGAGTAGAGGCATCTCTTGGCGAAGCGCAGCTAATTGAATCTGCACTGTTAAATATCGTCAATTATCAAGCGCTAATTGCAACGAAAGCGAGCCGCATTAAGCAAGTGACAAAAGAAGAAGCTGTGATGGAGTTTGGAACGAGAAGAGCGCAAGAAATGTCGGCAGCGATTTGGGGTGCACGTGCAGCAGTCATTGGCGGAGTCGAGGCGACAAGTAATGTTCGTGCAGGAAAGAAATTTGGAATTCCTGTTTCAGGAACGCATGCACATTCACTTGTTCAAGCATATAAAAGTGAATATGAAGCGTTTCATGCGTATGCAAGACGCCATAAAGACTGCGTGTTTCTTGTAGACACATACAACACACTGAAAATTGGTGTCCCAACAGCGATTAAAGTGGCGAAGGAATTAGGCAATCAGATCAACTTTATCGGGATTCGTTTAGATAGTGGAGATATTGCCTTTTTATCGAAAGAAGCGAGAGTTATGTTGGATGAAGCTGGGTTTTATGATGCGAAAATTGTCGTGTCGAACGATTTAGATGAATATACAATTTTAAACTTAAAAGCACAAGGCGCTAAAGTAGACGTCTGGGGAATTGGAACGAAACTCATTACCGCTTACGATCAACCGGCATTAGGTGCAGTTTACAAAATCGTCTCCATTGAAAATGAAGAAGGTGAGATGGAAGATACGATTAAAATCTCTTCTTCACCAGAAAAAGTAACAACACCAGGGCAAAAAAATGTTTACCGAATTATTGACCGCGAAAATGGGAAGGCTGAAGGGGACTACGTTACGATGCATGATGAAGACCCCGCCTCCGAAGAACGGATTAAAATGTTCCATCCCGTGCATACATTCGTTTCAAAGTTTGTGACGAACTTCGAAGCAAAAGACTTACATGAGCAAGTCATAGCAAACGGTGAAATAATTTATGACTGCCCACCTGTTCAAGAAATTCAACAGTATGCAGCGGAGAGTTTAGCATTATTATGGGACGAGTATAAACGGTCATTAAATCCAGAAGAATATCCAGTCGATTTAAGTCAAAAATGCTGGGATAATAAAATGAACAATATTGAAGAAGCGAAAGAAATGGTTGAACAGTATTTAGAGAAGGAGCGGTAATATGAGTATATTGCAACAGCAAATTATCGCAGCGTTAAAAGTAAAGCCTGAAATTGATGTACATGAAGAAATCCGAAGGTCCATTGATTTTATGAAAGCGTATGCGCAGAAACACACCTTTCTAAATGGCTTCGTGCTTGGAATTTCAGGTGGTCAAGACTCCACACTCGTGGGGAAATTAGCGCAAATGGCTGTTGACGAGTTGAACGAAGAGATAGGAGAAGCACGTTATCAATTCATTGCTGTACGTCTTCCATATGGTGTTCAATTTGATGAACAAGACAATCAAGACGCATTAGAATATATCGGTCCCTCTAAAACGTATATGATTAACATTAAAGAAGCTGTAGATGCAAGTATAAAAACGCTTGAAGATGCGGGTGTAGAGTTATCGGATTACGATAAAGGAAATGAAAAAGCGCGTGAACGTATGAAAGCCCAGTATTCCATTGCGGCAGTGCATCAAGCCGTTGTACTCGGAAGTGATCATGCAGCGGAATCTATAACCGGTTTTTATACAAAATTTGGTGATGGCGGAGCGGACTTGATGCCGATTTATCGATTAAATAAAAGACAAGGTCGTGCACTGTTAAAGGCATTAAATTGTCCACCACATCTTTATGAAAAAGTGCCAACGGCAGATTTAGAAGAAGACAAACCAGCACTTGCAGATGAAGATGCACTCGGTGTTTCATATGACGATATCGATGATTATTTAGAAGGAAAAGAAATTCCGGAAAAAGCAAAAAAACGTTTGGAAAATCACTATAAGAAATCAATGCACAAAAGGCATATGCCCATTACAGTGTTTGATGATTTTTGGAAATAAATGCATGAGAAAAACAATTGAATAAAATCGTATGATCATACACTCCTCATTTGGTAGGTGGATTTTAAGGAATCCGTTAACAAATGGGAGTGTTTTTATGTTAAATCAGATTTAAGTAGTCATTTTATTGTCTAAGTTGTTGCGTAAAAGGTTATCCTGTAAGATAAATAGTAGTATTTGGAAGCGTGCATAGGAGGACATTATGGATTATAACAAAATGATTGAAAGAGTCCTAGAAAATATAGAGCGTGTCATGATTGGTAAACGAGACATTGCGAAATTGAGTATGACGGCTTTAATTGCGAGAGGACATGTTTTACTGGAAGATGTGCCAGGTGTTGGAAAGACAATGATGGTGCGAGCGCTTGCGAAATCAGTAAGTGCAGATTTTAAGCGCATTCAATTTACACCAGATTTATTGCCTTCCGATGTTTTAGGAGTGTCGATTTACAATCCAAAAGAAATGAAATTTGAATTTCGTCCTGGACCTATTTTAGGAGATATTATTTTAGCAGACGAAATTAACCGTACATCTCCTAAAACACAAGCCGCATTATTGGAAAGCATGGAAGAAGCATCGGTTACAGTTGATGGTAAAACGATCTTAATGGACCAACCTTTTTTCGTAATGGCGACACAGAACCCAATCGAACACGAAGGAACATATCCACTTCCGGAAGCTCAGTTGGACCGTTTTCTATTCAAATTAGAAATGGGGTACCCAACACAAAAAGAGGAAATCGAAGTGTTGCGACGTGCAGAAAAAGAAACGACTATTGAAAAACTATCAGCTGTTTTAACGTTAGACGAATTACTAGCCCTTCAAGACGCAGTTGAAAAAGTAATTGTAAATGATTCGGTGAAATCATATATTGTTTCCTGCGCAGCAGAGACAAGAGATCATCCGGCGGTTGATTTAGGGGTTAGTCCTCGTGGATCTGTTGCGTTAATGAAGGCGTGTCAAGCGTATGCTTTAATAAATGATAGAAGTTATGTGATTCCAGATGACGTTCAATATTTATTGCCCTTTGTGTTTAGTCATCGAATTACATTGGGCTCAGAGGCGAAATATGAAGGAATTACAACTGCAGAAGTGATTGAACGTATCTTAGCAAAAATTCCGGTTCCAATTACACAGGCTTCTCTATGATGAAAAGAATATATCAATCAATTTCAACAATTGGTCGATTGTTATTTGTTGTATTCATTGTAATAGGGGCATTTGTTTTTGCGATGTTTCAAGGAGGTGTCGTCAGCTGGACAATTTTTTATGCGATTCTTCCATTTACGCTATATAGCCTACTATTATTCTTTTACCCATTATCAGGATTTTCAGCTGAACGCATTGTCACATCGACTTATTATCAAGTAGGCGATGTTTTGAAGATTGAAGTGATTCTCACAAGAAAGATGCCATTTCCATTGTTATATATGGTGGTTCATGATGAATGGATCGATGGCGAATCATCAGCGTCTATCGAGAAAAAGCATAAACTCCTCTTAGTAGGTTGGAAAAGAAAGTTGAACTGGACGTATGCAACTGACCATTTGATGCGTGGAGAGCATATCGCTTCAGAGATTCAGCTTGAAGTGACTGACTTTTTTGGTTGGATTCAAAAAAAGAAAAAACTTCCTGTCACAAATACACTGCTCGTTTATCCGAAAGTGGAAAAAGTTCATTATGTCCCACTAAAAACGCGGTATGCAGGTGGTTTGGCATCATCTCCGTTTACGATGTTAAAAGATACGAATATAGTTACAGGTATACGAGATTATGAAGAAGGGGACCGTATGTCATGGATTCACTGGAAGTCATTTGCGAGAACGCAAACGTTAATGACGAAAGAATTTGATGAAAGTGGTTCACAAGATTTACAACTCGTTTTTGATAATCGAACGTCTTCTACTTTTGAAGCACAAATCACTTTTGCTGCATCGATTTTACAAGAAGTGCAAAAAGAAAAATTATCGATACAGTTTTTACCTGTTCATCAAACAGAGGCTTTTTTGGGGATTCAATCAGAAGAACGATTTCGAATGATATTAACTTATTTAGCGAAAGTTCAACCAGAAAAAGTTGAACAAATTTTTCCGACAGCTTCTTTTAAAAAAGCACTTAATCAAGATGGCATGGTCGTTGTGATTACAGGTAGGATTGACCAGGATTTACAAGCATTAATGGATAAACTTGTGATGAAGCACCGTTCTATCGTCTGTTTTGTTATTGTGGAAAATGAGCAATCGATGACAAGTTCGATACGAGATGAAATTAATATTGCGGAAGCAAAAGGAATTATCGTACAACTTATCAAAGAACGTCAATTTACAGATGCATTTAAAGAGGTGGCTTCAAGATGAAAGACTCAACAGTAAGTCGTCCGTTTATCGCTTTACTTTATATACTAACCTTCATTTTATTACGAGAATGGCTCGTTTTAATTACAGAAGTAACTAAAACGGGCTATTTGTCTTTGTTTTTATTGTTTGTAGGCGGTAGTTTTGTGTTGTCCTTGTTAAAGGTAAGATGGCCGTTATCCATGATATTGAAATTATTATATATTGTGTGGGCAATTCAAACGATTTACTTAGATGGCACTAAGTTTTCAATCAGTACTTTTTCATATATCATTCAATCTATTCCATCAGATGTCCCGTTTATTTTAACAGGGGAGATTGCTAAAGTTTCGAATGTATCTCGAACGCTAGTGTTTTTCATATTTATTTGGATGCTAGTTTATTTAATTCGTTACTGGATTGAAGTAAAACAACGTATATTATTATTCTATTTTACAACGATCATTTTAATTGCGACTGCGGATACTTTTAGTGAATATTCAGCGGAAAATTCAATATTGATGTTGATGCTCGTCGGTCTTTTGTTGCTCGGTTTACTTATGGTTGTAAGATTAAATGTAAAATATGAACAATCTTTTTCCATGCGTAAATTTATATCCATTATGCTACCGCTTGTCTTCTTATTAAGTACGAGTAGTCTATTCATCTCTTTTTTACCAAAACTCTCCCCAATATGGGCGGATCCGGTGCCTTTTTTAAAAGCAGTGGTTGATAACAAGATTGAGGAAAATCCAGCAGTTTCAAAAAGTGGTTACGATCCAAATGATACGCAATTAGGTGGACCATTTATACAAGATGATTCGTTGATATTTGAAGCGACAGTTGACCGAAAACAATATTGGAAAGTCGAAACAAAAGATACGTATACATCAAAAGGATGGGAACAATCGGGAGTAGATTCGTTGCCAAGAGAGATTGCCTTAGGCGAGGAAGTACTGTCTGAAGGGACAGCTGTGCAGGATTTAAGAAGTGCGCAGCTTTCATTGGCTGAAGAGTTCCCTTTTATTATCCATCCATACGGGCTGTTATCGGTTGATAGCGCGCATGAAGCGACAATTTATTATGACCGATTCATGGATAAATATAAAACTGAAAAAAATGGCAAGAAATTTCCTTTGAATGCTTATCATATGACGTTTAATGAAGCGTCGTTTAGTTTGAAGCAATTGAGAGAAACTGCACTCGATGAATTGGTCGTTAATCGGGAGCTTGAAAAGTATTTACAGCTTCCGGATACATTGCCAGAAAGAGTTTCAGCGCTGGCACAGTCTATAACAGAGTCGAGTGAGAGTGTTTACGAAAAGGCAAAGGCAATTGAACGTTATTTTAGCCAAGATGGATTTCTATATGAACGAACCGATGTCGCAATCCCGACGGAAGGTGAAGATTATGTTGACCAGTTTTTATTTGATACGAAAAAAGGATATTGTGATAACTTTTCTTCTTCGATGGTTGTCATGCTTCGGACTTTAGGAATTCCAGCACGTTGGGTGAAGGGGTTTGCGCCTGGCGAACTGACGCATAGTAGTGAAGGAGAGCAAGTTTATCGAGTGTCAAATAATGAAGCGCATTCCTGGGTGGAAGCATATATGCCTGAAATGGGTTGGGTCCCTTTTGAACCGACAATTGGTTTTAATGGTGTGTCGGATATTGATTATGATATAGAATTATCATTAGACGATCCAGAAATAGAAGAGATGCCTGAGGAAGAACGCAATGAATTTGAAAAGGAACAAGAAAAGGAAGCAAAGCAAAACACGGATGAGAAGAGAAGGTTTAATCTGAATGATTGGATTAGACATAATGATTATATAGGTGTTTTACTGAGTGGTTTTCTAATCGGTCTTGGTTTACTCTTATATTTCACTCGAAGAAAGTGGTTGCCTATCTTCACTATCCGACGTTATCGTTTTACGGAAGGAAATTGGGGATCATTTACCACCCAATATCATCAACTATTAAAGCAACTGGACCGAAGTGGTATCAAGCGTGCGTCGAATGAAACCCTTTCAACTTATGCAAAAAGAGTGGATGAACATTTTGGTGTAAACCATATGCGGAAATTAACATTTGTTTATGAACAAGGTGTTTATGGTGAAGTTAAAGAGGCTCAAGATTGGCAACAGTTACAAGAGATATGGGAAGATTTAATTAAAAGGACTTCTGATTGATTTTCTTCATTTATAACAGTAAAATTAAAAGATAAGAGTTTTTTGAATGGTAGTGCTGTAAAACGAATGCATATAACGTGCGAGTTTGGTAGCGATGTATCATTTAAGTAAAAAAAGAATGAGGTGGGATTCGTGTCAACCGCTCCTTTGTTAGAAGAACAAGAGAAAATTGTAATTATTGATTTTGGTAGTCCGTATAACCAGTTACTTACACGTACGATTCGAGAGTTAGGGATGTATAGTGAACTTCATCCGCATACAATGTCGACCGAAGAGCTTAAACAGATGAATGCGACTGGAATTATTTTATCTGGTGGCCCGCTTACTGCAAGCGATGCGGAAGCATATAAGATGGATCCAGAAATTTTATCGACGGATATTCCATTACTCGGCGTTTGTTATGGTACGCAACTAATTGTTAACCATTTTGGCGGTGAGATTGAAGTATTGGGAGAGCGTACGTATCGTGAAACAGAAATGTCGATCGAAGGCTTATCTAAACTATTTGAAGGACAAGCGACGGAACAAACAGTGTGGCAAAGTGTTGGCCATACAATCGCTAAGCTTCCTGAGGGATTTCAAAAAAACGCAAAAAATAAAGAAGATGAAGTGCTTGTCATTAGCGATGAAGCACGCCAAGTTTACGGCATGATGTATCATCCGGAAGTAGAACAATCGACGCAAGGCACTGACTTTTTAAAACATTTTATTTTTAATGTTTGCCAGTCAAAAGGCGATTGGTCAATGGAACGATTTGCTGAGCTTGAAATCGAAAAAATTCGCGCGACAGTTGGCGATCGAAAAGTATTATGTGCACTAAGTGGCGGTGTTGACTCTTCAGTAGTCGCAGCGTTAATTCACCGTGCAGTTGGTGACCAACTAACTTGTATGTTCGTTGATCATGGTTTATTAAGAAAAGGCGAAGCAGAAAGTGTAGTAGAAACATTCGCAGATCGATTTAACATGAACTTCATTAAAATCGATGCACAAGACCGTTTCTTAAATAAATTAACAGGTGTATCAGATCCGGAGGAAAAACGTAAAATTATCGGAAATGAATTTATTTATGTGTTTGACGATGAAGCAGCTAAGCTAGAAGGAATTGACTTCTTAGCGCAAGGTACGCTTTATACAGATATTCTTGAAAGTGGTACGTTAACTTCAGAAACAATTAAATCACACCATAATGTTGGCGGACTTCCTGAAGATATGGAATTTGAATTAATCGAGCCATTGAGCGCATTATTCAAAGATGAAGTACGTGCATTAGGAACTGTGCTTGGTTTATCTGATGAAATTGTTTGGCGTCAACCATTCCCGGGACCTGGTCTAGGGATTCGTGTACTCGGAGAAGTGACGAGAGAAAAACTGGAAATGGTACGTGAATCAGATGCAATTTTACGTGAAGAGATTGCAAATGCAGGTCTTGAGCGTGATATTTGGCAATACTTTGCAGTGCTTCCAGATATTCGAAGTGTAGGCGTGAAAAACGGAGAAAGAACATATGATTACGCTGTTGGAATCCGTGCGGTTACATCTGTTGATGGAACAACTTCAGGATGGGCGAGAATCCCATGGGATGTATTAGAGAAAATTAGTTTAAGAATTACGTCGGAAGTTCCGAATGTTAACCGTGTCCTTTATGATATTACGGGGAAACCACCAGGCACGATTGAGTGGGAGTAATTTTATAGCATGTAAAAGCTTGGAAACCTTTGTAAAAGGTATTCCAAGCTTTTTTTCGTGTTGGAAAGCAACATCTCATGATCGTTGGGAAAACTAATGTACATACTTCATAAAAAGATGAGTTTTGTGTTCTTATTCGCTTTCTTTTCATGAAAATATCCTATACAATATGTAAGTAAAACTAAATCCCGTTTCGTATATGTCTAGGAATATGGCCTGGATGTTTCTACTAGAACACCTTAAATGTTCTAACTACGTATGGTGAAATCTTATTCTTATTAAACTCAAGTGATGTCCTATTGGAAAGATTGGATGCTTAATGAAAACCTTCTTGTTACGAGAAGGTTTTATTAGAAGAAATTCATTTGAAGAAGGCATTTCACAATACTTTTATAGAAGCATACAGTGCTAAGCTGTATGCTTTTTTGTGAATCAGTAATTAGAGAAACATCAAAGATTTATGCGAAAGAAATGAGGAATTTTAACATAAGCAGATTGGATGGATGCAACAAAATTGATAGAAATAATTGAAATTTGCATAGAGGACATTGGAATAAAAGATTAGATGAATGGATATAGCTAGTTAAATATGGATTAAAGGATGGCATTGTATGAAGAAATATTTTCAGTTTGATGAATTGAATACGAATTACCGGAAAGAAATCATTGGTGGACTCACGACATTTTTAGCAATGGCTTATATTTTAGTTGTTAACCCACTTATGTTGTCGCTTGACGGTGTAACGGGAATTCCAGATGAAATGCGAATGGATAAAGGAGCAGTTTTTGTTGCGACAGCACTTGCTGCAGCAGTCGGTTCTCTTTTCATGGGAATTATTGCTAGGTATCCAATTGGGCTCGCTCCAGGGATGGGATTAAACGCATTTTTTGCCTTCACGGTTGTTCTTACATATGGCATTCCGTGGCAAACGGCATTAACAGGGGTTTTATTCTCAGGGCTTATTTTTATTATTTTATCTTTAACTGGGCTTCGAGAATTGATTATCAACGCGATTCCTGCGCAATTAAAGTATGCAGTAGGTGCGGGAATTGGATTGTTTATTACGTTTTTAGGGTTTCAAAATGCGAATATTATTGTCGCTGATCCAAACACTCTCGTAACATTAGGAGATTTAACTGCTGGTCCAACTTTACTAGCTATTTTTGGCTTAGTTATTACAGTAGCGATGATGGTAAGGAAAGTAAATGGTGCAATTTTTTACGGAATGATTCTAACGACAATCGTAGGAATTGTCGTAGGGCTTATTAGTATGCCAAATCAAATCGTTTCTAAAATTCCTAGTGTTGCCCCGACGTTTGGTGCAGCGTTTGATGCAATTGTTCACGAACCATCCTCATTATTTACAGCACAATTTATAGTGATTGTGATTACCTTTCTTTTTGTAGACTTTTTTGATACGGCAGGTACGCTCGTTGCAGTAGCAAATCAAGCTGGTCTTATGAAGGAAGGAAAACTTCCGCGTGCAGGGAAAGCATTACTTTCCGACTCACTTGCATCGGTAACAGGAGCGATTTTCGGTACATCAACGACAACATCTTTTGTAGAGTCTACTTCTGGAGTTGCCGCAGGTGCACGAACAGGTTTTGCTTCAGTTGTTACGGGTGGTTTATTCTTACTGGCTTTGTTTTTCTCGCCATTACTTATGGTTGTAACGAGCGAAGTTACAGCTCCGGCTCTTATTATTGTAGGTGTCTTAATGGTTTCTGCTTTAGGGAATATCGAATGGACAAGTTTTGAAATTGCAGTTCCAGCATTCTTTACAATCATTATAATGCCACTTAGCTATAGTGTTGCAACGGGAATCGCAATTGGTTTCATATTTTATCCAATTACAATGATTTTAAGTGGAAGAAGAAAAGAAGTTCATCCGATTATGTATGGTTTATGGGTAATTTTCATTCTTTACTTTATATTTATTAAATAAATGCTTTAAGATAAGATGTCTACTTAACTAATTATAGTAAGTAGACATCTTTTGGTTTTCATAATTGAAATTAGCTTAATTACTATAGAAGTATTTTATGATTCATGACTAAATCACTTACAAGGTAGTTTTGTTAAGAAGATAAAATGTCTATTATATAGAAGAGATTTAAAGTAGTTTGGTTTTCTAGTACACAAAAGAAAGGAAAGAAAAAGCGAAAAGTGTTTTTATGTAACAAAGTTCGACAAAAGTGTTGACATTAAAATAGATATGGGTTATATTTAATTCTCAGCAAACGAAAGCGATATTGAATATTTGATTCACGAAAAACTTTCTTGTAGAAAGTTGTTGACAAATGTAGTTTGAGTTTGCTATGATGTAATAACTCCCGACGAGAGAGTTTGTCGGATGTTTAGAATGAACCATGAAAACTGAACAGCAAAACGTCAAGATATACATTCATGATTGACACGTTCAATTATGAGAATTGAATCTTTGGATTCAAATGGACATCTAACAAGATGCCAGCAAAGAAATCGAGCTAATCGAATTTCTCTTTCTTCTTTAATTAGAAGATTTGACTGGTGTTCGAGACGTAGTGCAGTGCTAGGAGACGATGGAGTGAGGTAGGAAGCGTACATCAGTACGTGACCGACCGAATGACTGAAGTCGACAACGCAATGCGCTGCGTATCGAACGCTAAGATTATGGAGAGTTTGATCCTGGCTCAGGACGAACGCTGGCGGCGTGCCTAATACATGCAAGTCGAGCGAACAGACGAGGAGCTTGCTCCTCTGATGTTAGCGGCGGATGGG
>JAPFCR010000019.1 GCA_026169375.1 Sporosarcina sp. | reverse complement strand
TTTCCTTACAAAATCCCTGACATCCGCCGGAGGCTTAACTTGAATCAGCAGGGAGTTTGAACTCCCTCTGATTGAAAGTACCTTTTCGGCATTCATCCCGCCACTTATAGAAGTGGGGGAATTCTGCTGAATCAAGTTAAAATCCTAACAGAAAATCATCTCATGACATTATATGAACTTGACAAGACCTTTCTATTAGTTTGGAAGATAAATCTTCGTCCATTACTAGTTTTAAATACATGCGATATGTATTTAAGATTGCCTCGGATTAGATGGTTTACTTTATCCAGCAAATGCTCCCCTTGCCCAGCCAATCGCTAGTCAAAACTTCTCAAATCTATACGACAGCATCAAGTGAATGATTTAACAAAAAAGGAGCTAACCGATTATGGTTAGGCTCCTTTTTCATTGACTTAGATGAGTTGATGTTCCGCTTTTATTTTTCTTAATAATGCGTGACTACCTTCAATAATAAGTTCATGTGTTTCGTCAAAATCACCTGTATAATAAGGATCTGGAACATCTTTACGAAGATCAGTTAAATCTAAAAACCTGAAAATCTTTGGGTGACTTGGTTCATTTAATATCTCGCGAATATTTCCGATATTACTTTCATCCATTCCGATAATGTAGTCAAACTCCTCCAAATCATTGACTTCTAACTGTCTACCAGACATACCTGCTGAAGATACATTCAATTCTTCCAACTTCGCTAAAGTTCCTTCATGTGGACGTTTTCCGATATGCCAATTACTCGTTCCAGCAGAATCGACTTTAATTTGATCTGCTAAACCTTCTTCTTGAACGATATGGCGAAAAACCGCTTCTGCCATTGGTGAACGACAAATATTTCCTAGACAAACAAATAAAACATTAACCATTTACACTCTTCCTTTCTAATGCTTATAAAAATAGTGTACCATACTCCCTTTCTTAACAAAGAAGGACACACTTTCTTAAATATCATCATAATGTATTACGAGGGATATCCCTTTTATAAAAACTTGAATTATCATGCTAAAAAGGAGTGAGAGAATGATTAACTTACAACCGATTACTATTCAAGGGCATTCTTTTTTAAGTATCGTTGTTGAACTTCCAAATACAAATTTATTAATCATAACAAATGAAATTGGTTATATTATGTGTGGTGCACTAGATGTTGCGCTACTAAATGAAAAATTGAAAAAAAGAAAAGTAATTGCAGGCCGTGCTGTTGGAGTGAAAACGATTGAAGATTTGCTAGAAGCTCCGCTCGAATCAGTCACATACGAAGCTGAAAATCTCGGCATTTCAGCGGGAACGATTGGAAGAGATGCACTTCTTGCGATGGTTTAGATAAAGTGAAACTTCAACCAATGGTGTTCTTCTATTGATTGTTAGTTGGGCCAATTGGAATTTCACGAATAGTTAGCACACTTTTTTTCTGAAAGTGGGCATTGTTATTCGTGAATGTGAGATAAAACTGTCCTTTCCTTTGAAGGGCAGTTTTTACTGTTCATTCTTGAATAACTTTTCAAAAGAAGAGCAACAATAGAATTAACATTCAATTTAAAGGTGGCAACAATGCATGACTTGGAATATCGGAAAAAGCATTAAACGTAAAGATGCAATAGAAAAAGTACATGGTACAGCTAAATATACAGCAGACTATATATCCCCTAATATGCTACATGTTAAACTCGTAACAAGCCCGCATGCACATGCACGCATTATAAAAATTGATATTTCTGAAGCTGAACAAGTAGAGGGTATTCAAGCGATTTTACTTGGTGAACCATTTCCTTTAACTGGCGATGAAATTCAAGATCGACCTATTCTTGCATTCGGAAAAGTTCGTTATCAAGGCGAGCCAGTTGCTGTTGTTGTCGCTAAAGAGAACTATCAAGCGAAACAAGCAGCAAATTTAATTAAAGTGACTTACGAGCCTTTAGAGGTTATCCATTCGCCTGAAGAAGCAATTCAATCACACGCAAAATTAATTCATGAGAAATTAGCTAATTACAAAAAAAGTGACAATGTTTATCCAGAGCCTGACTCGAATATAGCGAACCGGGTTAAAATAAGAAAAGGTGATATCAAGCAAGGTTGGACTGAAAGTGACATTATCATCGAAGAAGAGTTTACAATACCACCTTCTGATCATCTTTCAATAGAAACGCGTACTGTCACTTTAGAGATTAAACGCAGTGGCGAAGTTCACATGACTTCTAGTACGCAAGCTCCTTATCGCATTAAAGAAAAAATGAGCGAGTACTTTAACTTAGAAATCGGAAACATAATTGTAACTGCCCCTTTCATTGGTGGTGGATTTGGCGGAAAAGTAGCCATCCATTTAGAACTCATTGCCTATCTTGCTTCAAAGGCTGTAGGTGGAAAACCTGTGAAATTACATTATACCCGCGAAGAAGATATGATGACTGCCCCGGGACGCATTGGTCTCAAAGCAAAAGTGAAACTTGGTGCACGGAAAGATGGAACGCTGACAGCCGCTAAAATTTTATATTTATTCGATAGCGGGGCTTATGCTGACAAAAGTACGCTACTTGTAAAAGCCGCTGCCGCTACTTGCACGGGACCTTATAAAATTGACCATATTTCTTGTGATTCCCTTGCAATCTATACGAATCGACCTTATGCAACGGCTTATCGTGGATTTAGTCATTCTGAAATTTTATTTGCGTTTGAACGAACAATGGATATACTAGCAGCAAAACTTAAAATAGATCCATTGTCATTTCGAGAAAAAAACATCATTTTACCAGGGCATACTACTCCAACTCAAGTGCCTTTAAATAACAGCTCTATCGGAAATTTACCAGCCTGCATCAAGAAATTAAAAGAACAAATGAATTGGCATGAAGGAACCTTTAAGAAAATTGAAAATGACATAATTAGAGTTAAAGGGATAAGCTGCTCTTGGAAAACATCCACGATTGGTCCAGATGCTTCTTCAGGTGTAAGTTTATTATTCAATCCTGATGGAAGCATTAATATTCTTTCAGGTATTGTAGAAATTGGCATGGGAGCAAAAACAACGCTTGCACAACTATTAGCAGAAAAAATGCAAATGGATGTTAATAAAATCTATATTCAGATGGAAGTCAACACTCAATCAACCCCCGAACATTATAAAACCGCTGCGAGTCGCGGAACATTAATGGCTGGACGTGCTTTATTAAAAGCAGCGGATGATGCAATGAATCAGCTGAAAACTATTGCCGCTCAAGTGCTTATTTGTTCACCTGATGATTTAGAAATTGCAAATGAAAAAATATATTTGCGTGATGAACCCGAAACCGCTATCCCAGTTAAAGAAGTTTGTTACGGGTATAAATATCCGAACGGCTATACTATAGGTGGCCAAGTGATTGGAAGAGGTACGTATTCATTGCGCCAACTAACAAATCTTGATAAAGAAACGGGGATTGGAAAAACGGGCCCTGAATATACAGTTGGTGCTCAAGGTGTTGAGATTGAGTTCAATATAAAAGATTTTACTTATAAAATCATAAATGCTTATTCTGTTATCGATGCAGGAAAAATATTGAATATGAAAACAGCTTTAGGGCAAATTACTGGAGGCATGGCAATGGGGTTAAATTATGCAAGTGGTGAAACTTTGTTATTTGATGATGATGGCTTAATCCAAAATCCTAGAATACGTACGTACGGATCATTTCGTTACGGCAATCATCCAAATTATATTGTCGATTTTCTTGAAACACCCCATATTGACGGGCCTTTTGGCGCGAGAGGAATTGGAGAAAGTGGCTTAATTGGTATGCCAGCAGCGTTAGCAAATGGTTTATCTCTTGCAATTAATGTCAATCTTCATCAATTACCTTTAACGCCTGAGCAGATTTGGAAAGCGGTGAAAAATGATGATCGCTTATGACGTCGACTACTATAACCCAACGACTATTGAAGAAGCAACTCAGCTATTTCATCGGTTGGTTGAGGAAGGAAAAAAACCTGTTTATTACGCTGGTGGCACTGAAATTATAACACTTGCTCGTAGTGAAAGACTTGACTTAGATGCCATCATAAATATTAAATCGATTCATGAATGTTTACTTGCATATAGTGATGAAAATGAAATAACACTTGGTGCTGCCCTTTCCTTAACCCAAGTCATTAAAACGAATTTCTTTCCTTTACTCAATCAAACAATTGCACAAATTGCTGACCAAACGTCTCGTAACCAAATTACTTTAGGTGGAAATATTTGCGGGGATATCTTTTATAGAGAAGCTGCTCTCCCCTTTTTAATAACAGAAAGCAAGGCCGTTATTGCAAATAGAACAGGTATAAAGGAATATCCTTTCAAGTCAATCTTTAATCAGAAACTGCAATTATCAAATGAAGACTTGCTCGTTCAATTAAAAGTTAAAAAAAATGAAGTGAACTTCCCTTTTTATACCGTCAAAAAAAGAAAACAATGGGATGTAGGTTACCCATTAATTACCGTAGCAGCTGTAAAAAAGAAGGAACAATTAAAAGTAGCCTTTAGTGGTTTATGTAACTTCCCATTTCACGATGTTAATATCGATAAACGCATCAATGATCCCTCATTAACCGCAAAAGAAAGGCTAGACGGTGTTTTAAATGCTCTTTCATCTCCCGTATTAAGTGATGTTCATGGCTCGATGGATTACCGACATTTTGTTTTGAAAAACTTACTACAAGAGGTTGTAGATGCATTTAAAGGAGCGAAAACATAATGACGTCGCGCATCGTTACTCTTTCTATAAATAATGACCAATATCATGTTCACGTAAGAAACATTGACACATTATTATTTACGATTCGAGAGAAAATCGGTTTAACGGGAACAAAACCAGGATGTTTAAATGGAGATTGTGGTGCTTGTACAGTGAATATTAATGGAGAAGCGATAAAGTCTTGTTTAATGCTTACAGTTGAGGCAGAAAATAAATGCATTACAACGATTGAAGGACTGCAAGACACTACTATTCAAAAAGCTTTTATTGAGAAATTTGCTTTTCAATGTGGGTATTGCACACCAGGTTTTATTATGAATGGCAATGACTTAATTCATAATGAACCAAATGCATCTGACTCGATGATAAAAAGTTATTTAGAGTCAAATATTTGTCGTTGTACGGGTTATCAAGAAATAGAAGAAGCAGTAAAAGAAGCTTTGACAAACAACAACTATGATAATAGATAGAGCTAGCCCTAACAAATTCTTAAGACACTTTCTAAAGAAAGTGAAGACTAAGATGTTGAAGGGCTGGCTCATTTAATTAATAAAGTGAAACTTCAATCAGTGGGGGTTCTCTTCATCCCCCACTGATTGAAGCGGAACGCAGGCGTTGACACGTCCTGTGTCAACGCCTGCGTGACCAACGTCGTGTTGGCCCGAACCAATCGGGCTTTTACGGGCAGTTGATCTCCCACTTATCTTTACCGTTTTCACTTAAATATTGAAGTGGGAGTCTTACTGCCCGTTAATGCGGGATAAATTTTTCATTGGTAGATTTCATAGACAGCGAATATAGCGATGATCAGTAAAATAACGCCACTAATAAGTGTACCAAATTGTCCAACGGTAAAAGACCCAATCCGAATATGGGCTACTTTGTATCCAACTGTCACGCCAATCCAAATGCTAAAATAACTTCCGATTGCTGCTGTAATTGAAATAGCTAATGGAGATAATCCAATCAAGCCAGCACCTACACCATTTGTTAATGCATTTGCAGATAATGCAATGCCTAATACAATCGATTCAATCCAGCCGATTTTTTTCGTATCAGATTCCCCTAGAACTTCAGGATTTTTAAATACTTCCTTTAGTCCTGCTTTCTGTTTATTTCCGTTAGAAGATCCCTTTTGACCAGATTTTGCTAGAAGAATAACGCGAATTCCAATAATTATAAGCAAAACTGCACCTAAAATGACAGGGAACATACCAGGAATAATATGAAAGATCCAAATTCCAAAGTAAATCCCGCCTATACTAAAAAGAAAGCAAATAGTTGCAATGAGCAGGTTTTGGCGTACTTGTATTTCTATTTTTTGAAGACCGTAAGACATTCCTACGCCTAAATTATCAATACTCGACGATACTGCAAAGGCTAAAATAATTAACCATGTCATGACATATAACACCTCTTACTTTTTTATTATATTAACTTTAGCCGCAATTTGTGATTGGTTAATATAATAAAAAGTAGAGGATAAGCATATTTTGATTCCTTTTCCCTACTTTTTAAATTTAGTGTTTTGTATATTCTTTACGCCATGCTTGTCGATTACGTTCAGTAACTTGTTCTTCAAGTGTTTCATCCCATTCATTTACCAACGTGTTCCAAATCCGTGCATAAAAGATATCTTGATCTTTATTGTAAAGAAGAAATTCAATGCACGGGATGAATTTCATTGTTAAGGGAGCAGTTGCATGAATACTCGAAATTACAGTTTGGACTTGTGCGGCTTCCTCTGATTGAATCGTACTTTGAAGTGCTTCGCGAATCATATTTTCATCAAGTGCCTCAATATCCCAGTTGGCGTACTCATCAAATAACCGGTATTCTTCTACTTCATCTTGACTTTCTTCCAATTGCCCGAATAGAAATCTCTCATGACATGGACTAAATAAAAGATTTTCTGTTCGATTTTCGGGTAAATCAATAAAAATCTCATTTCTTAACTGTTCATGTCCTTTGTCTGTTAATGTAAAAATTTCCTCCTGTTTTTCAATAAGATTTGCCCGTAACATTTTTTTCGTAATATTTTCAATAAAGAGTGGTTCTACTAATAAGACCTCACTTAATTGTTTACTATTTTGAAATGATGATTCTCGAAAAGCGATAAGCAACATTTTCATTAATACATCCATCTTCGTTTGTTCGACTGTTTCAAATTCAATTTTGAGTGACTGAACTGGTAAATTCCATATTTGTTGATGTTTAATGTCAATTTGAAGATCTCGCTGAAGTTCATTCTTTAAACGATTTCTTAATTCTTTCATAACTTTATTTCTCCTCTGAAAACAACTTATGCCAGCCATCTTGTTCTTTTACTTTCTCAAGTAAATGCGTAAACATTTCTCTCGTATTTTTATTTTTCGGCCGTTTCGTAAACATATCTGCACTCCCCACTATCATAAGCAACTCTCTTGCTCGTGATAATGCGACGTTTAAACGACGATAATCTTGCGCGAAGCCTATATCGCCTCTTGGATGATCATGGTTCCGTACAAAACTTAAAATAATGACGTCCATTTCCATTCCTTGAAACTTATCTACTGAACCTGTTCTACAATGTAAGTTTGGTAAATGTAAATCATGCTCTATGAGTCTGTCGATCCGTTTAACTTGTTCACCGTAAAAACTAATGACACCGATATTTTTCTTTTCACCCGCTTGTAACTTTCCTTGGGTAATTGCCCGGCCCGTTGCTTCGTTTAAGTCATTTAATAATGACCGGATTTTCGATAATTCCGCTTCATTATAACGACTTGTCCCGCCTTTCACACGCGCTTCAAAGTAAGGCTTTTCATTCGGTATATCAAACCATAACAAATGATGATTTTCATTGAAATCCCGTGATTCAAGCAAGTGATTTCTTTCCAGATCGGAATTTTCTAGCCCACATTGCAACAAATAATCGTCTTCATCATAAAACGGCGTAATAGTATCCATAATCTTTTCATGCATTCGATACTGGATCGCTAACATTGTTTTATTTTGTTTTGGCAATGTTCTAAAAAGCCGTTCAAATAATGATTCTTTTAATAGTTGCTCTAATTCTTTTTTCTCAGCTGCTGATGAACTTTCTTCAAGAAACTCTTCCATCGTCTCTTGACCAATTAACGGTGGGAGTTGATGATGGTCTCCCACTAAAATGATTTTCTTTCCTTTTAACATCGGTAGTAAAAGTTCTGGTGGTGTTGCTTTTGATACTTCATCAATAATGACAACATCAAATGTCGGATAATCTTCCATAAAGTCCCTTCTTGCGGATGCAACACAAGTTGTCCCAATTACATTTGCATGTTCTATATACAATTTTTTAATTTCTTCTAAATCATATTCTGTTGCATTTTCTAACATTGTTAGCCACTCTGTTTGCAACATTTCTTTCATTGGTAACTGCTCTTTTTCAGCTTGGTATCTGGCAATTTGTTCATCATATTTTGCAATTTGTTCATTCACTACTTTTTGCTCTTCTTCCGGCTTACTTTGTATCTTTCCTTGAAGTACCTGCTGCTCTTTTTCATTGTCGTGAAGCACTTCTGTTAGCTTTTCAATTGTTAGTTTCTGCTCTTTTAAAATTGCTCTGTTTTGTTCAATTTTCTCGAGCAGTTGAGTGCATTCTTTTTCATTTTTTGCTAATGTTTGCGTGTACTCTTGTATAGTTTGTTGCTTTTCTTTATAGACCACATCAAAGCTTTGTAATTTCTCGAACTTTTCTTTTAAAGTCGCAAGAGAATATTCTTCATGTCCTTTTGGGATTTGTAAAGTTGCAAGCCTTTCTTGTACGTCTGCTTGTTCTAGTTGAAGCTCCTTTATTTTTCCAGCATCATTTTCTAAATGCTTCGTCAGTTCGTTTACAGATTGATTTGCAGCTTCGATGGACTCTTTCTTGATATCTTTAAAAAGCTGCTTTGCAAGATTTTCCATACGTTGGCGCTCGTCTATGTTTGTATAATGCATACGAATAAAATCTCTTTGCTGTTTTAGAATATTGTAAGATGACGCAAATCGTTCTAACGCATCATATCTTTCCGCAGAATAATGGCGTGTACTTAATAACTGTTTGGTTTGTGGCTGAATTAAAAATTGGCCTAAGCGATCCAAAAAACCATGCAATTCGTTTGAGGACATGACACGTCTCGGGAGATTTCTTTGTACAGTCTGGGATGAAAACCCTTGTTGTTTTAAAATGTTTTCAACGGTATCAATGGCTTTTTGAATCCGCGCTTCAAGCGTATGCCATACATCAGACGTGTTGTTTGATAAGCTTTCTTTAATTTTTAAAATAAGTTGTTCTAATTGGGCTATTTTTGAATGTGTTTCATTTGATAAATCAATTTGATAGGTTGTCAGACATGTTTGAAATTCAACTAATTTTAAAATAAACAATGATTCCTCTAAAAACCGTTCAACTTGTTGTACATGTTCTTGTCTTTTTAATTGATTTTCTTCTACTAACAGAAGTTCTTTTCCAAGTTGTTGTTCTTCATTAAATGTTTCTTGGTATTGTATGACTTCTTGAACTTCCTGCAGTTCAGCCACATTTTCTTTCATTAAAGCAATTTCCTCGGGCTGCATTTCAGATTGTTTGATGGCTTCTTTCAATCGGTCTATTTCAACTAGTACTGTTTGATGCTTCGTTTCAAGTTGTTGTTGTTTCGTCTGTTCAGCAGTTTGTTGTTCAAGCACAATTTGTTTTTCGTTTATTACTTGATTAACAGTCTTTTGTAAAGAATTATACTCAATTTGAGCACATTCTTTCTCTTTAATTTTCTCGTCAATGACTTGCAATTTTTCTTGCGCATCTTTTAATTGCTTTTCGTAACGAATTAACGCTTCTTCTAATTGCTGTCTCCGCTCTTTATGTTGTTGGAGCTGTTGTTCAAGTGCTTCTATTGTTTGTTCTTTCCAGTAATGTGCTACATTTTCTTCAATAAACTTTCTGCCTTCTTCTTCAATGCTTTCTGTTCGTCCGTATCGTAAAATTCGAATGTCTTGGTCATCCAAAAGTCTACCAAGCGCATTATCAACGGCTAAATTCGCCTGTGAAGCCACTAATGTACGAAGTCCCGCTTTTGCATTTTGATAACAAATTTCAGAAATAACAGTGGTTTTTCCCGTTCCAGGTGGGCCTTGAATTACATATAAGTCATTGGCAGTCATCGCACCAGTGACGGCTTCTTGTTGAAATTTATTAAGCCGGTTATGAAACTCAAGCTCTTTCTTTTTATTTGAAATCCGTACAACAGGTCGCTCTTCAAATAAAACTCTCTCTAAATTCGAGTTTGCGGCTAACCCGTCTTGAAGGTCTTTAAATCCTTTTCGTAAACGGCGAACTTGACTTAATTCGGCAAAATTATTAAAGGTAATTTCCTTAAATCGGTGTAAGTTCAATTCATGGCGTCTTGCTTGATTTTTAAATCTAGAAGATAGTTCGATTTCAATCATCTTTTGTGATGGATTCACTTGGATGACATTTCCAATATCACCAGATAAACCAGTAACATTTGCACTAAAACCATTCATTTTACGTAAATCTTTTCTTTGGAGCCCACTACAAATCATCTGTACTTTACTAAAGTCTTCACTAAAGCGCGGGGATGTGAAATTTGTCGTAATATCTTCAACATCTGCATTCATCTCTTGAATTCGTAAATAACCTTCCCAACTCGCAATTCGCTTTTTCACATATTCCGAACGCTCTTCTGCAATCGGTAATTCACGTAATGCGGTATATAATTCAATCGGCATTTGTGCAGCTGTTCGACGATTTAAAACAAATTTTAAATTCACACCATAACGTCTATTCGTTGCGACGGGCTCTCTTTTTCCTCTAACATGAAAACCGGTTGCTAAAAAACCTTCATTTTTAATGACACATTCCATGACCGCGACTCGTTCATTTAATAAAGTTGCAAGGTTTCCATTTTGTACATTATCAAAGTAGATGGAAAATGATAAATTTCCTTGTCGATTTTCATTTCTTTTTTCAATATATAATTCAAAGCTTTTTTCAGATGCAAAAAAAGCTTGTTCACTGTCAAAAAACTTCAGAATTCCATTTCGTGCATTTGCCGTAAGGTTGAGGGCACATTGCATCGTTTCACGCGTCTTCATATTCGTTTTCACTTGCATATATGCCTTCCTTTCCTTAGATTAAAATAACAAAAGAGCAGCATCAAGCCGCCCCCTTCATTCATATGTATAAAATTTTCAGCTTTTCTAGTATATCATAACTAGAGATCATTTTATCAATTGAAAGGTATGTAAAATATTATTTACGTTCTTTTATTTCGTTTCAGCTTCCGCATCGCTTCTTCGCTTACATAATTTAAATGCGTCACTTGTAAACTAATCACTCTTTTTGAAACTTGACGTTCGATAAAAGGTTTTATTTTCCCCGTATAATCTTCTAAAAAACGACACTCATAACTTCGTGGTAAAAAAGCAGTGTAAGCATATTTAACTTTAACTGAAGAAGTTTCCTTTTCTTCTTCCAAAAATTCTAATGAAAAGTACTTTCGTTTATATTTTTTCCTCAGTTTCACTTGTGGATTTTCAATTATCGTTACATATCCTGTCGCATATATCATTGTATATCACCCTTAAAAATATAACTATTCATCAATAGATTCTATTCTAACATGAATGTAGAAGGAAGAATTAATATTTAAAACGTTAGGGAAGTAAATCATTATTTTCTCTTCTTTTACTTCCCTATTCCCTATCTAAAAAGTCATCGAATGATTAAAATTGTCACGATGATTCCAAGTATCGTCCCAACCAAAATGGTAGTAGCATAAATACTTAGTATTCGCTTCAAATAGTCATCCTTTCATAGAAGTTGTCGTAAAAAATCTAACCTCCTTTACCAAAATCTTAAAAACTGCGATGCTCGCTTTCGACCAATTTCCATCAACTCTTTTTTCTTTTCGTCTTCCAACTCAAATTGCGTTGCGCTAAATCCATCAACTGGAATAAAAACGATATCTTTTTCATGTTCTCTAGAAATATAACGGTCATCATGAGCATTTCTCATCGTAGAAAAAAGCGCTTCAAATAACTGTAAAGCATTTGAAATATCATGTCCGGCAATTTCTTCTTTGTTTCTACTTAATTTTAATCCAACGAGCGGACGTTCTCTTCTTCCAACTTCCCCATCAAATAGCCACATTGGAAAATTACTTAGCACGCCACCATCTACAATGATTGTGTCTCCAGTGCCTACTTTCATTTTAACGGGCTCAAAGAAAAAGGGTATTCCGCAACTCATCCGTAATGCGCGAGCTACTGGAAAACTTTCAGGGGTAACACCGTACTCTGCCAAATCATCTGGTAAGACGATGATTTTTCCATTGGTTAAATCAGATGCAACGAATTTTAATGTACCAGAAGGAATATCCCCAAAAGAATAAATTCCTTTATGCGCTAACTTCTCAAACAACCATTTCTCCAATGCCTTTCCTTGATACATCCCAAGTCGCCAGTATAATCGAATCCATTTCATAAAAGGAATAGGAAAAAAGTTTTTACGTGGATCTAACAAAGAAGTCGCATCAAGTTCGTCTAGTAAACCTTCAATTTCTTTCGCTGTATAGCCTGCCGCGATAAAACTAGCAAGAATCGCTCCGGCACTTGTTCCAGCTACTCGTTTGAACTGGTAACCTTTTTCTTCTAACACTTGATATGCACCGACTAATGCAAATCCTTTTAAACCGCCGCCAGAAAAAACACCATCGATTAACAACCGATTTCTCTTCCTTTCTATACCATTGTTCTACTATAAGTGACAAGAAAGGAAAATAGAACATCCGTAAAATTATAATGCAGTTCTACTTTAAGTTTTCTTTTTATTTTTACTTTCAAAATTAACTACTCCTTAAGAAACTTATATGTTATTATGCACAAATACAAGAAACAAAAATAAAAAATTATCTATTGCGAATTATACAGGAATATAAAATGAAGGAGCCGATTCATTGCCATTAATCGAAGCGCAGCAAAGTCGAATAAATGGATTTAAACAGTTCATTTTTGCATCATTAAAAGGTTTTTCTCAAGTATTATTAATCGGAAATGCTTTATCAGGTTTACTAATTTTAATTGGAATCACATTATTTTCACCTATTTTAGGTCTCTACACTTTTTTAGCTGCGATGATTGGAACGATAACTGGAAAGCTAATTCATGCAAACTCTTTCTTAGTTCAGGAAGGAATTTATGGTTTTAACAGTGTTCTTTGTGCAATTACTCCAATTTTATTTTTAAATGGAAACAAGCGATGGGTACTTGCACTCGTAGCTGCAGTACTTGCGGCAATCTCTATGAGGCTTTTAACGAAATTATTCGATCAATGGAATATCCCAGTCCTCACCGCACCATTTGTTATCATCACATGGATTGGCTTACTCGTAGCTTATCGAGTTGATGCCCTTTATATGGATCCAGATTTTGTTATTAGCTCCCCTGCCATGTGGAACATTTCGACGAAAGGAACACCGTCTTTGTGGAAAGGCATGATTAAAGGGATCGGTGAAGTATTCGTCATTGACTCTCTTTGGACGGGGTCACTTATTTTAATTGGATTATTTTTTGTTGGATGGCATTTTGGTTTATTTGCGATTATCGGTGCTTTTGTTTCGTGGTTGACGGCCTTTTTTATTGGAGTCGATACACAGTCTTTGAACCTTGGACTTTACAATTACAACGCTGTTTTAACAGTCATTGCTGTAGGTCTTGTTTTTAATAAAAAAGAACAACCTACTTTAGTCACCGCAATCATTGCAGCGACCTTAACAGTCCCTGTAACAGCTGGATTAGAAATTATTTTAAACCCAATTGGATTGCCTGCTTTAACCCTCCCTTTTATCGTTTGTACATGGTTATTCACTGGACTGAGAAAATTTTTCCCTATGATTTAAATAAAACCGTCCTCCTATGTCGAGAGACGGTTTTATTTTTGCATCAAATGGTTATTTCAAAATAACGCCTACAAAATTTCCTTTTAATACAATTTTCTCATGCTGATTCGTACAAACAAATGACGTAGTGATGGCCATTCGATTTTCCTTCACTTGTTCATATTGATCTATCGTCACTTCGCATACAATTGTATCACCTGTAAAAACAGGTCTTAGAAATTCAAAATTCATCGTTCGCGCAAGGACATTATAATCTCCTCCTACCTTTGTAGGTAAAGTAGCCGTTAAAAGTCCTTGAACAACAAATCTTCCTACCTCATCAGAAGTTGTATGGTGATCGCCTTCGTCTTTTGAGACTTCTGTAAACTTCTCCACATCTTCTTTTGTAAATTTACGCGTGAACTGGATGATTTTTCCTACCTTTAAAGACAATCGCTGGCACTCCTTTTTAAACTACCATTCATTTTTTTATGACTTAATCAGAAAGTTATCATTCAAATAATATTTTTTTGCTTTGAATCGAATTTATTCACACAATTATGCTGATGCAGCTTTCATCGCATACTCCATGAGTCCCATAGAACTTACAGTGATATCAAGTTGAATAAGTCCGTAAACCGGGTGAGATTCATCAATTCCTTTTGACTGTAAATAGACTTGAACTTCATTAAGTAGACGATCTCTAAGTATTCCGTAATTTCCACCTTCTTGGTGAACTTCCTTTGCTTCATCTACGAAAATCGGCAACCACATCTCAATTTGCTTAAACGCTTCTTTACTATTTTCCGTATAGCCATAATGCCCGAAATAAAGAACATCAAGATTTAACGCTTTCATACGATTAATCGCATCAAGCATAGCCGTTGGATTAAACTGATTCGGCGAAGTAGACGGTAAATAAAACGCTACCCCTTCTTTTACAAGTTGCTCATAGCGAATGCCAACCGTATCACCTGAAAATATACCATGACTCACTGGATCATAAATTGCTAAATGGTGATTCGAATGTCCTGGTGTATCCCAAAACGCTAATGTACATTCGTCTCCAATCTTTAATGTGTCTCCTTCTCTTTTAATAACAATACGATCTTCTGGTACAGGAATAATTGGTTCAAACAACTCTTGGAATTGTTCACCATAAACAGCTCTTGCGCCTGCTACAAGTCGTTTAGGATCAATTAAATGACGTGCGCCTTTTTCATGAACAATCACGTTTGCATTTGGACACTCACGAAGTAATAGCCCTACGCCGCCTGCATGGTCTAAATGGATATGTGTTACAATAATATGTTTGACGTCTTCTAATGTATACCCAAGCTTATGTAGGCCTTGACGAATATAAGGTACTGAAGGACTCGGACCCGTTTCAATAATTGTGAGTTCTTCTTCTTGAAGCACATAACATCCAGTCCGATGAGCAACACCTAGGTCAAACAAATCAATGACTTCAATTCTATTTTTCTTCCCCATACTAAAACTCCTTCTCCAACTGATTATCTGAATATTTCACTTTAAGTATAGCACAGAAAACAACGAGACAATGAAATCGTTTAATACAATACCTTTTATGAAGTAAACTTTGAAATATTTCAAGAAGAAAATCATACGATTAATCCAAAGAAAAGGGTTATCTAAGTCAAATTTACTTAGATAACCCTTTATAACAGTTTTTATTTTTTATAACTTAAATCGACTCACAACTTCTTCTAATTTTAACGCTAAATCATTCGTTTGAACTGAATGATTCGTGATATCATCAATAGATGCTGTCGTTTCATCCGTTACAGCAGAAATATTCATAGACATTTCTTCAATCGATTGAATTTCACGTGTCAAACTTGAAATTAACTGAACAACTTGCGTTGAATTTTCTGCTTCTGCTGTCGTCGATTTTGAAATGCGTGTAATCTCTTCAACGGTTTCAGAAACAGCAGTAGCCACTTGACCTAATGTTTCAGATGTTAGCCGTACTGTATTAGAACCAGACTCGACTAGGTCTGTACTTTCTTTTGTTGAAGCAACCACTTGTTGAATATGAGCCATAATATCTGTTACAAGCTTCTCAACTTCCTGTACTTCAGCATTGGATTGTTCTGCTAGATTTCTTACCTCTTCAGCGACAACTGCAAAACCAGCGCCATGTTCACCTGCGCGCGCCGCCTCAATAGAAGCGTTCAAAGCAAGTAAATTGGTTTGTTCTGCTATTCCAGAAATCGTAGTTGTAATATCTTGAATTCTAGTTGTAGACTCAATTAGATTTTCAATTGTATTCCCAGACTCAATCGAAGCATGACGGATTTTCTCCATATCATCCCTAATTTCATTCGCTCGCTCTTGCCCTTCATGAGCGACTTGCATTGTTGTCTTAGAGTTTTCTACAGAATGATTTGCAATCGTTTTTGACTCATTTATATTAGCTGCTAAAGTTCCCAGAATACCAGATGCATGTTCGGCATTCGCTGTACCATTCGAAATAGACGCTGTCGCTTCGCCCATATTATTTGCGACTTCTTGAAGCGCTTCTTGCATTTCATTTAAGGAGACAGCTGTTTCAGATGAGTTTTTTGTAAGTTGACCAGCAGTTGATTTCATCGTGCCAATCATCTCTCGTAAGTTTGCTGTCATGATATTTAAAGTTTGTGATAAATCGCCAACCTCATCTTTACTATTTACAACTGTATCTTCAATTGCTAAATTTCCATTTGCAATTTCTCTTGCATGTTGAATCAGTAAAGAGAGTTGCTTTGTTTTTCGTCTAATTATATAGATTGTCACTACTGCAGCAATAATCATAGGGATTAAACTAATCAAAATCCCACCCTTGACAACATCCCATGTTCTTTCGCTGACAATCGCATTGTCAAAATCAATGACACTAATCGCTAAAATCTCTTTCGACGAATCATGATCTTCAAAGATTGGTGCATAACCTGATAATCTTTCTACCCCTGCAAATTTATGTGGTTTTGAGTAAGTAGGATGTCTAGTCTCAATAAGTTCATCAATTGCTTCTTGATCGATAGGAACTTGATCTCCTTCTTTCATCCCTAACGCTTTAGAATTATCATCTATTGCTAATAAATTACCTTCAAAATCAATTATATATTGGGTTTCAAAAAGGTCTTTATGCGCAACAGTCCAATTTAACTGTTTCCCTACCTCTTCCATTTTTTCAGTATCGCCATTTTTTATTTTCACAATATCTCCCGGCTCAATTAATCCAGTCGTAATATTTGCGCAACCATACGCTTCTACGCCTGCAGCTTCATAAAGTTTATTATACGCCGTTTTATAAGTTGCAAAAGATGTGATTGCAAGCATTGCCACCATGATTCCAACGACAATTGCACCTAATTGAACTGTTAATGTATTCTTCACATGCGTTTCCTCCATAGTTAAAATTGTAACTTCTTCTATTTATTACTAATCTCATCATACACTAAACTAGTCAATATACCTAGAAAATAATTCTAGCATGCAGAATGACCCTAGCAGTTCATTAGGCTCACTTTTATAAAAATAATACAATTACTGGACCGATCAAAGCACCAAAAACTGCACTTAATGTCATAGATACTGAAGCCATCGATAAGGCTAACTCACCATATTCAGTTGATTTGGCAGTTCCTAATGCATGCGATGCACTGCCTAACGCTAATCCTATTCCGATGGGGCGGTCAATTTTGGTCAGTTTCATAACATACGGTCCAATAATAACACCACTAAAACCGGCTAACATTACCAATACTGCTGTTAACGGAGGAATACCTGCTAATCTTTCACTTAATTGAATCGCTACAGGTGTTGTAATTGATTTTGGGATTAATGTGTAGAGTATTTCGTCTTCCACTTTAAATAATTTAGCGAATAATATAACGCTCCCCATCGCTGTAATTAACCCTGAAGATATGCCGAGAAGAATGGCATTTTTATATTGCAACATTTTTTCTCTTTGATTATATAAAGGATAAGCAAGTGCCACAACACAAGCTCCTAGAAGTTCCTCTATCCACTTTCCGCCTTCCATATACTCAGCATAAGAAATATTAAAACCAATTAAAAACAAACAAATAATGGTTGTCGCTGTTAATACAGGATGAAAGAAGGCAAAAGGTAAACGTTGATATAAAATTCGCATCGCTAAAAATACACTAATTGTTCCAATAATCATTAAGATAGGAATGATTTCTTTTACCATATTACTCTTCAACCTCCTCTTTTTTCACTTCATACCACTGACTTGACCTGCCAACGACAATCATCGTCAAAAACGTACTCACCATGACAATGATGATTAAAAGCATCCCGTTAAGAGAAAGTAATTCTGGATACTGAACAACACCGACCGTTGCCGGTATTAAAAACAATGGTAAAATGACTAAAATAAAGCCTGCACCATCTTTTATGTAAGTTTCTGGAATTATTTTAAAATGAAGGCAAACAAATAATAATAATAAACCAATAATACTTCCAGGAATCGGAAGATGTAATCCCTTTGCGATAAATTCACCAATCATACTTATTACATAAAGGAGACCAATTTGAATGATAATCAACAAAACTTTCATATAATAGCGACTCTTCACTTCATGACACTCCTTTCTTTATTGAACTAATCAATCACGCCTCGGCGTGATTGCGTCGGGATTTTGAACTGAGCTTGCCCAGTTAATTTCCTTACAAAATCCCTGACATCCGCCGGAGGCTTAACTTGAATCAGCAGGGAGTTTGAACTCCCTCTGATTGAAAGTACCT
>JAPFCR010000020.1 GCA_026169375.1 Sporosarcina sp. | reverse complement strand
TTTCCTTACAAAATCCCTGACATCCGCCGGAGGCTTAACTTGAATCAGCAGGGAGTTTGAACTCCCTCTGATTGAAAGTACCTTTTCGGCATTCATCCCGCCACTTATAGAAGTGGGGGAATTCTGCTGAATCAAGTTAAATTGAAGATTAGTGTTTAGGGACAGTTGCTTACTCTTCAATCATAATTTCCAAACGTCTATTCTTACACCAGTCAACAAAACGAACTGCTATTTTCATCAATGAAAAAAGAACGGTTATTGACAAGGAAATAGATAAGAAATGCCCCATTATTATACCAACGCATCCAAACAACTTGCTTTCAATAGAAAAGTCTTTGCTTCATACTGTAAAACAATCGTACACAGAAAATTCCGTTTCACTAGCTTTTTTATTAGAATTAATGCAATATATTTTCTTTGAGCCTACACCTTCACTTGCATAGGCAAGTTATGATAAGATGAACATTGTCTTGTATTAGTGATATTTATGCATTGGTCAGTAACAAATATTAAATATGAAATTAACTTGTTGACTTTTTTGTTATATCCACATATCATGAATTCAAGTTAATTTAATGAACACATTTAAAGGAGATTTTTAATAATGAATATTTTAGTCGTAAAAGCAAATAACCGTCCAGCATCAGAGGGTATTTCAAGTAAAATGTACGAAACTTTCATGGAGAACATTGAAGATGCGAATGTTACAACTTTTGACGTATTCGCAGAAGATATGCCTTATTTCGGTCAAGAATTATTCGACGCATTCGGTAAAGTACAATCTGGAGAAGAAATGACAGATATCGAACAACGTATTTTAGCAGCAAAGCAAAAAGCAATGGATGCTTTAACTGCAGCTGACGTTGTTGTATTTGCATTCCCATTATGGAATTTAACAATTCCAGCAAAGCTACAAACATTTATCGACTATGTGTACCAAGCTGGATTTACTTTCAAATATGATGAAAATGGTCAATTAGTGAGCTTAATGACAGATAAAAAAGCTGTTATTTTAAACGCGCGCGGCGGACTATATTCAGCACCAGAAATGGCACCAATGGAAATGTCGGTTAACTATATTAAAAATATTGCGAGTGGTGTTTTCGGTATGGATATTACACATGAAGTTGTCATTGAAGGACATAACGCAATGCCAGATCAAGCAAAAGATATCATTGCTGAAGGTTTAGAAAAAGTAAAAGAAGTTGCAAAAGAGCTTTCAAATGTAGCAGTAAAATAATTAAGTAACCTTAAAATATCGGTTCATTTCTTCGTAAAGAGAAGTGAACCGTTTTTTATTTGCTTATTAAGTTTACATAACATTTAATATGTAAACTTAAAGCGAAAGATTTTGATATAAATGATCAAAATCATTGCTTGTATACCACAGAGGGTATAAAGTGTTAAATAGATGGAATCGGGTATATATATAAAGTAGATAACGATTCTAAAAGTTTTAATTTGATGGAGGTATGTAAAAATGGCTGAAAAGAAAACAAATGTAGATGTCGTTTGGACAGGTGGAACAGCAGGAAATGCAACAATCAAATCAACGTATTTAGATACGAAGCTTGCAATACCTAAACACTTAGGTGGAAGTGGTGACGGGGCGAATCCAAAAGAACTACTCGTATCTGCTGCAACGGCGTGTTATGTTGCAACACTGACGTATATGTTAGAACAAAGAAAATTACCAGTCGTTCAACATGAAATAAAATCTGAAGCGACTGTATCTGATGAAGATTTCAAAGTCATCCATTATCCTAAGATCACATTAGCAAGTGATGCTACAGACGAACAAGTAGAAACGACAAAAGAAGCATTTGATGGTGCGGAAAAAGGTTGCGACATCGGTAATATGCTAAAAAAAGCAGGCGTTACGTTTGAAATTGAAGGAAGCGTTTCTAAAGAATAATAAAAAAGTCATCAGCTTCGTATTGAGCTGATGACTTTTTTATTAAATATACTCCCCAAAAGCCTCAGGTTTCCATGAATGAATTGCATGACGTTCTTTTTCGAATACTTTTTCTAAATAAATCATCGTCGTTTCAATTTTTTCATGTCCTAAAGAACGCATAATATCATAAATATCTACATCATTCAGTTTTGAAATAATCGCAAAGGCATGGCGAAATACGTGCGGTGTTAATTTCACCGATGAATCCGCTAATGGGAGATCTTCTAACTTCTCGATTTGTGTTTTCACATATTGCGATAAATAAGACGGTGAAAAAGCACGTCCTGTACTCGTTGTAAAGAGTGGATCATCTAAATCTGCTTTTTTTACTTCTAATAAACCTCTTGCTTCTCTAAAAGCATGAATACTTTCAACGACTTTTTCTTTTAAAGGAATATGTCTTCTTTTATTCCCTTTACCGAGCACATCTAAATAAAATCCACCTTGAATAGAATCCTTTTTAAAATCCTTCACACGTAATGTACAAAACTCTTCATTTCGAATCCCGGTTGTTGTGAGCACATGAATAATGGTAAACATAATTGGATGTTCAAGATCACGGAATGTATTTAATAATGCGATGACATCTTTCGGTCCTAAATCACGGTTAGGTCGATCATCTTTTCGAACTGTCGCAATTCGAAAGCCACGGTGAATTGGCTCTTTAATATAATCCGCCTCATATAAATAGGAAAAGAAAGCTTTTAAAACCGTGGTCTTTCTTTCTAGTGTAGCAGGAGAGTATGCACCGTTCTTTTTCACATAAGCACTTTCTGTCGCAAGCCATTCTTGGTATCTTCTTAAATGGCGTGCTTGTAAAGATTTAAACAAAGAACCTTCCATTATATAGTCAATATCGACATCAATCTCCGTCGCATGATTGAGTAGTTGCTCCACAAACATAATCAGTTCACGTTTATATTCATTAATGGTTCCTTCTGTCCGCTCATTTCTCATTTGTAAATGTTTTCGTTCATATAAAAACCATTGAATCATTTCAACATCTGAAAAATCGTGAAAAGCGGGTTGTCTATTTTTTTCTGCGATGTCTAATCGGTTTTGTAAATCTGACATCGATGAATGATTATTTATTTTAATAGCTAAATTTGATATTTGTATTTCATTTTTATTTGCAAATTGATTCATTATCTTATATCACCTCAATTAAAATTCTTTTATTAAAACCTACGTTACTTAAATTTTGATTTTGAAAATATTGTTTCTAATAACTATTTTATTATAAATAGCAATTTAATACAGTTTCATTATACCATAAAAAAATCCTCCATTTGTTTATAGTATTATAATTTAATGCTTTTAGTAATTCTATTCTAATCTATTGTTAACAAGCTATTTTTAAAAAAGTCATTATACTTTTATTAAAACAATCTTTTTTTAGTCTATCTTAATCCGTAAAAATAAATGTCTATTTATGTTATAATATGTAATATTAATAGTCATCTTATACATAGTAGATAATAGCATGATATTTGAATTTACAACAAAGTACGACAAAATTATTTTCAAGATTTTAATTAGGAGTGATTTATTTGAAAGATTGGTATACTCGACAAGAAGTCGCTGATTTACTCGGCGTATCAAAAGCAACGGTGTATCATTACGCAAAACAAAAGAAGATTATTAAAATTGATGATCCGCATCGTTTATTTAGAGAAGCACGTTATGAGAAAGAAGAAGTGGAAAAACTTGCGGAAGAACGAAAACGAAATACACCAACTGGATGGCGACCTTCAGAACTTGCCAATGAACTCAATGTGCCGACGCAGCGAATTTATACGCTTATTCGTGAAACAGATTTACCGGTTGAGCAGTTACCAGCAGGCGATGAACGAATGATTTATTCGATACCAGAAGAAACAGCGACATGGATTCGAAAAGAAATTCAAAAAACGATTGCATCACGTGGTGTGAGAACGGAATTTTATGATGCACGATTTGATATTGCGCTTTATCAAAAATTTGAATCAGCAAATGGACAAGAGATGCGTGTGATTCGTAATGATGCACAGGAGTGGGGATTTCAATTACCTTCAGGCACATGGATTCCCTATGCAGATGGGCGAGATATTTTTCAATATGAGCCCGCCTATTCAATTCACGAAGAAAATCAAACGGTTCAAGGTTATACAGATTTCTTGCTTTCGAAAGACAATCTAGTGACTTTTGAGTTTTTAGATTTTGTTTATGAAACCTTTGGGATTGAAAACATTCGATTACGGGAAAGAGGTACAGTAATCGAGCTATCGGTTAAAAGCGGTACATGGGCGGTTACAAATCCACTTCCAGTTAATCTGACAGAAGAAGTGATTCAAGCCATGCTTTTGTTAGGGAATGTAGTCATGGAAGAAAGTGAATGGATTCTTGTAAGTGGTTATAGACGAACGACTTTTGATTTACCGAGTCAGTTGCTGGAAGAGATTCGAGACGTTGCGAAAGAAAGAAGGATGACAATGAGTGAGTATGTTGAGGCCGTTTTACAAGAGAAACTAGCGGCAGATGAATCGCCAACGACCGAGGAAAATCAACTAGAAAATTGAGTCCCTTCCTATTATATAGAGCATTCAAAATGTCGATTAAATTCTATGTTAAATATAGAGCTTTTGTGCCATCCCTTAACTTAAATTTCATAAAGGAAGATGTTATATGAAAGCAATCGGAAACGGAACAATTAATGCCGCTATTTTTGCAAGCTTAGGATGTTTATTTGCAATTGTATTCCAATCAATGGCTTATTGGGGGCCGGGTATGCGCTGGTTTTGGGTAGGTGTCATTTTGGCTTATAGTAGTATGTTTTTATCCGTATTATTTGCGGTGATGAATCGTACAATGGCCAAGTTAAATGACTTAGATATCTTCATACGTGTACTAAGTGTCATAGTCGTTATTTTCTCTGGTTTATGGACGACATTCGTTGTAGCGATGTGGTTAGGATAAAAAAGCCTATATAATAGAAGGAACATAACTATTTAAATATTTTCCTTCTATTATATAAGTCCAAAACGTCAAATTTTTACCATAGTAGGCTGATCGTTAATTTACAACAGCCTTCTCCTTGTTCAGTATTATCAAATTCAATTTGTATACCTGTGGGGTTGAAATTCGTTTTGACATGAACTGTCACGCCAGCAGATAAGATTAATTCATTCACTTTATTGTGATCAGATAATTGGGCAGCATCCATTAATTCAGTAGCGAATGTTTCTGATATCAGAAGCTTTTCAATAAATAGATCTACTTCACGCATAATCGATTCAAATCTTTTAGCGGAAGTGTGTAATTGTTCAGTATTAACAGGCGGAAATGGACTATCAGCCTGTAAGAGGGAATGCTTAGGATAAAAGGGCAGCGGATAGGAGTGGAAAATGTAATGTGGACCATACATAACAAAACCTCCTTTTCTAAAATCGTATGTTATTCTATGTTTACATTGAAATGATTGCTCGATATTACCTTTACTCATTTGGAAAAGAAAAATAATTCATATTGTATTTTTGTTAGTTATACACTTTTTTACATTTTAATTAATAATAAAATGCTTTTAATGCGCTTTTCCTCGCACGAGAACACTTGTTCCTATCAGGGTTTTAATTTGGATTATTTATGAATAAGTCTTGGAGCTGATCCATTTATGACAAATCAAAAGTTTCAAATAGAGAAAAACTTCTTCTAATATCGCATTCTTCGTTGACTTTTAATCTACACACGAATACACTTTTATAGGAGCATCTTACATAAAAATTGAAAGAAATGTAGTAGGAGAGAAACACATGAATATAGACTATCAATTATTTAAACTCGTGAATCAGTTTGCAGAAAAAAGTCAATTACTCGATTTATTCGTCATATACTTTTCAAAGTTTGGACCAGTTTTATTTGGTTTTGTATTTATTTGGCTGTGGTTCACTAAAAAAGGGAACCCTTATAAAAATCGGCAACTTGTTTTATTTGCGTTAACAATTGCAGTTGTGACAGTTGGGATTAATAAGATGATTGAACTCAGCTTTTTCAGAGAGCGTCCTTTTGTGAATTATGATGTAAATTTACTTAGTGATAAAGCACATGATGACCCTTCATTTCCTAGTAACCACGCAGGCGGGGCATTTGCGCTAGCGCTGACCATGTTTTGGAAACATCGAAAGGCGGGAGCGATTTTCCTTGTTTTTGCTTTATTTATGGCGCTGTCTCGACTTTTCATAGGTGTACATTATCCACTAGACGTAACAGTTGGAGCGTTAATCGCGCTAAGTGTAACACTCCTTGTGATCTGGCAACAACGCTTATTTGAAAAGCCGTTTAATTGGATCATTACAACTTATAATAAAATCATAGGAAAATTTTCAAAATGATTCAAAACGATGTAGCGTGAAGAAGCTGCATCGTTTTTTATTATAGAAATTCAGAAAAAATGCCATTTTATCGAACCGAGAACTAGTGTTCGCATTAAAGTTTCTACAAATAAGCTACAATAGATAGTATCGTGCATTCAATTCAGGGGTGATTAAATGATTCGGACGAAAAAAGACGTTCTTCGATTCGAGGCGGAGTTAATTGAAATACAACAAGGGCTTAAAGATTTTAATGAAGAACATTATAATGAAAATATCAAACAACAATGGGAACGATTAAAGTTTATTGCTGCAAGAGAACGGTTAAAAACGATGCCTGTCGATACCATCTCAACAATAGAAAAAGGCATTTCAATTAATCGGTTAACTGGTAATGGATTAGAAACCATTTATGACATTAGAAATGAACGGATAGACGATTTAATGAAAATAGATGGGATTGGAGAGGTTAGTGCAAGTGCCATTTACGGAGCCGTATCTAAAATTACAACTGCTGTCTATGAAGAAGCAGTTCCTAAACTAAATCCTGATTGTTTATCAGAAGAAGATGTCATTCTTTTGGAAACGATCTATAAAAAATGGATGTTATTAAAAAGTATTCAATTTGTGCAGGAAGAACTAGAAGGTTTCATGAGGAAAATTAGCAAGAAAATCGATATAGCGAAGAAGAAACGTGGATTATTTGGGAGTCTTTTTCAGTCTAAGGCGGAGAAGGATGCAATCGTGCAGGCGATTAGTAATTTGAATGAGACATCCAATCAAGAAACTGTACATACGATGAAGAATCGATTCACAGATATTCGTCAGTTTACAGTTAGTCGAGAGCATCTTCAGCAGCATTTTATCGAAAAGAATGCGGCTTATTATACAGAAATTGAAAATGTCGTTGGGTTTGATTCTTCTAAGATGACAGATGATTTATCGGATGAAATCGTCGAAATAATTCATGATTTTCCTTTAGATACAACGGGACTAAAAGTGACTTTACGTCATTACCAAACATTTGGAGCAAAATATGCGCTTCACTATAAACGGACGTTACTTGGCGATGAGATGGGGCTCGGGAAAACAATTCAAGCATTGGCATTGATGAATCATTTATTCCAAAGTGATGCAAAATATTCGATTGTTGTTTGTCCTTTAAGTGTACTTGCCAATTGGAAACGTGAAATTGAACAACATTCTCATTTAAAGACATTTATTTTTCACGGGAATGCGCGTGAAGAACAGTTTAAAAAGTGGCAACAAGAAAAAGGTGTGTTACTTACAACTTACGAGCATACTTTACATTTACATAAAGTTGAATTAACAATCGATGCGCTTATTGTAGATGAAGCTCATTATGTTAAAAATCCAGATGCCAAACGATCAAAAAGTGTTTACGAGCTAGCAACCATCGCTCACTATGCATTATTTATGAGTGGAACACCGCTTGAAAATAGGCTAGAGGAAATGAAACAGTTAATTGAAGTGCTCCAACCACCAATTGCGGAAGTGTTATCAAGAGAACTTCATTTATTGCATCCAACTGAGTTTAAAAAGACGGTTGCACCAGTATATTTAAGAAGAAATCGAAAAGATGTACTCACTGAACTTCCTGAACTAGAAATTATTCCTCAGTGGATGGACTTTGGTGAAGAAGAGCAAGCCTACTATGAAGAAGCCGTCAATTATGGACAATTAATGTTAATGAGACGTGCTGCATGGCTGGGCGGGACTCCGAACCGGTCACCAAAGCTTCAAAAGCTACTAGATATATGCGACGAGGCAAAAGAGAATGGTCATAAGGTGTTAGTGTTTTCATTCTTTAGAGATGTGATTCGAATAGTAGAGAGTCATTTAAGTGATCGTACGTTTGAGGCGATTACAGGGGATGTCTCGAATCACCGAAGACAAGATATCATTGATGAATTCACCAAAGCAGCCCCTGGTTCCGTATTAATTAGTCAAATTACTGCAGGCGGCGTCGGTTTAAATATTCAAGCAGCGAATATCGTTATTTTATGTGAACCACAGTGGAAACCATCGATTGAAGAACAAGCGATTAGCCGTGCTTATCGAATGGGTCAATCAAGAGATGTTGTCGTGTACCGCCTGTTAACTGAAAACAGTATCGATGTCAGCATGCTTGAATTATTAGGGCAAAAAGCAGGCATATTTGACTTATATGCAAGAGAATCTGAAGTGGGGTCGCTTATCATGCAAAGTAACGAGGACGAGGGAGATGAATCACTGAAAAAGAAAGTATTACAACTAGAAAAAGAGCGGTTGAAAGAGAAGATTGGATAACGACAGATGTTAGCTTACGTATATTATATAATTCAAATGAATCATTTTAAAAGGAGTTGTAGACATGAAATTTGTTTCGTTTACGGCGATGTCTAATAGAGGCTTAGATAAGAAAGTAAACCAGTTTTTAAGTGAAAATAACCATATCGAAATAATTGAGATTAAATTTGCGGCGAGTTTTGGAAATATATATGCAGCGATTATTTATAAGTGAAACATCACTCTTCAATTTGAATCTTTTCTTCCTTCTATTCGTAGACTAAGTTGAATGCTTGTGGAAAAGGAGGAGTGGGGTTGCAGTTGTTAATCGATCATCAATGGACAGTTTTTATTACGCTTGAAGTGCTTTCATTCATTTCATTACTGTTATTCGGTGTGTTTCGTTACGGTTTGAATAAGCGAAAGTTCAGCAATATAGCGATTTTCATGTTTCTATTCTTATTAATTGCTGAAGTTCTTTTAGGTGTGATGATTTATCAAGAAACGAAAGAGTTTTCATCTTTTCAAATCATTATTGGGATTTTTGTTCTTTATGCATGTACCTTTGGGATATTTGATTTTATCAAGCTTGATCGATGGATGCGTCGAAAAGTCGGGAAGTGGCGGCAGGTTGAACTTTTAACAGAGAAAGATTATAGGATTTTAAATCGTCAAAAAGATTCGAAATACGTTGCGAGAAGAAATCGTATATCATCGATGATCCACTTATTTTTATTTGTAGTTGGACAATTCATATTATGGAGTTATGGTACAGAAAACTTTGAAGAACTGTTAGGTTTTCTCACTGATTTTTCTTGGATCGAAGCCGGAACTTATGAAGATTCTCCCTATCCGAATGAAATGAGCTATTCGATTGGGATGATTTGGGGAATTGTTTTTATCGTTGATTTTATTTATTCGTGGTCGTATACGGTTTTTCCAAGTAAGACGGAAGGTAGTAAGTAGAAAGCATTCATTTTGGATTTAATATTAACCTTTGATGTGTATTGAACAATTCCTCCTTGAGCATGATATGTTCAAGGAGGTGTTTGCACCATGACACAGGAAATCTTATGTGAAGTGAATAACTGTAAGTTTTGGGCAAGCGGTAACAGATGTAGTGCAAAATCGATCTACGTTGTGAGTCAAAAGGGAAACAAAGCGAAAAGTAGTGAAGAAACAGACTGTAACACATTTGTTCCGCGAGAATAACGTCTCCAAAAACCTCCAAGAGTTGCTGGATTACAGCATATTCTTGGAGGTTTTACTATGTTCAATCGGGTCATTAATGATTCATGTTCCTGACCACAATCATAAAGATAGCATTAAATATACAAGCTGAGACATTATAGGATGATGAGGATAAGAAATTATTGAATCTAACAATTGAAAGGTTCCAGCATAAGATAAAAAACTTGAAATCCGAAGTAATTGCAATGATTTCCAATAATTAAATGGATCGTTAATAGTAAAGGATGACTGGGTTAACAGCAAACACAAAACACAAAACACATGAAATTATTTCTAGTATGGTTTAATTTTTAAAGGGAAACGCCTTCAATTATTTAAAATTATTTAGGTTTACATAATATATATTATCAAAAGCTGCATCTCAATAATAAGTATACTTTGTACACTGAGATATTTTGTTTTTATATCTCTGATTTAGCAATTTCAAAAGCTTCATCATGACTTTTTTCGTTATTTATCTTTTCATCTAGCAACGTTAAAATGAACATCAAATTAGCATTTCTTTCTCATTGATTTTTTTCAAAATTTCCCCTCCGATAAACTGGCTCATTTCCAATTAGGTCAACTAGTCCAATCAATCCTAAACGAACTTATACATTAGAATATCAATCCGAGTCACTATATTCTCTTCAAATAACTTCCCCAAAAAATTAAAGAGTGAAAAAGACATTCATCCACTATTATATATTTTTAATGAAACGCTGTACTGTACGATAACCGATGAAATAAATTAAACGCAAAATCACTCTTCCGTGTCATATTTCATATTACTATTTCGCTATTTAATTCCCAAATCCTCTTATAACAATTACGATTCAAATAAATGAATCATCTCCAATGTTTATTTGAAAACCTTAAAAACCAAATCCCTATCTGTCTGGAATTTAGTTTTTAGTTTTATTTGAGTTTAGAATACTTTTCAGTTAAGATGGGTATAGATATAAAAAGAGAGAAGAGCTGTAACTCTTCCCTCTTGCAGCCTTAGCCGTATGAGCGGTGGTTGCCAAAAATTACTTTTTCTTTCAAGAACCACCCTTTTGCTTGCTACGGCGCGGGGTGGTTTTCTTCTCATCTAAAAAAGTTTTTTGAAATAAATGCGCACTTACCGCACGTGTTATCCCTTTCAATGCTTCTTTTAGATATTCAAGAAATACTTCCATGGTGATCACCTCCTTTCCCCTAAAAAGGAAAGGATAAATACGTGACAACCATCCACCCATCTAACATATCGCTGCATGCCTATTGTAGCATACTTAAGCGATAAAAAGACGCTTAGTTCGAAGTAGAATCATATCATTCCATTTCGATTGTTCAATGATTGTTGTAATGTCCCGATGAATTACATTATTTTCGACTCCGTCAACTGTTTAATGGCTTCAAAGAGTATATTCGCTCCTTTCGCTAAATCGCCCGCGTCTGAATATTCCTCAGGACAATGGCTAAGCCCATTCAAACTCGGAACAAATAGCATTCCGCTTGCTGTCACATCTGCAAATACCATCGCATCATGACCAGCACCGCTATGAATTGAACAATGAGGAATCCCTAGTTCTTCGCTTTTTTGTTTAAAAATAGATCGAATTTCTTTATTTAATGCCTTTGGTTCAATATATAAATTTTGTTCGACAAATGTGGTGATACCATTTTCGTTTTTAGTTTCAATTAATGCTTTCACTTCTTCAATCGCTTGGAATAGGTGTTTTTCATCTGTCGACCGAATATCAATTGTAAAGACAACTTGATCTGGAATCACATTCGCGCCATTTGGAAAAACTTGAAGGCGTCCTGTAGTTATCACTGTATCTTCACTTTCTAAAACAGCTATTTCAGGGAGCGTTGCAATAATTTTAGCTGCAGAAACAAGGGCATCTTTTCTTTGGTTCATGGGAGTTGTTCCAGCATGCCCTGCCCGCCCTTTAACAGTAACTTCCAATTGCGCAAGTCCTACAATTGACTCCACAATCCCTATTGGAATAGCCTTATCCTCAAGAATGGGGCCTTGTTCGATATGTAGCTCCAGGAATGCTTTAATTGTTTCGGGGTCACGATACTGCACTTTAGATGGGTCTAAACCAATCTCTTTCATTGCATCAGTAGCTAGTTGTCCGTTAGCATCAGTAAAACTTTCAAATTCTTCCCTGCTGAATAATCCTGTCATCCCTCTAGATCCCATTAAACCGCCACCGTAACGTGTTCCTTCCTCTTCGATTAACGCGATTACTTCAAGTGGATAAGTCGGCGTAATTTGATGCTCTTGGAACAACGCTGCCACTTCGAGTCCAACAACAACTCCAGCCGTCCCATCATAAGCACCACCGTTTGGTACAGAGTCAAAATGTGAACCGACAAGAACAGAAGGTGCACCTGAATAAACTCCGTCAAGTTTTCCAAATATATTTCCAAAGCCATCTTCAGTAACTGTTAATCCATAAGCTATCATTTTATCTTTAATATAATTTCGGGCTTGTAAATCTTCCTCGCTATATGTAAGTCTTGTCACACCTGCACCAGGCGTTTTCGTAAATTGACTTAAGTTTTCAATATGTTTTTTTATTCGTTGTTCGTTTGCAAACATATAAAGCTCCTCCTCATTTTATAAAAATCCTACAAATATTCCTGCAAGAATAACAGATACAATTGTTACACTTATAAATCCACCTACAAGCATTGGTGGAAGCATTTGACTCGTTAAGATGGCACGCTCTTTCTTATCTTCAGTTATCAGGTGTTTTATGAAATTCCAGGCTATTATATATACGTTTTCAATGTCTGTATAATCTATAATTTGAATAGATAAAAGAAAGGATCAACACAATGCCAATCATTCAACAAACAACCTATATTGCCGCCTCAATAGACTTTTGCTTTAATCTCGCTCGAACGGTTGAAGTTCACACAGGAAAACAACTGCTCACCACACAAAAGCCAGTTTGCGGTACAACAGCTGGAATTATGGAACTTGGTGATTCGGTCATCTGAGAAACAAGCAGAATATGTTAAATGGCTTGCTGAAAAAGGGCTTAGGTAGTAAGTTTCATCTTTTATGCTTGTAAATTCAATTTTGTAAGAAACTTCTTAGTTATTCCTTTATCTTGTTTTTTTCTAGACCAAACGAGCGCTAATCCGTATTTTGATTCAAGACCATCGATTTCAATGGAAACGGTTTTACTATGGAGCCCAGTACAATGTTTATTAATTGCATATTCTGAAGCAATTGTAATCGCTAAATTTTCAGAAATCATTTGACGAATTGAGTCTATATTATTGCTCGAAAATATGATATCAGCGGGACCGTATTTTGATTCAATATTTCTCATGAACCTCCATATTTGTTCATGATCATAAATAACTAATGGGTGTTTAAGTATATCTTGAATCGTAACGTTCTTCTTAAAAGCCAATGACGAACGCTTACTAACAGCAACCTTCATTTTATCGTAAAATAAAGTATGAACAGCTACATCTTTGTCGTATATATCTTGTGGAATTTCGTTTAACGCAATAATTCCTATATCAATTTTTTTTTGGACGACTCCTTCAATAATATCCTCTGATTTCCCTTCTTCAATTTCTACAGTTGTAGAAGGATACTCCCTTTTAAATGTTGCTAACGTTTTTGGTAAATAATATAAAGAATTTGGGACGGTTCCTATACGGAGTCTCTCTGTATGATTGACATCCGCTATCCTTTTTAATTCTTGGAAACCCTCTAATATTTCCATCGCCTTCTCAATCACGTCTTCACCTATATCAGTAGGTGTAGTCCCTAATCTTGAGCGATTGAAAATTTTTATATCCAGTGTATCTTCAACCTTTGTAATCGCTTGACTCAGTGCTGACTGCGTAATATGTAGTTTTTTCGAAGCGTGTAAAAGAGAACCTGATTCTGCTACTACTACGATATACCGCAATTGTTCAAAATTCATTTGATATTCCTCCGTGTATTAGTAATGCTTAACTGTATATTATTATTTTTAAATATACATTTTTTGGAACTCTTGTATAATTAATCAGAATTAGTAAATTGGTTAAACAAAATAAATAGATATCGTAGAGTAACGAAATAAGATGAAATCATTCTAAGTTTCATTCCAATTAACCTCGATATAAAATGATAAATACGCATATACTTTAGTTGATATACAATCTGATTGCAGTTCATTTTACTTCACAAACTCATTCACTTGCCAAATATGTAGCAAGTTTCTCGAATGTCTAAATATCTTTGTCGTTATCATAACCTTTGCATGTCTCTATGTATATTATAGAGCTGTGGACAAATACTTAAATCAAAAAGGGGGTTGCTCATGTCTCATCGCAACAAACAAGATCTCTTAAAACAAATCGAGAAGCTCAGAAAACAAATGAATGACTTGGCTAAGGAAAAACCTTTAACCGATCCTGAAATCATTAAAATTAGCCAACATCTCGATTTATTGTTAAATGATTATGAATACTTAAAAAATAAGGGTTTCTAGTAGGCATCTATTTTTTATTGTGAATCCAACCTAAAGTTACTCAGCTAAAGAAAAATATAAATAATAGCGTAAATATAATGCCGCGGGCTTCTTTTTTTTAACAGTACTTCTATAAGCGTATAAGGCCGCTGCAATCGCATTCAAAACAATCCAATTAAAATGATGGCATGAATTTTAGTCGTAAAACTCCTTCCATCTTACATTTCCAGTCGATTGCTGTACTTGATTGGATATCTTCTATTCATCTACGCTTCTTCTAGTATCAAATTAAAGTCTGGTGCAAATATATTCGCTATATATTGAATTAACGCGCCTCTCGCTTCTGATCATTTATCCTCGATACAATCGCAAAGACGAGCGTTAATAAATTAAGCGATAAAAAGATGATATAAATGTATGACTACTATTCGGGCGAAATTCCGCTTATGCCGATACGTCTCTTCTACAAGATGAAAAAGGTCTTAACCTCATCCAAATCACCTTCCCTTTCTTCATAATAACAAGTTTTTATTGAATGATGAAAATTAACGCTATATTCTGCTTGTTACTTTATAATACGAATGAACGCCCTGAAAGGTTTCAGTCATTCCTAAGAAAATAATTCAATTCAACAAAAAAGTAACCATTTCGCTACTGTTTATCTAGCAAAATGAAATCTCTCTTTCTTAACACACTACTAAAATAATGCTTTGAACAATCAGGATCTAATAGCTTTGTTGATCGTCTAAACTTACTTTAACACCTTCTGGACTTGCTATTGCTAGAAGAGAAATCTTTAATAATGAATCATCAGATTTCATCCATAATATTCTCTCGAAAATACATTGGTATAAGCTACGGTCTGATACTCTTGAATATATTTCGAGGTTTACTTCTGTTACAATATAGGTAGATAAATAGAAAAGAAGGGATTTATATGTCACAACTAGAACAAAAAAATCAATTACTTTTCACACAACAGCATCTTGCCAATGAACGAACCTATTTGGCGTGGATTCGTACAGCGATTGCAATTATCGGCATTGGTTCATTGTCATCGAGTTTACATTTTTTAATTGGTGATACGGAAAAGATGGCAAGTAATATTTTAGCCTTGATTGCCGGATCTGGTGCAGCTGCTTTAGGTGTGTTGATTATTATTTTTGCGACATATAGTTTTGTGAAAAACAAGAAACAAATTGAAACAGGTGTGTTTTATATGACTAGCTTCCCCGCACTGGCGACGTCCATCTTTCTCATTATCCTTGCGATTGTGGCAATTGCTTACTTTATAATTGAATGGCTCGTTTTGATATAGGTTTTTCAGCATTTTTATCCCTCTACAGCAAATCATTGGTCGTATTGGAATATGTCATTTATGTTTTTAAAAGTTTCGCCTTAATCCCATGCCTAATTTCTCCGTTAGCCAATCAGCAACTTTTTGTATCTAGTAGTCTTTTTTAAATTAAAAAAGCTTACAATCTAGAATCCTAATGTTGACTTCTGAAAGATTGTAAGTAATTTGGAGATATTTTGTTTTTATGAAATGGATAAATTAATAAATGCCCATAACTCCTAGTGCAATTGCTGGGATAAGCGACAATATCGGAAATACAATCGCAATTACTGCCATCTCTTTATAGGATTCTTTATGCGTCATCCCCGTCACAATCAAAATCGTCAAAATCGCCCCATTATGCGGAAGTGCATCTAAACCACCAGAGGCAATCGATGCTATTCTATGAAATGCTTCTGGTGCGGGACCTGTCGTAGTCGCAATTTCATAATAATGACTTCCTAATGCTTCTAACGTAATACCAAGACCTCCCGATGCTGAACCCGTAGCACCTGCTAAAATATTGACAGCAATCGCCTCAGAAATTAAAGGATTCGCTTTAATTCCTAAGATCATATCACTTAATCTTTCAAATCCAGGAACCGTTCTAACAATTGTTCCGAAACCAACAGCTGCACTTGTATTAATCATTGCCATGACAGAATCGCTTGCTCCACTATTAATCGCTTTTGTAAATCCTTTAAATTCCCTAAAAGTGAAAATTAAAATGAGAACAATACCTGTACCAAGCGCTACCACGATGTCCCACTTCAACATATTCAAAGTAATAATAACAGCTAAAAGTGGCAGAAGAGAAAGCGTAATATGTGGGTATCTTCGTCTTTCTTCTTGATGGTTTTCCTCGTTAGGTTCTGTAAAGACTTCCCCTGCTGCTTTTAAAACCCTTTCCCGTCTATTTAAATAAAGGATCGATCCAACCCCCATCACTACAGAAGCGACAATCCCAATAATTGGCGCCGCTGTTGCTGATGTATTAAAGTAAGCAGTTGGAATTAAATTTTGTATTTGTGGTGTTCCTGGCATTGCAGTCATTGCAAATGTCATCATGCCCGCCACAATTGTACCAGGTAATAATCGTCTTGGGATATTCGCTTCTCTGAACATATTGATCGCTAAAGGATAAACGGCAAATACAACGACAAATACACTTACTCCCCCATAAGCGAGCACACTAGATGCGAGAATGACACCTATAATGGCACGTTCTTTACCAAATATACGCGCAATTCCAATCGCAACAGAATGGGCCATTCCACTATATTCCATTAACTTTCCAAAGATAGCACCGAGCATAAACACAGGAAACCATTCTTTCGCAAAGTCGACAAATCCACCCATGTAGATATTCGTATACGCATCCAATAAATCAAGCCCACCAAACCAAGCAACAATTCCAGCACAAATCGGTGCTATCCAAATAATCGACCACCCAAAATAAGCTAATACCATGAGTAGTATTAAGCCTATGAAGATTCCCAGCATAACCCCCACTCCCATACTAATCATTTTTTCAAAAAAGGATCGTATTGGATACGATCCCCCCTATTAGCTATTTAGTTATTCGGAAAGCTAAAATCTGTTTTACTTTCATTATATGAAGTGTCAGGCCATCTTTCAGAAACTGTCTTTCTCTTTGTGAAGAACCGAGCTGTATCCGGACCGAACATTTGCCCCTCTCCAAATGACGAGCGTTTCCAACCACCGAAGTTATGGTAACCTACTGGAATTGGAATTGGCACGTTTACCCCTACCATTCCGACTTCAATGTTTTCCGTAAATGTTCTTGCAGCACTTCCACTATCTGTGAAAATTGTAACTCCGTTTCCAAATTCATGTTCATTGATTAAGTCAATTGCTTCTTCAAGTGTATCTACGCGCACAACATTACGAACAGGACCAAACACTTCTTGCTTATAGACTTCCATATCAGGAGTTACATGATCGAGTAGCGTTGCACCTACATAATAACCTTCAGGATGTTTAACTTTAGGGTTGCGGCCATCTGCTGCAAGATCTGCTCCTTCTTCAATCGCGTTTTCAAGCGCTTTCAAAACACTTTCCTTAGATTCTGCACTAATTAATGCACCGAAATCTGCATTTTTATCATCAAACGTTCCTACTTTTAATTCTTTGATTTTTTCTTTTAACTTGGCAACAAAAGCATCCGCTGTTTCTTTACCAACTGGAATTGCATTAGAAATGGCCATACAACGTTGTGACGCTGCTCCAAATGCTGCACCAACAAAAGAATTCACGGCATGATCTAAGTCCGTATCTGGCATAATAATCATACTGTTTTTGCCGCCACCAAATGCTTGCACTCGTTTATGATGTTTTGTTCCTTTTTCATAGATTGCTTCTGCTACTTGTGTAGAACCAACAAAACTGACAGCTTTTACATCTTTATGTTCAAGGAGGGCATCCACTGCTTCCTTATCTCCATTCACCACATTCCATACACCCGCCGGTAAACCTGCTTCATCCCAGAGTTCTGATAGGAAGAGTGCAGAGAATGGCACTTTTTCTGAAGGCTTAAGAATCATCGCATTTCCAACTGCAACTGCCATCGTACTCATCGCTACAGGGACCATGATTGGAAAGTTAAATGGCGCAATACATGTTACGACCCCTAATGGTTTATGCATAGAATAAGCATTTATATCACCGCCCACATTGACAGAATGCTCTCCTTTTAAAAGTTGTGGTGCGCTTAGTGCAAAGTCTACCGATTCAATTCCTCTTGAAATTTCGCCTTTTGCATCGTCAATTGTTTTACCATTTTCTCTCCCGATGATTTCCGCTAATTTATCTGTGTTTTTTGCGAGTAAATCTCGAAACTTACGAAGCACATCCATTCTTTTTGCTACTGACACTTTAGACCATTCATTAAATCCTTGTTTTGCTAAAGTAATAACTTCATCCACTTCTTCTTTTGAAGCAAGTGGAACTTCAGCAATTTTTACACCAAGTGATGGATTATAAACATCGCCGTAACGATTACTTTTCCCTTCTACTTTTTTCCCGTTAATAAAATGTGTTAGTTTTTCAATTTGTTCTGTTTTCATAATGTTTCTCCCCCTATATTTTTATTACCCCTCTTGATGTTGCAATTTAATTTCGTCTTGGATCATTAAATAAGAAGATGCCATGTCTTTATCCGCATAACCATTTTTTATTCCATCTTCATAATAATCAATAAGCTTTTCTGCTACTGGTAATTTTCCTTGAAGTGAATCAGAAAATTCTTTCGCAAGCTTTAAATCTTTTAATAATAAAGAGGTTGTAAAAGCACCCTTTACATATTCATTTTTTGAAATAAAAGATTGATAGTTTCGCGTGAAAATAGTACTCTGACCGGTACTTACTTGAACGATATTATGAATAATATCCGGATCAACGCCCGCTTGTTCAGCGATCATTAATCCTTCTGCTGCAGCTTGATTATGAAATCCAACCATTAAATTATTAATTAGTTTTACAACCGTTCCAACGCCTGGATCTTTTCCAACGTGGAAGATATTCTTGCCGATCCCTTCTAAACAAGGAAGTGCGGCATCGAAAGCTTCTTTTTTTCCGCCAACCATAATGGCTAAAGTCGCATTTTCTGCCCCCATCACACTTCCACTAACAGGCGCCCCTAAGTAATCCAACCCTTTTTCTTCAGCTGACTTCGCAATTTTCCTATTCAAATCAGGCGATATTGTACTTAAATCTATGAGTGTAACAGGTTTTTTATAATTTTGAATAATGCCCGTTTCCCCTAAATAAACAGATTCTACAACAGCAGGAGTAGGTAAACTTGTGAAAATAATATCTACTTCGTTCGCTAACGTCGTATTTGTTAAGCCGATTTTCCCCCCAAGATTAGCAAAACGCTCTTCATTATCCTTAAGCGTATCTATTCCGTAAACCGCATAACCTTTAGCTAATAAGTTTTTCGCCATTGGAAACCCCATATTGCCAAGCCCAATAAAGCCGATACTCTTGACTTGTCCCATTTCTAGTCCTCCCTTTTCTATAAAATATCTTCAGTTGTCAGCCCTTCCTGAAGCCATCATCTGATTGCTAAAACATTTCACATACCAAAGTCAAATACCTTAGTCAGATACCATGGTATGCTAATATTAAACTATAAATTCCAATTAATCAAATTATTGATTAATGTTAGTTTTTATATTTATGATAATATCAAGAGTAAGGAGGTTAAAAATGTCAAAACTTACACAAAGACAATTAAAAGCACAAGAAACGAAAGAAAAATTACTAGAAGCAGGTTTAAAGCTTTTTCATGAAAAAGGTTTTGATCATGTGACTGTTGACAGTATTGCCAAAGCATGCAAGGTATCAAAGGGTGCCTTTTATACACACTTCAATTCAAAGTATGATATCTTCTTGGAAAAATTCAAAGATATTGATGCATTTTATTCATCATTCGTCCCTACTATTCCAAAAGAAATAAGCGCAAGTGAAAAAATCTTGCTTTTTTATAAAGGTCAATTAACCTATTTACGAGATGATTTAGGAAAAGATTTAATTCGAACGGTTTACACAAGCGCACTTTCACTGACGATGACAGACAATCATTATTTATCAAGTCCTGAACGAAATCTTTATAAAATAATTTTAAGTTTCGTCGAAGAAGGCGTACAGGCGGGAGAATTTAAAAAAGCAGTCACAGCAAAATATATATCAATGCTCGTCACACGCTGTATGCGAGGAACAATTTATGATTGGATTATATTCGGTGACCGTTTAGATCCGGTAGAGGAAATAGAAAAAATCACTTCAACACTTTTAGATGGATTGAAGCGAGAAACGTGATAAGTGACAAATTAACAGCAAACAAGAATTCCATTCAGCATTCGCTCGGTGGAGTTCCTGTTTGGATCTACAATTTAAATTGGGTCATCAATATCCACCACAAAGGTCACTAGTAGAAAGTGAACTACACATATATTTTTAGAATTATACCATTACAAATAAAAAAGTCATTCCAAAGGATTCTCTCCTTCAGAATGACTCATTTTATTCAACTCTACGTAAAAATAACGACAAGATAAACCCAATCACCGCAACGGTCAATCCAAATGTAATCGAATTTTGAACACCTAGAATCGAACCTTCCATTTGGTTTCTGATTGTATCTCCATTTGCTTCGACATATTTCGTAGTACTAATAGACATAATCGTAATCGCAATGGCTGTCCCGACTGCCCCTGCGACTTGCTGTAATGTATTGAGTAACGCCGTACCATCTGGATATAACTTTTTCGGTAATTCATTAAGTCCATTCGTTTGTGCGGGCATCATTGTCAGCGTAATCCCGATAAACATCGTAATGTGAAAGGCTGCAACAAAATAAACTGATGTTGAACCGTCAATCGTACGAAGCGCGAATAAACCGACCATCGCCATAAAAAGTCCAACTGGCACCATCACCCGCGGGCCAAATCGGTCAAAAAGATTTCCGGCCGCAACAGACATAAATGCGTTAATCACCCCACCAGGTAATAACACTAACCCAGCGATAATAGGTGCAAGTAATAATATGTTTTGTAAGTAAATCGGGAGTAAAATCATTGTCGATAAAATCATAATCATACATATGACAATTAAACTAACCCCAATACTGTACATTGGATACGTAAAAACTCGTAAATTTAACATCGGCTGTTCTAATTTAAACTGACGCAATCCGAATAAAAATAATGCAAGAAGTCCAATTCCGATTGCGATCAATACTTCAGTAGCCATAAACGAACCAAGCTTACCTGAAATACTAAAGCCGTAGACGACACCGCCAAAACCAATTGTTGAGAAGATTATCGACAATATATCGAATTTTACTGGTTTAACTTCACTTACATTTTGTACATATTTCAATCCAATTAAAAATGCGAAAATTAAAAATGGTAAACTAAACCAAAAAATAAAATGCCAAGTTAATTGGCTTAATACAAATCCTGCAACTGTTGGGCTAATTGCTGGGGCGAAAACAATAACAAGACCAATTTTCCCCATTGCGGCTCCGCGTTTATGAATTGGATAGACAAGAAGAACAACTTGGATCATGACTGGTAAAATAATTGCTGTTCCCGCTGCTTGTACAATACGCCCGATTAAAAGCACAAGAAATGTCGGTGCGATTGCAGATATAAGTGTACCGATAATCGAAAATGAAAGCGACGCAATAAATAATTGTCTTGTCGTAAAGCGCTGCATTAAAATCGAAGAGATTGGCACTAATACTCCCAACGTCAATAAATATCCCGTCGTTAACCATTGAATCGTTGATGCATCCGAATCAAAATCAACAATCAGTTGCGCAATTGCCATATTTAAAGCTGTTTCATTAAAAAGTCCAACAAACGCCGCGATTAAAAAACTACTAATAATTTTTACGCGTTGTTCGTATAAGTTATTACTCATATAATTCCTCCTTAAAAACACCTTTATTACTTTATCACAAAATCATTATAAATACCTTTTATTTACTTCAAAAAATAAAAGCCACGAGAATCTCTTCTCGTGACTGTGGTTAAGTGTCTTCAGTTGGGCTTTTTTCTTTATACACTTGAATCACATTACCATCTTTTTTCTCATCTACAATAAAGCTACCATTCGATTGACGGTTTACTAACCGAAGTGAACCCGCTTGAACCCGAAACTTTTTATATTGATCAGTAGCTAGTGTAATCATTTCATCGTTCGTTGCAAGCGTAGCACCCACAACTCGATGTGGATTCGTTTGTAGTTCTCTTAATACAACGACACCACGCTGCGCTCTTTTCGCAAGATCAAACTCTTTAAGTCCCATTCGTTTTGCAGCCCCGCGCTGTGTTGCAAGGACAATTGAAGCACTCTCATCTTTTACAACAACAAGTGATACAAGTTCATCATCTTCTTTTAAGTTAATCCCCCGCACACCTGCTGTTCTTACACCCGTTGTATTTAGTTCAGTTAATGAAAAACGAAGCCCATAGGCTTGATGTGTAAAGAGAATGACATCTTCATCGCCCTGTACTAATTTAGCATCTACCATCTCATCGCCGTCTCGAATACCCATCGCTCTAAACGTTCGATTATGTCGACGAACTGGATAATTTTCTAAACTAGATTGTTTAATCACACCGTTTTTAGAAACTGTTAAAATCACTGCTTCTTCTTCAAAATCCTCAAATCCAATTGCAGCAATAATCGATTCATTCGGCTCTAATGGAATGATATTTGAAATATGCTGTCCAAGATCTCGCCAACGAATATCAGGTAATTCATGAACAGGTTGATAGAGATAATTTCCGAGTGATGTGAAAAGCAATAAATGATGTTGTGTGTTCATCGTTGATTCATATAACATGTAATCTGACTCTTTCATCTCATGCCCTGTTCCATTTGAAGCACTGTAAGAACGGATACTCGTTCGTTTAATGTAGCCATCTTTTGTTACGGAAACATAAACTTCTTCACTTGGGATAAGAATATCAATATCTACTTTAATTTCCTCGATTTTCGCTTCAATCACTGATCTTCTTGGTTCCGCAAACTTTTTACGTAACACTCTCAGTTCTTGTCGAATAACTGAAACTAATTTTTTATCACTTTTTAAAATCGCATCTAATTCTTCAATTGTCTTTTTTAATGCTTCTTCTTCTTCTCGAAGTTCTGTAATGTCAGTATTTGTTAAACGATACAGTTGTAAAGAAACAATTGCTTCTGCTTGAATTTCGGAGAATCCAAATTTCTTAATAATATTATCTTTTGCATTTCGCTTATCTTTAGAACTACGGATTGTTTCAATCACTTCATCTAGAATAGAAAGAGCTTTCATCAATCCTTCTACAATATGCAAGCGGTCTTTCGCTTTTTGAATATCAAATTGAGAACGACGTGTCACAACGTCTTTTTGATGATTGATATAAGCATCTAATAACATTGGAAGTGACATTAACGTTGGCCTACGCCCGTCAATCGCAATCATATTAAAGTTATACGTAATTTGTAAATCTGTATTTTTAAGTAAGTATTGTAAAATGCCATTGCTATCGGTATCTTTTTTCAATTCAATGACAATTCTTAGGCCGGTACGATCTGATTCATCTCGTACGTCTGCGATATTATCGAGTTTTCGGTCAATACGTAGCTCGTCAATTCGTTTCACAAGATTTGCTTTATTAACTTCATAAGGAATTTCAGTTACAACGATTTGTGATTTCCCGCCCCGCAAAGGCTCAATTGCTGTTTTCGCTCGAATCACAAAACGCCCACGACCTGTTTCATAAGCTGTTTTAATTCCTTCAGTCCCTTGAATGATGCCGCCTGTTGGAAAATCAGGTCCTTGGATGACTGTCATTAATTCATCAACTGAAACATTTGGCTTTTTTAAACGTAGTAACACCGCATCGAGTACTTCATGTAAGGCATGCGGCGGAATATCCGTTGCATATCCTGCTGAAATACCTGTTGAACCGTTGACAAGTAAATTTGGAAATCTAGCTGGTAACACAGTAGGCTCAGGCTCTGTTTCGTCAAAGTTCGGGATGAGATCTACCGTTTCCTTCTCAATATCTTTTAGCATTTCTCCTGAAATTGGAGACAGACGCGCTTCTGTATAACGCATCGCAGCCGCTGAATCTCCATCAATCGAACCGTTGTTTCCATGCATCTCAATCATTAAATGACGCAATTTCCAGTCCTGACTCATACGGACCATCGCTTCATACACTGAAGAGTCCCCGTGTGGATGGTAGTTTCCGATTACGTTTCCAACCGCTTTTGCTGCTTTACGAAACGCTTTTTCATGTGTATTGCCGTCTTGATGCATCGCGTATAGAATTCGTCTTTGTACCGGTTTTAGCCCGTCTCTTGCATCTGGCAATGCACGGTCTTGAATGATGTACTTACTATATCTTCCAAATCGATCTCCAATGACTTCTTCAAGAGGAAGATCTTGAAATCGTTCTACATTGGTCATTCATAGTCCTCCTCAATATGGATAAATTCATTGTCTAAAATATTATGTTCTTCAAGTTGGCCAAAATCGACGTTCTCTTCAATCCAACGTCTTCTTGGTGCGACTTTATCCCCCATTAATGTTGTAATACGACGTTCTGCTTTTGCTCCGTCTTCAATTGTGACGCGGATAAGTGTACGTGTTTCCGGGTTCATTGTCGTTTCCCATAATTGTTCTGCGTTCATCTCTCCAAGACCTTTATAGCGCTGTAACATATAACCTTTTCCAATTTTAGCAATTGCTTCATCAAGATCAGATTCTGTCCATGCATACGCTACTTTTTCATTCTTTCCTGTCCCTTTAAATACTTTAAAGAGCGGCGGAAGTGCAATAAAGACTTTCCCAGCTTCAATGAGTGGTTTCATATAACGATAGAAGAAAGTAAGTAATAAGACTTGAATATGCGCACCATCTGTATCGGCGTCTGTCATAATGATGACTTTGTCGTACGCTGCATCATCAATTTGAAAATCAGCACCTACACCTCCACCGATCGCATGAATAATCATATTAATTTCTTCATTTTTCATAATATCTTCTAGCTTTGCTTTTTCGGTATTAATGACTTTTCCGCGCAGTGGCAAAATCGCCTGAAAAACTCGGTCACGCCCTTGTTTAGCTGAACCACCTGCAGAATCACCTTCGACAAGATACAATTCATTCTTCGCTGCATTACGTGATTGCGCTGGTGTTAATTTACCAGATAATAATGTTTCAGATCGTCTTCTTTTCTTTCCTGAGCGTGCATCTTCACGTGCTTTTCGCGCTGCTTCACGTGCTTGTTGTGAACGAATCGCTTTACGAATTAAAGAAGCACTTAAGTCTGCGTTTTCTTCAAGAAAATAGAACAACTGCCCTGCGACAACTGATTCAGTTACAGATCTCGCTTCACTCGTTCCTAATTTTCCTTTTGTTTGTCCTTCAAATTGTAAAATTTCTTCTGGAATTCGAACAGAAATAATCGCAGAAATTCCTTCTCGCACATCTGCACCTTCTAAGTTCTTATCCTTTTCTTTCAGTAAGCCAGTTCGTCTTGCGTAATCATTAAAAACCCGAGTAAGCGCTGTTCGTGTACCTGTTTCGTGCGTTCCTCCGTCTTTCGTTCGCACGTTATTTACGAAAGAAAGCATCGTTTCAGAGTACCCATCACTAAATTGGAACGCAAACTCTACTTCAATGCCTTCTAACTCACCTTCTAAATAAGCCACTTCATGTAAAACATCTTTTTCTTCATTTAAATACGATACAAACGCTTCAATTCCTGACTCATAATAGAATGATTCTTCTTTTTCTGTCGCTTCGTCTTGAATTGTAATTTTTAATCCTTTTAATAAAAATGCAGATTCTCGCAAACGTTCACTTAACGTTTCGTATTGATATTTCCCCGTTGAAAATATCGTAGAATCTGGTTTGAAATGAATGCCAGTTCCTTTTTCACGTGTTGTGCCAATTTGTTCAAGCGTTGTGACTGGGTTTCCACCATTTTCAAAACGCTGCTTAAATTTCTTTCCGTCACGGTAAATGGTAACTTCTAACCATTCAGATAATGCATTGACAACCGCAGCCCCAACACCATGTAAACCGCCACTCGTTTTATAACCACCTTGCCCAAATTTTCCACCTGCGTGTAAAACGGTTAAAATGACTTCAACAGTTGGTTTTCCAGTTTGGTGCATTCCTGTTGGCATTCCGCGGCCGTAGTCACGAATACTTACACTGCCATCTTTATGTAAGACAACATCTATTTCGGAGCCGTGTCCTGCAAGCGCCTCGTCAACCGCATTATCCACTATTTCATACACTAAGTGATGAAGACCGCGTGCATCTGTCGAGCCAATATACATTCCCGGTCGTTTTCTTACCGCATCCAATCCTTCTAACACTTGAATTGAATCGTCATCATATTTATATCCCTTTTGTTCTTTCGTCAAAATCCCGCCTCCATCAAACGAATGTTCTTATCTCTTATCGTACCGCTTCCGTAAAAGGTTGTCAAATCAACGTTTCTGAAAGCTCGCTTCATTAATTGTATATAAAAAAAGAGTTAAATGCAACGAACGATAGAAAAACTTCCCACCTTTATCGCCATCAAACATTGTCGCGATGATATTGTTCTGATAAACTTAAAGCTATATCGTCGATAAAAGTGAGGAGTTTACCATGAATGTGATCATTATGATTTTAGTCGCTTATTTGCTTGGTTCAATTCCGTCCGCATTATGGATTGGAAAAATGTTTTACAAGACAGATATTCGCGAACATGGGAGCGGAAATCTAGGTGCGACAAATACGTTCCGAACACTCGGAAAAAAAGCCGGTTTTATTGTAACATTAATGGATATATTAAAAGGTACGGCTGCTACATTACTCCCTTTCTTACCTATATTTGCAGAAACGACTATAAACCCTTTACTCATTGGAGTGTTTGCAGTGATTGGTCATATGTATCCAATTTTCGCGAAATTTAAGGGCGGAAAAGCAGTTGCGACTTCTGGTGGAATTATTTTAGGCTATCATTGGCCTATTTTTGTGCTTCTTTTATTATCATTTTTCGTTGCACTTAAATTATCTAAAATGGTTTCTTTTAGTTCGATGTCTGTAGCAGTTGTTGGCTTTATATATAGTGTTATATACTTTAGTTTAACAAAAGATATGTATTTATTTATCATCATCACATTACTTGCTATATTTATTTTTTATCGACATCGTTCGAATATTTCTAGAATTCGAGCTGGTAATGAGCCAAAAATTACTTGGCTATAACAAAAAGAAAGGTGGAGTCATCATGAAAATTGTCATTAGTGATGCCGCTTTAAAATGGTTCAAAGATGAAATGGAAGTTGAAGCAGGTGATTTTGTCAATTTCTTTGCACGTTACGGAGGATCTAGCCCGTTACATGAAGGATTCTCTTTAGGTGTAACTAAAGTTGAACCAGACGAGCCTACCGTACAAGTGGAAAAAGAAGGTGTGCTTTATTATATCGAAAGAAAAGATGAATGGTTTTTTGATGGTCATGATTTAATTGTAGAAATCGACGAAAAACTACAAGAACCATCATATTCTTATAAGAAATAAAGTGAAACTTCAATCAGTGGGGGTTTCATCCCCCACTGATTGAAGCGGAACGCAGGCTAAGTGCGACACGTCCTGTGTCAACGCCTGCGTGACCAACGTCGTGTTGGCCCGAACCAATCGGGCTTTTACGGGCAGCCCGACTCCCACTTATCTTTACCGTTTCCACTTAAATATTGAAGTGGGAGTCTTACTGCCCATTAATGCGGGATAAAGTCGAAAACGACGCAATCTCCATGAATGCGTCGTTTTTTCTTCTAAATTAATTTAAACCTTTTTAACTGCTTCGTGTAACCTTCTTCAGTTAAAATATCTCTTTCGTATTTCCCAAATAAATCAAAATGCGGGTAATCGTCCCTCATATCAATCCACTCAGACTTCAACCCGTATTGTGCTCCCCAGGCGGCGAGCTTTTCAAGGTCAGCACAACCTGCTTTTGTAACAGTTTTACAATCTGGAAAACGTTCGTCTATCCAATAATGTGTAAGGAAGGCCATTTCACCTGCTGCAACAGCTTTTTTCCACGCTCGAAGTTCTTGTCGATTAATGCCAAATGCCATTATTCTTTTATCCTTTTCACTTCATGGTATTTTGCATCCCACTTTGGATCGATTCTTTCTAAAGAAACAGGACGGAAATTTTCTTTTCTCACTAAAACATGTTCTGACAAACCTGTTGCCGCAACCGTTCCATCTTCATGTAGAATTTCATAGCCATATGTCGTGCGTAAACGGCCGTGTTTTTCAATCCATGTACGTACCTTAGCAGTTTGTCCATAACGCATTGCTGCTTTGTATTGAACTGATAAGTCCGTTACAGGTGATAAATAACCACGTTCTTCGAGTCCAGCATATGTAAAACCTAACTCTTGAATCAGCGCTGTACGACCAATTTCCATCCACACTAAATAATTCGCATGGTAAACAACGCCCATTTGATCTGTTTCTGCATAGCGTATTTCTATTTCTTTTTTACTTACAAACACTTCACTCACCTCTATCTATCATTATACAGAAATACTGTAAAAATGCTGACTTAACAATGATTATTTCTTTCATAATGAAAAAGCATCCATAGCCATATTGGCCATTGGATGCTTTTATACTAATTGAAATTAGTTAGATTTCATTTTGTCGCGAAGAACCATTTGTAGAATTCCACCATGGCGGTAGTAATCTACTTCAACATCTGAGTCGAAACGCGCAAGTACGTCAAACTCTTTAACTGTTCCATCAGGTGACGTTGCAGTTACTTTTAAGATGTCACGTGGTTTTACATTGTCTGTAATGTTTACGCTAATCTCTTCTTCACCTGTTAAGCCGAGTGTTTCAGCACCTTCACCTTTCATGAATTGAAGTGGAAGAACACCCATCATGACAAGGTTCGAACGGTGAATACGCTCATAGCTTTGTGCGATAACTGTTTTAATACCGAGTAAAGATGTACCTTTAGCAGCCCAGTCACGTGAAGACCCCATACCGTAGTCATTACCAGTAATAATTGCAAGACCTGTACCTTCTTCTTGATACTTCATTGCAGCATCATAGATTGGCATAATTTCTTTTGTTGGCCAGTACGTAGTGAATCCACCTTCTGTACCTTTCGCAATTTGGTTACGAATACGAATGTTCGCAAACGTTCCACGCATCATGACTTCATGGTTACCACGACGTGATCCGTATGAGTTAAAGTAACGTGGGTTTACACCGCGATCTGTTAAATATTTTCCGGCTGGTGTATCTTTACCGATTGCACCTGCAGGAGAAATATGGTCTGTTGTAATTGAATCGCCAAATTTACCAATTACGCGTAAGTCTTTAAGCTCCCCAATATCAGCTGGTACTTCTGAAAGTCCTTCGAAGAATGGTGGGTTTTGAATATACGTTGACTCATCATCAAAGTTGTATAATGAATCATCTGTTGTTTCAATTGCGTTCCATGCTTCGTTTTCAGTGAACACGCGCTTATATTCTTTTCTGAAGAGTTCCGGTGTAACTGTTGATTTAACAGTCTCTGCAATTTCTTCAGTTGTCGGCCAGATATCTTTAAAGAATACATCATTACCATCTTGATCTTGACCAATTGGATTGTTTTGAAGATCGATATCAACTGTTCCAGCAAGTGCATAAGCAACTACTAATGGTGGTGACGCAAGGTAGTTCGCTTTCACAAGAGGATGAATACGTCCTTCAAAGTTACGGTTACCTGATAGTACTGAAGAAACAAGTAAATCTTCATCAATAATTGTTTTTTCGATTTCCGGTAATAATGGACCTGAGTTACCGATACAAGTTGTACATCCGTATCCAACTAAGTTAAAGCCGATTTTTTCCATATATGGAAGTAAACCAGAATCTTCTAAGTAACCTGTAACAACTTTTGAACCTGGTGCTAAAGATGTTTTAACGTAAGGCGGTGGTGTTAGTCCTTTTTCAACAGCTTTCTTTGCAACTAAACCTGCACCTAACATAACGTAAGGGTTCGATGTGTTTGTACAAGATGTAATCGCAGCAAGTGCAAGGTCTCCTGTTTTCATCTCTACTTTACGTCCATCTTCAAATTCGATTGTGCCTTTTTTCTCTAGCTCTTTCGGTGATAAACCAAATCCTTCGTTTCCTTCAGGCGCTACAACTGAATCATTAAACGCACGTTGCATGTCTGATAATGGAATTAAGTCTTGTGGACGTTTTGGTCCAGCAAGGTTTGGTTCAACTTTAGAAAGATCGATTTCAATGACATCTGTATATGTTGGTTCTTCTTGGTCTGGCGTGTAGAACATATCGTTTTCAGTTAAGTATTTCTTAACAACTTGGATTTGCTCTTCTTCGCGACCTGTTAAACGCATATAGTCTAGTGTTTCTTCATCTACTGGGAAGAATCCACAAGTTGCACCATACTCTGGCGCCATGTTTGCGATTGTTGCACGGTCTGCAAGTGGGAGCGCTGTCACACCTGGTCCGAAGTATTCAACAAATTTACCAACAACGCCGTGTTCACGTAACGTTTGCGTCACTTTTAACGCGAGGTCAGTTGCTGTTGTTCCGTTTGGAAGTTCGCCAACTAATTTTACCCCTACCACTTCTGGTAATGGGAAGTATGATGGTTGTCCGAGCATTCCAGCTTCAGCTTCAATTCCACCAACACCCCATCCAAGAATTCCCATACCGTTAATCATTGTTGTATGAGAGTCTGTTCCAACAAGTGTATCTGGATAAGCTTCAAATGTTCCGTCTTCATTTTCAATCGCATGAACAACATTCGCTAAGTACTCAAGGTTAACTTGGTGAACGATTCCTGTTGCAGGTGGAACTGCACGGTAGTTGTCATATGCTTTTTGTGCCCAGCTTAAAAATTGATAACGCTCAGCGTTACGTTTGAACTCAAGTTCCATGTTCATTTGAAGTGCTGATTCGTTTCCGTAGCTATCTACTTGTACGGAGTGGTCAATTACTAAGTCAACTGGAATTTCCGGGTTAATTTTGTCAGGATTTCCGCCCATGTCAGCCATTGCTTGACGAAGTGATGCCAAGTCAACAACTACTGGTACTCCTGTAAAGTCTTGTAAAATAACGCGAGATGGTTTGAATGGAACTTCACCGTTTGGATCTGCTTCAGTTCCCCATTTTGCAAGGTTTGCTACGTGATCGTCTTTAATGACGTACCCATCATGTTGTCTTAATACGGATTCAAGTAGTACTTTAATTGAATAAGGGAGTTTAGAGATGTTTGCAATACCAGCTTCTTCAATTGCTTTTAGACGATAGTAATTATATGTCTTGCCTTCTAACTCAAAAGAAGTACGGCTGTTGTGTAAATTACTTTTAGACATTTTGTATCCTCCTTATATGTACATGAAAAGGCGCTTTTAGCGCGTCTTTTCTCAAATTTCATTATATATGAGTTTTATACATAAGTAAAATACAATAAGTTTATAGTTTAATATAAGAAAAAGTAATGACCTCAGTAAAAGCGATAGCTATCAACTTTATAAGCCTTATAAATAAAACGCTTTCACAATTAAAAATTATATTTCCTGTTATTTCAATAAAATGAAATAAGTTTCAATTTTTTAGAGATGAAACTGAGTTTTCTTTCTTTTGAGGTAGCAATCGTGACAGTTTCCTGAAAATATGGCATGATACAATAAAAAGATTGGGGAAGATTATTTTGAAAAAAGCTTTACTCGTTGTTGATTATACAGTGGATTTTGTTGCGAAAGATGGTGCGCTAACTTGTGGGCAGCCTGGCATTGATTTGGAAACGTATATTACAAATTTAACTGAAACTTTTATAAACGAAGAAGAGTTTGTTGTTTTTCCAGTAGACGTGCATGATATCGAAGACCCTTATCATCCTGAAACAAAATCTTTTCCGCCACATAATATTTGCGGGACTGCAGGACGCGATTTATACGGAACGGTACAGGATGTGTATTTGAAGCATAAAGATAATATTCACTGGATGGATAAAACACGTTTTAGTGCATTTGCCGGAACAAATCTTGAGTTACTGCTTCGTGCACGTCAGATTACAGAAATTCACATCGTCGGGGTTTGTACGGATATTTGTATTTTACATACATCTGTAGACGCTTATAACAAAGGCTTTGATATTGTGATTCATGAAAAAGGGGTTGCAAGTTTTAACCAAACTGGGCACGAATGGGCTTTAAATCATTTTGAAAATACCCTTGGTGCAAAAGTAATTCGTTAAATAAAGCTACGCCTCAACCGAAGCCGATTCATCCCATGTTTGAAAACACGGGTGTTCTCGGCTGAGGCATAAATACTTGTTCAATAAAGGGTTTGAAACTTCTTCAAAAAGGTCATAACAGAAGTAGATACTTATATAACTGTGTTTTGGAGGAGTTGAAAATTTATGTTTAGTTTTTTATGGTTTTTAATTATTGGCGGACTAATAGGTTGGTTAGCTGGGGTTCTTTTAGGTAGAGGTGTACCTGGAGGAATTTTTGGTAATATTGTAGCAGGTGTCCTTGGTGCGTGGATTGGCGGGAAATTACTCGGGGAATGGGGATGGAAAATTTCCGACTTCTATGTTTTCCCGTCTCTAATCGGAGCGCTTATCTTCGTCTTTATCGTTAGTTTAATTTTACAAACGACAAAGAGAAGTTAACCCTTTCAAATCATTACCATGTTAAATCAAAAAAGGAACTTCATCTGCTATTAGGCAAAGGAAGTTCCTTTTTATATGAAAGATCAATCCCATTTATTTATGTGCATAATGCGCTTCAAATGTGTTTCTTGCTTCTTCGTATTTATTATAGAAAAACATCACATCTGCTAAATATTTCTCACTTCGATTATATTCAAAAACGGCTTGTTCAATTTCACCGTCAGCAGCGCCACTCGATGATAAATAATTCGCTGTGCTAAAAATCGCATCTTCTATATCATAAGGGTCTGCAATACCGTCACCATTCGCATCTACACCGTATCCCCCGTGTTCTTTAATTACATTGGGATCTGTCTTGTCCTTTTCTGGAATATCCCCTTTCCCTAACCCTTCACACCCGGGATAAGTCCACCCAACAAATGTACAAGGCATAAATTGCATATGGCCTTCAGCGCCTGCTGGGGATAATAAAGGATCCATCGTAGAAAATCTCGTTTCAATCCGGTGATGTGCAGCGAGTAATGTCCACGGAACATTATAAGTTTCTCCAGCTTCGATATAAATCGATATGTATTCTTCCGGAATTCGAACATCTCCGTGGCGATCTTGTAAATCCATTAAAGAATTGGCAGATTTCCTGATCAGCTCGGAATGGTTAACGTTCTTCCAAACGATGATTGTTAAAGCTAAAACAACTACTGTAATCGGTAAGAGTAGAATGGCAAGAATTGCTTTTGTTTTAATAGATAATTTCTTACTTTTTTTCCTCATTCTTCTCCTCCTCCATAAAATGCATCTTTCCTTTACTTTAACAAGAGTTTATAAGAAAGTAAAAAAATCCTCTCAACGGGCAGAGGATTTTAAAATAAGTCTTTTTATCCCGCATTAACGGGCAGGCCGACTAAAATCGCCACGTCCTTATGTCTTCGTCGGCATTAGTACGTCCTGTACGTCATAAAACTTCCACATCGAGATTTAAATAGAGATTTAAGCAAGCCGGGTAAAGATAGGTAGGAGATCAACTGCCCATAAAAGCCCGATTGAGGTCAACACGACGTTGATTACACAAGCGTTGTCACAGGACCTGACGCACTTAGCTTGTGTTCTTCTACAATCAGTGGGAGATGAAGACCCCCCCCACTGATTGAGATGTCGTTTTATGCACCTTTTTGAATTAATAACTTCACATCTTCTACGATGTCATCCATATAATCTTTAAAAGGCTCTTCTGGGGTACCTGCTCCGTCATACAATTTGACTGTGTTCCCATTTTGATCGACTAAAATAAAACTTCCACCGTGCACAACTTGATCAGAGTTAGGGTCATTCGCGACCATTGTATAAAATGATTTCTTGGCAAGCTCGATAATTTCATCTTGCTTATACCCTGTTAACATTTCCCATTTAGAATCATCTGCAGGTGCAAAAGTATTTAAGTAATCTTGTAGCACTTCAGGTGAATCGACTTTCGGGTCTACCGTAAATGAAACAATTTTATAATCTTCTACCCCTTCGTGAATGAGTGCATCTTGTAGTTCTGCCATATTATGCATCATTGGTCCGCAGATAGAGGTACAATTCGTAAAGACAAATTGTGCGATCCATACATCGCCTTTCAAATCATCTAATGTGACTTCTTTACCTTGATGATTTGTAAAAGCGAATGGTTTAATTTCTAATTTGTAATCAGGTTTAAAGTCATTCGAGGAACAAGCACTTAAAATGAGTACAAGTATCAATAAAATAGGTAATGTTAAAAACTTACGCATTCAATTTCTCCCTTACTTCATAGTAATAGTTTAATCATACCGTAAGCGCATTTTCTAAACAAGCAAAGGGCTGTGCTTTGTAAGATACTTTCCTGACGATTATGTGACATTTTTAGAATTCATTTGACTTGTGATTAACGCATCATGAATCGCGACAAGTTTTGTTTCAATCCGGTGCAATAGATAAAACGAAACAATGATTGGAAAACTAATCTCTTGTACGAATGTGATCCACTGTTCCATCATTCAACAACTCCTTTCGTTTTCATTTACTTAAAAAACCGGCTACCTATAAAAGGAGCCGGCTCGGTTGTTTACGCTAAAAATAAATCTGTGACTGAACGCTCTACAATTTTAGCACTAACCGCAGACGCAAAAGGATAATCATCAATTTCGAAAATCCCTGTTTGAATCATTTCTTCCATTGCAGCAACTACTTCTTCCTCCGTAATGCCAATTTTAGGTTCATCAACGGATAATGTTACTTTTTTATCTCCTGCTGTTAAAAAAGTGAGTTGTAATGTTTTCGCCATTTGCTTGCCCCCTTACTTAATAGTCACTTATGACAGATGTGTCAATTCTTTCCACTTCAATGAGTGTATGAGCTGACAAACCTGCAAGTGCTTCTAAACCTTTGTACAAATTATCAACTTCGACGTTCTTTGCGATGTTTTGGTAAGTTTTTGTTTTTTTCATTACCTTACCTTCATCAGTCATACCCGCTTGAAAAGAAATACGTCCCGCTGCACTCTTAAAATCGATTGTAGCCATGTACCTCACCTCCCTTTCACACTCTATATAGCAAGTAAAAATAGAAAAGGATACATTGTTCGTGTTTTTTTCTTGGTTTTCTCTTATAATGTTAAAGTAGATAGTAGAGGTGAGAGAAATGCTTGGTGGTTGGTTTCTTTGGTTTATTTTATTTTGGGTTGTCATTTTAGTAGGTCTATTTGCGATTGGTGGCTTTTTTATGTTTCGAAAGTTCCTAAAGAAACTTCCAAAAGAAGACGGAAAGTCAATTATTGATTGGGAAGAACATTATGTAAATGAATCCATACATTTATGGGATGACAAATCAAAAGAACTACTAGAAGAATTTTGTAGTCCGGTTCCTGAATTATTCCGCCCTGTTGCAAAGCAGAAAATTGGCGCCAAAATTGGGCAACTGGCTTTGGAAGAAAATGCAAAGAAAATTGACCTTGATGTCATGATTCGTGGCTATATTATCGCAACACCTAAACGCGACCATAAATTTTTACGGAAAAAATTAGCACAAATGGAGATTGACGTAACACCATATGAGGAATATTTTCCATTAAGCACCAAATAAACTAAACGCGCCACATTCATGGGTACCCCCGTGAATATGGCGCATTTTCTTTTAATGTCTGGACTTATTTCTTCTATTAAATAACATTCTTCAAGAAAGATTGAACGGGCTGACAATTCAGTTAACCACTATCAAACTTTCTAAAGTCATTGGCTTTAGAATACTTCAATGCTTTATTTAAAATGATTATCCTATACCGCGAAAAAGGTAAGACTACTTCCATCAGTCTACAGCTTGAAAAAACGCCTATCTAGTTTTGACTCCTAGATAAGCGCTTAATGGTTAAAATTTTAATGTATGTTCAAGTTTTTTAAATTGCATAAGCATAACGATACGCCACGGTACAATCATACCAAAAGCCAGAATCCAAAACATACCGCCGAGTTCCGCAACATCAATTGTGCTACTTAATATCAATTTACCAATTAAACGAATGAATAATAAACCAAATAAAATAAAAGGAAAGGCTTTTGAACGTTTCATGAAAATATCAGATTGTCGCACTTCAAAATTGGTTGTTCTAATTAAAATAAGAGAAAATAGCATCCCGACGATTAGTGCTTCGACAATTTGGGTAGGGGCAACTCGAAACTCATCAAATATAAACATCAGCGCGCCTGTAGACATAAAAACAGGCGGCAAGATGATTTTTTTCAATGAAACAGGGCGATTTGCAGATTTCGATCGAACGAAAATTGCAAGGACGCCCATCATCAATGCACCAACAGTCGTTACAACTAATAAGACTGCTGGCGGCACGCTTGTAAAAATTGTTTCAATCACGCTTGTTCTCCTCCGTCTGTTAGCTCTTCCATCCGGTATTTCAATTCTTCCATCGGAACAAAACGGGCAAAGCGAGCATATTCTTGTTCATTTGCATAAAGTAAAACGACTGGAGCTGAGAATAAAGACAACTGCCCTGCCATCTCAGGAACGCCTACCGCATTCACGATATAAAATGGAATGTCGAAATCTTCTTTTAACACTTCTACTTGCGGCAGTAAACCATGACAAACTGAACAATGATCTGTTTCGACGAATAATAATAATTTTGGATTATGTTCAATTTCTTGCTGCCATTCTTCAAAGGAGTGAATTCTTTTCATTCAGCGCACCTCCTCATCTTTAATGTATGGTTAGTCGGTAAGTTGAGCGACCATATTTCTTCAACACCATTTTAGAACCCTTGGAAATCTCCAAAGATTGGGCTCAACCAACTAATAATATAAGTCATTCCGTCAAAGTATAGTAAAATACCGAACACAATCATAATATAGCCGCCAACTTTCATAATTGGACCACTGTATTTTCGAATTGCACCGATTTTTGTAACGAAAAATGACAATATAAAAAATGGAATTGCAAATCCTAAAACATATGCAATCATGTAATACATACCAGAACCTGGATTCGAACTTGCGAGTCCAATAATTGCACCGATGATTGGTCCAGAACAAGGCGTCCAACCAGCCGCAAAAGCAAGGCCAATTAACAGCGTTCCAATATAGCCACTCGGTCTATTTTTAAATTGTAACTTATGGTCTTTCATTAAAAATTTAGGTGTAAATAATCCAATAATCATAAGACCAAAGATGACGATAAAAATAGCACCAATTCTTCTTAATAATTCCATATTCTCTTGGAAAAACGTACCAATATACGTTGATCCGAATCCCATTGCGATAAACACTAATGAAAATCCGACTAGAAAGAATAACGTATGTAACATTCCTCTTTTCGTCATTCGTTTTTCATCTGATTGTAAATCATCTAGTGACATGCCCGTAATGTATGATAAAAATGCGGGATATAAAGGCAATGTACACGGCGAAATGAAGCTTAAAAAACCGGCTCCAAACGCGAAAAACATATTTAAATCTGTACCCATTATTTTTTCTCCTTTTCAATGCTTCCTATATCGTAACAAAAAAACGGCGAAAATACGCTCTTTTTGTTTATGAAAACTTTGTGAACGAGTCGACATCCTTTGCTTTCAAAATAATAAGCAAAAAGCATATCATTCAATTTGATATGCTTTTAACGCTTGTCTCTATTAAACAATCAACCGGCTTGTTTGTTGTGGAATCAAACCGCATGGTCCGTTCTATTTATGTGCACTCCTAACTTCTGATCCTTACCCGGCATTCTCAGCGCTGCTATTTTGTAGCTCATACATCATATGGTATAACCCTTTTTGCATGAGTAATTCTTGATGTGTACCTCGCTCGACAATTTCTCCTTTATGCAAGACGAGGATAAGTTCTGCATCTTGAATTGTACTTAAACGGTGGGCAATTGCAATCGTCGTCCGTCCTTTACGCATTTTTTCTAAACTCGCTTGAATGGCTACTTCCGTTTCCGTATCAATATTTGCAGTAGCTTCGTCGAGTACGAGTATTTTTGGATTCGTTACGATTGTTCGTGCAAAAGCAATAAGTTGTCGTTGTCCACTTGAAAACGTTGCGCCGCGTTCTGTCACTCTTTGCGTATATTGATGGGGTAACTTTTCAATAAACTCATTCGCACTAACAAACTCTGCTGCTTCCCGTACTTCTTCTTCCGTAAGTCCGTCATTATGTAAACGAATATTACTCGTAATATCACCGTAAAACATAAAAGGATCTTGAAGCACAAGCCCCATCTTCTCTCTCAGTTCCGCTTTCGGATAAGCTTTTAATGAAACCCCATCTATTAAAATGTTCCCACGCTCATATTCATAAAAGCGCATGAGTAAATTGATAATCGAACTTTTTCCACTTCCTGTATGTCCGACCAGGGCTACCGTTTCACCTGCATTAGCTGTGAATGAAATGTTTTTTAAGACATCGGTCTTCCCATCATAAGAAAATGTAACATCACGGAATTCAATTTTTCCGTCCTGTACTTGAATATCCTTTTCTTCTTGCGTAGGTTCCATTTTCGGATCATCCATTAATGTAAACACTCTTGATGCAGAGACGAGTGCTTGCTGGAAAATCGATAAACGCTGCATCACTTGTTGAATCGGTTGAAATAAACGACTCAGTAACGTCGTAAACGCAAATAACACCCCGACTTCAACTGGACTATTAAATGAAGCAAAACCAAAATAACCAAGTGTAAAAACGACTGCACCCATATACAATAAATCAATCGCTGGGCTTAATAATAACCCGTCAAATTTAATATTTCGCATCCCTGCGCGGTAATGCATCTCATTAATATCATCAAACTCATCTTCTAAACGTGCTTCTTGTCTAAACACCTGAATTATTCCCATCCCTGATAAGGATTCTGCGATTTTAGCGTTTAACTGACTTAATCGTTCACGGATATCTTGGTAGAAATCCGCACTATAATAACGATAAATAGAAATCACACCAACAAATAGCGGAAGCAAAACCAGAGAAATAAGTGTTAATTTCACATCTAATGAAAATAAAGCGATATATACACCAACCAAAACGAAGACAGCTTGTAGAAATGTGACAATCACACTCACAAACATTTCTTTAATCGATTCGGTATCATTCGTCACACGAGAAACAATACTTCCTGCTGGTGTTTGATCAAAATACGTCATTCCTAGTCCTTGCACTTTTGAAAAGACGTCAATTCGCATTTGTTGAATAATTTTCAGTGCAATATCTTGAAAGCGTATGAGTTGGAAATACGAAACAATGACGATAAACACTTGTAACCCTATATAAATTGCCGCAATCCAAATGATATCTGACTTCGGGAAATTCATCGGTGTAATATAATCATCAATAAATCGTTGAATAATTAAAGGACCAAGAATTGTTCCGGTGATCGTCATTGTCAGTAAAATTAACGCAACTGTAATGCTCCCTTTATGTGGAATCGTATAACGTAATAAACGTTTTAACACAAACCATTGATCTTTGGCTGTTAATTTCGGTTGCTTTTCGTTCATCACTCGCTCCCACCTCCTCGTTCAACCAACACTTCTAGCTGTTGTAAGTCATACATTTCCTTGTATTTTCCGTCCATTCTAAGCAGTTCTTCATGTGTCCCTGCTTCTGCAATGGTTCCTTCATCCATCACGATAATTTGATGCGCATGTTGGATTGCACTGAGTCGATGGGACGTAATAATGGTTGTTTCATCTGTTCTTGCTTCTTTGAGTGCTTTTAAAATCGCTTCTTCGGTACGTGCATCGACTGCAGATAAAGAATCATCTAAAATTAATAATTCTGGTTTCATGATTAAAGCACGCGCAATCGATACCCTTTGCTGTTGACCACCTGATAAGGAAACGCCTCTTTCTCCAACAACTGTGTCATATCCTTTTGTTAATCCAAGAATATCTTCATGAATTTGTGAAAGTTTCGCAGCTTCATAGACTTTTTCTTTTGAGATGTTAGGATCCGTAAAAGCAATATTTTCGGCAATCGTTGTCGAAAATAAAAAGTGATCTTGTGGGACATAACCAATCGCTGCTCGTAAGCTTTGTTGTTTGTAATGGTTAATCAGGTGTTCTCCGTAGACAATCTTTCCTTTATACCCTTCGAACTGACGAAGGAGTAGTTTTAAAATCGCAGTCTTTCCGGCACCCGTTCGCCCAACAATACCTAATGTCTCTCCTTTTTTTACTGTAAAATGAACATCTTTTAATGCAGCGGTTTCATCCCCAGGAAACGTAAATGATTCAATATCAACGAGTAAATCTCCTTTTGGACGCTCGCTAATCGCTCCGGGCATATCTTTAATATTAGGCTCAATCGCCAATAACTCCGAAATACGTGTGTAAGACGCATTTCCACGTTCAACAATATTAAATAAAAAACCAATGGCTAACATCGGCCAAACGAGTAGTCCTAAATAAGTGCTAAATGCGATCATATCTCCAATAGACATTTCACCTGCGATAATAAACTTTGTCCCAAAGAAAAAGGATAAAATATAAGAAACGGCAAAAATTCCGGTAATTGTTGGATCAAATAATGCATCCACTCTCGCAACGCGCATATTTTTATCAACCACATCAGAAGATAGATTTGTAAAGTCTTCAATATCTTCTTTTTGTTGACCAAATGTTTTAATGACTTCAATTCCTGTAATACTTTCTTGTGTTTTATCATTTAAGTCCGAAAAAGCTTCCTGTGCAAAACGGAATCTCTCTCTTAATAAACGACCATAATAACTCGTTAAAAAAATCATAAACGGCAGTGGTATTAAAGTAATTAATGTTAACTTCCAATTAATCGTCAGAGCCATTGTTAAAATTACAAATCCACCTGTCGCAAGCGAATCAACTAGCGTTAAAACACCCATTCCTGCAGTTTGTTGGACGGCATTAATATCATTTGTCGCATGAGCCATTAAATCTCCGACACGTCTTTTTTGATAGAAAGATGGTGACATGCGTGTAAAATGATTAAATAATCTTTCTCGCATTGTTCGGGATAATAAAACGGAAGACCCAAAAATCATAACACGCCAGTAGTAACGCGCGATATACATGAAGATTCCTGCAAGCGCTAAAATCACGAGCCACTTTATTAACTCAGAAGAAGTTAGCGTTCCTTCTGTAATCGCATCGACGATTAATCCGATAATTTTCGGTGGAAATAATTGAAGGATTGATACAAGAACGAGTGCGCCAACTCCAATGATATATTGCTTTTTTTGTTGTTTGAAAAACCAACGAAGCTGTAGTAATACTTTCACCTAACTCCCCTACTTTTCTACTAAATAATCTCTTTATCATTTTCCTCATAGTTTACCAAAGATTCGAATAATATGAAAGATACGTGTTTTAAAATATTCGACTTCTGAAATAATTCTTACAAAGGAATTTATGTGAACATTCACAAAAGGTTATTTATTCATGCTATAATGGATAAATGTTTACAGAATGTAACGGAGGGAATTTATATGACAATGAAAGAAACGGAAGCAGATCAACTTCATGTTGAAGACATATTGAAAGCCTATCATTTATTAAAAGACGTCGTCACACATACACCTTTACAAAGAAACGAACAACTTTCTGAGAAGTATGCGTGTGATATTTATATAAAAAGAGAAGATTTACAATACGTACGTTCTTTTAAGTTACGTGGTGCTTATTACAAAGTGAAGAAAGTAGAGAAAAGTGCTCGTGAAAAAGGGATTGTCTGCGCAAGTGCTGGAAATCATGCGCAAGGAGTTGCCTATGCTTGTGCGCAATTAGACATTCAAGGAACAATTTTCATGCCACAGACAACGCCGAAACAAAAAGTTCATCAAGTAAAAATGTTTGGCCGCGATTCGATTGAAATCGTCCTAACTGGAGATACATTCGATGATTCTTTCAAATCAGCAATGGAATTTACAATAGCGGAAGATAAAACATTTATCCATCCATTTGATGACGTAGACATTATGGCAGGACAAGGTACAGTTGCAGTTGAAGTGATGAATGATATTGAAGAGCCCATCGATTATGTCTTCGCAAGCATTGGCGGTGGTGGTTTAATCTCTGGCATTAGCACGTACATAAAAAGTGTTTCCCCTACAACTAAAATGATTGGGGTTGAACCTGCTGGAGCAGCAAGTATGAAAGCTGCATTCGATCAAGGCAAGACAACGCTTTTACCTTCGATTGATAAGTTTGTAGACGGCGCTGCTGTACAATGTGCAGGTCAACAAACCTATGATGTTTGCCAGAAGTATTTAACGGATATCATTTCGATTCCAGAAGGAAAAGTTTGTTCTACAATTTTAGATTTATATAATTTACATGCAATCATAGCTGAACCTGCAGGAGCACTTCCGATTGCTGCGCTTGATTTTTATAAAGAAGAAATTAAAGGGAAATCGATTGTTTGCGTCATTAGTGGCGGCAACAATGACATTGGGCGTATGCAAGAGATTAAAGAAAAGTCTCTCATTTATGAAGGGCTTCTTTATTATTTCATTGTCAACTTCCCGCAACGTGCCGGCGCGCTCAGACAATTTCTGGATAATGTACTTGGACCAAATGATGATATTACAACGTTCGAATATACAAAGAAAAACAATAAAGAAAGCGGTCCAGGCCTCGTTGGAATCGAACTGAAAGACAGTGATGACTACGGTGGATTAATCGACAGAATGAATGAACTAGGATTTGAATACAAAGAAGTTAATAAAGATAGTACTTTATTCGAATTATTAATTTAATAAAACTTAAAGATGCCTAACTGCTGACATTCATAGCGATTAGGCATCTTTTTTCTTTATCACGCTCTTCCTTTCTTGTTAATCTCATTATTCGCTATACAAATATACTTTAATAAGTTATATTCTAATTAGTCGTTATATTCTATAAAAAGCGACTAAGGTTGATTATACTTTTTATTGAGTAAGGAAATGGGGGAAATTATTTGTCAAACATGCCAGCAATACTTCAAAATTTACGTTTACCCGTCATTGGCGCACCGATGTTTATTATTAGCAATCCAAAGCTTGTTATTGAACAGTGTAAAGCAGGAATTATCGGGTCTATGCCCGCATTAAATGCAAGACCCGCCGCTCAACTAGACGAGTGGCTTGCAGAAATCACAGAAGAACTTGCGTCGTATAATGCGAAAAACCCAGATCGTCCAGCTGCACCGTTTGCCATTAACCAGATCGTGCATCGTTCAAACAAAAGGCTGGAGGAAGATCTGCAATTATGTGTGAAATACAAAGTGCCACTGATGATTACTTCTTTAGGTGCACGTGAAGAAGTATTCGACGCAGCACATAGCTACGGGGGTGTTGTGCTCCACGATGTCATTAACAACACATTTGCACGTAAAGCCATTGACAAAGGGGCGGATGGTTTAATCGCGGTCGCGACGGGCGCTGGTGGACATGCTGGGGTAAAAAGTCCATTTGCACTCATACAAGAAATTCGTGAATGGTTTGATGGCCCGCTTGCTTTATCAGGTTCTATTTCAACCGGTGATTCCATTTTAGCAACAGAAGCAATGGGAGCTGATTTTGCTTATATTGGATCACCATTTATCGCAACGGAAGAAGCACGAGCGCCTGAAGCCTATAAACAAGCGATTGTCGATTGTACGTCTGATGATATTGTTTATAGCAATTTATTTACTGGTGTTCACGGGAACTATTTGAAACCGTCTATTGAAGCGGCAGGGCTAGATCCGGATAATTTACCAGAAAGTGATCCGTCGAAAATGGATTTTGGGGAGTCTGGTGCAAAAGCATGGAGAGATATTTGGGGAAGCGGACAAGGGATTGGCGCGATTAAAGAAGTCACTCCTACACGAACATTAATTGATCAGTTTGACCGGGAATATCATGCAGCGAAGAAACGACTATTCGAGCTCGTTAAATAAACCTTAAAAAGGGACTGTCTATATTGTCAGTCCCTCTGATTGAAAGTACCTTTTTTGGCATTCATCCCGCCACTTATAGATGTGGGGGAATTCTGCTGAATCAAGTTAAAACTAGATAGAAATAAATCAGGTAAAGAAATTTATACATTTTTCAATACCCGATTTATTTTAGAACTTATTAGATATCCTCGTTACTTTTGTTTAGAGCTTTAGGAAGATTAAAAGCCCCTCAAGCTTATTCTTTTTTAAAAAAGAACTTATGCCCAACTCGTTCGATGAAACTTGGCATGAGTGCATATAATTTACTCGTAATGCCCATATACCATGGTAAATTGACTTCTCGAACTGGCTTTTTTATCGCTTGACAAATTGCATTAACAACTGTTTCTACGGGCAATAAATGTCGATGAACCGAAGTGCGATAATCACCAGTTTCGTCTGCTAAATCTAAAAACGGCGTATCAATCGGACCAGGATGAATTGTTGTGACAGGTATATTAAAGTCTTTTAGTTCTAAACGTAAGGCATTTGTATAACCGATAAGTGCATGTTTAGATGCTGCATAGACTGAAGCTTTTGGCGTGGCTACTTTTCCCGCTTGCGAACCAATGTAAATGAGTTGGCCATTGTTTTTTGCCATCATACGTGGAAGAAGTCGTCGTGTTAACTGCATCGGCACGAGGACATTGACGTCCATTGTATTTTCTATATCCTCATCAGTTGCTTCATATGTATATGCGAACGTGCCTACACCTGCCGAGAAAATGACAATATCAGGTGTATCAATTGCTAAAAGTATACGGTCTAGCTCTTCAGTTTGTGACAAGTCTGCTTGAATTATTATTGCGCCGTGTCTTTCTAACTCTGCAAGAACCGATTGATTTCTTCCGGTAGCCCAAATTGTATAACCTTCCATTAGGAGTTTATGGGTGATCGCATAACCAACGCCGCTCGTTGCCCCGGTAATTAGAACTGTTTTATTGTTGTTCATATAGGCATACACCATTTTCTGTACGCTTTTTAACAATCATTTCTTGATCGAGTAGATAATCAACTTGCCCAATCGTTTCCGATAATGTTAGACCTAATTCTTTCTCATAAACTACTGGGAATAATTTTTTTGTTAATTCAAAAGCAGTCTGTGGACCACTTGCTAACATTTCATATACTCGTATCGCTCGGTTATGTTGTTGAAGAAGACGTTCTTCCACTAAAGGATGGCTATTTGTTATAACTTCCCCATGACCTGCGTAGACATTCTTTATGGGGATTGTTAAAAGTCTTTTTAATGAGGCATTATATTGTAAAAGAGACTCCGGCCGTGTGCCATCTCGTTTAGCGGGCGGCTCAATAATGGGATTAGAGGATACTTTACCTAGAAGTAAATCTCCCCCAATCATCTCCTTCGTTTTTTCATGCCAAAACACGAGATGACTTTGCGCATGCCCAAGTGTTTCAAATGCTTTCCACCCGTGATGTCCGGGGAGTTGATCTCCTTCATGGATTTTCTTGTCTAGCGTCCGTTCTCCCATAAACATAAGCGGTTTTTTCATCGTTTGAATCCATTTCAAGTACTTTTCAGGTACGCCTGCTTCTGTTAGTTGAGTGAAGTAAAATTCATCGTGGTAATCCATAAATGCTTGATCTTGTTTGAGCCATAAATCATTATAAGGGTGTCCTAAAATCTCTGCGTCATCAAACGCATCAATCCACCCTGCATGATCTGGGTGATGGTGGGTTAGAAATACTTGTTCAATATCTTTAAATGTATAACCCACTTCTTTCAGTCCCGCAGTTAGCGCTTCGTAAGCTTCAGGGGTTTTCGGACCTGCATCAAACAAAGAAAGCGCGTCACCTTTTAGTAAAAAAGCATTCACATTACCAACCGCAAATGGGGTCGGGATTGTAATTGTATGAATCATGAAATTCCCTCATTTCTGTTCTATCCAGTATTCATCTGAAAATGAATAGATGTTCATTATATTGTACAGCTTTTCAAGATTTTCGTCACCTGTTTTTTTGTCTGATTCCAAATTTGACGTAATTTACAGACTATGTCATAATCAATAAATAATGAAACGTTCCTGACATTTTTTCGCTTTATACCTTTTAAGCGTTGAAGAAGACGAGTAAAAGAGGTGATGGAAAAAAAGAGATTGTAGTCATCGGCTGAAAACTACTCCCCACTCTCCTCTTTGAACCTACTTCCGAGCTGCTGTGGAAACATAGCCGGATCCCACTCACGTTACTGGTGGCACGAGATGTACTGATGAACAGTAAATTTAGGTGGTATCGCGGAAATATGCGTTTTCGTCCTTATTAAAGAGGATGAAAACGCATTTTTTTTTGAAATCATAGAATTCGTTAATTTTGAGGAGTGTTGTCAAATGGATAAAATTATTTTTGTAGGTGCCGGTTCAATGGCAGAAGCAATTATTTCAGGATTAGTAAAAGAGACGGTTGTCCCGTCAAAAAATATATTTGTGATGAACAAAGTAGATGATCAAAGACTGCTTCAGTTACAAAATCAATATCAAATTTCTATTGTGAGCGCGAATCGACAAGAACTAAAGGAAGCTGATCTCATTGTTTTAGCAACAAAACCGCAAGATGTGCATCAAGCGATGAGAGAAATTGAACCTTTATTAAATGATCATTCTGCTATTTTATCGGTCATTGCAGGCGTGACAATTGACACAATCGAACAAGCTTTAGGCGTCCGTCCAATTGCCCGCTCGATGCCAAACACATCTGCAACTATCGGAAAATCTGCAACTGGCATCGCATTTAATCATGCCGTAGATGAAACTCTTGAAAAACAAATGATTACTTTACTAGAAGCTGTTGGCTTAGTAGAGCATGTAGAAGAAGATGCACTTCATACAGTCACCGCCTTATCTGGAAGTGGCCCTGCTTATATATATTATTTGGTAGAAGCATTTGAAGAAAGTGCAATTGAACAAGGATTATCAAAAGAAGTTGCTCGAGCACTTATTATTCAAACACTTGAAGGTGCAACTTCAATGTTAAAGGAAACAAAAGAAGAACCTGCTTTACTGCGTGAAAATGTGACGAGTCCAAATGGTACGACATTTGCAGGATTAGAAGCTTTAAAAGCAGGTCATTTTAAAGAATTGATTGGAAATTGTATCAATGTGGCGCGTAAACGCTCAAAAGAACTAGCTGAACTCTCTAGAACTAAAGATTAAGAATAACTGATTTTGGAGGAAATATATTATGGCAAAATTATTTGAACCTTTTACAATACGCGATGTGACATTTAAAAACCGCATTGTTCAGGCGCCTATGTGTATGTATTCAAGTCATAAACAAGATGGAAAAGTGGAAGATTGGCATAAAGTCCATTATGCCAGTCGCGCTGTTGGGCAGGTTGGCCTCATTATTGTTGAAGCAACAGCTGTTCATCCACAAGGTCGTATTTCTCCAGAAGATCTTGGGATATGGGATGATACACATGTCGATGGCCTAAAAGAAGTCGTTCGTTTAATGAAACAACATCGTGCTAAAACTGGCATTCAACTTGCTCATGCAGGACGTAAAGCAACAGTCGAAGGTAGGAATATTGCACCTTCAGCAATTCCTTTTAGCGACCGTTATCAAACACCTGCTGAAATGACGAAGAAAGATATCGAAACATTTATTCAAAACTTTAAAGAAGCGACAGTTCGAGCAAAAAATGCTGGGTTTGATGTCATTGAAATTCATGCAGCACACGGCTATTTAATTAATTCATTTTTATCGCCGCTAACAAATAAACGAACGGACGGATACGGTGGTTCAGTGAAAAATCGTTACCGTCTATTAAAAGAAATAATTGATGTTGTTCGTACAGAATGGGCGGGTCCATTGTTTGTGAGGATCTCAGCACATGAGTATACAGAAGGCGGCATGAATGCAGTACAGTATGTCGAGATGGTTAAATGGATGAAAGAACAAACGGTAGACTTAATTGATGTCAGTTCTGGCGGGGTTGTTTTAGCAAATATCGATGCATTCCCGGGGTATCAAGTTCCTTTTTCTGAGACCATTAAACAACAAGCTGAAATTGAAACAGGAACGGTTGGGCTTATTACGACAGGTCTTCAAGCTGAAGAAATCTTAAAAAATAATCGCGCAGACTTGATCTTTTTAGGACGAGAATTACTTCGAAACCCTTACTGGCCGTATACAGCCGCAAAAGAATTAAACGTGACATTTGACGTGCCAAAACCTTATGGGAGAGGTTGGACTTTTTAGTCGTGAAGCATGAAAAGCTCATCTTTACATAACAATTGTAAAGATGAGCTTTTTTAATCCTTCAATTCGATTAACTTGTCGTCTCGCCATTCAAAACAAGTGAAATCTTCAGCGACATAAATTGCCTCAAAAGTTGCTTGACCTTGCTGTTTAAAATGTTCAATATCGCTTGGTAAAAAACGAGCACTAATGTGATTGGCAATTAATGTCTTGGCGTTCGCTGCTTTCGCAACTTGAGCGGCATCTCCAATTGTTGCATGCCCGTATTCTTTCGCTAAATCGCCCATTGTATTGTCAAATGTTGCTTCATGAACAACAATATCTGCTTTTTCAGCGAGTTCAATTGCAGATTTACAGTACTTTGTATCTCCTAAAATCGCAATCGTAAAGCCTTTTTGTAATTCTCCTGTGACGTCTTCACTTCGTACAATATGACCGTTTTCTAATGTGATATCTTGGCCTTCTTTTAACTTTTGCAAAAGTGGACCTCGTGGAACGCCTGCTGCAACAGCTTTATCGATGAGCAATTTTCCAAGTAACGGTTTTTGTTCGATTCGATATCCGTAGGAAGGTACAACATGCGCTAGCTCTTTCACAAACACTTTAAAATGAGCGTCTTCAAAAAGAAGTCCTTCCTCTTTGATTTCATGAAAGTTTACAGTGTAAGTTAAATGTGTATTTGTCATTTCAAATGTTTTTACTAACCACTCTTTTAACCCTGGCGGACCATATAAGTCAAGTGGTTCGTCCCCACCTAAAAATGACCGGGAACTCAATAAACCTGGAAGACCAAATAGATGATCACCATGCAAATGGGTAATGAAAATTTTCTCGATTTTTCGTGGTTTTAATGAAGTGTGTAAAATTTGATGTTGCGTCGCTTCCCCGCAATCAAATAGCCAATAACCATATCCTTCCGCGGTTAAATTAACAAGTGAAGCGGATGTATTTCTCATTTTAGAGGGCATACCTGCACCAGTCCCTAAAAATTGTAATTGCATATGAAGGAATGCACCTCCCTATTTTTTTGTACCTCTTTGAATTGTATCTGTTCCAAATTTCTTATTTAATGTTGAAACAAGTCCTTCCATTTCATTGTCAGAGGCGTGTTTTTCAAAATTATAAATCGATAATTGTTCATAAACTTCTTGAACAGGAATCACGTTAGAAATGGTAACACCTAACAAGCGTACGGGTTCTCTATCCCAATGTTGGGTAAAGAGTTGTTTTGCTTCCTGATAAATGTCTTGTTCTTTATAAATCGGATTGACGACTGTTTTACTTCTCGTATGATTTCGCCAATCTGATGAACGAATTTGAATCATAACCACAGTTCCTGCTAATTGTTCTTTGTCTAGCCTAACAGCAATTTTATTTGCAAGCCATTCAAAGGTTTTTAAACAAGCTTCTAAATCCGTTTCATCGATTGCTAGTGTCGTTGAACTGCCAACGCTTTTTCTTTCTTTTGCAGCTTCCGGATCAACTGGCCGAGGGTCAATTCCATTTGCCCGTTCTTTTAATCGAATCCCATTTAAGCCAATTGCCGTTTTCAATTGAAGGTCATTTGCTTTTGCCAAGTCGCCAATCGTATGAATTTTTAATTGTGCCAACTTCTTTTCAGTACTCTTTCCAATCCCGTGCATTTCAATTACAGGAAGTGGCCATAAAGCTTGTTCAATTTGCCGTTTCCGTAAAATCGTAATGCCCATTGGTTTTTTCATATCAGATGCTGTTTTGGCTAAAAACTTATTTGGCCCAATGCCTATCGAACAAGGCAAGTCTAGTTCTTTCAAAATTTGCTGTTGAATGTTTTTTGTAATGCCCACCGCATTGGTCAAGCCACCGATGTCCGTAATGTCTATATAAGCTTCATCAATTGAAACAGGTTCAACAAGATCTGTATATGATTGTAAAATCGTAAAAACAGCTGCTGAAGCGGCAACGTATTTCTTCCGATCAGGTGGAATAATGACTAAGTCTGGGCAAAGACGTCTCGCTTCCCCGACCGTCATCGTTGTGTAAACACCGTATGCCCGTGCTTCGTAAGAGCAGGTTACAATAATGCCACGACGATGTTTAGGATTTCCTGCAACGGCGAGTGGGAGATTTTTCAAAGAAGGATCATAGGCTTGTTCAACAGATGCAAAGAAGCTATTCATATCTACATGTAAAATAACGCTTGCTTTTGGTCGTTTCTGTTTTAACATAAGCTTCTCTCCTTGAAAAGTAGCCGAACATAGACATGCTCGGCTATATAAATGATGCTATGGTTTTCTACTTTTATGAAGTTGCCGTAACACGAACAATTTCAACTAATAATTCCGTTAACTTTTCTAACTCCTCAACTGGCATTCTTTCTTTCGTTGTATGAATCTCTTCATACCCAACTGATAACGTCACTGTTGGAATGCCTGCACCGTTAAATACGTTGCCGTCACTTCCACCACCACTCGTTAATAATTCTGGTGTTCGTCCGACGTTTTTAACAGCTTGCATCGCAGTTTGAACAACTTTTTCTTCATCTGTAAAACTAAATCCTGGATACATATGTTCAATTTCAACAGTTGCTTTTCCTCCCATTTGTTCAGCAATTGTTGTAAATGTTTCATTCATATGAGCTAATTGTTTTACTAATTTATCTTCTTGAATAGAACGTGCTTCCGCTACAATCGTTACTTCATCACAAACAATATTTGTAGCCTTACCTCCGTGGAAACTTCCGATATTTGCTGTCGTTTCATCATCGATTCGTCCAAGCGTCATATTGGCAATTGACTTCGATGCAATGTTAATCGCCGAAACGCCTTTTTCAGGGGCTACACCAGCATGTGCCGTTTTCCCGTGAATTGTTGCCCAAACTTTCGCTTGGAAAGGTGCTGCAGTTACGATGCCACCTACTTTTCCGTCACTATCGACTGCATAACCGTATTTTGCAGTAATGAGTTCTGGATCCATTGCTTTTGCACCCATTAGTCCACTTTCTTCTCCTGCAGTAATAACAAATTGTAAATCGCCATGTTCAATCTCCTCTTCTTTTAGCACGCATATCATTTCAAATAGTGCTGCGATCCCCGCTTTATCATCTGCTCCTAAAATTGTTGTTCCGTCAGAATAAATATAGCCATCTTCTTTTACCTCTGGTTTTATGCCGACTCCAGGAACAACTGTATCCATATGACAAGTAAAGTAAATCGAATCCGCGTCTTTGACAGTTCCTTCCTTTGTTGCAATTAAATTACCTGCGCCGTGTCCACTTCTCTTTGCAGAATCGTCTTCAACAACGGTAAATCCTAATGCAGTCATTTTTTCTGTTAAAACATTCGCAATTTCTCTTTCATCTTTCGTTTCTGAGTCAATTTGAACAAGTTCTAAAAACTCATTTAATAATCTTTCTTTATTCATAGATTTATGCTCCTTTTATAATATGTAGTAAAATCTTTTTTGCTTATAAATCTTGTTGAGGTGTTTCACAAAGCTCGTAAAGAACACCATGCGAACATTTGGGATGTAAAAATGCAATTTTTGCGTCGCCCGCTCCTTTTCGAGGCTTTTCATCAAGCAATTGGATCCCTTTATCTTTCAATGTTTGCATACGAGTCTTAATATCTGTCACATTAAAGGCAATGTGATGAATGCCTTCCCCGCGCTTTTCAATGAACTTTGCAATTGAACTATCTTCTTCAGTTGCTTCCAATAATTCTAGTTTCAAATTTCCAGCGTCGATAAAAGCAACGCGCACTTTTTGTGAAACAACTTCTTCAATCCCTACCAACGGCAATGAGAGTGTTTTCGTATAATACGGTAATGCTTTTTCAATACTTTTTACAGCAATGCCAATATGATCTACACCTTTTATACAAATCCCTCCTCTTCTTTCTATTGTACAATTTCAACGATAAAACTGCTAGCAGTTGTGAATTCTTATATTTCTGTTAAAATATAAGAAAAGAAGTACGTAAGGAGTTTTAAAGATGAGTAATAAAAAAACACAAAAATGGATTGTTTATATTATGATTGGTGCAATGTTATTGTCTGGTCTTGGTATGGGTCTTAGCATGATGATGTAAGCTGGGCGAAATTTCAAATCGCCAAATGAAAGCAATTTCATCACATCATCGGTTCACTAAAATTTTCAAATAATAAAAACTGTTCATTATGCAATAGATCGGCATATATGAACAGTTTTTATTATCTTGTATTGATTTTTCATTTTTAAAGAATGAATTCATTACTTAAAAAAATAGTCAAATTAAACTTCTTCGCAGTATTCTTCAAAGTATCCTTGTAAGTTTGTCACAACAGACATTGGGTCATGTCCTTCAATTTCATAACGACCTACTTCTGCTACTAACTTCCCATCTTTTAATAACGCAAATGAAGGTGAAGATGGTAAATGATCTTCGCCAAAGTGCATACGCATTTGTGCAGTTGCTTCTTTGTCTTGACCTGCAAATACTGTTACGAGATGATCCGGTCGTTTATCATAATGAACCGCATGCTGAGCAGCCGGGCGCGCAATGCCACCAGCACATCCACATACTGAGTTAATCATAACAAGTGTTGTACCAGATTGTTTCACCGCGTCTTCTACTGCTTCAGGTGATGTTAATTGTTCATATCCAATCGCATCCATTTCAGAACGAGCACGATTTATTGTTTCTTCCATTAGTAAATTGAAATCCATTGACATTGAAAAAACCCCTTTCTACTATCACTTTTATAATAACAGGAGCGCATATGAGTTGCAAATAAGCACTATTTAATCTGTCTTTTATTTTCATTTGAATACAATTTCTTAAAAAACATTTGACAAATCATCATTAGAAACGTAATATATGTATTTGAAATTAGAAATTATTATACATATTCCTCGTTAGGTGAGGCTCCTGTATAGAGATACGCTGCTGCCCAGAAATGTCGAAAGACTCCAATGGGTCAACAGGAACTATCGACTTAAGGTAGTTTTTAACGCAGCTGGTCCTAGACCTATGCTATACAGTGCTAAAGCTCTACGAAGGAGGCTTATTAAATGTTTTTTAAATGTTTGACATCCTTCTTTGTAGAGGGGTGTTTTTTATTTGCAAAATTTAAAGGAGGTGATGGGGTTGAGTCAATCGAGTCAGTCAAAACCCCCCGGAGATCGGTGGACAATCGTTAATTTAAAACAACAGCAAGTCGCTCCCCCATTTATGGTAAAGGAGTGGACGGATTAAGGAGGTCATTCCCATGACAGTAAAGAACAACGGAGTTTATGAAAAAGAAACGACCGGAACATTAATGAAAAAAGGCTACATCGCATTACAGGAACAATATTCAGTAGCAGAGGCAATTCATCATCTGCGTAAAAATGTACAAGGTAAGACAAACATTCACTACTTGTATATTATTAACGATAAAAACGAGTTAACAGGTGTTTTATCAATTCGGGAATTGCTCGGTGCAAATAGTGTTAAAAAAGTATCAGAAATTATGATTACAGATATTATTTCATTACCAACAGATTTAGATCAGGAAAAAGCAGCTCAAATATTTCGAGAAGAAGATTTAGTCTCAATTCCTGTCGTCAACAATTCGAAAGAGTTGATTGGTCTTATTCACGTAGAAGACATTTTAGATGTTGTTTGGCAAGAAGCAGATGAAGATATTGGTAAATTAATGGCTTCAAGTAAAGAAATCACATTCCATACGAGCCCATTCACCGCGGCTTTTAGAAGATTACCTTGGCTCGTATTATTATTATTTATTGGACTTATTTCAGGTGGAATTATTGAACGATTTGAAGAGACCTTAGAAGCCGTCGTTGCGCTTGCTTTCTTTATGCCGATGATTGCAGGTATGACAGGTAACACAGGAACACAATCACTAGCAGTTGTCGTTCGTGGTCTTGTGCATGAAAAAATTACGCCAAAAACGACGGCGAGGTTATTATTTAGAGAGCTTATTGTTGGTATAATTATCGGAATCACTTGTGCAATTGTCATTGCAATTATTGCTTATGTATGGAGAGGCGATATTGTTTTAGGACTTGTCGTTGGTTCATCATTACTTGCGACACTCATTATCGGAACATTAGCTGGAACAATTATTCCCCTCATTTTATATAAATTTAAAGCAGATCCAGCAATTGCGTCTGGTCCGCTTATTACAACAATTAATGATATTTTATCATTGTTAATTTACTTTGGTATCGCAACAATGTTTATTTCTAAATTAATGTAATGGTATACAGGAGAGGACTGATAACATTGTCCTCTCCTTCTTTACGATTAAAAGCCATATTCAAATAATGAATAACCATCATTTTCACCGATGTATGTAAAGCCAGAATTCTGATAAAATACATTTAAGAACGTATTACTCGCGATGCAATCGAGTCGAAGTCTTTCTTTTCCTTCAAAAATGATATTGTTTTGACACCAGTTTAACATCGCTTTTCCTAACTCGGCATTTGCATATTCCCGGTTAATCGCTAAACGATGTAAATAGATTGATTCATTCAAGTCACTTTCATTTAATTCCCAAAGCTTACAATCCCATTCACTCGGTGTTTGGCGTAACATTACCATCCCAGCAATTTCTTCATCATCTTTACAAACGAAAATATTCCCGCGATTTACCGCAGCTTTTGTGTTGTGCGTGTCGATTCCTTCCAATAGCCCACTCCACTGTGTTGAACCTTTCGATTGAAACCATTTTGCCGTTGCAATTAATAACGCAAGAACTTTCTCAATATCCTTTTCCTTTGCTTGTACCATTGTAAATTGATCGTGAATCTGAGTATTTAAGATTTTAAAATGACTTTCCATTATTTTCTCACGCCTTTCTAGTCTTCCTTGACTACTTTAAGTATACTTTATTTTGTAGATGGTATAAGGTGGATTTCGTTGTTTTTATTATTTGCTTAATCGAGCGCCCCGAACGTAATAATATTATTACAAATCGATTGTTGGGATAAATCCCTATATAAAATCAAAAATTAAGCGAAAGAATTATCGGCTATTCATTCCTTCGCTTTCTTTACTTTTAAAACCTTACTGGCATAAAACAATCACTTCATAGGGTGTCGTTTGTGCTGGAATACTTCGTGTGGTTGGTCCGTATAACACAATCAAGTTCTGGTTTTGGGGATTACCTTTAAATGGTTGACTATTCTCCATAAAAACTTTTGTCTCGCGACTCAATATTAATTGTAACTGGCCGTCTTCACTCAATAAGTTTTGATTGAAATACGATACTTTCACAAAGTATAGCGGGTTTACTTTAGCAATGACTATTGCCCTATATTGAGGCGGATAAATGAGTGGTGCGGGGGCATTCGCATCGTAAAATGCAGTGATCTGGTCCCCTTTTGTAATCACTTCATGATGAACAAAGTAAGTGTCCCCCGCAACGTGAAAATTAACAATTTCCCCTTGAGGCCCTTTTACTGTGAATAATTGCATACAAGTAGAGACACCTCCGTGCATCCCCGTTTCAATCTGCTCGATATTCATAACAATTCCTGTAAATGAAAGAAATTGCATAGTTGCCCTCCTTTAATTCATAACTTCTTTACATTATGCCAGTTTTGTTGATTTGGTGCTTATTATAGATTTGCCCAAGGAAAAACATAAGAAGACAAACGCGAGGCCACTGAAAAAGTCTTTTAAAGTCAGTTAATGCTAAAACTGTTGATTTCCGTTCCGAGCGGACGCTTTCGGCGGGGCGCGCGGTGAGCCTCCTCGTCGCGAAAACCGCGCTCCTGTGGGGTCTCACCTGTCGCGCTACTCCCACCCGAGTCGCCGCTCTGCACTACAATCAACGGAAATCCCATTATTTAAAGAAAATAAAATACACAAAAAAGCGATTTATTTCCTACATAAACAGGAATGAATCGCTTTTTGTATTA
>JAPFCR010000023.1 GCA_026169375.1 Sporosarcina sp. | reverse complement strand
TTTCCTTACAAAATCCCTGACATCCGCCGGAGGCTTAACTTGAATCAGCAGGGAGTTTGAACTCCCTCTGATTGAAAGTACCTTTTCGGCATTCATCCCGCCACTTATAGAAGTGGGGGAATTCTGCTGAATCAAGTTAAACGAACTGCTCTTCTTCTGTTGATCCAGTCATAGCAGTTGTTGAAGATGTACCACCTGAGATCACTTGTGTTACTTCATCAAAGTAACCTGTTCCAACTTCACGCTGGTGACGTGTTGCTGTGTAACCTTTTGGCTCGCTCGCAAATTCTGCCTGCTGTAATTTCGAGTATGCAGCCATGCCATTATCTTTATACTCATGCGCAAGTTCGAACATGCTGTGGTTTAATGAGTGGAATCCTGCTAAAGTTACGAATTGGAACTTGTAGCCAAGTTTCCCAAGCTCACGCTGGTAGTTTGCAATTTCTTCATCAGATAATGCTGCTTTCCAGTTAAATGATGGTGAACAGTTGTACGCAAGTAACTTATCTGGATACTCTGCATGGATTGCTTCAGCAAATTTCTTTGCTTCTTCTAAGTTTGGTGTTGACGTTTCACACCAAATTAAGTCTGCGTACGGTGCATAAGCAAGACCTCTTGCAATTGCTTGATCGATGCCTGGATTCGTACGGTAGAATCCTTCTGGTGTTCTTTCTCCAGTAATAAACTTTTGGTCAACTGGATCAATATCGCTTGTAACCATGTCTGCCGCATCCGCATCTGTTCTTGCAATGATAACAGTTGGCACACCAAGTACGTCAGCTGCTAAACGTGCTGCAGTTAAGTTTCGGATTGCGTTTTGCGTTGGAAGTAAAACTTTTCCACCTAAGTGACCACATTTCTTTTCCGATGCTAGTTGGTCTTCTAAATGCACGCCAGCGGCACCTGCTTCAATCATGCCTTTCATGAGTTCGAAAACGTTTAGTGGTCCACCAAAACCTGCTTCCATATCAGCCACAATTGGTGCAAACCAGTCAAATCCGTCTTCTCTTCCTTCTGAATGGTCGATTTGGTCTGCCCTTTGTAGTGCTTGGTTAATGCGCTGGACAACTTTTGGTACACTGTCCGCTGGGTATAAACTTTGGTCAGGATACATTTGCCCTGCTAAGTTTGCATCCGCTGCAACTTGCCAACCACTTAAGTAAATTGCTTGTAAACCTGCTTTCACTTGCTGGACAGCTTGGTTTCCAGTAAGTGCTCCTAATGCGTTCACAAAGTCCTCTTCATGGATTGACTTGTAGAGACGTGCTGCTCCTTTTTGTGCTAATGTGTGTTCGATTTGTAAAGAACCTCTTAATTTTACAACGTCAGCACCGCTGTAGTTTCTTTTAATTCCTTTCCATCGTGGATCCGTTTCCCATGTTCTCTCTAATTGTTGTGCTTGCTCTTCTCTTGTCATCATCATTCTCATCCTCCAAAAAAATAAGTATTTGTATAACACTGTCTTAGAACAGCAACAGTTGTTATATACTAATCTATAACAGATTCTGAGTTTTGTCACATAATTCAGATAGAACACTTTATTCTAAGACGAAATATGCTATTATTTGGATGAGTGATTATTCAAAATATTGATAAAAGGGGGAGGATACAGAAATGATTCACAATAACGAAAATCAATACGTGGAGATTTTAAAGGAATGGATTCCAAAAGAAGCGTCTGTAGCAATCGCAATAGAAGGAATATACACACATTATGTATCAGGAATTCATGACATTGGCATTGAAGTAGGGAAACCGGTTCAACAAGGGGATATTGCGAATGAAGTAATGATCAAGAAGAAAAAGATTGAACATTATATAGAAGACTCAAATTATCGTGCTTCTTATTACGGGATTGGGTATCCTATTAGATTAGAAGAGAAAGAAGCGGTCATTGTCATTATTTTACCGCCATTTCATCAATCAGATCCTACTGAAAGACTTGTCTTTTTAACGGGAAAATATGACGACTCTTGGTATCCCGTTCTCGTAGAGGAAATTTCACATATTGAAAGCCTACAAAAGAAAATTTGGTTTTATAAAGAAAATGAAACTTACCAATCAATTTATACATTAAAAGAATTGACTGATTTATTGCCTAATCATTTTTTGCGCATTCATCGTTCTTACATTATAAACATTAAACAGATTATAGAAATCACACGTGACTTTTCATCAAACATCATTATTACATTAAAAAATGGTGCTGTCTTACCTGTTAGTCAAAGTTATTCTGTTCCTGTTAGAAAAGCACTTGGATTTTAACAATAGAATTTCACGATGAATATTTCGGATAAAAAAACCCTTTTACAAAATTCAAAGTAAAAGGGTTTATCATTTATTTTTTATCGTTTATTCGTTGAATAGGAAGGTCAGCCACAATATCATTGATGACCCAACTTGCACAAATTAGACCTGCAGTTGATGGAACGAATGCATTAGATGCTGGTGGCATTTCTGCCTTACGAATCGGTGCATCAGGATTTCCAACAGTATCGACAACATCTTCTCTAATCACAACCGGACTTTCATCTGAAAACACAACAGGCAATCCTTTTGATATGCCAGCCTTCCTTAAACGCAAACGGATCACTTTTGCGAGTGGATCTGTATGTGTTTTTGAGATATCTGCAATTTGGAGACGGGTTGGATCCATCTTATTTGCTGCACCCATACTCGATATGATTTTAATATCTCGTTTCAAACATTCTTTAGCAATATGAATTTTATAACTAACCGTATCAGATGCATCGATGACGTAGTCTGGTTGATAGCTAAAGAATTCTTCCGCTGTTTCATCGGTGTACCACATATGAAGCGCAATGACTTCACAATCTTTGTTTATATCTAGTATACGTTCTTTCATTACTTCTGTTTTCGAACGCCCCACTGTTGACAAGTATGCAACGAGCTGGCGGTTAATATTGGTAACGTCTACATCATCTTTATCGACCAGGATGATTCGTCCAATCCCACTTCTTGCACAAGCTTCAGCAGCGAATGAACCAACACCACCGACGCCTAAAATCGCGACTGTTTTATCACGCATTCTATCGACGCCTTCTACGCCTATCGCTAACTCATTTCTAGAAAATTGATGCAACAACAGTTATTCCGCCTTTCTTTGAAAGTTTTCTATAACTTATTTTTAAGTTTTCCCACAAAAAAACCTCTCCGTATGATGCAGAGAGGATTGAGTATACATTTAAATTAAAATACGAATCCCGAATGTGCCGTCTTTGTGTACCGTCTTGAACCTGCATTCGGCAGGTGGGTGTTTTCTTCAAATTTTCTGACGTCCCCTGAGAGGCATGTCATACGATTCAAAATACAAACTCCCTACGATAAAAGTGTTGGGTCAAAACTGATTTTCAAATAACGTACACCTCAGGATTCGTATTAATAATAGATTAACATACTTAAAATTAAATTTCAAACTTCCCACTTAAATTATCTATTAATTCCGCTTATTCCTCTGTCGATTCTATTGCTTGAATACCAAGCTCCGCTAGTTGTAAATCATCTACTCTATCTGGTGCGGCAGTTAAGAGGTCGCTCGCACTTGCAGTTTTAGGGAATGCAATTGTATCACGTAAGTTTGTTGCACCCGATAAAATCATAACAATTCGGTCCAATCCAAACGCAATTCCACCGTGTGGCGGTGTGCCATATTCAAAAGCTTCTAGTAAGAAACCAAATTGTTCCCTAGCTGATTCTTCAGTAAATCCAAGCGCTTCAAACATTTTCTCTTGAACGTCACGCTCATAAATACGAAGCGATCCGCCACCTAGTTCATAACCATTTAAAACAAGGTCATAGGCTTGTGCTTTTACTTCGTCGCGGTTGTCGACAAGTTGCTCAACATCTGCCGGCATTGTGAACGGGTGATGCGCCGCAAAATAACGACCTTCTTCTTCATCATATTCAAATAATGGCCATTCCGTTACCCATAAGAAATCAAATTCCGACTCATCAATAAGACCACGGTCTTTTCCTAATTTCAAACGAAGAGCGCCGAGTGATTCTGCAACAACTTTTTTGCTGTCTGCTACAAATAGAAGTAAGTCGCCTGCTTCAGCATTTGCTGTTTCTTGAATCGCTGTTGCAATTTCACCTTCAAAGAACTTCGCAATTGGACCGTTAAACCCATCTTCAGTTACTTTAACCCATGCAAGTCCTTTTGCACCGTAACGTCCAGCATACTCTCCTAATGCATCAATTTCTTTACGAGAATAATCTGCTGCACCGTTCTTGACATTAATCAGCTTTACTTGTCCACCTGAAGCAACAGCACCACTAAACACTTTGAACGGAGCCTCTTTAACAACTTCGGAAACATCGACCAGTTCCATTTCAAAGCGCGTATCCGGTTTATCAGAACCAAAACGAGCCATTGCTTCATTATAAGGCATTCTTCTGAAAGGAATTTCAATATCGATTCCTTTTACATCTTTCATAACCTTTTTCATTAAACGTTCATTCAACTCAATAATTTCATCCATTGACATGAAACTCATTTCCATATCAATTTGTGTGAATTCCGGCTGTCGGTCTGCACGTAAATCTTCATCGCGGAAACAACGTGCAATTTGGTAATAACGATCAAAGCCTGATACCATGAGCATTTGTTTAAATAATTGAGGTGACTGTGGTAACGCATAAAATTCACCTTCATGGACACGGCTCGGTACGAGATAGTCACGTGCGCCTTCTGGTGTAGATTTCGTTAAAATAGGTGTTTCTACTTCTAAGAAGTTTTCATCATCTAAGAAGTTGCGGACTGCTTTTGTAATATCAGAACGCATTTTAAAAACACGTGCTAATTTTGGTCTTCTTAAATCTAAATAACGATATTTTAATCGAATTTCTTCATTTACATCTGTTTCATCTTCGATTGTAAACTTTGGTGTCTTCGATTTATTAATAATATCAATTTGTTCAACTTGAATTTCAATTGAACCTGTTTTCATTTTTGGATTCTTTTGCTGTTCTTCTCGTGCAATCACTTTTCCTGTCACACTAAGTACAAATTCACTTCTTACTCGATCAGCTATTTCTAATGCTTCTTTTGAAACATCTGGATTAAAAACAGTTTGCACAACGCCCGTACGGTCACGAAGATCCATAAAAATCAAGCCTCCGAGATCACGGCGAATTTGCACCCACCCTTTTAACGTTACTTCTTGTCCAATATCTTTTTCTGTTACTTCTCCGCAATAATGTGTACGTTTCATATTTATCATCAATCTTCCTTACCTTTTTCTAATATTTTTTGAACGACTTCATTTGTTGATATTTTCTCTTGTTCCCTATCCCTCATACTTCTTAGCATGACAACATCATCTGCAACTTCTTCATCACCAATGATTGCAACATAATTCGCTTTCAGTCGATCTGCTGACTTCATCTGTGCTTTCATTTTACGATTTGTGTAATCCATGTCTGCTCGAATACCATTTGTGCGAAGTGTATGGAGTAATTTCGCACCGACACGTTTTGCATCATCACCTAATGCAATGACATAAACATCTAATGAAGGCTCTTCTTCAAATGACACACCTTCTGCTTCCATTGCAAGAAGAAGACGTTCAATGCTCATCGCAAAGCCGATTCCTGGAGCAGATGGGCCGCCAATTTCTTCTGCTAAGCCATTATATCTTCCGCCACCACAAAGCGTTGTAATGGCACCGAAACCATCAGACGTACTCATAATTTCAAATGCTGTGTGATTATAATAATCTAATCCACGAACCAGATTGGCATCTACTTCATAATCAATGCCCGCATCACCTAAATAATTTTGTACCGCTTCAAAATAAGCAGTCGATTCTTCATTTAAATAATGAGCAAGAGAAGGTGCTGATGCAATTAATGGATGTTCACTATCCACTTTACAATCTAGAATGCGTAATGGATTTTTCTCTAATCTTGTCTTACAATCCGAACAAAACTCATCAATAGATGGTTCAAAATGTTCGATGAGTGCTGTTTTATGCGCATTGCGGCATTCTGTATCTCCTAAGGAGTTGATGACTAGTTTTAACTTAGAAAGTCCTGCTCGTTTATATACGTCCATCGCAAGTGCAATGACTTCTGCATCGATTGCCGGATCGTTACTACCAATTGCTTCTACACCAAATTGTACAAACTGGCGGTATCTGCCTGCTTGTTGGCGTTCATAACGGAACATCGGCCCAGTATAATATAATTTAACAGGTTGGTCTGGATATCCAAACATTTTATTTTCAACAAAAGAACGAACGACAGGCGCAGTTCCTTCCGGGCGTAATGTTAAAGAACGATTGCCTCGGTCTGTAAATGTATACATTTCTTTTTGTACAATGTCTGTTGTATCGCCTACTGTTCTTTGGAATAGCTCTGTTTGTTCAAAAATGGGTGTACGAATTTCTTTATAACGATAGACATCACAAACATCACGCACAATTTCCTCTACACATTGCCACTTCCACGTTTCCGTTGGCAATAAATCTTGTGTTCCTCTTGGCACTTTAAATCTCATTTTTTTACTCCTCTCAATAGTTACAAATTACAAGCATTTTTAAATATAAAAAAGCTCCCATCCCTTGCATTTAACTGCAAGGGACGAGAGCTTGTTAGCTTCCGCGGTTCCACCCTAATTGGCGATCACTCGCCCACTCATCAATCGGATAACGGCCGATTCCGTCTTTACCTACTGAATCGGATTCGATTTTTCGACAAAGAGCCTCAGTGGTGTTGTTCATCATAACTGTTTGCAAGTCGGATTCCAGCCACGTCCAACTTTCTCTGTTCAAACACATTTATCATTACTTTCCACATCTACAGCAAATATATATATTCAATCGCTTCTCGGCATGACTATGTTCAAATTTTTCAACAAGCTAGAAAATCTGTAACATCCGCCGGAGGGTTAACTTGAATCGCTAAGGCGTTTAAATTTCTTTTCATTTGAAAGATATTTAGCATTCATCCTGCTACTTAGAGAAGTGGCGAGATTTCCGCTGAATCAAGTTAATCTTTAAGTAACTCTTATCTTAATCATTATCAATAATACTGTCAACCATTTCAATTATTCTCTAGTGTTCTTCGCTACTTTTAGCTATAATCTATACGAGGAGTTGATAAGATGAAAAACATAAAATTCTACATAATCATTACACTCTTGTTTTTCTCTGTCGTTTCACAAGATCTTTTTGTTTCCGCACAGTCAAATCACGCGACCGTCGCTGGTGAATCTTTAAATGTTCGATCAGGTCCTGGCTTATCTTATAATGTAGTCGATCATTTAAAACACGGTAAACAACTTGAAGTGCTGTCTTCATCTGATGATTGGCTTCAAGTTAATTACGATGGACGAACTGGATGGGTGGCTTCATGGTTAACATCCTACACGGAAGAATCTGCCCCAACCAAACATACTGAAATCATCTCACAAACAGATGCACTGAATTTCCGGTCTAATCCATCGATTGATGCCCCGATTCTAACACGCATGAGCGCTGGGGAACGTGCTACATTATTAAGCCGTAATGGTGAGTGGCTCTATGTACAATTAAATGGGACAAAAGGTTGGGTTTATGCACAGCACACTTCTGAAGTAACTGCGGAGAATAAGGAAAGTAAATCAGACGAACAAACGACGAACAAAAAAGAAGAGAATGCAACTGTTCAAACCACAACTCAAAAACAAAGTGAAAAATTCGAATCTTTCACAGTCGCAGTCGATACTTTAAACGTTCGCATGCACGCAGACCAATCTTCTAAAAAAATTGAAACGGTGCATAAAAATGAAAAATACGCAATTCAACAAATGAACGGAAATTGGGTACAAATTAAACTCAACAATAAAAAAGAAGGTTGGGTTTATTCCTTCCATGGGACTCTAAATCGTGTAAATACGAAAAATCAGACTGGAAGCAAAAGTACAGCTGCAAAACAAGTGACAATTTTATCTGATGGAACGAATATTCGTGAAACAGCTTCTACATCATCAGAGATTGTCATTCGTGCAAATGCAGGAGAACAATTTCCAATCATTGCAGAACACGAAGATTGGTATGAAGTGTCAGTGGCGAACGACAAAACTGCTTTCGTAGCAAATTGGGTTGTCTCTGTAAACGACGGTACAACGATAAAAAAGAAAAAGAAAACAGGGCGCGTACCTGGAACTTTAAAGGGTCTTACGATTGTCATTGACCCAGGGCATGGTGGAGATGACAAAGGAACAACGGGCGCAAGAGGTACATATGAAAAATCAATCACATTAAAAACGGGCGAATTGCTCGCCTCAAAACTGAAAGCCGCTGGCGCAACTGTTCGCTTAACAAGAGAAGCAGATGACTACGTAACATTGCAAAACAGAGTGCAAACAAGCCTCCAAAATGAGGCAGATGCTTTTATAAGTATTCATTATGATGCAAATTTAAATGCAGGCATTACTGGATTTACAACTTATTATCAGCATCCAAACCAAGCCTCTTTAGCAAGGGCCATCAATAAAGGACTCGATTCAACAATTTCTTTAAGAAACCGCGGCGCTCAACAAGCTGATTATTATGTATTACGAGAAAACAACGAAAATGCAGTGCTCCTTGAACTTGGATTTTTATCAAATCCATCTGAAGAAATGACGATTAACAGCAATCATTTCCGTGAACAAGCAACGTACGGAATTTATACAGGTATTTTAAATTACTTTGATGCAAACCATTAAACTTTCACGAAATATAAAACTCCTTCAACATTTAAAACTGTCGAAGGAGTTTATTTTTATTTTTATTTCGATTCAACAATAATTGTTACAGGACCATCATTTACAAGTTCAACATCCATCATCGCACCAAAAACCCCTGTTTCAACATGCAGTCCTTGTTCTTGTAACTTCTTGTTGAACAATTCCCATAAAGGTTCTGCTTGATCTGGACGTGCTGCGTTAATAAAGCTTGGACGACGCCCTTTTCTAGTATCTCCATATAACGTAAATTGAGAAACAGAAAGAATCGCACCGCCAACTTCTTGAATTGACTTGTTCATTTTTCCATCTTCATCTTCCCATAATCTAAGATTTGCAACTTTATTCGCCACATATTCAACATCTTCCTCGTCATCTGTATGCGTAAGGCCAACGAGAAGCACATACCCTTTATCAATTGCTCCTGTTACCTTCTCTTCTACAGTAACGCTTGCAGGACCTGAACGTTGTAATACAACTCTCATTTTATTTCATCCTTTGTTTAATTAATGACACGTTCAACTGAAAATACGTCGGGGACTTGTTTCACCCGGTCAACGACACGATGTAAATGCGCTGTGTTTTTAATATTAATCGATATATTGATCTTGGCGATATCATCTTTATTTGCCTTTCCACTTACAGCTACCATTGTTGTTTTCGTTTCTGCAATGACCATCATCACTTCGTTTATTAAACCTTGGCGATCAAATGCTGAAATTTCAATATCCACTTGGAACTCTTTTCGATTATCTGTTTCGGCAACAGCCCACTCTACGTCAATGAAGCGTTCATCACCAACCGATGTACTTTGAACGTTTGGACAATCAGCACGGTGAACTGAAACCCCGCGCCCTTTTGTAATAAACCCAATAATATCATCACCGGGAACTGGGTTACAACATTTAGACAATCGGATGAGTAAGTTTTCTAATCCCTTCACAATGACGCCTGATTCAGTTGTTCGCGTTGGTTGACTTGACTGCATATCCGAAACAATTTTATTAATTTTATCTTGTTCTTGTCGTTCTTTACGCAGCTCTTCTGCAAGACGATTGACAATTTGTTCGGCTGTGATCCCATTAAATCCTACCGCCGCACACATGTCCTCTTCTGATGCAAAATTAAACTTATCACAAACACGTGAAACGTTTTCTGCAGTAAATACTTCTTTTACTTTAAACCCTTGATCCCGAATTTCTTTTTCGATTAGTTCGCGACCTTTTTCAACATTTTCTTGTCGTAATTGCTTTTTGAAAAATTGACGGATTTTATTTTTCGCTTGTGAGGAATGTGCAATTTTCAGCCAATCACGGCTTGGACCAAATGAGTTTTTGGACGTTAAAATCTCTACAATATCTCCTGTGTGAAGTTCTTCATCAAGTGGCACCATTTTTCCGTTTACCTTTGCACCAATTGTTCGATTGCCTACTTCAGAGTGTACCCTGTAAGCAAAGTCAATCGGAACAGAACCAACTGGTAATTCCATGACATCACTTTCAGGTGTAAAGACATAAATCATATCCGAAAACAAATCGAACTTTAATGATTCCATAAACTCTTCTGCATCTGAAGACTCATTTTGAAACTCTAAAATTTCTCTAAACCAAGTTAATTTAGAATCAATGTCTTGTGGACTATCGGCTGCAGGTGTTCCTTCTTTATAAGCCCAATGTGCCGCAACTCCGTACTCTGCAATTTTATGCATTTCTTCTGTACGGATTTGCACTTCTAATGGATCTCCGCCTGGTCCAACCACTGTTGTATGAAGTGACTGATACAAGTTTTGCTTCGGCATCGCAATATAGTCTTTAAATCTTCCAGGCATTGGCTTCCATAATGTATGAATAATCCCTAAGACTGCGTAGCATTCTTTAATGCTTTTTACAATAATTCGTACGGCAAGCAAATCATAAATTTCTTCAAATTCTTTGTCTTGAAGAACCATCTTACGATAAATTGAATAGAGATGCTTAGGACGACCTGATAAATCAGCTTCAATATTCATTTTAAAAATTTCCGTACGAATTTCATCCATAAGTCCATCTAAGTATGCTTCACGCTCGACTCTTTTTTGTTTCATCATATTGACAATACGATAATATTGTTGTGGCTTTAAGTACCGGAGTGCAATATCTTCCAATTCCCACTTAATTGTTGAAATTCCTAAACGGTGTGCAAGTGGTGCAAAGATTTCTAATGTTTCTGCGGCTACACGACGTTGCTTTTCAGCAGGAACGTGTTTTAATGTCCGCATATTATGTAATCGATCTGCAAGTTTAATTAAAATAACTCGAATATCTTCCGCCATCGCGATGAACATTTTACGATGATTTTCAGCTTGTTTCTCTTCTTTTGATCTAAACTTTAATTTCTCTAACTTCGTGACCCCGTCAACAAGGAGCGCAACTTCTTCACCAAACTGCTCAATAATATCATCTCTACTGACTTCGGTATCTTCAACGACGTCATGAAGAAAGCCTGCCGCAACAGTAGCTGGGTCCATTTGTAACTCCGCGAGAATGCCTGCTACTTGAACGGGGTGGATAATATATGCTTCACCTGAACTTCTAAATTGTCCCTCGTGTGCAGATTTAGCGGCTTCATATGCTTTTTTTATAAAAGTAACATTGTCAGCATTCATATACGAAGAGACGATAGTGAAAATATCTTCAGCAGTCATATCTTTGTTCTTCGCCATATGTTTAGACTCCTTTCAAATTGGGACACTTTTGTTTTATGCAAAACGATTTTGTTCCTACATTGTCTGCTTTAACATTAACAAAAATGCCTTGAAAATTATATTTCCAATATAAATATCTATTTTTATTTCATTATAACAAAACAATCTACGAGTAAATGAAAATCAATATTTCGAATAATAAAACATAAATTGTGTTATCTTTCATTATAAACTTTTCTAGTACAAGATGCAAAATGAGTTTGCAAGAATCACTCTTTTATATTCCTTAACGATAACTTTTTGTCAAATTTACGGATATTAATATGCATCTTTTACTAAGCATAAATAAGGATGTCAAAAAAACCTCAGAACCATACAAAAAATGCGAAGGGAATCTACTATTTTCCTTCGCATTTTAAAACTTACGACTGATTGAACAGCCTCATTTAGTACTCATATCAATCACGCCTCGGCGTGATTGCGTCGGGATTTTGAACTGAGCTTGCCCAGTTAATTTCCTTACAAAATCCCTGACATCCGCCGGAGGCTTAACTTGAATCAGCAGGGAGTTTGAACTCCCTCTGATTGAAAGTACCTT
>JAPFCR010000002.1 GCA_026169375.1 Sporosarcina sp. | reverse complement strand
CGTACGACAACGCAGTGGCCGAAGCTATGTTCAAAGTCGTGAAAACTGAATTCACGAATGGCGCGCACTTTAACAGCCTTGAACAGCTCGAACTTGAACTTAACGATTACGTAAATTGGTTTAATAATATTAGGATCCATGGAACACTTGGTTATAAAAGCCCGGTGGAGTTTAGATTGATGACCTTATAATATTTGTTTGAGTTAGTGTTGACAATCCACATTTGCTAGAATAGGTGAAAGAGGTCCTCCTTGGGGCGCACCTTTGGTCGTCTCGATATAAATATCTTTGTCGAGTATTCCAGAGCGAAGAAATTTCCAAATAAGACGAAGAACGATTTTATCCGAAATGAAGTATCCTAGATACCCACGGATTCTGTGGTGATGGATTGTGTCAAAATAACTCTTTAGGTCACAATCTACTACTACTCTGTAGCCCTCTTCGTAATATGCTTCTGTTTTCTTAATCGCTTGGTGGGCGCTTTTTTCTTTTCGGAAACCGTAACTATTATCCGAGAACTGTGGGTCGATAATTGGTTCAATTACTTGTAAAATCGCTTGTTGGACAACTCTATCTAAAGCACAGGGAATGCCCAAATACCTTTTTGAGCCATCTACTTTAGGAATCGCAACCCTTTTCACGGGTTGTGGTTGATACGTACCATCCTTTAACTTTCGTTTTAAAGGATGGTAATATTTTTCCATATGCGCTTTTAATTGGTAAACTGTTACCCCGTCGACACCTGGTGCTCCTTTATTCTTCCTAACCTTCTTGTAGGCTCTCCAAAGATTATCATCTGCGATAACCTGTTCAATTAAGTAGATACCATCTTGTTCTTTCATATCTAGGCGACATCCCTGCACACTCCTATTTACCCTTTCGTTTCCAACTTATCTCTCCATAGGCAGCCACCAATTGATTATAACCGCGGTGTTATCTGTGCTTCGGCGGTGATGTCTGCACCTCCCTCTATAAACATTGATATATCAACGGTTTATACCGTTGTAGGGTGTCGAAAAAATATTTTTCAACACATGAATTAACCTTGTTTTATTAATATGTGAATCTTCAAACAGACTTGGGTGCGCTACGCGGTCATCGTTGGGTGATTTTTTAAAAAAACGATGATATTTCGTTATACGATGCACTCTGGATCTCCGCATGGCTTATGATGACGTACCCTCCCATGTCTCTTGGCGTCAGATGCGCCCACATTCCTTCGTTCGGTCTAGTCATAAGGCGGGGGCTGGCGATGCTCCTTGAGGGACTCAATGGTCGTATGGTGAAAATAATGCCGGCTTCTCCGTGTCATCCATTTTGTCTAAACATTTACTTAGAATGTATCTAAGCGGCTCTCTCAAGCTCGGGAATATCCCTCATCATTCGCTGTGCGTCAAATGCCACATGTTTCGTACAGATTGCGTGTAATATCTTCAATAACTTGCCACATAATACGACGATTGACTGCTTCTTACGCAATGGATTAGTCTGTCTTATTGTGTAGTATTCGTGTAACTCACGAAATGCTTCATTGTGCCGGATCATTGGAATCATAACCCGGAAGAGGAGCGCACGTAATTGACGCCTGCCTCGTTTTGAAATCCGTTTTTGACCTTTGTGCTGTCCGGAAGAGTTTTCCCGTAATGTTAATCCCGCAAGTTTAATGAGTTGGTGTGGATGATTGTAATGGGAAAAGCTACCGATTTCCGAAAGTAAATCAATAATTGTTTTGTCGCCAAGACCTGGAACAGTTTGAAGCCATTCGTACTCGGCTGACGTTTGAATCAATGTGACCAATTGTGACTCTAATGCTTGAATTTCCTTTTCAACTTGCAGATAACGTTGGACAAGTGTGGCAATTTCAAGTTTGGCCATCTGCTGTCCTTCCGTTACCCCAATTGAAGTGCGCGCACATTCAATCAGTTGTTGTGCTTTTGGTTTCTGAGGCGATTTCAGCCCGTCTACCGTTCTGTATAACGCGAGTAGTTCTTCTGGTTCTTTTGATGCGACATCACTTGGAAATGGCATACACGCTAACGCAGCGAGTGCCATTTTCCCCAAAGACGGGAAGACTTGTGGAAACTCGGGAAAATACCGATCTGTCCAACGAATGATTTTGTTTTTTTAGCGCCCCAAGTTCTTCGCTAAGATTCCCTTTATGTGTTGCACCTACGCGTAATTCGGCTTCTGTATCCTTTAAAATACGCGGATAACTATAGCGACCATCCTTAATTAAACGAGCGATAACTAACGCATCTTTGGCATCATTTTTGGTTTGTAAATTATCATCCAATTCCTTAGAACGCTTGACGTGCATTGGATTACACATCACTAACGGAATGCCACGATCATCGAGATAATAAGCCAAATTGAGCCAGTAATGTCCAGTAGGCCCGATGCCAATGATGACATCCGTCTTGCCAAATTCCTTCATCGACGCAAGAATTTGATTATAAAAGTATTCAAATCCTTGCCTCGATTGATAAACAGGAAATGATTTCTTTAGGAGCAGCCCACGCTTATCCACCATACAGGCGTAATGTGTGCGTTTGGCAATGTCCATTCCGATGACTAAAGTTTTGTTTGTGACTTGATTAATTTTGTCATTTTGTTTAAAATTCATAGATGAGTCCTCCTGGTATCTAAATTAGGGGTCAATTTGTGCTGATTTGACACCCCGCATCATACCAAGAGGGCTTTTTATGTTCAAGCCCCTAAAAAACATCTAACAGGAATGCTCCTTGCAATGTTTAAATTTAGAACATGTTCAAGGTATGAACAGCAAATCTCTGTGGAACTAGTAATCTTGTATATAGAACCTCTCAAAACATCTAGCGACTACTCCGAGTTACTACTTCGCAATATTTTAAAATTCCGCTGGGTGTCTAAATGACACCCTTCCTCTAATTAAAGATCCTACTAAAATTTTTATCTAAGAACTCAGCCATTTTCACAGCTTGGAAACTCCAAGTTTGACCTTGAGATTTTGGATAATAAACAAATCCACCATTTTCACTGTCAAGCATCTTTCTAAACTTGGAAGGATATAAAATATTTTCTTGTAACAATTTCCTGCTCTTATTCGTTCGTAACTCAAGGTCTTTCATATTCCAATAAACACCTGAAAGTGACTGCTCTTTCAATACTTCTAATTCGACCTTCTTAATCAGAACGCTATCGCTAGGAATTGGAACCGTTAAATTTACATTGAATTGCTGCATAACCATTTGATTTTCACTCCTTTCATTTTTTAACGTTGCTAATTGTCACATGGCGATTAACTAGGACACAAACGCTACTTTCTTCCCCTCTATGAACGTGATACGATTTCCATAGAAGGAGGTGAAAATGTATGCATGAAAAAATTTCTGACCCTATCGTAGAAGTTATAGAAGTTGCATCTGAAGAAACTTGCAACGATTACCTTACCGACAAGTGGGTACTTCTTTGCACTGGCTTTACACATTACACAGACCCAAAGAATGAAAACAAAAAAATTGGTACGTTTGTGTATTCCTTAGGTCGTCCCGAATCTGTCCGAAATCTCGAAAGAGATCAGGCGCTTATCGAACATAATCTAAAAAGAATCATGGGCGATTCTTATCAAGAATAAAAAGTTAACAAGTAGTAAAAAACACCATTATGGTAGCCTGTTTCCCGCAGGCTCCATCCTTCTTCTAGCAACGCATTAACTACTTCAATACTTGTCGTTTCTTTCAACTTCTTCAAAACGGGGGTAGCTTTTCTCAATTTATCTGAAGTCATGATTGCTTCGCCCTCTTTCTACAACTCTTAATGTCGCCACCGTCACATCGGCTATTAACTAAGATAAAATTCACATCAACTCACTTCCTTTATCATGCTTTCTTAACTCATCCAGTGTAATTTCAAGTGCATCTGCAATTTTGCACATTACCTGAAATGTTGGATTTGGATTCTTACTGTTTTCAATGCTTTGTAGCGTTGATGCTGGAACATTAGATAATCTTGAAAGTTTATATCGAGATATGCCTTTCATCTCACGAACCTCTCTTACACACAACATACAGTAGGCAAATCATTTGAACGCCACGACATATAGTGCTATTATATTTAAAGGAGTATGAGTTCCTATTATTTTCTACTATTTCAATAGAAGGTGGTGATTCCAATGGTTCAGGTTCCATACGCAAATAGTAATGGTCAATTAAGTGTTGAAGTAGAGCTTCAACATGCTTCCGATGTATTTCTAATAGACCAATCCAACTTTAGAAAGTATCAATCTGGTCAACGTTTTAAATACTTCGGTGGGCATTACACGAAAACACCAGTAAGAATTAGTGTTGAAGGCACCGGACGATATTACTTAATCGTTCGTGGTGGTGGTAGATACAAGTACAGATTCTTTTGAGTCAAATGCTTCTATTGTCCTTGGACTCTCGTTTACCGCCTTTACAAGTTCAGCAAGAGCCACTAACTCTTCTGGACTTGTAAACCTTTTATTTGACTTCATTTCACTAACTTTGCAGATAATCAAATCTTCCAAAACCTTTATCATATTATTTGTTCGATCCAAACCCTCACCTTCTTTCGCTTCTTTAACGTCGCCACCGTCACATCGGCTATTAACTAGGACGTAAATACATTTTTTAACCAACTCCACCATTCTTCGATTCGTATATTTCCTTTCCAAAAATTTTTGAAATTGATACATTTAACTCTTTTGAAATTTCGAATAAGGTTTCAGGACTCGGAGTTCTCGAACCTCTTTCATAATTATTATAAGTATGATAAGGAATATCTAGGCTTTTTCTAAATCTTTTTGAGACACTTCCTTTTCTAAACGAATTCTTTTAATGTTTTCATGAATTTTAATCTTGATTACCTCAGTTCTTTTATATGCGAATCGAAGAACATACTCTGACTATAAATCTTCATTCCGTATAAGTCAAGAGTTCTTATAAACTTTTCGTATATTTGTATTTTTCATATCGAAGATTGTTATACAATACGTATATGAGGAGTGAATTTAATGCATTTAGGAGAAAGACTTCGTGCATTACGAGAGAAAAAAGGTTTAACGCAAACTGAATTTGCTAAACGTATTGGAATTCCAAATCAAAACGTTTCAAATTATGAACGAGGATTCAGACAACCTGATTACGATACGCTAAAAAAGTTTGCTGATTACTTTGAAGTTACAACTGATTATTTATTAAATCGTTCAAATACACCTACAATGTCTGAACAGGAAGAATTCGAAGCGTTCACCAATAATCCCGACTTAGAACGCTGGTACAAAGAGCTACCGAATTCAGATGAAGAGGATCTCGAAGCTTTGAAACAGATGTGGGAGATTATGAAAAAGAATAGATGATGAAAGGGCGATAAGCATGGAACAAAAACTGGATTTAATTTTACAAAAGTTAGAGTCGTTAGATGAGGTTAAAGAGATTGTCCTAGCAATTCGTGATCGTCAAGAAGAAACAGACGCAAAATTAGAAGCACTCAGCATGGACGTGCACAAAGTATATGGAAAAATCACTGACTTAGAAGATAAACTCGCCTTCAACTCATACAAAAACTACCAAAACGAAGCCGAAATTTTCAAGCTAAAAAGAGAATTTGGTACTGACTTTAACACCAATAAAGAATAAGTAAATTGCACGGCTTGAAAGAGTCGTGTTTTTTTGAAAACAGATTAGGTATATTGAATCAGTACCTAATGAAGGTCTATGGTTTTTAAAAAACTTTAAAAGCTTAAATAGACATATGTAACTGTGACTGTTCATCAGAAGCGAAATAATTACAAAGAGATAACTAATATTTTTGGTTTTAAATAACTATAAGGAGAATGATGGGACATGGAAACAACTATGAAATTTAATGTAGATTCTCAATTGCTTTTATATTCTTTAGGAGAAGATGCTGTAGAAAGTGATAGCATTGCAATTATAGAGTTAATCAAAAATGGCGTAGACGCTAGAGCAAAAAATATTGTCTTAGACTTAACTAAAATCTTGGATAATGAAATAAAAATAACAGATAATGGAGATGGTATGTCAAGAGAAGAAGTTGAAGATCATTGGTTTGAAATAGCAAGCTCTTTCAAAGCTGACCACCCTCAGTTACTAGGTGGTAAAGGTGTTGGTCGATTCTCTTTCTTTAGATTTGCCGACAAAATTCAAGTTCAAACTACTAAAGGACGACAAACAACTGAGTTTTCTATTGATAGAAAAACTCTAGAACAAGAAAAAAATCTAAGTAAGACAGAGTTCCCAGTTTACACATATAAATCCAATAACAATGATGGAACCATAATTACACTTTCGAATTTTAAACATCGTATTGATTTACATGAAATCGAAATTAGTACTCAAAATCTTTTTCTTGACAAAAATAAAATAAAACTTGATATTCTTTATCCCTCAGAATACCAGACTAAAAACTACATGAATCCCGAGGATATTTTCCGACATGTCACATTAGATGCAACAATTAAAATTAAAGATGGCATTGTGACTCATCTTAATATTTTGGGGCAACATCACGGAGTAAAATATATACTTGATGACAAAATTAATAACTTTCAAAATCTCATTGATGATATTCATAAGATTGATGAGTTGGGCGAAATAAGTTTCAGAGTTACAAACTTTTATTTTGACAATACATATTCAGATTTATCTTCTTCGGATAGAAATCATATTAGAAAACATTTCTTAAGTGCTTATCAAGGGATTAATATTTACAGAAACAATGTTAAAATCCACGGTCATGGAAAAAATGACTGGCTCAAACTTGCCGAAAGCAGGGTTCAAAGTACAAGTATGTATTTAGATAATAAAATGACATATGGCTATATAATATTAGATTCAACGACAGAAAAAAAGTTAATTGAAAAAACTAATAGAGAAAATTTCAAAAGGAATGATTTTTCTATATGTCTAGCTACTTTAAGTAAATTAATAATGAAATATTTATCTAAATTACGAGCTCAATTTGCAAAAGATGTTATTAGAAAAGATTCTAGAAAATCCTCAGAACTCGAAAATAAGATTGCGCAGAACGAGGAACAAAATACCAGCAAAAGCAATATTCCCATCGATGATAATAAAAATACTGATACTCTTCAAAATACAAATGACATTGAAAAAGAAAAACTAAAGGGGCAAGAAGAGAAAAAAAAGAAAGAGAAGAAAGAAGAAAAACAACAAGAAAAAGAGAAAGAAAAGTACAAGGAACAAGAGCAAGAAGAACAAGAAAAACAAAAGAAGAAAGCTAAAAGTCATTTAGACAATGAATGCATTATTGATAAAAGCTTTACTGTACATAGCAACACGCCTGAAAAAATAAAATCTGTTATTGAAGAATTAAAAAGTGTGCGAAAAAGTAATTTATATAGCCAAGCCTTACTCTTGCGCTGCCTAATAGATATCAGCACAGATTATTTTCAAACCCAGTATGATGTAGAAAAAGCTAATAACAATTTACCCAAAAACATAAGGGCTTCTTTAGATTATATTAATAACAAAAGATTATTAGATCATAAAGTTGTAAGTAGAATAAGAAATCATGTAAATAAAGAGAAAATGACGGATTTTTTTAACGGTGTAGCACATGAATATAATTACAAGCCAACACACTCAGAATTAATTGATATATGGGATATAATAGACCCTTATATCTCACTTTGTATTCACCCCAAAGATTAAATGAAAAGATTACGGAAGTTGTCATTTGATAACTTCCGTAATCTTTTCAGCAATTTTCTTAGCCATTAATGGTGGCACAGCATTTCCAATCTGTGTAAACGCTGCTGTTCTGGAGCGTTCAAAATAAAAATCGTCAGGAAAAGATTGAATACGAGCTGCTTCCCTTACCGTCAAAGAACGATTTTGTTCGATATCTGGATGTATGTAATAATGTCCATCTTTTGAAATGTGGGCAACAATTGTATGAGATACATCTTCCGATTTCACCAATTTATAACGATCTAAAAATGTTTTTGTATTATTATGAGTTTGAACTCTTTTCGGCAATTCGTTATACTTCAGTAATCGACTTTCATTATTCCAAGCGTCTACCACATGTCTATATATTTCCAAATCATTTTGATTATGGGGTCTGGCAATATGATATGTTAAAATGTCCCAATCAGGCTTTCTCACTTCTATTAGAGAATCATGACTATTTGTTAGGTATTTCCCCATACCATTTATACTTTCACCAGCAGTCAATTTAGGTAAATCAGAAAACAATTGCCCAATATTTAACGCCGTTTCCTCTTTTTCGAATTCAGGATAGGAAAAATCAATTTCTTTTTTCCAACCAATAATGATTACCCTTTCCCTATCTTGTGAAACGCCAAAATCTTTAGCATTCAGAATTCTATAATCTATTTTATATCCGGCATTATTCATATTTCTTCGAATGTTTTTGAACACTTTTCCCTCTTGTGCAGTCAGGATGCCACGGACATTTTCAAATACAAAAGCCTTGGGCTGATACCTTCTTAAAAACCTCAGATAATAACGATAAAAATAGTTCCTCGGATCATTCTTCATTCTATCTGGATCTCTTGCAATACCAGCTGTAGAGTATGCCTGGCATGGTGGTCCTCCAATAATAAATTGAACCGATTCACCATTCAATTGCCTATCGATTTCCTTGAATATTGCAGGGATTGTTTTACTACTAATTTCTGCTTCAATCACTTTATTTAAAATATGTGGTGGTATTTGTTCATAGAATTCTTCTTGGGTAATTTCTCCGAGTAGATATTCTTCATAAATACTCATCTGATTATTTTCTTTCAGATAGTAGTATGCTTCTCTTGTTTTTAATGTATCACAGGCATGATTATCCATCTCTACGTGTGCAACAATGTCAAATCCTTCTTGGCGAAAACCTTCTGATAATCCACCAGCACCAGCAAATATGTCAATGACTTTCATCTGTCACACCTCCCTCTATAAACATTGGTATATCAATGGTTTGATCCGTTGTAGGGTGTCAAAAAAATATTTTTCGACACGTTGATTAACCTCATTTTATTGATATGTGAATCTTCAAACAGACTTGGGGACGCTACGCGGTCATCGTTGGCTATATTTTTAAAAAACGATGCTAGTAAATATACGATGCACTATGGATCTCCGCATTGCTTATGATGACGTACCCTCCCATGTCTCTTGGCGTCTAATGCGCCCACATTCCTTCGTTCGGTCTAGTCATAAGGCGGAGGCTGGCGAAGCTTCTATAGGGACTCAATGGGCGAATGGATAAAATAATGCCGGCTTCTCCGTGTCATCCAGTTGGCTAGTGTTCCTTTGAATGGGACTGGTTACGCTGCTACCTTTAACTCGGGAATATCCTTCATCATTTGCCGTGCGTCAAATGCCATATGTTTCGTATAGATTGCGTGTAATACCTTCAATAGTTTCCCACATAAAACGACGATTGACTGCTTCTTGCGTAACGGATTAACCTGTCTTGTTGTGTAATACTCATGTAACTTTCGAAATGCTTCATTGTGCCGAATCATTGGCATCATTACCCGAAAGAGAAGGGCACGTAATTGGCGCCTGCCTCGTTTGGAGATACGTTTCTGCCCTTTGTGTTGTCTAGAAGAATTCTCCCTTAATGTCAATCCCGCAAGTTTAATCAGTTGGCGTGGATGATTGTAGTGAGAAAAACTTCCAACCTCCGAAAGTAAATCAATAATTGTCTTGTTTCCAAGACCTGGAACTGTTTGAAGCCACTCGGGCTCAGCTGACGTCTGAATCAATGTGACTAATTCTAACTCAAGCGCTTGAATTTCCTTTTCTACTTGAAGATAACGTTGGATTAGTGTTGCGACTTCAATTCTGGCCATCTGCAGTCCTTCCGTAACCCCAATCGAATTGAGGGCATATTCAATTAGCTTTATCGCTTTAGGTTTCTGAGGCGATTTAAGCCCTTCTACCTTTTTGTATAACGCGAGTAGTTCTTCTAGTTCCTTTGATGCGACATCGCCTGGAAATGGCGTACATTCTAATGCAGCGAGCGCCATTTTTCCCAAAGACGGGAAAACCTGAGGAAACCCAGGGAGATACCGATCCGTCCAACGAATAATTTTGTTTTTTAGTGCACCAAGTTCTTCGCTAAGATTGCCTTTAAGCGTCGCGCCAACGCGTAATTCAGCTTCTGTTTCTTTTAAAATCCACGGATAACTATAGCGACCATCTTTCACTAAACGGGCGATAACCAACGCGTCTTTGGCATCATTTTTCGTTTGTAAATTATCATCAAGCTCCTTAGAACGCTTGACATGCATCGGATTGCACATCACTAAGGATACCTCGATCTTCAAGATAATAAGCTAGATTAAGCCAGTAATGCCCTGTAGGCTCGATGCCGATGATGACGTCTATTTTATCAAACTCTTTCATCGATTCAAGGATTTGATTGTAAAAGAATTCAAAGCCTTGTCTTGACTGATAAACAGGAAATGATTTCTTCAGGAGCAGACCACGTTCATCTACCATGCAGGCAAAGTGCATACGCTTGGCAATGTCCATTCCGATTACTAATGTTTTGTTTGTGACTTGATTAATTTTGCCATTTTGTTTAAAATTCATAAGTGAGTCCTCCTAGTATCTAATTTAGGTGTCAATTCTTGCTGATTTGACACCCCGCATCATACCAAGAGGGCTTTTTTTGTTCAAGCCCCTAAAAAAACTTCTAACAGGAATGCTCCTATTAAAAGAATACTAGGTCTTCACCAAGTGTCAAGCCCTACTATCTATTTGCAAGTCTAGAAGATTAAGCTATATTAAACAGAACAAACATTCTCTTAGGTGGTGCTCTTCATGTACACATATACCCATTTAGAAGATTTCACGCAAAAAATTTATCGTAAATTAAATATTCATTCTCCCAATCAACTCAATCCCTATTCCATCGCCGATTCGCTTGATATCGGTCTCTACCCCGTCAGCGCACATAGCCAAGCTGTTCACATTTGAAAGACGGCACTATATCTTCTTAAACAATCGTTTAACAGCTCCTGAACGCTTCGAAGTGTTTGGTCATGAAGTTAGGTCATATTCTTTTACATACAGGCAATCAGCGACGTATGAATGCAGATTATCGTTCATACCAAGAATGGAAAGCGAATTTATTTGCGTTGCATTTTTGCATCCCCACTTTCATGCTGCAAAAACTTCCCAATCATAACTTAAATCCATATAAAATTAGAGAACTGTTTGGGTTCACGCCCCAATTCGCGAATAGACGGTTAGATTGTTATCGTCAGAAACTCTTACATATTAAAAACGTAAAGCAACTTCAACTTGTCATGGAACAAAAGAAACACTATTAAAATTTATCATTTTAGGAGGCGATAAAATTGGCGAGTTATCAGAAAAGAGGTGAAACATGGCAATACACAATCTCAAACAAAGGGAATCCAATTAGAAAAGGTGGATTCCGTACAAAAGCCGAAGCAGTGGCAGAAGCCACAGAAATCGAATCTAATTTAAATAAAGGGCTACTCCCTCACTTAACATTAGAACTTTTTGATGATTACTTTGAAAACTGGGTAAAAATTTATAAGCCACATGTGAATAAAAATACGCGTGAAAGGTATTTAACGACCCTAGAAACGATTAAAGAAGAATTTAGCAATAAACCTATTCAACACATAAAAAAACAAGAATACCAACTGTTTATAAACGAATATGGGAAGACAAGATCTAAAGCAACAGTTGCAAAGTTAAATTCACATATACGATCCTGTGTGAAAGAAGCAATTGACGAAGGAATTATTAGAGTCGATTTTACGAGGAACATTAAGGTTACTGGAAATGACCCAAAGACATCTGAAGAGAAGTATTTAAGCTACAAAGATAGCCAGAAACTGTTAAAAGAACTACAAATGAATTTAGATGTCAGCTTGAATTATTATCTATTGCTACTCGCTTTAACTTCGGGGATGCGATTCGGAGAAATAGTAGGATTGACAAGAAAAGACTTCGATTTTTCCAATAACACAATATCTGTTAGTAAAATTTGGGGCTAAACAAATAGAATGAGCGATGGTTTTGGACGAACTGAAGCCGGAATCATAGAGGAAATGTTAGCGTATAGCCCAGTGTTAAAGGCGAATTATGAGCTTTATGAGAACGAGTATACACACCCTTAAGAAACATCTTCCTTATATCCAAAACAGCTTCATCTATCCTTACAATAATGGACGTATTGAAGGGATTAATAATAAAATTAAGGTACTCAATCGGGTCGCTTACGGTTATCGAAATTTCATGAACTATAAAAAACGTATTTTGATTCATTTTAAGTTTAAGCCAGTAGAATCTAAGGTTGGACGAGGACAATCACAATTTGAAGTCGCATAATCTATTTTGCGTGATTCACCTTCACTTGATTTAACGGATATTTTTAGTTTCTTGGAGTGGAAGATGGCGACTCCTGCGGGAAAAGCATGAGTCTGAAAGCCCCGCAGGAGCGTGATCTTTGCGACGAGGAGATTGAAGCCATGCCCGCGGAAAGTGTCCATCTGGAACGGAAAGAAACTGTGTTTAAGAACGATTATATAAAAAAGGCTGTTTAGAAAATCAGTTTTCCTGACATTCTAAACAGCCATATTATAAATCAATGATCATCGACTAAAATTCTTCACCAACGTCATTTGACAAAGAACCGTAAAATTGACGCTTACGAAGAAAAACAAAAAACACCATTAAACATTGATTTAACAACGTTTAACGGTGTTCCGTGTAGTTTCTATTCCAACTGGAATGAACTAGGTAGCGTCCCAGGCAGGATTCGAACCTGCGACCTACAGCTTAGAAGGCTGTTGCTCTATCCAGCTGAGCTACTGGGACATATTTTTTATAAGTTCGTGTCGGTCATCTCAACGACAAATACTATTATAGTATAACCTTGTAGTATAAGTCAACACTTTTTAAAAAGTTTTTTAAAATCTTTTTTACTTACGTTGCAGATTTATTTCAACCTCGTTTCGAACCAATAATAACTATAACACATTTTCTCCAAAAAGAAAGCTTTTTTATAACTTTCTTTATAAAAGAGAGTTTTCATCTAAAAAATCGTTAATGATGGTCCATCCCAAATCGAGATGGACCCTTCTTTTTCTTATTCTACTGCAAACTCTACAGATTGAATCGTTGTATCTTTTAAATCTTTAAATGTGACGGTTATTTTTTCATTCCACTCAATAATCGCATAGGTTGCAGGATTTCCACCTCTTGGAAGAAGTGTACTTCCTGGATTGACAAATAAAATACCATCTTTCATCTCTGCACCGTAAAAATGTGAATGTCCAAATAAAACAAAATCCACAGCTTTCTCACGAGCTTCATAAAAGATTGTCATTAATGAACTTTTTACATTATGACGATGTCCATGTACCATCCATATTTTCTTATCATCTATTGTTGTTTCAACTTCCTTTGGAAATACTTCGTCCACATCACAATTGCCGCGTACTTTGTACATAGACTTAAAAACCGGGTCGTCTCCAGCTAATTCACTATCGCCACAATGGAAATATGCATCGGCTTCTTTTTCAGCGATATGTTCAATTGTTATTAGATCTCCATGAGAATCACTCATTACGATAATTTTCATTTTCTCCACCTGCCTCATCAATCATTGTTGAAAGCGCTGTTTGTAATTTCTTCAATGCTGCCCCTCGATGGGAAATCTCGCTTTTTTCTTTCGCGGTTAATTCAGCCATTGTACGATTTTGTGCTGGTACATAAAAAATTGGGTCATAACCGAAACCATTTTCACCTTGTCGCTCTGTCGTAATCATACCTTCACAACTTCCCGAGAAAACAGTCGTTTCCATCGTCGGTCCCGCAATTGCGAGAACACATCTAAAACGCGCAGTACGATACGGTTCTGAAACCTCTTCTAACGCGCCTAACGCTTTGTCAATGTTATCATCATCTGTACTGTTGTTTCCCGCGTAACGTGCTGAATAAACACCGGGAGCACCGTCCAACGCATCGATTTCTAGCCCACTGTCATCAGCAATCACTGCTTTTCCGAGTAAGAGGGAAACTGTCTCTGCTTTTAAGATTGCATTCTCTTCAAATGTTACACCTGTTTCCTCTACATCAATAGGTGTTTCTAAATCTTTTAATGTGAATACTTCAATGCCAAGCGGATGAAATAATGCTTCGAAATCTTTTTTCTTCCCTTCATTATTCGTCGCAATTAGTACTTCTTTCACTTGTCTTCCCCTACCTCTTCACCAATTCGTTTTGCGATTGGCCCCAAAGCTTCTTTTTGATAAACAAATAATTGTTCAATTCCTTCTTCAGCAAGTGATACAAGTCCATTCATTTCTTCTCTTGTAAAAGTTGCCTCTTCACCTGTTCCTTGAAGTTCTACAAATGCACCTTCTCCCGTCATAACAACGTTCATATCGACTGCTGCCGAAGAATCTTCAACGTAATCTAAGTCAAGGACTAATTCACCGTCTTGTAAAACACCAACACTTGTTGCAGCTAAAAAATTGTTAATCGGAAATGTTTTCAGGTTATGTTTTCCAACAATTTTCTCTGCCGCCATTGCCATCGCGACAAATGCGCCTGTAATTGACGCTGTACGCGTTCCACCATCTGCTTGAATGACATCACAGTCAACCCAAATTGTACGTTCACCTAAAGCCTCCAAGTCCGTTACAGCGCGTAATGCTCGTCCAATCAGACGTTGAATTTCCATCGTACGACCACCTAGCTTCCCGCGTGTTGCTTCACGCTGCGTACGTTGCCCTGTTGCGCGTGGCAGCATAGAATATTCAGCCGTTACCCACCCTTTTCCACTCCCTCTTAAAAACGGTGGTACACGGTCTTCAATCGTCGCTGTACATATCACTTTTGTATTCCCTACAGATATTAAAACAGACCCCTCAGGATGTATTAAATAATCAGTTTCGATTTTAATAGCTCTTAATTCATTTTTTTCTCGATGATCATGTCTCATCATCCAAATCCCTCCAAATCATTTTACCTACGCTTCATTATAACACGCTAATTATCAATTATGCCTCGGCGTAATTGCGTCCGGATTTTTTTGAGCGAGCTCGAAAACTTCCCTTAAAAAAATCCGTGACATCCGCCGGAGGCTTTATCTGAGTTCAGCCGAAGCTCAAACTCTAACTGAACAGTTAGAACACTTGCATTCAGCCTAACACTTAGTAAAGTGGCGGGATCTACTGAATTCAGATAAAGTTATTCATTATTTATCATACGTTAAAAAAGATTTCGATGCATCGATTTCCTATTTCGCGAAATGATTTCGTTTAATCTACTACAATCAAATTTCATTTTTTTGTTAAACGAAATCTTTCTTGTACCAAGGATTTCTTACAAAACTTAAAACACCGGACGCCTTTTATCGGCGCGCCGGTGCTTAAGGTAAAGTAATATGCCTGACATCAGGGCTTTCTATACCAAGCCAGTCGACTACAATTGCTTTAAAACTTTCGCGAGAACCAGTCGTATAAAACAAAGCATCTTCTCGCATATCTGTTTCATTCTTTAATTGATATTTGTTCAGTTCTTTTTCTACATCTCTTACAGTTTCAACTGCTGAAGAAATTATTTGCACATGCCTCGGGAGAGAATGACGTATATGCCCTTCTAAAAGAGGATAATGTGTACAGCCTAATATCGCGACATCGAAGTCTTTATGCGACAATTTTTGTAATGTTTTATCAATTGTAGTCCTTGCTTTTTCTGACCGGTATTGACCACTCTCAACAATCGGCACAAAATCAGGACAAGCAAGCGCATGAACTTCTGCATTTGGCTGTTGGCGCATAATCTCTGCAGAATAAGCACCACTTTCTACCGTACGAGTCGTTCCAAGCACTGCAATTTGTGATGTTTTTGAATTGGTCACCGCAGCCCTAGCGCCTGGGATAATCACCCCGACAACTGGAAAGTTAAATTTTTCTCGAATCAACTCCAGTGCTACAGCAGTCGCGGTATTACAAGCAATAACAAGCATTTTTATGTCCATTTCCGCAAGTTTCGCTGCCATCTCAAGTGTAAAAGTTTGTACTTCTTCTGATGTGCGTGAACCATATGGACAACGCAAGTCATCACCTAAATAAATAATTGACTCATTCGGAAGCATCGTTAACATCTCTTTCACGACTGTTAAGCCACCAACGCCTGAGTCAATTACTCCTATTGGTTTACCCACTATGAATCCCTCAATCCTCTTTCCAATCTTTCTTCATCTCTTCATGAAGTTTCGACAGCAATTGAGAGAATTGTTTAACTTCTTCGTTATCGAAATCGGATAATACAGTGTTTAAATAATCACGACGCTTGTTAATGACTTCTGCAATGATTCGTTTTCCTTCTGCAAGTAGCTGGACCCTTACGACACGTCGATCTTTTGTATCTCGTATCCGTTTCACCAAATCATTTGCTTCCATTCGATCAACTAAATCGGTCGTTGTACTGAATGCAAGAAACATTTTATTCGACAACTCACCTATCGTCATATCACCATGTTCAAATAACCATTGCAACGCGATAAATTGCGGCGGCGTTATGGTATAATTTTTTAAGATTTTTCGCCCGTTATGTTTAATAATCGCTGCGATATAGCGAAGCTCTTTTTCCATACGTGCTACTTCTTTTTCATCATGATTTTTATACATCATCCGTTCCGTCAAGTTAACCAACTCCCTGAAAAGCGATTACTGTAATTCTATTGTCGCTTTTTTTGCTCCTGAAGGCAACTTATTTCAACGCAAATGTAATTCTTCCAGCCGCAATAACTCTAGTATCGCTTGCGCTCTGCCTGATACGCCTAGCTTTTGAATTGTATTTGAAATATGATTTCTAACTGTTTTTTCGCTTATGCCTAACTGGCTTGCAATTTCTTTTGTCGTTAGATCATCAATTAATAAATTAAATATCTCACGCTCTCTTTTTGTTAATAATGAACGATGTCTTTCTCTCAAAATGCGCCCCTCCTATCGCTTTCACCTTAAACTATGTGAAAATACGACAGGTCGTGACGGCTCTCACCTAATTACTTTGAAAAAGTACTTTCTCTTCATCGGACCACGGAGATCCTTTTCCTGTTTTCTTATCAATTTGAACCATTGTACTTCTACCCGTAAAAATAAGATCCTTTTTTGAATCTTTTCCTAAATAATGAATATCAACGGATGATTTTCCATAACTTTCTATTTTAACGTAAATTTGAAGCTGCTCATCATATCGAATTGGCTTGGCATAATCACATTGCACATCCGCTAGAACAAGTGCAGTCGGACAATCAGGACTGAGCCAATCATTCATTAACCCCAGATGTTTGAAGTATTCAATTCGAGCATATTCTAAATAGGAAATAATAACCGCATTGTTTACAATACCGTATGCGTCTAAATCTGAAAACCTCACCAATAATGGAGCTGCATATGTAAATCCTTCAGACCAGGTTTTAAAATCCTTAATATACGATGCTTTCAATCTGAAAACCCTCTTTCTTGTTAGTGAATAGCTATTCATCCTACTATAATACCAAACAATTCTAATTGTTTAAAGAGTTAACAAAAAAGTTTCTTTTGAATTTCCGATCATAAAAAAACGCCCAATCATTGTAAAATACAACTGATTGGACGTTTGATTGTAATATGATTAGTCTACCATGTGGTCGCTTCCGAAGAAGTCTTTGAACATTTGAACTGTAACTGCACGGTTTACTGCTGCGATTGATGTTGTTAAAGGAATTCCTTTTGGACATGCAACAACACAGTTTTGTGAGTTACCACATTCCGCAATCCCACCATCTGACATTAACGTATGAAGTCTTTCGTCTTTATTCATAGATCCTGTTGGATGAGTGTTGAATAGACGAACTTGAGATAAAATTGCCGGACCAACAAAGTCTGTTTTATCGTTAACATTCGGACACGCCTCTAAACAGACACCACATGTCATACATTTCGAGAGTTCATAAGCCCATTGACGCTTACGTTCTGGCATACGTGGGCCTTCACCTAATGAATATGTACCATCAATTGGAACCCAAGCTTTTACTCTTTGTAATGAATCAAACATTACATTACGATCAACAACTAAGTCACGAACGATTGGGAATGTTGCCATTGGCTCAAGCTTGATTGGTTGTGTTAATTGATCAACAAGTGCTGTACACGATTGACGTGGACGACCATTAATGACCATTGAACAAGCACCACAAACCTCTTCAAGACAAGACATTTCCCAAGTTACAGGAGTTGTTTTGTTGCCTTCAGCATTGACTGGGTTACGTTGAATTTCCATAAGTGCAGAAATTACGTTCATATTTGGACGGTAAGCAATTTCAAACTTTTCCCAATATGAATTTGAATCTGCTGTGTCTTGACGAAGAATTTCAAATTTAACTGTCTTTTGTGCTGTCGTTGTATTTGACTGGCTCATGATTGTAAAGCTCCTTTCTTAATTCTTAGATGTATAGTCACGCTTACGTGGCGCAATTAGTGAAACATCAATCTCTTCATAATGAATAATTGGTGCTGTTGTTTCAGTATCAAATTTCGCCATCGTCGTCTTCATAAAGTTCTCATCATCACGTTCTGGGAAGTCAGGCTTATAGTGTGCGCCGCGACTTTCATCACGCTGTAGTGCACCAATTGTGATTACACGTGCTAAGTATAACATGTTCTTCAACTGACGTGTAAATGTTGCGCCTTGGTTTGACCATTGCTGTGTATCTGTCATGTTAATATTTTCATATCTTTCAAGTAATTCTTGAATCTTAGCATCTGTTTCTTTAAGTTTATCGTTATGGCGAACAACTGTAACGTTATTCGTCATCCACTCGCCCAGCTCTTTATGGAGTAAGTAAGCGTTTTCTGTACCGTCCATCTTGAGTGTTGCATCCCATTTTGCTTGCTCATCTTTAATGGCTGCATCAAAGATAGATGAAGATACATCTTCAGCCGTTTTGTCTAGGCCTTTCATATATTCAACAGCTTTTGGTCCTGCTACCATACCACCGTAAACTGCTGATAATAGAGAGTTTGCCCCCAGACGATTCGCACCGTGTTGTGAATAATCAACTTCACCCGCAGCAAATAGCCCTGGAATGTTTGTCTGTTGATCATAGTCTACCCATAGACCACCCATTGAATAGTGAACCGCCGGGAAAATTTTCATCGGTACTTTACGTGGATCTTCCCCTACGAATTTCTCATAGATTTCAATAATTCCACCAAGTTTAATATCTAATTCTTTCGGATCTTTATGAGAAAGATCTAAATAAACCATGTTCTCACCGTTGATGCCGAGCTTTTGGTTCACACAGACGTCAAAAATTTCACGTGTTGCAACATCACGTGGAACGAGGTTACCATAATCTGGATACTTTTCTTCTAAGAAGTACCATGGTTTACCATCTTTATACGTCCATACACGTCCACCTTCACCACGTGCAGATTCACTCATCAGGCGCAGTTTATCGTCTCCTGGAATTGCTGTTGGGTGAATTTGGATGAACTCACCATTTGCATAGTAAGCACCTTGTTGGTAAACAATTGATGCAGCTGAACCAGTGTTAATGACAGAGTTTGTCGATTTCCCGAAAATAATTCCAGGACCACCTGTTGCCATAATCACTGCATCACCTTTGAATGATTGAATTTCCATCGTGTACATATTTTGTGCTTTAATACCACGACAAACACCTTCATCATCTAAAATTGCACCTAGGAATTCCCAGTGTTCATATTTTGTAACAAGTCCTTCAACTTCATATTTACGAACTTGCTCATCTAATGCATATAAAAGTTGTTGTCCAGTCGTAGCACCCGCAAACGCAGTACGGTGATGAAGTGTTCCACCGAAACGTCTGAAATCTAATAAACCTTCTGGCGTACGGTTAAACATTACACCCATACGGTCAAATAAGTGAATAATTTCTGGTGCCGCTTCAGTCATTGCTTGAACTGGAGGTTGGTTCGCTAAAAAGTCTCCGCCGTATACTGTATCGTCGAAGTGGATAGTTGGTGAGTCACCTTCACCTTTTGTATTTACCGCACCGTTAATACCACCTTGGGCACATACGGAGTGGGAACGCTTAACTGGGACAATTGAGAATAAATCAACCGGCACACCTTCCTCTGCCGCTTTGATGACCGCCATCAAGCCTGCAAGACCACCGCCGACAACAATCATTCTGCTTTTCGTCATGAATATTTCACTCCTCAATTTATAAATAAAACGAAATAAATTAAATGATTACTTAAAATTTTAAAAATATACTTCACTACTATTCTTTTGACTATCAAAATTCATTTGATTAAACAAACGCGAAAATTGCTTGTAAACCAATCACTGACAATACTATGAAAATGATAATAGTTAGATACGAGACGATTTTTTGTGATCTTGGTGATTGTGTAAAACCCCATGTCGTCAAGAACCCCCATAAACCGTTTGATAAGTGGAATGTCGCTGCAAGAACACCAACGATATAAAACACTAACATAAATGGACTCGCTAAAATATCAGCCATCATGTCATAGTTTACTTCAACACCTAGAGCCTTTTGGATTCTTGTTTGGTAAATATGCCATGCGATAAATACTACTAAAATCACACCAGTAATTCTTTGTAGCATAAACATCCAGTTACGGAATGTGCCGTAACGTTGAACGTTATTCTTTGCCGTGAAAGCTATGTATACACCATAAAACGCATGGAACATTAATGGGATATAAATTACAAACCATTCTAAAAATAATACAAATGGTAGATTTCCCATAAAGTTAGATGCTGCGTTAAACGATTCTGCTCCTCGGGTCGCAAAATGGTTAATGACTAAGTGTTGAACTAAAAACAGCCCAACTGGAATAATCCCTAGCAAAGAATGAAGGCGTCGTGCAAAAAAATCAGTTTCTTTTGTCAAGTTTTTACCCTCCCTTATTACTGAAGCGATCGGCTCGAAGATTCATCATAAAAACCTGAAGAAATATTGACCGATTCCCTCTTCATGGTACAATGTTATAACATGTACTATTGTACTCCTCCCTTTTAAAGAGGTCAAGGTGTCAAGAGCTTTTAAATAAAACACTTTTTCTAATTTTTCTATAATTAACGACAATTTAAAAGTTTTTTTCTATTCCACCTTGTAAATTTCACATGTTATTTAACGATTAATTTATAAATAACAATGAAAAACTATTAATCTATTATTCAAGTAATAGTTTCTTAATAATTCATTGCTTTTATAATTTTATCATAGAATCATTTAAATTTTAAAATAGTTTCCGGTAAAATGAATAAAACTAGTTTTCATTTATTCTTTTTCCACTATTTTCATCAGACAGCTAGAAAGGTGGACAGACATTGGATAAAAATACATATGAGAAAACAAGCCAATTTGGGTATGAATTAATACGAGATCATGTAATTCCAAGCATTTTAGGAAAACATGAGGGGGATATTCTTTATTGGGCTGGCAAAGAACTCGCGAGAAAATTCCCTGTTTTTGATACTGAAGAAATCCCTGCTTTTTTCCACGAAGCAGGTTGGGGCGAGTTAACAGCTGAAAAAACTTCTAAAAAAGAAGCTTTTTATAAACTACACAGCCCTAGTGAACCGTTTAAAGTCAGTGAACGGAACTTTCAATTAGAAGCAGGATTTATCGCTGAACAATTTCAGAAACTAAATGGATTTTTAACAGAGTGTTACGCAAAACCTAACAGCAAAGATCATTCAGTGACACTTCACATTGCATGGGATAAAAAAGAAGCAATTTAGAATAAAAATCGTAAGAAGAGAGTCTAATAGGCAACTCTTTTCTTACGATTTTTTTATTAGCGAATTTGCTCCAACGCAAATTCTTTATGCAATGCAGCCACAGCTTCATTCATCTGTGTTGTTGGGATTACGACCGATACTTTTATTTCTGAAGTACTCACCATTTTAATAGGGATTCCTGCAATCCGAAGGGCATCAAACATATTCGCGGCAACCCCCGGGTTAGATACCATTCCACTTCCAACGATAGAAACTTTAGCAAGCCCTACTTCAAAGTCCGCTCGTTTATAACCGAGATGCTCTTTATTTACTTCGAGCACGCTCATCGCCTTTGCGAAATCTTCATTTTTTATAGAAAACGAAACAGATGGTTGTTCTCCCTCCATAATCGTTTGCACAATAATATCTACGTTGACATGCTCTTCTGCAAGTGCCGTAAATACATTTGCAAGCGAACCATTATAAGGCGTGTCATACATGATCGTAATACGTACGATATCTTCTTCAAATGCAACACCTCGAACAATTAAATTAGTTTCCATTTCAATTTCCTCCTTAATAATTGTCCCTTGACCTGCAGTATGTGCCGGCTTTACACGAAGAGGCATTTGATGATTTTTTGCAAATTCAATCGCACGTGGATGAAGAACCCCCGCCCCTAAATTTGCCAGTTCTAACATTTCATCATAAGATATTTCTGTTAATTTTGACGCTTCCTCAATAACGCGTGGGTCTGTTGTATAAACCCCTTCGACATCTGTATATATATCACAACTAGATGCTTCAATGGCAATAGCAACAGCGACCGCACTTGTATCGGAACCCCCGCGGCCAAGCGTTGTGATTTCACCTTCTGTGTCAATTCCTTGGAAGCCAGTAATAACAGCTACCCCACCGGCATTTAGTGTCTCATTCACTTTGTTTCCATCAACATTTTCAATCCGGGCGTTACTATGTAATGAATCTGTTTGAATCCCTGCTTGCCAACCCGTAAACGATTTTGCAGCAGCTCCTTTTGCTGTAATGGCCATCGCAAGTAGAGATGCGGTCACTTGTTCACCTGTTGTCAGTAACATATCTAACTCTCTTTCTGTTGCATCTGGATGAATTTCTCCAGCTAGCGAAAGCAAATTATCAGTTGTTTTTCCCATTGCTGAGACGACAACCGCAACCTGCTTTCCATTCTGTACCTCTTCTATAATTAAAGAAGCAGCTTTTTCGATTCTTTCTTCATTGGCAACTGAAGTACCGCCGAACTTCATAACAACTCTTTCCACTTCCTCCACCTTCTCTCCCCTGAACGCAAAAACAGCCCTCATATATCTATGAGAGCTGATCCGATGAGCGCATATACCACAATACTGCCTCTAACGGATAGCTCTCCAGGTAAAATTCCTGACAAGTCCTCGCTTCTTCAACGACAACCCAGCAAACTTCCACGAACAGTACGGAAATCTACTTCGGCGAGTTCACCTTTCTTCTTCAATCGTTAGGCTGTTCCCTTCTTGAAGAATACTCTTTGCCCTCGCGCCTCTATCCTCACTATTGAATATATAGTGAAATAATTCAGTGTGTTCACTTTATCACACTATTTCTTTTCTTGCAATTCTTCTTGGAAGTGACTCACTACAGATTCAGCAATCTTCATCGGGAGCCCCGCTTCTTGTAAAGCATTTACGTTTGCTTCTTGAATCTTCTTCACCGATCCAAAGTGTTGGAGCAGTGCAATTTTTCTTTTCGGACCAATGCCTGGAATATTATCCAAAGAAGAAGTAATTGATTTTGCACCTCTTCTTTGACGATGAAATGTGATCGCAAAACGGTGTACTTCATCTTGAATTCTTTGCAGTAAATAAAAAGCTTCACTCGTTCGTTTAAGTGGAATGACTTCAGGAGGATTTCCATATAAAAGTTCAGATGTTTGATGCTTATCATCTTTTGCAAGACCCGCGATTGGAATTGGTAACCCTAACTCATCCTCAATCACTTCACGCGCCACTTCGATTTGTCCTTTTCCACCATCAATTAAAACTAAGTCTGGCAATGGTAAATTTTCGTTTAAGACACGAATATACCGCCTTCTTACAACTTCCCTCATCGCGCCGTAGTCATCATGTTTAGCAGCCGTCTTCGTTTTATATTTCCGGTAATCTTTACGACTCGGCTTCCCGTCTAAAAATGTAACCATCGCTGAAACAGGCTCAACTCCGTGTGTGTGTGAGTTATCGAAAGCTTCAATCCGTAGTGGAATAGAGATATTCATCGCCTCACCAAGTTCTTCACAAGCACCAATTGTTCGATCTTCTTGCCGCTCAATTAACTGGAATTTCTCAGAGAGTGAAATCTTCGCATTTTTCATCGCCAATTGCACAAGGTCTTTCTTCTTTCCTCTTTGCGGAACAAATACGGCTACTTTTAATAATTGTTTCACAATGTCTGCGTCAATAGTAGGCGGCAAGAATATTTCTTGTGGAATTAAATGATCCGATTGACGGTAAAACTGCCCAATAAATGTAAGTAGCTCTTCTTCAGGATCTTTATATAAAGGAAAAATAGAAACATCTCTTTCAATTAATTTTCCTTGCCGTACAAAAAAGACTTGAACGCACATCCACCCTTTATCAACTGCATAACCAAAAATATCCCGATCAGTAAAGTCATTCATCGCCATTGATTGCTTTTCCATAACCATTTCGATATTTGTAATTTGATCACGATATTCGGTTGCACGTTCAAATTCTAAAGCTTCAGCTGCTTCCGTCATCTTTTCTGTTAATTCTTTTTTAACTTCTTTATATCCACCGTTTAGAAACCGGGTAATATTCGTAATCATATCTTTATACGTTTCTTCTTCCACCTCATTGATACAAGGCGCCAAACATTGCCCTAGATGATAGTATAGGCAAGATCTGTTGGGTAACGTTTGGCACTTTCGATACGGGTAAATCCGGTCTAATAATTTTTTCGTTTCATTTGCGGCATGTGCATTCGGATAAGGTCCAAAATATTTCCCTTTATCTTTTTTTACACGCCTCGTAATAATCAATCTTGGATGTCTTTCTGCTGTAATTTTCAAATAAGGATATGACTTATCATCCTTTAACATGACATTATACTTTGGATCGTATTGTTTAATTAAGTTTAGCTCGAGAATGAGCGCTTCTATGTCTGATGATGTAATAATTGTTTCAAAATCAACAATCTCACCTACTAAGCGCTGCGTTTTCCCATCATGACTCCCTCTAAAATAACTGCGCACACGATTTTTTAACACTTTTGCTTTTCCAACATATATCACAGTTCCTTGACGATCCTTCATTAGATAACATCCTGGATTTTCAGGAAGTATTTCAAGCTTTTCTTCGATTAAATCATTCATTTATATTCACCTACCAAAAAGCCGGGTCCCCCGTTAAAGGTCCCGGCTATTCGAATGAACAGACCTCATACTTCATTCATTTTTTAAAAATGATGATGAAAATCTGTTATTTATTAAGCATGTTTTTCAATTAATTCTTTTAGGGCTTCTTTCGGTTGGAATCCAACAACTTTCTCAACAACTTCTCCATCTTTGAATAGAAGTAACGTTGGGATTGACATAATACCAAATTTTCCAGCTGTTTCTTGGTTATCGTCTACGTCTACTTTGACGATTTTCGCTTTTCCTTCGATTTCACCATCTAATTCTTCTAAAACTGGTGCAATCATTTTACATGGTCCACACCAAGGTGCCCAAAAGTCTACAAGTACGACACCTTCTTCAATATTTTCATTAAAGTCTTTGTCAGTTGCATTAATAATAGCCATTTTAAAAATTCCTCCTTTGAAATCTAACTACAACTTTATTGTAACACGCATCAAAATCAGCCGCGAAATATATGCTTAATGAGCATGATGTAACTCCAGTTTTTTACATCAAAGCTTGATTTTTCAGTACCGTAGTCCATTGATTCATCTCTTTTTTTAATAGCGACGACAATCCAAAATAAAAAGAGCATTCACAGTGAAATAGTCCACTTTGAATGCTCCTTTAAATTATTCAGTTATGCATTTACCTTTAACTGTTTAACTTCCTCAATCAGTAATGGCACAACTTCAAATAAGTCGCCTACAATTCCATAATCTGCAATTTTAAAGATTTCTGCTTCCGGATCATTGTTAATGGCAACAATTACTTTAGAGTTCGACATACCTGCAACGTGTTGAATTGCGCCTGAAATGCCTACCCCAATATAAAGATCTGGTGTAATGACTTTACCTGTTTGACCAATTTGTAGCGAGTAATCACAGTAATCTGCGTCACATGCGCCACGTGATGCACCGATTGCGCCGCCGAGTAAATTAGCAAGCTCTTTTAAAGGTTCGAATCCTTCTTCACCTCGTACACCACGACCTCCTGCTACAACAACGCTTGCTTCAGACATGTCAACACCATCTGTCGCTTTACGAAGCACTTCTGAGATGACTGTACGTAAATCTTTTACATCGACATCAACAGAAGCGATATCGCCTGACCGACCTGCATCTTTTTCAAGTGGTGCAATGTTATTTGGACGAATTGTAATGAATAAAAGCTCTTCTTTAGTTTTTACTTTTTCAAATGCTTTTCCAGAATAGATTGGACGGATAAACTTCGCCTCATCGTCTTCCCCTTCAATTTCTGTTACATCTGAAATAAGCCCAGCGTCTATTTTACTCGCGATTTTAGGTGATAAATCTTTTCCAAGTGCTGTATGCCCCATTACAATCGCTTCTGGCTCTTCTTGCTCGTAAACAGCCATAAATCCTTGGCTATATCCATCGGAAGTGTATTGCTTTAAGTTTTCATGTTCAACTGTTACAACACGATCTGCACCATATTGAATTAATTCAGCTCCAAGTGATTGAACAGTGTCTCCAAGCAAAACACTTACAATTTCTCCACCTGCTGAAATTTGTTTTGCTGCTGCAATCGCTTCGAATGATACATTACGTAATACACCTTCACGCGCTTCAGCAAGTACCAATACTTTTTTTGACATTCTTCATTCCTCCTATATCCGCTTTAAAAGAAGATTTTATCCTGATCTTCTATTCAATTTGAATTAACACAAACATAATTTCTCAACTTGATAAACGAGTGAAAATACCCACTTATCTACCCAATTGAAATGTTCCGTCTTTTTAGAGTAAAATTTTAAAACTTAAATTACTTTCGCTTCATTCTTCAATAAGTCAACAAGCTCTCTTACTTGATTTTCAATTTCACCTTCAAGAACTCGTCCTGCTTCTTTTTCAGCTGGCAAGAAAATATCTACTGTTTCTGTTTTCGGCTCTATGTCATCTTCATCAATGTCTAGATCATCTAATTCCAGTTCTTCTAATGGCTTTCTCTTTGCTTTCATAATTCCTGGCAGTGATGGATAACGTGGTTCGTTAAGTCCTTGTTGTGCTGTGACAAGAAGTGGTAATGAAGTTTTAATCACTTCTGAATCTCCTTCAACGTCTCTTACGATTTCTACATCTGTTCCATCGATGTCTAGTTTCGTAATTGTTGTGACATAATTCATACCGAGCATCTCCGCAACACGTGGGCCAACCTGACCTGAACCACCATCAACTGCAACGTTTCCGCCTAGGATTAAGTCAACTTCTTGATCCTCTAAATACGTAGCAAGAACTTTCGCAACTGTAAATTCATCCATTTCATCTAAATCATCTTCTGTATTAATTAGGACTGCTTTGTCAGCGCCCATTGCTAAAGCCGTACGTAGTTGTTTTTCAGCTTCTTCATTTCCAATTGTGACAACCGTTACTTCCCCGCCGTGCTCGTCGCGAACAACAATCGCTTCTTCAATCGCATACTCATCATATGGGTTAATAATATATTCGGCCCCACCGTCGTCTACAATTTCACCGTTATTGACTACAATCTTCTCTTCTGTATCAAAAGTACGTTTTACTAAAACATAAATATTCATAGTTAATTAGCCTCCTAAACGATTATTATCATTTTCCTTTAAATGTAGGTTCACGTTTTTCAATAAATGCTTGAATGCCCTCTTTTGCATCTTCTGACACAAACACTTGACCAAATGCTTCTGCTTCTGCTTTTACACCTTCAGAGTATGTCGCAGGTTTTGTATACTGCAACATTTCTAATGCCGATTTGATGGCAATTGGGCTCTTCTTCGCAATTTTCTTAGCAATTTTTATAGTTTCTTCAAATAACTCTTCTTCTGAAAGCGCTTTATTGGCAAGTCCAAGTTCAACTGCTTCAGCCCCAGATATTGGATCACTTGTTAGCATCATTTCTGCTGCTTTTGGTAATCCAACATAACGTGGTAGTCGCTGTGTACCTGCAAAACCAGGTATCAAACCTAATTGTAACTCTGGTAATCCAAGCTTTGCATTGTCTGCAACAAATCTCATGTGACAGGCCATCGCTAATTCTAATCCCCCACCAAGCGCTGCTCCATGAATCGCTGCAATGACTGGTTTAGAGAAACGTTCGAGTCGTTCAAATATCTCTTGCCCACTAGCGGAAAGTTTTGAAAATTCTTCCCCTGAAGTGACGTCCGTAAATTCTTTTATATCTGCCCCCGCAGAGAAAAAGCGACCTTCACCGCGAAGAACTATGACACGAACATCTTCATCCTCTTCAACCTCATCCATCAACGCGTCAACTTCAAGTATCAATGCGCGTGCTAACGCATTTGCCGGCGGCCTATTAATTGTTGCAATGGCAACACCGTCTGCTCGTTCGACAGTTAAAAACTCCATTTCTTCCAATCCTCCCCCTCTTCCATAACACCTATAATATTACCACGTTACTAAATTTAGTACAGCTAGAACGGCTATACGCCCGTTCTAGCAACGTGTTATGCTTTCAATGCTCTGATTAAAAGCTTATGAACTTTAGGTGCTAATTCTATTAAATCATACTTTTGATCATTCATCACCCATGAAGTAATTGTTTCATCAATTGTTCCAAATACCATTTGACGCGCTAGTCTTATATCAAGTGTTGAATCTAATTCTTTTTGTTCGATTCCTTCTGTTAAAATAACATCTAACAAATCGAGGTATTCTCTTAATACTTCATTAATTTTAAGACGAAGTTTTTTTCCAGATTGTCTTAATTCTAATTGTGTGACAATGGCGAGATGACGATCTTCATGAAGGACGCGAAAATGATTCTTAATCATTTTAAAGAGTCGCATTGATGCATCTGTTTCCTGATTTAAAACAGCTTGTAAATTCTTAGTAAAGACAGCCATTTTCTCTCTAAAAACCGAGATTAGAATATCTTCTTTATTTTTAAAATAAAGATAAATTGTGCCATCTGCAACGCCTGCTTCTTTCGCAATTTTAGATACTTGTGCTTGATGATAGCCATTGTGTGCGATTGTAATAACTGCTGCATCTATGATTTGTTTGTATTTAGGTTTATCACGTCTCATTATTCATTTCACCACCAATCGAGTAGAGTGAACGAATCAGAATTTTGATTCGTTCAACCCTCTCACACCACCGTACGTACGGACCCGTATACGGCGGTTCAATAATTTGAGTGTACAAACTGGTACTTCTTAGATATGTCCATATATCCGAGTTGTG
>JAPFCR010000010.1 GCA_026169375.1 Sporosarcina sp. | reverse complement strand
GGGAATCATCTAGTATTGAAGAGGATGGTATTGAAAAAGAACAAACATCATTTTTCCCCAAGGAAATAAAACCTGACAACGAAATAAAATTAACGACCGAGGATAAGAAGCATCAACCAGAGGAAATTTTAAACAAAGTCATAAACAATGATGTAGATCAAGAGAACATCCCGAAACTAGATAAGGATAGGTCAGGGACATTCAGTATTGAAGAAGATGGTATAGAAAACGAAAGCGATATTTCATCATCTGTACAACTTCCTCAAATAGGAAAAGAAAAAGAGATTAAACATGAACCGGATCACGGTGCAGATATCTCTAGAATGAAATCAGTCTCCCAATCAATTGATAAACTAGAAGTATCTCGGAATAACGATGAATCACAAGAGGAATTACCAACAAGAGCTGTGGATGAAAAGCCACACCTTGATATAGAAGAAAATGTGCACACCTATAAAATGGATGATTCTAAAAAAACAATCACTTCCGAAGAGACAAAGCTCCCTGACAAGATAAAACCAATACCAGACAAAATATATAAAAAGTCTTCAAAAAACCCATTCCATATTTTAAAAGAAATTCGTTCTCAATCCTTTAAAGAAATGAGCGTTAAAGAAAAAATAGGGTATATTACAAACTACGCTAATCTACTGCGTCGTGTATTGGTCGAAATAAGAGATGAAAAAAAGAACCTTCATATTGGCGTTTTTATCTCTTATAATAATGAGGATCAAACCATCCAACTATTGAAAACGAATAACTTAAAATTCACTAAGATACATTTGGATGACATTGATACACTGAAAATTATCAGGTTCTAATATTATTTTTTATAAGGCAAATATCTTGTATCAAGGTAGTGCTCCTTAAAAGTTAGCGTTATTATGCAGCTATATGGCTGGTTTAAGTTCAGTACTATACTGGACTTAAACCAGTCAATTCTATTTTTATTCGTTCGCTATTGTAGTAATCAATAAACTCTTCTATCTTTTGTTTAAACTCATGACCAAAAAGTAATTCCTTTTAGTAATAATTTCTTGAAAATCTCAATGAAATTTTTCCATCACAACGTTATCCGCATAAATTCTTTGTCTAAATTTCCTTTCTGTAACCGATTGACTTAATCATGATCAGTCAATTCTAGCGTCTATATGTAATATATCCTTTAATTTGAATCTTTCTTCTGTAAGTTCAAATGCCACTACTGCTTGCGCTTCTCTATCGGTTTGTTGATGTGTATCCTTGCAATAGACTTCCACCACTAGATTGTTGTCGCTATGCTTGGTACGCAATGAAAAAGACAGCCCAAATAGAGCTGCCTTTTGCCATAAATTATTAAGCTGCTAGTATTGTTGCTGCTGGTAAACATACAACGCCACTGAAACGCTTTAGGTCAACTGTAATGCAAATTCCAGTTCTCGTATATGTTGGAACTTCAGCAACAGGAGGACAAACCACTGCATTCGGAGCAGGAGTCAATCCTGGCGCACATAAAAGTTCCAATTCTGCGCAGCAGTTCTTTATATCAACAGACGAAACTCTGAAAAAAGTTGATGCTGCATGGATTAATCCACCTGGTGTGTCCGGGTCTCTTTTAAATCCGTGGCCCAAAAATACATTCCCACAAGTACCTGGTGTGCCACTGTTTACTTCGTTACAAATTAGTTGCACAGGAACTGTATTAGGGAGTGCTTGATTCACACCGCCCATTAATTCTTTAATAGATTCAGAACAGCTAGAGAGACATCCTTTTGTATCTTGTTGTACTTCTGCAATTTCTGCTAATACATCACATACACAGCTGTGCGTATTAAAATTTTCACCACAAGCCATGATCTCACCTCCCTTCAAGTTTGATCTTTCACATTCTTATAATATGTGTGGTCTTACGTTCAGCACAGGCCACTGCATAGTTTTAGAGAAAATGATAGTAATGTGAGCGTACCTGTGAAAACACAACTTGAATATAATTAGGAATAGTGGATAGGCATTTTTTATATTGAAAGAAGTTTATTGAAATAATGGAAAGAAACCCAAATTGCCCTTTACCTTTAGTTTCCAAATATTCTGTTTCCTTAAAAACATTGTCGCCATTCTATCCCATCGATTAGCAAGTGTTCACCAATCATTCTGCTGATTCCTGCAATTGCAAGTCATAACTGTTTCTATGACAACGAAAATAGGGACAACAACCCATATGCGAATTGTGTCCCTAAATATTTTCTTTAGTATACCGAACCTATTAGTCTAAAAATTTCTTTCCTTATCGTTCTAGATAATTTTTACTGCAATCGATTCATCTGAAAGGCAATATACGTCGTAATATCAGATAAGGATCGACGTTCTGTTTTTACTTTAATATGACTTGCACTTAAATAATGAGGTTTTCGTTTATCATATAATTGTTCAAGTTCTTCTCTTGTAGAACTTTGGACAATTGGTCGATTTTTATCGGTCGCAATTCTTCGCCATATATCACGGAACGGTGCATTTAGAAAGAACACAAGACCCGTTTCTCTCATAATTGCCCGGTTCTCTTCTCGCATCGCGACGCCGCCGCCAGTTGCGATAATACAATCATCTTCTCGTAGATTTCTTAAAAATGCTGTTTCTAAATCACGAAAATACGCTTCCCCGTACCGTTCAAATATTTCTGGAATAGCCATACCTGTTTTTCGTTCAATTTCATCATCCATATCATAAAATGGCCATTTTGTTGCGAAACTAAGTCTTTTTCCGATTGCACTCTTCCCTGACCCCATATACCCAACTAAATAAACTCTTTTTTTCATATTCGTCACCTACAATTTCTCACACAATTATTTTATTCATCAAGTTCAACTTCTTGAATTAGATGCTCAGTTTCATCTACTCTATTACTTAAATATTGTAGCACTTTTCTTTCATAATACATCTCTAACGAATTATAATTCATATATAAACTATCATGCCACAATTTAATAGATAAAAGAAAGTGACTCACAAAAAATAATAAAATAATTGTTGCAATTAACGTGGTGCCGCGTTCACTCCGTATAATGCCCAACAATAAAATCACGCTCCATTTCGGTGCCATCTTGCATAAGTACTTCAACAGCCAGTATCGGATCATTTAATGTAAAATTTGTCCGCACAACTTCTGTAATTAGCGGTACATGTCCAAGACCACCAATCGATTTTCGGATTACTTGATTTTTTTCTTCAATCGTGATGGTTCCTCTACTCGTTTGAAATCGAATACCGTCCCCTGCCCGAATGACTTCAATGGACTTTACTAAGGAAATTTCATCTTGAAAATCCGCAGCAAACATTTCCCACGCCATGACTGAACGATTGTGATATTGTTGATCGATTGGTGCTTTCCAGTAAAAGAACAAAACGAATAGTTGGGCGAATAATGCAAAAATAACAACCTGTAAAATTGCTTCAAAAAGCGTATAACCTGCTTCCTCCTTTACGAATCGTAATCGAGACATTTAGAAAACTCCTCCTGATGAACTTCATAAGTAACACATATGGCATTTCCATTAATTGACCAATTGTATTGCACATGATCTATTTGTCGATTTCCGGACTGTTGTTCATATGAATAATAAGCAATTGTGCCATAATAAAGCGTTTCAGCAGCATGCATCGCAAATTTTTTCTTTTGCATATGCAAGGTAATATGCGTCGCGACTGGTAAAAGCGTACTAAAAATGACTGACAATACGGCTATCGTTAAAATCGCTTCCATCCAGGAATACCCTTTCTGATTCATGAATGATCATCCTTCCTCGCTGAAACTGAAATGTGATTGCTGTTCTTGTTTTTGTCCCAACAACTGTTAAAACACCCGATTTCACGATATTTCCATTCCCATGAAATTCAATCGTCATTAACCGACTCGAATCAGAAAGCTTCATCCCCACCGGTAACTGATGATCTATTAAAATGCCTTTCTGTGGACTTTCACCGATATAATGCGTCTTGTCATCCACAACGATAAACTTCAGTTTTGTATATTCGTTATGCGCCATTGAATAACTTTGTAAACTATAAATCGTTGCAATCAGTGTATCAATTGCTTCTTTTTCAGTTGCTTCTTGAAGCTTCTTGAAACTAAACGGAATAATCATCGCAGTTAATACAATGGCAACCGATAAAACAAGCGTCAATTCAATCAATGTAAATCCCTTTTCATTCTGTAATTTGTTATTCAAAAAATGATTTCTATTTACCAACCATTTTCACCTTTCCACTGTCAATACTTAACTCAGTTCCATCTGGGCATTTTGGTGTATCTGGGAAATAATCATCATTTACTAATGTATCTAAACTCGTAGGATATTGATATTTGTCCATTTTATAAGCTTCCACTTGTCCTTGCACCATCGCAAGATAAGCACTACATCCTTTCTCATCGATGGACTCAGAATGCTTTGTCACGTTCGGAATCGCAATTAAAATCAAAACTGATATAATTAACAATACGATCATCATTTCGATTAAAGAAAATCCTTTTTCATTATTGATTCTCTGCATATTTTGCACCCTTTCAAATCGTGTCTAACATATTGTAAATTGGCAATAATAGAGCGATATACGCTGCCATAATACAAAGAGCGATTAAACTAAATAATGCTGGTTGTAATAATGACAAGCCTTTTGTCATTTTTCTATGCATCGTTTCTTCTAAATGCTTGCTGTAAATGAGTAACTCTTTCGCTAAATGTCCGCTGGCTTCACCGTGCTTTGCAAATGAAGAAAATTCTTTTGTGAGTCCATCCGTTAACGCAACGGCTTCATGAAAAGGTTCTCCGTACACTAAAAATCCTTTAATATTTTTTGCAATTTCACTTAATAATGGATCAATCGTTTGGTCAATTAACACTTCAAGCGCATCTTGCATAGATAACCCAGAATCGAGTAAACTTCCTAATTCTCGTGCAAAATGTTGGGACTTCCACTGAAAAATCCATGTACGGAACACTGGAATTTTGTTAATAAACTTGATCTTATCTTTAGAGGAACAACGACGATAGTAAATAAAACCCATTCCGACAATGAATAAAAGTAAAATCACTACCCCTATGATAAAATCTGGTAGCATCGCAACGATACTTGGTAATCGGTCACTAAACCCGGAGCCTTCAGATTGTCTATTATAAGAAAGAGCTTTCATATTCGGCAAAAAGAACTGACGAAATGCCATTAATAAGCCGCCTACAAATATAAATAATGTAATGGGATACGCGAGTAAGCTTCTCAGTTTTTTCTTCGCTTCTTCAACATTTTTCAACTCTACAGATAATCCTTCTAAAACATCTGCTAAACGACCATTTTTCTCAGCGATAACGGTTGAAAGCAAAACTGTGTCGGAAAATTTTAATTTTTTTAACACAGTTGTTGCGCCTAACCCTCTCTTAAAAGCACCTTCAATTTCAAGATTAATTGCTTCATAGTCAGGCGTATGATGCGGTAATATTAAATAAACAGCTTGCGGAAATGTATATCCTTCCTTTAGTAACTCACCGACTCGTGCTAAAAATACTGCTTGATCTTGAAGTTCCAACTTTTTCCTACTCATATATCTTTTGCGATCGACTATATTTTTTCAGGAGCGTATTGATACTTTTTTCGTTTTGACGTGTAAATCGCTCTCCTTTCTGAATCGTTTCGACTACTTGTTCAATTTCATCTCCGGAGATCATTTCAAACACTGTACCTAATTCACCATTGTCATGGATAATCAGACGCTGCGAAGCTACGCAAATCACTGTTTGACGTAACTCTTCTAATGAAACACCAAAATCTAACATTCTATAAATCGTACCAATTGGATCTTTAGAGTGAACAGTTGAAAATACGAGATGTCCCGTAAGTGATGCACTCACTGCAATTTTAGCCGTTTCGCTATCTCTTATTTCACCAAGCATAATCACATCTGGAGAATGTCTTAAAATAGCTTTTAACCCAGTTGAATACGTAATACCCGCACTTTCATTTACTTGAATCTGCAGTAAATGTTCATGTTTATTTTCCACGGGATCTTCAATCGAAATCACATGTCGATTTAATTCGCGAACACAGTGCGATGTCAAGGAATACATAGTCGTCGTCTTTCCACTTCCGGTCGGACCGCTAAGGAGCACAAGCCCTTGTTGCATAGTGCTTACGGTTTTTAATGTACTTGCCCACTCTTCTTCTATACAAAGCTCGTCAAGTGGCACAATCCGATTATGTTTTTGAATTCGGATTACAACACTTTCCTGATATTGAATCGCTGGGATTGTTGATACTCGAAAGGAATAGTTTTCTTCGAGCATCTTTTTATGAAAGGAACCACTTTGAGGTTTACGTTTATCACTAATATCTAAAGAAGATAAAAATTTATAAAAAGAAATCATACGGTTAGCTAATTGGGGAGGTAGCGAACCGATATTTGTTAATTTTGAACCACGATTAAAATGAATTTCATAATTTGTTTCTGATGGAACGAAATGAATGTCTGTTGCTTCTCTTTCTACAGCTTGCGCAAGCAACTCTAAGCATTTTCGTTCAATGACATTTTTATTATCCATAAACTCCCCCTCTCTTGAGATGAACAAAGGACTGCTCTTCGTTCTAATACCTATTATACATCCTGCGCTAAATATTGGGAATAGCATTCATTAAAACTCTGTTTTCACGTCGATATCTAGGGCACTTTTGAATTTTCACATGGCATTCACCATCAAAATTGATTTTTGATTGTTTTTCACTTTCAATACGTTTCCACGACTTCGTCATAATAATTATCAGATTTGAGTTTACTTTTCCTACTGTTATCCATTATAATAGAAAGGAGCTTATTGTATTGTGATTAAGGAGGGGACGCACACATGGATAACATGTTCAAGCAATTAGGTTGGTGGACAGGAGTCTTCGCTGTATTGTTCTATGCTGGAGATATGATACCTGCTTCACTGTTATTTGTTGCAAGCACTGCTTTCTTTTTATTACTTGGATTCCTAAACTTAACGGAACGTATGTACATGTACATGTTCGGAGCTTATTTGACGGTATTTATGGTTGGATTTAGCTACTATGCAACTTTTATACACGTACCAGGTGCTGGACACTAAAACGTACATAAAAAAACAGCCTTTATTGGCTGTTTTTTTCTTTATAATTGCATCCCTCTTAAAAAAGGATTTCGATTTCTTTCTTCTTTCGGTGTCGTAGATGGACCGTGCCCTGGATAAACAATAATCTCTTCGTCAAGCGATAACAATTTCTCATGAATAGACGTTAAAAGCGTTTCCATATTGCCTCCAGGTAAGTCTGTACGGCCGATACTTCCTTGGAATAGTGTATCGCCTACAATCGCAAAATGATCTTCTTTAAATACAAATGTGACGCTTCCTGGTGAGTGTCCAGGTGTATGACGCACTTCAAATGAAAACGGACCAATTTCCATCTCACCTTCAGTTGTAAGTAAATGATCCGCCTCACGATTTTGAACAAGTGGTAATCCTGGATATCTTGTGGAACCATTTGCTTCAGGACTTGTTAATGTGTCTGCTTCACTTTCGTGGATATAAACAGGAATATTAAAATGATCTCGGACTGCATCTACTGCCCCAATATGATCAAAATGTCCATGTGTGAGTAAAATCGCTAACGGTTTTAATTGTTCACTTTCAATACGGGTAATAATCTTATCACTTTCTTCACCTGGATCGATAATCAAACAATGCTGCTCACCGTCTTGAATGAAATAACAGTTCGTTTGAACAGGTCCAAGTGGAAAATAAGTAACCTTTAACATTCTTTCAACCTCCTCTTGTGTTATATTACGCAATTTAATGCTTGATTTCAACAATGTATTCATAATAACACTCGACAACAGTTGCTAAAAAGATTATAATAGAAGAGGAATATTGCTATCTCGGCATTCATTTTTCTTGATGAAAGGAGTGTCTACACTATGAACTTATTAATGGTTATTTTTGGTTTAGTCGGTATTTTTGCAGCAATTGGAACGGTTCAAGCAATTAAAGAACGTAATATTATCAGTATTGTGTTCAACTTTGGCGCTTTCGTTGTTTTCGGAGGCTTTACAGTTGCAACAATTGTTACGCAAGGATATCCGCCATCACTATGATTCAAAAAAACAAAATAAAAGCGCATCCATTCGTATTAGATGGATGCGCTTTTTATTGTACGAGCTCTTCGTAAATCAGCCACGTGCTTTCTTCTTGATCTTTCATATGCAATATTTCCTCTAAATAGACCCCAGTTAGACAACTTTCTCCAGTTGGTGAGCAAAGCATCGTTGAATTTTCAGTATTTTCACTGATTACTTCCACTCCATTTCCATCCAGCATCATTAAATGATTGGGAGCGGCGACACCTAACTCATCATGACTATTTTTAGAATGAAAGAATAACAATTGATTTTCAGCGATCCATTCAATATTTGACGGAGTCGATTCAAATTCATCACGAGCCCCAGACATCGTTGCCTGCGCTGTAATATGTCCATTTGAATTTAAAATAGTGTACTGAACTTGTTCCTCTTCTGCTTCTTGAATTGTGAGTAGCGCATCTTTAAATGTATCGTACTGAATCACATCTTCGTGCGCTAATAAAGTTTTCTCGCGCGTGTCTACATCGTATAAAGCGAGCGTTCCAAGCTCTTCACCTGACATGACAAATTGATATTCTCCGAACCACTTTGGAAATGGGTCTTCCACCGGTAACAATTGAAGGGTATGATTTGAAGCATGAAAGAAAAATGTATCGAAAGACCAATCTTCATAAAATGCAGTGAATAATATATGTAATGGGTTGATATCGTTCCATTCAATTTCTAATTCAGCAGACTCAATCGTAACCTCGTTTTGAATGACACCGTCCAGTGTAATCATTTTTACTGTTGCTGCTGAAGCATCCGTACTCGTATGTAGTAATAAATATTTTTTCGTAGGATGGACTAAAACATTTGTCATAATTGCCGATTCTTCAAAAATCGTCTTCATTTCTTCCGTCTTTATATTAAATACTTTTAATACATAAATAGATTCTTCCTTTTCTACGAATAAAATCTCTTCATCAGAAAGCCAATCTACAACCATATGAAATGTTTTAGCATCTACGTGTAATTGTTGTATGTTCGCTTCAATTTCTTCTTGTTCTAATTCTTCTTGTTCTAAATTTTTCTCACTTGGACCATGACCATTTTCCTTTGAACAACCCGTCATCATAAACAAAACTATGCCGATCACAGCAATTATTCTCTTCAACGCTCCCCCTCTTTCCTATTTTAAGTAAAAAGATAAAAAAATGCTGCACGGATAAATCCGTGCAGTTTTTTTACTCCTTAAGTTCTCGTAGCATTTCTCCATTTGCATTTTCTTCACTAAAGCGGAGTAAGTCACCATTTATAATCGCATCTGAATAATCAAGTTCTTCCATAGAACGTTTAATATGCGTATCACATTCATCCTGGTTTTCAACTGGCTCCCCAGTATGCGTATCATAACAAACTTCCGTTGTATAAATATGTTGATCTGTTACAAAACGACCATCTCTAAAGATGACGAACTCTTCATAATCTGGTGAGAAAATATCTGACCCTAATTGCAAGTCTCCTTTTGTTTCAATTCCCATTAAATGAAGGAGTGTCGGTCTTAAATCTACTTGACCGGAAACGGTATCCATTTCTTTTCCTTCACCGTAACCAGGGATATGGATATATAAAGGAACACGTTGTAATTTTGCATTATCGAACGGTGTAATTTCTTTATCTAAATACATGCTCATTGCTTTATTATGATTTTCAGAAATTCCGTAATGGTCACCGTACATGACGATAATTGAGTTATCATAGATCCCTTCTTCTTTTAACTCTTCAAAGAACACTTTAATCGATTCGTCCATATAACGAACAGATTGGAAATATTTATTTAAAGTTCTTGAGTTTGAATCATAAGGCGGAATATACATATCTTCTTCATCTAAATCGAACGGATAATGGTTCGTTAACATGATGAGTCGCGTATAGAATGGTTCAGGCATATCACTAATTAACTTTGTTGATTGCTCAACAAATGGAATATCTTTCATACCCCAGTTTACAGCTTCGCCTTCACCAATTTCATAGCTTTCCACATCATAAAACTCATCAATCCCTAATGCATCATACATAATATCCCTGTTCCAGAAACTTTTATTGTTCGCGTGTAACACATTTGTGAAATAACCGTTTTGACCTAGACGTCTAGCAAACGAGTCATACGTATTTCCACTGTGCGTAAAGAAAACAGCTGATCCATTTCGTGGATACAATGAGTTTTCTAATAAGAACTCTGAGTCTGACGTTTTCCCAAGTCCTGTTTGATGGTAAAAGTCTGAGAAATAAAATGTATCCGGGTCTTTTGTTAATTCATTTAAAAACGGTGTGATCACATGACCATTCATTTCTTCATTGATGACAAAAGACTGAAGTGATTCAAGTGAAACTGCAATAACATTACGTCCCTCTGCAATTCCGAGTAATTCGGGATCAGGCTCTACATAATTTGCGTTTGCATAGTTTTCCACTTCTACTAACTCACTACCATCTGCTAATACGCGTTGTGCATGAGATTTTGACTGTATGACAATATCATACAGGTGATAGTTATACGCTCCAATATTTTTAACAAGTAACTCTCTATCGAATGTTCTTGTTAATAATTGAGGTCTTTGTGTCTCTGCTAATCCTAAATTAAACATTGTTAGTGAAGCTGCTATAATAAAGTACAACTTACGGCCAACTTTTCGATTTGTTACTGTTTCCGTTTGTTGTGGAATGTAACGAATTGCTAGATAAACAATGAGAACATCTGTAAAGAAAAAGATGTCCAGTATTGATAAGATTCCTGTAATCGAGCTTGATAAATCTCCAAAGTTACTCGTCTGGAATAAAACAGGTAGTGTAATAAAGTCATTGAAAAACCTGTAGAAAACGGCATTCGCAAACATGATAATTGAAGTAATTAAGCTGATTGAAACAATAAATTTATTTCTTCTTTTCGTATTTTTAATAAAGAAAGCAAGCCCATAAACAAATAATAAAAAGCTTAAAGGATTCATTAATAGAATGAACTCTTGCATCATATTATCGATTGTCATACTGAAGCTTGTTTTATAGCCAATATATGTCGTTAACCATGTTGCTACAATGGCAATGACAAGAACAGAATGCTGTGGCCAATTCATTTTCCTCATTCTACGCTCTTCCTTTCACATAATCTTTCACATACAGTTTCAAAAAATCACTCAAACAGATTCCATAAATATAAAATATTCTTGTTTGTCTGTATGGGTCTTCACACTCTATATAGACGTGTCAAAAGCGGTAAAGTTTCAAATTACCTTCTTTTTAGCACTAAAGACTTATTCGCCTGCAATCCTTTTGTGTTCTTCCCGTAAAATAAGAACAGCTTTTAAATAATCTTCTTGCAAGATTAGTCCATTGTCATAGAGTTCTTTTACCTCATCCGTTATTAAGTCAACATCATCTAGTTTATTCCCTGTATAAATATATAGACCAAAACGTTTTAATAATTGAATCACACTTAAATAGTCTTTTAACATGAATGTCACTTCCTTTGACAATCAATCGTTTTATTTTCTGTAATAATCATTTCAACGGGAAGATCATGTTCTTCTATTCTTATATTTTGATTTAATTGACAGTAGAATGCAAGCGATATCGTCTGGCCGCCATAATCTGACATATATCGATCATAATAGCCACCACCAAAACCAATTCGATAGCCTTCTTTCGAATAAACAACACCTGGTACAATTAGTAAATCGATTTGTTTTTTTGAAATGGCTGTTGTTTGTTCCACAACGGGTTCTAATAAATCTATATAAACTGTTTCTAATTCGTCATAAGAGGTGAAAATCCTAAAGTCCATCGCTCTTGTTCTAGGAACACATTTTGGGATTGCGACTTTTTTGCCTGCATCCCAAGCAGCTTGAATAAGAGATGTTGTATCGACTTCTGGAAAACGGGAAATGGTTATACCAATGACCTGAGCTTTTTTGTAAGCATCTTGCTTCATCAACTGTTCAATCATTTTCTCAGATCGTTTCTTATAATCATCAAGGCTCATTGTTTCTAGTTGTTGAAGCACTTGGTTTCTAAGTTCTTTTTTGGTCAACTTACTCTCCTCCTCTATCTATAAATCGAAAGACAAAACACATGATTGTTATTTATTACTTCTTTTCAAATGAGTAAATTTCATAAACATTGATTTTCGTTCCAGTCGGACGCTTTCCGCTACAATCAACATAAACACCCTTTTTAAAAATATAAACTTTATATAAAATTCCTCAAGTAGACTGTTCACTTTTCTTATTAAAATAAAAAACCAAAACCAATTAAGGTTTTGGCCTGAGCAATCATTTTGTTTCACGGTGTAACGTTTGTTTTCTTTCACGTGAGCAGTATTTCATCATTTCAAGACGTTCAGGATTGTTACGTCTGTTTTTCTTTGAAATATAATTGCGCTCACCGCATTCTGTGCAAGCAAGTGTAATATTTACGCGCATTTTTGTCCCTCCCACTCATCAGGCTGTAAAATTCATTATGAGCATGATTTATACGACTTTTTAATTATATCATTTCTATCCATAATGTCTAGTAAAAAGTTTTGAAATATATTTTCATGGAACAATATGATAATATAAGGGGAAAGCTTTGAATTGTAAGGATCCAAAGTCATTATATTGAAAATGTTGAGGTGTGGTGGAATGGATTTACCTTTACTCTTAATTGTACTTGGAATCATCATCTCTATTGCTTCATTTTTTATTGGACAAAAAAGTAAAATTGACGCGGAAGAGGTTGAGAAAATTTCCATTAGTTTACATCAAGAGACAAATGGACTTAAAAAAAGAATTAAAGCACTAGAAGAAGAACTGATGATGAGTATGGAACCGTTTGAAGACAATGTTAGAAAGCAACCAGAAGCAGCGCCTGTCCACGAAATTATTGTGAACCAAATTCTTTCGTTAAACTCACAAGGATTTTCGACTGAAGATATCGCGAGACGTTCTTCCTTATCAAATGAAGAAGTCATTCGCGTATTACAATCGAGAGGTGTGATATAAGGTGGTAAAAGAGCTTGTACGCATTCTCGGAATCTCTTGTATTTTAGCTGGTGCTTTCCTTTACTTTTACACTTCACCTAAAGGAGATGCTGGGTTACAGGAAGAAAATAACATGCTAAACGAGCAAGTCGCTCAGCTTCAAACGAAACTTGAACAAACTGAAAAAGAATTATCAAACTTACAAACAATCACTTCAAAAGCAACTGAAAATACAGAAGATGAAGAAAAAGAAATTGATGAAGACAAAAGCAACGAGAATGACCCATCTAGTGAAGAAAAATCCGTTGCAAAGCTGACACTAACAATTGAATCTGGGACTACTTCTAAAGATGTGGCCAGTGCATTAGAACGAGCAAACATTATCGAAGACAAAAAAACTTTTAATGATTATTTAAAAGCACAAAAACTAACAACAAAAATTCAAATTGGTGATCATGATGTCGATGCTTTAATGTCTACTGAAATGATTGCAAAACTGATTACTACGCTTCCAGCAGATCGGTAATATTGATGAATTTTAAAAGCCCATGAATGTATTGACTACATTCATGGGCTTTTATGCTATTACTCTTCATCTTCTAAAGTTGGCTGAATCTCTTGTAACACATCATTTTTTAATGGCCGTTCTGCTTTTCTTTTCTTTACTTCAAAATACTTATCAAGAGCGGCTTGTGCAAGGTCGTTGCTCGTTGTCGTTGGAAATCTTGGATTTGTCGAAACATGCGGAACTAAAACTGCAAATGCAACTTCAGGATTTTCGTAAGGTGCAAATCCCACATGCGCTAAACTAACTGTATTGAACATTGCTTTTCGGTCTTCATCATAAGCGGCAGTTTGTGCTGTTCCTGTTTTACCTGCTGCATCAAAAGACCTGCCTGATAATAAACCTCTCGCAGTTCCTCTGGCCCCATAATACGTATAATGCATACCACGTTTTACTTGTGCAAGTTCTTGCTCTGTATTTTTGATTCGATTTAATACTTGAGGCTCCATTTGTTGAACGAGCGCGCCTAATGTTTTTCCATCCGGAGAAGGTTCGCGAATTTCTTTCAACACTCTTGGTGCAATTCGGTACCCACCATTTGCAATCGTTGCAACGTATTGTGCAATTTGAAGCGGACTATACGTATCAAATTGTCCAATCGCTAAGTTCAGCAAAGCATCATATTGTGGTACACCTGGTGCGCCTCCTATTTCTCCTGGCAAATCAATGCCTGTTTCAATTCCAAGGCCAAGCGCACTATAGGAATCACGCACTTTATCATACGCAGCTGGATCAATTCGTAAAGGCCCATTATGCGTATAACCTGTTCCCGCGATGCCCATTACAATTTTGAACATATAAACGTTGGAAGAACGCCCAATCGCTTCTATGTCATTCATCGGAATCCGGTTAAATAACGTACGGTTGAAAATAGAACCTTTTATTCGAGACCCGGCGAATTTAAGCGGTTCGTCAATTTTTGTTTCTCCGATTTTCGTACTGCCGTGTTCATAACCTGCAAGTAAAGTTGCCATCTTCACAGTAGAACCGGCCTCATAACGTGTCGTAAATGTTCCAAAAGAGTAGTCTCTTAGTTCGAGCTTACCTGTTTCTGGGTCTCTGATAATTTGCTGACCGACAAGTGATAATACGTCACCATTATTCGGGTCTAGCATAATTAAAAATGCACGATCTAAATAACGGCTATTGGCACCTCTTTTCACTTGCATAAGTTTATCGCCAACAATTTTTTCCAATTCCATCTGTAATTCAGTATCAATTGTTAATACTAAATCTTTCCCAGGCATTCCTTCACGGACTGTTTTATTCTCAATCACTTTTCCAGTGCGGTCTCGGATGTTTTTTACAATCGTCTTTTGACCTTGTAATAATTCTTCATAATAACTTTCAAAGAAACTTCGACCAACACGATCATTTCGTGAATAATCTCGTGCTAAGTAATAATTTAGTTCAGATCTCGGAATCCCTTCAAGTGGTGTTGATGTTCGACCTAAGATTGTGTTGGTTGATTTTCGCACCCGGTCCCAATCTGTCGTTGTATTAACTCCTGGGAAATCGCTTAATCGTTCAGAAACCATCGCAAACTCTTCAGGCGTCACATCATCACTTTTAATGACTTGCGGTGAAAATGCGTATCCTGCCATCATCTCTCGGTAAATGGCAAGTACTTTTATCTCGTCGTCTGTAAAAGAATCAATCTCTTTTTTCGTAATACGTTCACGCGTTAGTTTCGTCACTTCTCTTTGTTGTTCTGTTTTTGTTAATGAGCGGTCGCCTAAGATTTCACTTCTTTCTTCTGCAGTTACTTTATCGAACGCTTCGTCACTATTTTTTAATATCCAGAAATCTCGTTTATCACCTATAGTCACTCGATTTGTGTCTTTATCTATAATTTCCGCTAGTTTTTCAGCAATGTCTAGCATCTCTTTAGATGTCGTTGTTGACATTTTCGTATATGTAATCGCATTTTTCGGCATATTATCGACCAATACTCTGCCTTCACTGTCAAAGATTCGTCCACGCGGCACACTCGTATTTACAGCCGTTTCTTCTGTTCGTTCTAACATTCTCACATAATCTTCACTTTTTACAATTTGTAAATACCCTAATCTCAAGATAAGGACTGAAAAGAGTATAAATATTGAAAAGAACAAGAAATTCATTCGGAAAGAAATATTTTTTCTTAATTTTACTTTCGGTTGTTCAGATCGCCCTTTTTTCTTTTTCAATGAATTCTAACCTCCTTTTCAATTTATCTCTTTGAAATGACAAAAGATGACACCTTTTGAATTATAACATCCCAAAAAGAAAAAGCATATACCTAGACGTTTCAGGTATATGCTTTGTTCCTTTTTTTACATTTAATTTTTAATTATTTTTCAAAGCGTTTTGCAACTTCATCCCAGTTAACAACGTTCCAGAATGCTGAAATGTAGTCAGGACGACGGTTTTGGTAGTTTAAGTAGTAAGCATGCTCCCAAACATCAAGACCAAGTAACGGTGTTTTACCTTCCATTAATGGTGAGTCTTGGTTTGGTGTAGACATTACTTCTAACTCGCCGTTATTCAGTACAAGCCATGCCCATCCTGAACCAAAGCGTGTTGCACCTGCTTTTGCAAATTCTTCTTTGAATGCGTCAAAGCCGCCGAACTTTTTGTCGATTGCTTCAGCTAGTGAACCAGTTGGCGTACCGCCACCATTTGGAGAAAGTAACTCCCAGAATAGTGCGTGGTTTGCATGTCCACCACCGTTGTTACGAACTGCAGTTCTAATATCTTCAGGAATTGCATCCATATCAGAGATTAACTCTTCTACAGATTTACTTGCAAGATCGTCATGTCCTTCAAGTGCATTGTTTAAGTTTGTTACGTAAGTGTTATGGTGTTTCGTGTGATGAATATTCATCGTTTCTTTGTCAATATGTGGTTCTAGTGCATCATATGCATAAGGTAGTTCTGGTAATTTGTAAGCCATTGTTTCCATTCCTCCTCAAATATTGAATATCTTTCCTACACATTTAACATTAACAAATGTAAGAATAACGTTCAAATAAAAAGGTCTAATCTGTGACATTTTCTATTAAATTCAGTTTAATTCTCGTATTTGTACAAATAAACCATGTCCGACTGAACTTCACAGAATAAAAATTACGAAAAGAACGATCATCATAACCATTAACGTCCCTTTTGTAATAATCGATGTTAAAAAACCAACTAAAGAACCGATGCCGATTTTAAATGCTTGTTTTAGATTTGTTCGGCTTACAATTAATTCTGCTAAAATCGCCCCTAGAAAAGGACCTAAAAGAATCCCCGCAACGGGAATTACAAACGGTCCAAGTAAAAGACCAATCGTACTTCCCCACATTCCTGCTTTTGAACCGCCAAATTTTTTCACACCTACAAGATTCGACAATGTGTCTGCTACAAATAATAAAATGAAAAACAAAACTTGAATCGTCCAAAACAACCCATTCATCCCATCAAAGGAAACGATCAAACCGTAAGATAAAAAGCCAATGAACATAAATAAAGCAGATGGTATAATTGGATATACGAGCCCTAAAAAAGCAATGATGAAAAAAACGAATGCAATTAGCATGCCCAGCACAGCCATTCAATACACCCCCTTCCAACTTTTAATAAAAAAACACTCACTTCAATTCGTTTAAAGTGAGTGTTTTGATCCATTAACCTCTTTTTCCAAGAACAGCTTCCGCGATATTCACCGCGTGATCGCCAATTCGTTCTAGATTTGAAACGATATCAACGAAAATCATACCGCCTTGCGCTGTACAATTCCCACTATTTAATCGCATAATATGATTTTTTCTAAACTTTCTTTCCATTTTATCGATTAAATCTTCTTGCTTTGTAACAGCTCTTGCCAATTTCATATCATTTGCATTTAATGCATGTACTGATTTTTCAACGGTCTCAATCGTTAAGGTAAACATATTTGATAAATCTTCAATCGCATCTTCTGTCAACTCAACACGGTTCACATCTTTATAATCTAATAGCTCAACAATATTTTCAAAATGGTCACCAATGCGTTCGATATCTCTAACCGTTTCCATTAACTTCATATGGCGTGTCGATTCTAGTGGTGAAATATTTTCAGAAGAGATTTCAACCAAATAGTCCGTAATTCGGTAATCTAAATTGTTAATCGCGTCTTCTATTTGATAAGCCATTTCTGCATGCTTTTTCTTTCCCGTTTTTAAATACTCAAATGTCTCATTGAGTCCTTGAACACCGAAATTCCCCATGCGAATGATTTCTTCTTTTGCTTGTCCAATCGCAACTGCGGGAGACTGTTGTATAAAATGATAATCTAAATGTTTCGGCTTGTATTCAATCGTGACATCTTCACCAGGTATGAGCTTCGTCACTAAAAGTGCCCAAAAGCCGATTAATGGAAACTGAATAATCGTATTTGCGATGTTAAATGAACCATGCGCAAAAGCAATTTGCATTTTGTTTTCAAGTGACAATATAGTAGAAATCCACTCAACATAAGCTGTAAACGGTACAAGTAAAATTAAGAAGACAACAGCACCTATAATATTAAACAATACATGTGTTGCCGCTGCGCGTCTTGCTGCAACTGAAGCACCGATTGATGCAAGAACTGCTGTAATGGTCGTTCCAATATTATCTCCGAATAAAATTGGAAGTGCAGCTTGTAAATCAACAAGGTTTTCCGCATATAGCCCTTGGAGTATTCCTACAGTCGCACTAGAACTTTGTACAATTAACGTAAATACCGTTCCGACGATGACACCTAAAATTGGTTGTTCACTCATAGAAACAGTTAAATCGCTAAAAGATTGCAATTCACGAAGTGGTTTCATCCCATTACTCATAAGTTCGAGTCCTAAAAATAAACCACCGAAACCAAATACAACATCACCGATATTTTTATAGACGTTTTTATTAAAGAAGAAAATTAAAAACGCACCTACGCCCATAATCGGTAACGCATAAGCGCCTACATCAAATCCAATAATAAAAGCTGTCACGGTTGTTCCAATATTGGCACCCATTATGACACCAATCGCTTGACGAAGCTTCATAAATCCTGCGCTGACAAGACCAACTGTAATGACTGTTGTTCCTGAACTCGACTGTATTAAAACCGTCACAATAATTCCGACTAAAATGCCCATAAATGGATTTGTTGTAAACCTATCTAATATATCTCGAAGCCGGTCCCCTGCTGCTCTTTGTAAGCCGTCTCCCATATATTTAATTGCAAATAAGAAAATTCCTAGTCCACCAAGAAATTGGAATAGCATTTCTTGCCAATCTAACTCCATTCAGTCGTCAACCCCATTCTTTTTTTATCCCGCATTAACGATCAGTACGCGTCTCGTTGTTCGCTACTGCTCGTAAATGCCCGATTGGTTCAACTAGCAATCAGCGGAAGTTCATCACTGATTGCAGTTTCACTTTATCCGATTCTTATTATGCTGTGTGAATCCACTTATTGTAAATACTTTATGCCTAAACTTTACATTCATTTAACAATCGACTTTTCAATTGTCATAAATCTGTCAAATGTATAGAACCGCGCATTTTGCAGAAACCATGGTAGACTAGATAAGTAAGGAGGTTTACTAGATTGAAGTATCATCAAATCTTTAAAGCAAGTTTATATGAATTCAAAAAAATGGCTGCATTTAGATTGTTGCCCATAGGAAAAGTATTTATGTATATTTTCCTTTTCGTCTTTTTATTTACAACCATTTCATTTTCACGATTTATCATTGGAGATGATGTCTTATTTGACGATTCCCAAGAGTTACAAGCGCATAGCGAAAATATCGGAGCTCTTATTTATCCCATGGCATTTACACTACAGTTAGTCATTAGCACATTTTATATTTTTATTCGCGTAAGCTTATTTGCCTATATCGGTTCACTCATTATGAAGCTTACGAAGAAACGTGGGCAATATTTACATATATGGAGAACTTCCGCAATTGCAATGACGATTCCAATCATATTAACGATTGTTTTAGATATCTTTCCGGAATATAAAACGACTGGCTTAATCATTTCCTCCATCATTCACTTAGTGTATATCGTTTTAGCGATTCGCTATTATCCGAAACAACCACCGGCGAGACAAGCCCGTCAATAATTAAATTTAGCTTCATATACGAAAACTTATTGATAAAAATGACTTTATCAATAAGTTTTTTTACTTTTTTCTAACGAAAAGGCTGTCATACTTCTCTCCCATCCGCATATAGTTGAAAAATGGAGGGGTTATGATGAGAATTTTACTTATGGCTGCTACACTTTTTTTAATCATTCATTTTATTCGTGTTGATTTCGTAGAAGGGACAATCCCTCAGACTCTTTCTCCACAAGCTGAAGAACCATGCGAAGAAGGAAACCAATTCATTACTGTAACGTCTATTCAAGGAGATACAATTGCTTCCTTATTTGCTTTGTATCCTGATCATGAATTGTCATTTATCGATCGATTGGAACTATTTTATGAATTGAACCCGGCTTTAAAACATCAAGAAATCGTTGGCGGCGACTCGATTTCAATCCCGATTTCGAATATCGACCAAGGAAATTGTCCGTAAACAAAACGATAGAAAGAAAGATACAGTGTTCTTTAGACAAGTAAAATTATGTTTTTAATGATTATTTAAGGGTTGTTCCTTGTATTTTGATAGGGTTGATTGATAAAATAAGATGAGCATGATTGTTTTTAGTCTTTTAAGGAGTGAACGTTAAATGAGTGAAATTACACACCGTTCTAATACACGTCCAGTACGTGTTGGAAATCTTGTTATCGGTGGAAGCAATGAGTTGTTCGTCCAAAGTATGACGACAACAAAAACACACGATGTAGAAGCAACAGTAAAGGAAATTTTAAAGCTTGAAGAAGCAGGTGTACAACTTGTCAGAGTTGCATGTCCTGATAAAAGAGCTGCAGAAGCATTAGGTGAGATTAAAAAGCAAATTAATGTACCACTTGTCGTGGATATTCATTTTGACCATAGACTCGCATTAATTGCGATTGAACAAGGTGTTGATAAAATTCGTATTAACCCTGGAAATATTGGAAGCCGTGAAAAAGTTGAGGAAGTTGTAACAGCTGCAAAAGCAAAAGGCATTCCAATTCGTATTGGGGTAAACGCTGGTTCTTTAGAGCGTCATATTTTAGAAAAATACGGCTACCCTACTGCTGATGGGATGGTGGAAAGTGCATTACACCATATTAAAATTTTAGAAGAACTTGATTTCCGTGACATTATTGTGTCGTTAAAAGCTTCTGATGTTAATTTGGCAGTCGAAGCCTATATGAAAGCAGCGGCGGCGTTTAAGTACCCACTTCACTTAGGGATCACTGAATCCGGAACATTATTTGCAGGAACAGTAAAAAGTTCAGCAGGTCTTGGTACGTTATTATCCGCAGGAATCGGAAACACATTACGCGTTTCACTAAGTGCGGATACGACTGAGGAAGTTAAAGTAGGACGAGAACTCTTAAAAGTATTCGGCCTTTCTTCTGACGCTGCGACACTTATTTCTTGTCCGACATGCGGAAGAATCGAAATCGATTTAATTAGCATTGCCAATGAAGTCGAAGAATATATCGAGAAAATTAGAGCGCCGATTAAAGTCGCTGTACTCGGCTGTGCGGTAAACGGTCCAGGTGAAGCACGTGAAGCAGATATCGGGATTGCGGGTGGACGTGACGAAGGCCTTCTCTTCATGAAAGGTGAAATCGTTCGTAAAGTACCTGAAGAAACGATGGTCGATGAACTGAAAAAAGAAATCGACAAACTTGCGGAAGAATATTTCGAGAAAAAGCGTCAAGAAGAGTTAGCGTTAGAGGCACAAAATTGAAGCCATTTCGATTTGGCATCGACATAGACGGGACAGTTACTTGTCCGACCGCGCTACTTCCGCATATTAACGAAGCGTATAATCAAAATTTAGTACTTGACGATATACAAGAATATGATTTAACGACTGCGTTTGACGTAGATAAAGAACAGTTTTATAAGTGGTTCCAATCGGTTGAGGAAGAGATTTATGATCTTTCCCCACCACAAGAACACGCTCGTAAGATTTTAAAAGAATGGAACGAACGTTACGAACTGTTTTATATTTCTGCTCGTCCAAGCACGGTTTATAACACAACAGAAAATTGGTTTAAACGAAAAGACATTCCGTACAGTCATATCGAATTAATTGGCAGTCATTATAAAATTGAGACAGCCAAAAAACATGGCGTCCATGCTTTCTTTGAAGATAAACATGATAACGCGGTTGACCTTCATGAAGAGCTCGATATTCCAGTGATTTTATTCGATACACCGTACAATCGTAAACCAATTCCTGACGGTGTAAAACGTGTGACGAATTGGCAAGAAGCGAATGAATGGATTGAGAAACTTTTTCCAACAAGTCCATTAATATAAAAATAAACCAGGTAAAGAAACATCATCTGTTTCCTTACCTGGTTTTTTTATGATTGATTAACTTGCGATACAACCTGGGCATTTTCCGTACACTTCAAACTTATGTGCCTCGATTTCGTAGTTTGGAAGATTAATGGACAATAAATCCATCGGGCACTGGGGAATATTTTTTGTAATACCGCATAATGTACAAATGAAATGATGATGATGTACACCAGGATCGCAGTGCATTCGGAAATGGCGCTCCCCTGTTAATTCCGTTTCTTCTAAAATCCCAAGTTCCGTAAACGTCGATAAATTTCGGTAAATCGTATCAAAACTAATATTTGGATTATTTTCCTCTATGAAGTCTTTTACATCACTTGCAGTTAAATAGCGGTCATTGTCTGCAAAAAACTCTAAAATAACTTCCCTATTTTTTGTTCGTTTTAATTCATTCTTTTGTAAAATTTGCCATGCTTCTTTTAAATTCATACAACTTCCTCCTCTTTTAGAAGAACCTGTCTTGCACTGCGCACTTTCTTCCAACCGAGAATCATCAGTAGTAATACAATAGATGTAACAACAATCGTTCCACCAGGTGCAATATCTAAATAAAAAGCACTCACAAGTCCAATCACGACAGCCATTTCACCAATCAAAATTGAATAAAGCATTGCCCCTTTAAAACTTTTTGCAATTTGCATCGCCGCCGCTACTGGCACTGTCATTAAAGAGGATACGAGTAATATCCCAACAATTCTCATCGATGCCCCAATCACAAGCGCTGTAATCACCATAAAAGAGAGTTGAATAAAACGGGAATACACACCCGAGACTTTTGAATACTCTGCATCGAACGACAAAATAAATAATTCTTTATAAAAGAAATAAATGAAAGCAACAACAATAAGCGCAATGACCATCACAACAAATAAATCTTGACGACTTACCGCAGACACAGAACCGAATAAATACCCCATTAAATCGGCGCTAAATCCTTGGGATAAAGAAATAAAAATGGCGCCAATCCCAATTCCTGCTGATAAAATAACCGGAATCGCAAGTTCTTCATAATGTTTATAAACCGTTCTTAGTCTTTCGATTAACAGTGAACCCCCTACTGCTGTACCAATCCCAAAATAAACAGGATTCAAAGCACTAAAAAACAACACTTGCTGACTTAAATATAAACTGCCTGCAATGCCCGCTAACGCAACGTGACTTAGTGCGTCTGCAATGAGTGCGAGCCGCCTAACGACGATAAATAAACCTAATAAAGGCGCAATAAAGCCGATAATAATCCCGGATAAAAATGCATTTTGTAAAAATTCATAAGTAAATAAGGCGTCAATCATTCAGCGACCTCCCCTTCATCTTGGTGGAGACGTCTGACAGGATGCCCATACCATTTTGAAATGGACTGATGATCAATTTTTTGGTAATCAGATTGCACACCATGAAAATGCATCGAACGATTTAAACAAGCCACATGTGTCGCGAGTTCTGTCACAAGATCAATTTCATGTGTGACAAGTAAAATCGCAATTCCATGTTCACCATTTAATCGATTTAACATAGAATAAAACGACGCAACATTTTGCTGGTCAATACCAACAGTTGGCTCATCCATCACGAGAAGCTTTGGCTCACCTGCAAGTGCTCGTGCAATAAAAACACGTTGCTGTTGACCGCCTGATAATTCACCAATGTTTTGCTCGGCGAAATCGTCCATTTGAACAATTTCAAGAGCTTTCATTGCTTGTTCGCGATCTTTTTTTGTAAAACGTTTAAAAAGACCTTTTTTACGGGTTAAGCCACTTCGTACAACTTCTAATACGGTCGCCGGAAAACCACTATTAAAGGAGTTGGATTTTTGAGAGACGTAGCCAATTAGTTCTCGGTGATGAAAATGTTCAAGATCTTCCCCGAATAATTTTACTGAGCCTTGTTCTGGTTTTAATAAGCCTAAAATAATATTAATCAGTGTTGATTTCCCTGAGCCATTCGGTCCAATTAATGCCCAAAACTCGCCATCCTTTACTGTAAAGTTAATATGCTCAAGAACAATTCTTTGTTCGTAGCGAAAATTTACATCAGTTAATTCAATAATTGCTTTCTTCATTTACTAATTCCCTTCCGCGCAATCGAAATGATTACGATTTGTAAATAAATTATAACTGAAATTGTTTTGGGATTCAACTGATTAAGAAAGAGGGATAAAATGGATTTTCTACAGTTTTTAAATGAGGTTAAAATGAGTAGTGATGAAAAAGTGAAAGCGCTCGCTGCCTCGTATGATGTACATTTTACGATTCGAGAAATTCAATTGTTACGACCTTTATTAGATGAGATTTCGATTCATTGGCTTTTTATAGGCATTCCTTCACATTTTATCCAACAAGTAGAACAAGTCATTGGTCCTGAAAGAACGGGAACATTTTTACAAATGTATACCGATGCGGTTCACAAACGATGAACAGAAGATAAAATGTGATAAGCAAACAATAGAAAATCGTTGAAATGCAAGTCCAACAGGCGGACCGCATCTCAACGATTCTTTTATTATTTTAAACGTAACGCTTCAATTTCGTCCGGACGATATTCACTCTCTCTTAACATTGCAATTTCGATTTCATAAGGTGCATGTTTCTTTTTCGGATCAGCCCCTACAAAAGGTGTTTCCAAAATTTTAGGAATCGCTGAAAAATCTGGATGGTGAACGAGTGTGTGTAGCGGTTCAAATCCGATATGGCCGAACCCTAAGTTTTCGTGGCGGTCTTTACCTGCCCCTCGCTCGTTTTTACTGTCATTAATATGAAGAACAGAAATACGGTCTTTCCCGACAATTTCATCAAACTCTTTTAACACACCGTCTAAATCATTCACGAAATCATAACCAGCATCATGAACGTGACACGTATCAAAACAAACGGATAGACGTTCATTATGCGTGACACCGTCAATAATCCTCGCAATTTCATCGAAACTACGGCCAATTTCCGTTCCCTTTCCTGCCATCGTTTCTAAAGCAATTTTAACTGGATAATCTTGAGACAATACTTCATTTAAGCCTTCGATAATCTTGGCTGTTCCTGCTTCTGCACCAGCGCCAACATGCGCACCAGGGTGTAAAACAATTTGGTCAACACCAAGTGCTGCAGTTCTTTCAATTTCTTTTTGTAAGAAATCGACCCCTAGTTGGAATGTTTCCGGTTTTTTTGTATTTGCGATATTAATAATATACGGCGCATGCACGACGATGTTTGAAATTCCGTGTTCTTTCATATGCGCTTGTCCTGCTTCAATATTCAGTTCTTCAATCGGCCTTCTTCTCGTATTTTGCGGTGCACCTGTATAAATCATAAATGTTGTTGCACCGTATTTTGCCGCATCTTCACTTGAGCCAAGTAACATTTTCTTGCCGCTCATCGATACGTGAGAACCGAGTAATAATGGTTTATCTTCTGCCATGTTTACGTTGTTTTCTCCTTTCTTGTTTCTTATAATTTTCAATTTGTCTTGCACGTTTCTTTTTATAGTTCGGCTTTACTTTCTTCGGCTTTCGAATAAAAGCAGCAGCTTCACGATCAATCTCATCGTATTGATTGGCACGCTTTTTACGCGCATGACGTTCTTTTACTTCGACCCATTCCCCTTTTCGCACATCTTCATGAACGAATGGAATGCCTAGCTTTTCAATGGCCTCAACTTTCTCTTCTTCATTCGGTTCGTATAACGTAATCGCATGCCCTTCAAGTCCAGCTCTAGCTGTACGACCGACACGGTGAATGAAAAACTCCAAGTCATCTGGAATTTCAAAGTTAATGACGTGACTCACACCTGGAATGTCAATCCCTCTTGCTGCTAAATCTGTTGCGACAATATATTCATATTCCAAATCACGAATGCGACGCATCATACGCGTTCGCTCACGTGGTGATAAATCTCCGTGAATTCGACCTACTTTAATGCCCGCCTCTTCTAAATGCTTCGCCAAATCTTCTGCATTCTTTCGCGTATTTGTAAAAATAATTGCCAAATACGGTGTGATGCTTTCAAGGACTTGTAACAGTTTTTTCTCTTTTTGCTGGCTTCGTACTGGCACAAGTGAATAATGAATGCCTTCAGTAAATGACTGTCTTTTTCCAATTTTAATATGCGCTGGAGATTCCATATACTTATTGAGGAATGGTTTTAACTTCTCAGGAATCGTCGCTGAAAAGACGAACATTTCAAGTTGTTCTGGCATACGCGATGCAAACTGATCGATATCTTCGATGAACCCCATATCAAAAGCAAGGTCTGCTTCATCAATGACGAGGATTTTTGCTGTATGCACAAACAAATAATTATTTTGTGCCATATCGTTAATTCTTCCAGGCGTTCCGACAACAATTTGCGGCTTCGCCTTTAACCGATTCGCTGCACGCTCTTTATCTGTTCCACCGATTAAAACGGCTGAACGGATTTCTGTACCTTCTGTTAATTTTAGTAACTCATCATATAATTGAGTTGCTAATTCTCTTGTCGGGGCTGTAATCACAGCTTGTAAATCATTCGACTCTTCGTTTATTCGCGCGACAATTGGAATTAAAAAGCTATGAGATTTTCCTGTTCCTGTATGCGCTTGTCCAATTGCTGACACTCCTTTCAAAACGAGTGGAATTACCTCTTTTTGAATAGGTGTTGGACGTTCAAATCCAAGTTTTTGGATTGCATTTCTTAAAAATGGTTGAAATTGATAATCTGTGAATTTAGACATGTGTCATGCCTCCTTACGTATTCTCTATTATAACATGATTGTGTACCATTAGACGTCTTTTTCGCATAGGATAATATATAAAAGTTTATTCAGAATTAAAGAAAGGAGTTTTCAAGTGAGATACGAATCATTTTATCCATTTTCTCACCATCCTACCCAACCTATGTCTCAACAAAGAGTGATGCAAAATACATTTGCTCCCCCACGAGAACCGCAGTCAAATCCAGGGCAACAATTTGAGTCATTGTCCAATCATATACCAGGCGGCGAAGGAGGGCAAGGAAGGCAAGGCCCTTCAAAATTAGACAATTATATGCAAACCGCTGACCGCTTTTTAACAACTGCTCAACAGTTCGCGCCGCTCATCCAACAATTTGCACCGATGATCAGCAACTTACCGTCTATGTGGAGGTTGTATAAAGGTTTTCAATCGATGCCAGATCGTTCTCCAACCGGGGAAAATACCCGTTCAACAACAGCCACTGCGCAAAACTTTTCACGACCAAGAAGCACGTCGCAAGGATTTGAACCAACAACACCTCGACCTTCTATGCCAAAAATTTTCCAACCACCTAACCCTTAACTTTGAACATCTTTTCTATCTCAGCTATAATAGGATATAGAATCCTATTTTAAGGAGTGAAGTAGATGGAAGTTATGAAGATTACCCCAAGAGGTTATTGTTACGGGGTTGTCGATGCAATGATTATCGCACGGAATGCGGCGCTCGACAAAACATTACCGAGACCCATTTATATATTAGGAATGATTGTTCATAATAAGCACGTTACGGACGCATTTGAAAAAGATGGGATCATTACATTAGACGGAAAAGATCGTGTAGAGATCTTAAAGAAAGCTGAGAAAGGTACTGTAATTTATACAGCACACGGTGTTTCACCAGAAGTTCGTGAAATTGCAAAACAAAAAGGGTTAGTCGCTATTGATGCAACTTGTCCAGATGTAACTGTTACGCATGATTTAATTGGCGAAAAGACAGCTGAAGGGTATGAAATTATTTATATCGGTAAACGATATCACCCAGAGCCAGAAGGCGCAATTGGTGTTGCCCCTGACAAAGTTCATCTTATTGAAACGATGGAAGATGTTGAAAACTTAACAGTCAATAGCGATAAATTACTCGTAACAAACCAAACGACGATGAGTCAATGGGATGTTGCGCATTTAATGGAAGCTTTACAAGAGAAATACCCACATATTGAACAACATGAAGAAATTTGTTTAGCGACACAAGTGAGACAAGAAGCAGTTGCAGAACAAGCAGGCGATGTTGAATTGTTAGTCGTCGTCGGTGACCCTGCAAGTAATAACTCAAATCGTCTCACGCAAGTATCTGTAGAGATTGCAGATACACCTTCATACCGTGTATCAGATGTCTCTGAAATTGACATTAACTGGTTAAAAGGCATTGAAAAAGTCGGTGTGACAGCAGGTGCTTCAACCCCGACAATTGTTGTGCGTGAAGTCATCCAATTTTTAGAGCAATTCGATTGGGAAGATCCATCTACACAAACACCGGAAAAGAAATTCGACTTGGATATGATTTTACCACCAATTCGTAAACCAAAACCGGCGGAAAGAATCGAACCTTATCAACAAACTCAATAAAGTGAAACTTTAATCAGTGGGGGTTTTCTTCATCCCCCACTGATTAGCTGAACACAGGCTAAGTGCGAAACGTCCTGTGTCAACGCCTGTGTGACCAACATCGTGTCGGCCCGAACCAATCGGGCTTTTACGGGCAGCCCGACTCCCACTTATCTTTACCGTTTTCACTTAAATCTTGAAGTCGGAGTCTTACTGCCCGTTAATGCGGGATAAAACACTCAAAGTCGGTCCCTTTTTAAAAGGCGACCGACTTTTTTAGTAGAATCAGTTGATGAATAAGGGAGGTGAAAAAATGGATACTGTTTCTCAGGTTTTAAATTTTAATAATCCAATTTTTTATTTAATAATTATTTGGTCTCTTATTTGGAAAGGCATTGCTCTTTGGTATTCGGCTCGCAATAAAAAGTTAGCATGGTTTGTTATTCTTCTGATAGTAAATACAGTCGGGATTCTAGAAATTATTTATCTCATTTTCTTTAGGAAAGATCAGAAATTAAATAAATAAGCAATACCTGCTTAATCAATTTCATAATTGCTTATGCTTATAATAAAGACGTACTTTAATGTTAACGAGTGATTGAATGTTCGTGTTTATTGCAAGGGATATCCGTTGATTGGAGTGGAAGGCGCCGACTCCTGTGGGTTTAGCGGGACAGGTGAGCCCCCGCAGTGGAGCGAAGCGACCGAGGAGGCTCGCCGCCCGCCCCACGGAAAGCGTGCGCCTGGAACGGAGATCAACATTGTTCGGGAATTTTTAGTGTAATTTTAATTATGAAATTGACTCCTGCTATATAAATATTGTTCAAGAATCGGACGCGATTGTTGAACAAAAACACAGCTTCCGTCTTAAAACACTAAAAAAACGCTCACATACGAGCGTTTTTTTAATTGCTATCTTTACTACTACTTGACTACTATTTATTTAAACTGAAAAGGCTCTGTAATAACTTCAGACTGAATAAACGAAACAGCATACTTCGCTTCTTCACAAGCTTTTGTCATATGTGTTGCAACGCCCTCGATCATCACTTTCTCAATATTATGCCCTGGATCTACAACCGCAAGACCGAGCGCTTCGGCATCATGTGCGACATGATAATACAAGTCTCCTGTAACAAGTACATCTGCCCCGCTTCTTTTCGCCGCATGAATGTATTTATTACCGTCTCCACCAAGAACAGCTACTTTTCGAATCATTTTTTCAGGCTCGCCAACAAAACGTAATGCCGGAACTTGGAACACTTCTTTTACTGTTTTTGCAAATTCATCCAATGTAACAGCTTCACGTAGTTTCCCAACTCGACCAAGACCAAGTGTTTTCCCTTTTTGACCCAGTTCAATTAAATCATACGCTACCTCTTCATATGGATGCGCTGTAAACATTGCTTTTAACACACGGTTTTGAATGTCAACTGGCATAATGACTTCAATTTTCTCTTCTTCGACTACTTCTCCTTCCCCAACTTTTCCAATGAAAGGATTAGCATCGTCACCCGGTGTAAAACGCCCCTCTCCTGTTGATGAGAAACTACACGCAACATATTCTCCAATCGCACCTGCACCCGCTTCACTTAACGCTTGACGTAACGCTTCTACGTGTGTTTTCGGACAAAATACAATGAGTTTATATAACGTTTCCGCATATGTTTCTGCTAACACTTTTGTTTCTAGCAGTTCTAGCTTCTCCGCTAACATATCATTCACGCCGCCCTCCGCAACATCTAAATTGGTATGGGCTGCGTAAATTGTAATGTCATTTTTAATACATTTTTCAAACATTTTCCCTTGTACCGTATCCGTCGCGATATTTTTTAATGGACGAAAAATTGGGGGATGATGCGCGATAATTAAATTCGCGCCTTTTTCAATCGCTTCATCAACAACAGCTTCGTTTACATCCAGTGTCACGAGCACTTTTTCGACCGGACGATTAAGCTGTCCGACGTGAAGTCCAACTGGATCACCGTCAAGTGCATAACTTTTCGGTGACCACTGTTCAAACAATTGAATAATTTCATGACCATTTACTTTTTTCAATTTCGTAACACCTCTTCGACTAATGTTATTTTCTCATTCAAAGTGGCTTTCTTTTCTTTGACAGACGCATCTTCTGTTGCATCTTTTAAAGAATCTAAAATTCGTTCCCATTGTGTCATTTCCCTTTTCCATTTCTCATGAAACACTTCATTTTTTTCTTCTAATAAAAAAGGACCTAATAATTGTTCTTTTTCTGTGTATGTTGTTCTTCCTCTTTCTAACACGACAATTTCATAAATTTTATGATCTTCTTTTAATATTTTCTCACCGACAACACGCCAACCATTTAAGACTGCCCATTTCCGAATGGCTTCAGCATGAATATTGGGTTGGGCAATAATACGTTCTACTGTTTCTAGTTTCTCTTTACCTTCTTCTAAAATCGATGCAATTAAAGCGCCACCCATTCCTGCGATCGTAACAGTATCTATTTGGTCACTTTTTTCAATTGCAGCCAAACCATTTGCAAGCCTAACCATGATCTGCTCATCTACCGCTTCTCGCTTTACATTCTTGAGTGCTGACTCATAAGGACCTTTCACGACTTCGCCTGCTACCGCTCGTTGAATGATTCCTTTTTTTACCAAGTAAGTAGGTAAATACGCATGATCGCTACCAATATCAGCAAGTACCGCATCCTCTTTGACAAAATCCGCAACCGTTTGGAGTCTTTTCGATAATTGAATCATTCTTTTTCTTCTCCTTCTTTAAACAGTAAAAAAGCCCCTACCAGCAAAATTTTCTGCTGATAGGTGGCTTTTTCTTGTCAATTATTCAAGTGATAAAATATAGTCTACCATTTCTTCTAAGTCACCTTCTGGTACTAGACCACCTGGCATTCCACCATCTGTACCATCTCTGATAACCTCTTCAAGTTCGTCAGCAGACATATCTGTCCCTACTAATGCTGGTGCCGCTCCACCTTCTAGGTTGCCACCATGACAAGAAACACATTTCGCATCAGCAAACGAAGCAGCGTCAAAGTCTTCAACTTCCTCTACATCTTCACCATCTTCATTTTCTGCTGAGATTTCAGCTTTCTGATCAAGTCCATATAAGGACATGAAGAAAATAAGTCCAATTCCTAACCCCATGATTAGGAGAAAAGGTACTATAGGATTCTTCCCCATCGAATATACCCTCCTTCAACAAAATCAATTCTGTAATAAATATAGTACACAACTAATATTGTACTGTAAATGTCACAAAACTGAAAGAGATTTTCAGAAATTCTTCACATTTTGTGTCTTTTCCGACAAAAAGTTCACAATTTAACAGCCGATGAGTTTAGATATGACCATTCTTTGAATCTCTGAAGTACCTTCTCCAATTTCTAATAGTTTTGCATCTCGCATCATTCTCTCAACCTCATACTCTCTCATATAGCCATAACCGCCATGAATTTGGACAGCTTCATTCGCAACTTCCATTGCAATTTCTGATGCGTATAATTTACACATTGCAGCTTCTTTTGTAAACGGACGCCCTTCATCTTTTAACCAAGCTGCTTTATACACCATATTACGTGCCAATTCAATTTTCATCGCCATATCAGCTAATTTAAATTGTGTAACTTGGAATTGTGATAAGGTCTTCCCGAATTGCTTCCGCTCTTTTGAATACTGTAGTGCACGCTCATAAGCTGCTTGAGCAATTCCTACAGCCATTGCGCCAATCCCAATTCTGCCTCCATCCAATGTGACTAAGAACTGTTTAAAGCCATTGCCACGCTTTCCTAATAAGTTTTCTTTCGGAACACGAACGTTATCTAAAACAAGCTCAGTTGTGTTCGAGGCATTTAAGCCCATTTTCTCGTAATTATCAATCACCGTAAAGCCTTCCGCATCTGTCGGTACGATAATTGCGCTAATTTCCTTTTTACCGCCTTCATTTCCAGTAATAGCCGTGATTGCTAAATGTTTTGCATGGCTTGCGTTTGTAATATATACTTTCGATCCATTAATGACAAAATCATCGCCATCTTCTTTTGCAGTTGTCTGTGTCCCCCCGGCATCTGATCCTGCATTTGGTTCTGTTAAACCGAACGCACCAAATGATTCACCTGTACAAATCGGTGTTAAATACTTTTCTTTTTGCTCCTCTGTTCCAAATAAATGTAAAGGAGCTCCCCCTAAAGAAATATGTGCCGAATACGTAATCCCTGTCGATGCACAAGCGCGGCTCAACTCTTCCGTTACAATCGCAAAGCTAATTGTATCGCCGCCACCCCCGCTGTACGCTTCTGAAAATGGTAGCCCCATTAACCCCATTTCCGATAATTCTTTAAATACCTCGACTGGAAACGCTTTCATTCGATCGCGTTCGACTGCACCAGGTGCCACCTTATCCGCTGAAAACTCACGAATCATTTTTTGAATCATTTGTTGTTCTTCTGTTAAATCGAAATTCATTTTCCCCATCCCCTTTTCTACACTTTGAAATTATGTAGTGATCGACAACGTTCATTCGCGCTTGATTGATTCCCCGTATCAATCTTAACTATCTTGAAATTCGACAACTCAATTCAACTTGTAGTCAATTGTATTGGTCTTTCAACTCATATAAACTTAAAACGCTGATTCGAATAAACCAAATGCTTTTCACCACAATTACCATTATATCGAATAGTCGAACTTTTTACCAACTAAAAATGAAATACTTGTCTTTACGAACATTTTTATTACCTCAAGAAGCGAATAAAGTGAAACTTCAATCAGTGGGGGTTTTCTTCATCCCCCACTGATTGAAAAGGAACACAAGCTAAGTGCGTCACGTCCTCTGACAACGCTTGCGTGACCAACATCATGTTGGCCCGAACCAATCGGGCTTTTACGGGCAGCCCGACTCCCACTTATCTTTACCGTTTTCACTTAAATCTTGAAGTGGGAGTCTTACTGCCCGTTAATGCGGGATAAAAAAACGGAGCAGTTGCGATTTCCGCTACAAACTGTCCGCCTAATATGTATAGTTATTTAGTTTAACATTCTTTGACGTCTCAGATTAAAATTGAAAAAAGATAAAGAAAATAATTGCAATGAGTCCGAACGCTCCAGATAGTGTGAAGTATAATAACTTTAACAAGCGACCTGTAAATAACCACATGACACAATTCAATATAAGCAAGCCAACAAGTAACATCGGCTGTTCAGAGAAATATAAGGACCATAGTTTAAGCGACATCGTGAGCAATAGAAACGCCCCCGCAATATAAATAAATGGAAGATATGCGGACTTTCTCACAGATTTAAATGTCGCATACCCAAGCAAAACGACAATGCCTATGACACCTAATAATAAAGATGAAAAGTCATTAATCAAATACATGAAAATAGCTAATAAAATACTCAGCCCGATTACTGAGCTGAGAATTAGTCTTTTATTTCTCTTCTCCTTATGTAAGATTGAAGCGTTCTGACCCTTCAAATCCTTCACGTCTTCCTCTCCACCTGTATAAAGTGTTGAAAGAAAATCACAATAATGACCGGGTAATAAATTATTTCGTTTCCAATATTCGATTTCAGATAATATAATTTTCTTTCGGCGCTCATTCATTATATGATCACTCCTATCGTTAAAAAAAGCATCGGCAATCATAGCGCCGATGCTTCTCGATTTTATTCTAGGAAATCTTTCAGACGTTTGCTTCGAGATGGGTGTCTAAGTTTACGTAAAGCCTTCGCTTCGATTTGACGAATTCTTTCACGTGTTACACCAAATACACGTCCAACCTCTTCTAACGTACGTGTACGCCCGTCATCGAGTCCAAAACGTAAACGAAGCACGTTTTCTTCACGATCCGTTAGTGTATCAAGCACATCTTCTAATTGTTCTTTCAGTAGCTCATAAGCTGCGTGATCAGATGGTGATTGTGCTTCATTGTCTTCTATAAAATCACCTAAATGAGAATCATCTTCTTCTCCAATCGGCGTTTCAAGTGATACAGGTTCTTGAGAAATTTTTAAAATTTCACGAACACGGTCGGCCGTTAACTCCATTTCTTCTCCGATTTCTTCAGGTAATGGTTCACGTCCTAAGTCTTGGAGTAATTGACGTTGGACACGAATGAGCTTGTTAATCGTTTCAACCATATGAACTGGAATACGAATGGTTCTTGCTTGGTCTGCAATTGCACGTGTAATCGCTTGACGAATCCACCACGTTGCATAGGTACTAAATTTAAACCCTTTCGTATGGTCAAATTTTTCAACTGCTTTAATAAGCCCCATATTTCCTTCTTGAATGAGGTCAAGGAACAGCATACCGCGACCTACATAACGCTTTGCAATACTGACAACGAGACGTAAGTTTGCTTCCGCTAATTCTTTACTCGCTTCTTCGTCGCCTTCAAGAATACGTTTTGCAAGTGATACTTCTTCTTCACCTGATAATAAATCAACACGACCGATTTCTTTTAAATACATACGAACAGGATCATTGATTTTAATACCTGGTGGGACACTTAAATCATCTAAAGCAGCTTGAGCAGCAGCTTCTTTTTTGTCTTTTGTTGAAGCGTTCGTACCGTCATCATCTTCTGATTCACGGTCCATTTCTACCCCTTCTGCCTCAAGTAAATCCAAGAACTCTTCAAATTGCTCTGGCTCTATTTCATATTGCGATAATTTATCTGTTACTTCATCAAGTGTTAGCTCACCTGTTTTTTTACCTGCTTCTAATAATTTCTCTTGCATTTCTTTTAACGTTAATTCTTCTTTGACTTCATTTTTTTCACTCATTTAATCTGTTCCTCCTTCTAATATCGGATGTTGGCTACAGCGCTGCCAATGACTGTCTGAGCTGAATCACTTCTAGCGCTAATTCTAAGGCTCGTGCAATATCATTGTTTCTTTCAGCCTCTTGCGATTCATGAGATTTCTCTTTAATCATCATTTTGATCCGATACTTTTCAAGATGTAGAATACAATCTTCAATCTCCTGTTCTGCGTTTTCCGGATTACATTCAAGCATCGCTGCCTCTAACACGATTCCACGTAATTCCCGGTCTTCTATAGACTCTGCAAAACGATGAAAATCTGGTGTTTGATATTCTTCATAAAATCCGGCAAGACGTACGAATATTGTTCTGTAGTCCTCATGACAAAACACCTCTCTTTGCTCTTCTTTAAAGCGATCAAATAGAGCGCCATCATTCAGTAAATGGTGTAACAATATTCTTTCTGCACGCTCGGTCCCTGTTTGCGCTTTTTTTTGAAGAACTGGAGCTGGAGTTGTCTCTTTTGTAGCAGGAGACGTATGATTCTCTTTCGCCTGTCTTGCCCGATTTCCCGCTATCTTCATAAATTGTTGATTAATTGCTTCAATCGAAACATTCGTCTCTTCCGACAATTGTCGTATATATAAATCTCTCTCTAACGGAGACGTCCGGAGTGCTAATTCTTCTAACACTTCATGGATAAATTGTAAAACATCATTCTCATAGGCTAAATTTTTAGAGCGCTTAGCATACGCCATAACGAATGACATATAGGAATGCGGGTTTCCAATGATTTGATTTTGAAATGCCTCTCCTCCGTATTGTTGAATATAATCATCCGGATCCATATCATTTGGGAGTAAGGCAATTTGGATATCCATCCCTTTCGAAGCTGCAAGTGATGCAAAACGTTTTGCTGCTTCCCAACCTGCATCATCACCATCACAACAAATAATTACCTGTTTGGCGACTCTTTTTAACTTGACAAGATGTGCATCTGATAAAGATGTACCCATAATCGCTACTGCATTTCCCACATCAATTTGGTCCGCTGAGATTGCATCCATAAACCCTTCAAACAGTATTACTTTACCCGTTTTTCTTATGTTCAGACGTGCATTATGCAAATTGTATAAAACTTTACTCTTTTCAAAGATGGGCGTCTCAGGGCTATTTAAGTATTTAGCCGTTTCTTTTTCATTCGATAAGGCTCGTCCGGAAAAAGCAATCACATTTCCATTGTCATCCCAAAGTGGAAACATGATACGACCGCGGAACCTATCGAAATAGCCTGTCCCATCATCTTTTTTAATGATAAGTCCTGCCCGTTCCATTTCCTGCATATCAAATTGTTTTCTTGTTAACAGGCTAGATAATGCATTAAAATCATCTAATGCCCACCCAACACCATACTTTTCAATACTTTCCCGCGTAAACCCTCTTTTTTCAAGATAGTCCAGCGCTTCTTCACCTTCGACCGTATTTAATAAAATGTGACTATAAAAATTCGCCGCAAGCGTATGCGCTTCATTCGTCTGTTTAAATTCTTGCTGTCTCGGACTTGCTCCGTATTGACTAAATCCCGCATCAAGTTCAATACTAGCCCGTTCAGCAAGCGAGATTACCGTTTCTGTGAACGTTCGGTTTTCAAGATCCATCATAAATGTAATTGCATTACCACTTGCACCACAACCGAAACAGTGAAAAAGTTGTTTCTCTTCTGATACTGAAAAAGAAGGTGTGTTTTCGCCGTGAAAAGGACAAAGACCGAACCAATTCTTACCTTTTTTCGTTAATTGAATGTATTCTCCAATCAAATCGACAATGTCCGTTTTGGTCCGTATTTCTTCAATCTTATCTTCCGGAATCCTTGCCACCTAAATCACCATTTTCTATTCAAGTTCATTGAGTACTTATAACTACATTTCGAGATATCTTTTAAATGTCCTTCTTTTTTCGACATTTTTTCATTTATATTTTATTTTACGCACAAATTAAGCACGTATCCGTTTCAAAACGAATCGGAGTGCTTTCTTTCTCTTGAGAGGCTTTGAGATTATTTTATACCCCTTCGAAACTACCATTCTACATGATAACACATTTTTTTTCGAATGATAGGTATTTGTTTCTTTTTTGAAAAGAAGAATCAATCCATTGTATAGAAATGGATGATTCTTCTCATTCAAATATGAAATCAATCACGCCACTTATAGAAGTGGGGGAATTCTGCTGAATCAAGTTAAAACGAATCGGTTGACTGCTGGTCTCGCAGTTCAGTAATAATGACATTCGCTGTTTCTTCAACAGCGCGATTGGTTACATTAATCACACGACACCCGATACGATTTGTTACATTTTTAAAATGCTCAATTTCTTCTTCAATTCTACCAAATTGCGCATAGTTTGCATCGTCTTTTAAACCGAGCGCTTTTAGTCTTTCTTTCCGAATTGAATTTAGCTTATCAGGTGAAATGATTAGTGCAAAACATTTACTCGGATCAATTTCAAATAGTTCTTCAGGTGGCTCAACTTCTGGTACAAGTGGAACATTTGCAACCTTGAAACGTTGATGAGCTAAGTATTGTGACAGTGGTGTTTTAGATGTTCGTGAAACACCGATTAGTACAATATCAGCTTTTAAGATGCCACGTGGGTCTCGCCCGTCATCATATTTCACTGCAAATTCGATTGCGTCAATTTTTTTGAAATAATCTTCATCTAATTGTCTGACTAATCCAGGTTCCTCTAAAGGTACTTCATTGAGCTCTTCACTTAGTTGATCGACTAAAGGACCGAGTAAATCGATACAACTTATATGATGCTCATCACATTCTTGTCTCAATTTTTTTCTCATGCCACTTCTTACAAGCGTATAAACAATGACCGCCCCAGTTGCTTTTGCTAAATAGACAATTTCTTTTAACTGTGTCTCATCTTCTACGTGAGAAAATCTTTTAAGCGATACAGCATCAAGCCCTTCTTTAAATTGACTAGACGCCGCTTTCGCCACAAGTTCTGCTGTTTCACCTACTGAGTCAGAAACGATAAAAATCGTTAACTTTTTCATATGATTCACCTACAATTCATGGTCATCCGCAAGCGATAAAAAGGCTGCGGTTATATTCGTTTTAGTGATCCGTCCAACGACTTCTATCCCTGTCTTCGTTTCTTGAATAACAGGTAAGGAATCGATTTGCTTTTCTATCATTAATTTAGCTGCTTTTAATAACGGATCTTGCTTTGTACAATACGTTATGTTTGGCATTCGCGTCATAATAATATGGACAGGTACTTTCTCCGTTTCTTGGTTCCCCATCGTTGCGCGCAATAAATCTTTCCGGGATAAAACACCGGTCAAAACGGTCGATTTATTGACAACAAATAAAGTGCCTACATCTTCTAAAAACATGTGACAAATCGCATCATATACAGATAAACTTTCAGATACGACAACCGGTATCGATTGGAAGTCGCCTACTTTCATCGTGTTCATATTATCTGATATCGATTGTGTCGGTTGTTTCCCCGCGTAAAAGTAACCGACACGAGGTCTTGCATCTAAATAGCCCGCCATTGTTAAAATCGCTAAGTCAGGACGAATCGTTGCACGTACAAGACTTAAACGTTCTGCAATTTGTTCTCCTGTAATTGGTCCATCCTCTTTCACCATTTCGAGAATGTCCAGTTGGCGCTTGTTTAGTTCCATATGGCACCGCCTTTAACGTTCATTACATGATTTTGGTACAAATTTTGTACTAAATCTCTCCCGATTTACCATTACTTTATTTAGTATATACGAAAATGCTCTTTATTGCGAAGAAATCAGAAGCATGCTATACTATTTCTTGTAATTAACATTAGCAAATTCTTTTGGAATCATCATAAATGATAAACTAAATAGAGCGTTGAAGGGAATATAAGTATTATCTACCTTAAAGCGAGTAGGGAAAGTGAAAGCCTACAACAGATAAGAAACGGCATCCTGGAGCTTTCATCTTTTTAAGCGGGCTTTTTTCTTACAAAAGCCAATCGGGGTGGAACCGCGGGTCAATAAGCACTCGTCCTCGGACATACTATGATGTCCAAGGATGGATGCTTATTTTATTTTGAAAGGAATGGTTATTACATGGAAAAAATCGTTAATTTGGCGAAAGCAAGAGGTTTTGTCTTTCCAGGATCTGAAGTTTATGGAGGTTTAGCAAACACATGGGATTACGGTCCTCTTGGCATTGAGTTAAAAAACAATATTAAAAAAGCTTGGTGGCAAAAATTTGTTCAAGAATCTCCGTACAACGTTGGTTTAGATGCAGCAATTCTTATGAACCCTAAAGTTTGGGATGCATCGGGTCATACAAGCAACTTCAACGACCCAATGATTGACTGTAGAAAATGTAATACACGTCATCGCGTTGATAAGTTAATTGAAGATGCGGCTGATGCAAAAGGTGATGAAGTTGTTGCAGATGGTCTATCATTTGACAGAATGATGGAACTCATCGAAGAGTATGAAGTTGACTGTCCTACATGTGGTGCTCGTGACTACACAGATATCCGTCAGTTCAACTTAATGTTCCAAACATCACAAGGTGTTACAGATTCTTCAGCAAACGATATTTTCTTACGTCCTGAAACGGCACAAGGAATTTTCGTTAACTTTAAAAACGTTCAACGTTCAATGCGTAAGAGAATGCCATTTGGAATTGCACAAGTAGGTAAAAGCTTCCGTAATGAGATTACACCAGGGAACTTCACATTCCGTACGCGTGAATTCGAACAAATGGAATTAGAATTCTTCTGTAAACCAGGTGAAGACGCTGAATGGTACGATTACTGGCGCGATTTTTCAAAAGACTGGCTCTTAAGCCTTGGCCTAACGGAAGAAAATATTCGTCTGCGTGAACATACTGAAGAGGAGTTATCTCACTACTCTAAAGGTACAGTAGATATCGAATACAAATTCCCATTCGGTTGGGGTGAATTATGGGGAATCGCGAACCGTACGGACTTTGACTTAAAACAACATATGGAACATTCAGGTGAAGACTTCCATTATCAAGACCCTGTAACGAATGAGAAATACATTCCTTACTGTATCGAACCTTCACTTGGTGCGGATCGTGTGACACTTGCGTATTTAACAGACGCATACACAGAAGAAGCGCTTGAAAACGATGATAAGCGTACAGTGTTACGTTTCCACCCAGCACTGGCACCAATTAAAGCGGCGGTCCTACCGTTATCGAAAAAGCTTTCTGAAGAAGCAGAGGAAGTTTATGCTGAACTACGTAAACACTTCCCAACACAATACGACGAGTCACAGTCAATTGGTAGACGTTACCGCCGTCAAGACGAAATCGGTACACCGTTCTGTATTACATTTGACTTCGATTCACTCGAAGATAAACAAGTAACAATCCGTCACCGCGACTCGATGGAGCAAGTAAGAATGCCAATCGCAGACGTAGTAGACTACATCAACAAACACCTAGAATTTTAATCACGAAAATAGAACCAAAAAATCCAGAAAGCAGGAATCATGCCTCGCTTTCTGGATTTTTCTTTTTCGGTAATAACTCTGGCGTTGCTTCTAATGTATCTAAAAATTTTCTCGACTTGAAATAAACACCAAGTTGCTCATCATAAATTGTCCTGACAATCTTTTTCATCAATTGTTTCGTCTCTTTTTTAAGTGAAACATCCCCCACTTGATGGATCGGGACTGTGTAAAAGGTACGGATTAACCGAATTTGTGTCGGTGTTAATTTTAGAACATATGGATCTTGATGAAAACAACGATGACATAGAAAGCCAATTTGCTGAAATGAAAAAGCAAATTCACCATCTGTCGCCTGACAACTTGCACAAGCATGCAAGTACGGATGAATCCCGCCCACACGCAACATTTTCCATTCAACAAATAGCGTAATCGCTTCTGCATCATATTCTTCGTTCATTGCATGTAAGGCTTCTTTTAACAACGTATACACGCCGCTAATTTGTGCATTCTCATCCGTTAATCGGTCAACAATTTCTACGACATAACTCGCATAGGCGGTTGCTTCTAAATCTTCACGTATAAAACGCATCGATTCAATTGACTCACCTTGGGATAATGTTCCCATCCCTCGACCTTTTCGAATTAGATAAGCACCATGCGTAAAAGGTTGTGTGACCGCGGCAAGCTTACTTCTAGGCTTCTTAGCTCCTCTTGCCATCGCTGTAATTTTTCCTGCTTCTTCCGTGAATAACGTGACGATTTTATGAGATTCACCGTAAGGAATCGTTCGAATGACGATGCCTTCCCATTTACTTAACAAAGCATCAGGCCTCCCCCGCTATTGAATCGAGTCTCTTTCCTATGAGAAAGCCGCGTTCAAAATCGCTTAGTAATCGTCTTCACTTAAGCCAAATTCTTTTAAACGAGTCGGACGGTTTCGCCAATCTCTTTGCACTTTCACCCATAACTCAAGAAATACTTTAGAACCTAACAGCATTTCAATATCTTTTCGAGCTTGTGTCCCAACTTGTTTTAATAAAGCGCCTCTTTTACCAATCACAATTCCCTTTTGCGAATCGCGGTCTACAACAATCGTCGCCATAATATTGACCATATCTCGGTCTTTTTCGCGCTCAATTTGTTCAATAACGACTGCAACTGAATGTGGGATTTCCTCTCGTGTTAAATGGAGTACTTTTTCACGGATAAATTCTGAAATAATAAAGCGTTCAGGATGGTCTGTCACTTGGTCGTCTGGGTAATATTTCGGTCCTTCAGGTAAGTATCCTTTTAATGTTTCAAGCAAACGGTCTGTATTATTGCCATTTAATGCTGAAATGGGTACAACTTCCGCAAAATCATACTCAGATTGATAAGAGACAATTGTTTCTAATAGTTCATCTGGATGCACTAGGTCAATTTTATTAATAATTAAAAAGACCGGTGTTTCTGTATTTTTAAATAAGTCCATAATAAAGCGGTCACCTGGTCCAATTTTCTCTGTTGCATTGACCATAAACATAATGACGTCGACTTCTGATAATGTATTACGTGCCACTTTCACCATAAAATCTCCGAGTCGGTGTTTTGGTTTATGAATGCCCGGCGTATCGATATAAATCATTTGTGCATCATCTGTTGTGACAACGCCTTGTACTTTATTTCGTGTCGTTTGTGGTTTATCACTCATAATCGCAATTTTTTGTCCGACAACATGATTTAAAAATGTCGACTTCCCAACATTCGGTCGCCCGACAATTGATATAAAACCTGATTTGAATTCTTGATTATTTTCTTGCATATGCAAGATCCTCCTTTGTAAAAGCCCCTGGTAATAATCCTTCAACAGTCGTTTCAAAAACGTCTCCTTGAAGATTGGTTAAATAAACAGGCATGGTTTGATCACAAAACTCTGCAATCACTTGCCTACACGCACCGCAAGGCGATATGGGACCTTTGGTATCTCCTGTCACGACGAGTGCTTTGAAATTCTTCACGCCTTCCGACACAGCTTTAAAAATAGCTGTACGCTCAGCACAATTCGATAAGCCGTAAGATGAATTTTCGATATTACATCCCTCGTAAATTGTTCCATTTTCATCAATTAACGCAGCGCCTACTGCAAAATTCGAGTAAGGGATATACGCTTTCTTTCGCGCATGTAACGCTGCTTCTATCCATTTTTCATTCATTATTTTCTCCTACCTTCAAGTCATAAAGTGAAACTGCAATCAGTGATGAACTTCCACTGATTGCTAGCTGAACCAATCGGGCTTTTACGAGCAGTAGCGAACAACGAGACGCGTACTGATCGTTAATGCGGGATAAAGTGAAACTGCAATCAGTGATGCACTTCCACTGATTGAAAAAGAACACAAGCTAAGTGCTTCACGTCCTGTGACAACGCTTGCGTGACCAACATCATGTTGGCCTCAATCGGGCTTTTACGAGCAGTAGCGAACAACGAGACGCGTACTGATCGTTAATGCGGGATAAACTATAACCACTTAGGAATAAAAATAAATATTGCCGCAATAACACTCGCAATCGCAAATATGAGCACAGCACCTGCCGCGATATCCTTTGCTTGTTTCGCAAGTGGATGATATTCTTTTGTTGTTAAATCGACAACACGTTCAATCGCTGTATTCACAAGCTCTAATGCTAACACACCCGCAATAAAAATAGTGATAATCAACCATTCAATAATTGATATTTTCGTCCACACACCTGCAAGGATGACTAGAATCATCGCAAGCAGATGGACTTTGAAATTACGCTCCATTTTTATACAATAAACAATGCCCTCTGCCGCATAGCGAAACGACCGAAAAATTTTCTGCATAGCCTTACCGTGAAAGTCCAAATGACTGTAAAATCTCATCTTGTCGGCCAAACATCTTCTTCTCATCTTCTTCTGTCATATGATCATAACCGAGCAGATGAAGTAACCCATGTAGCGCTAAAAAGCCTATTTCTCGTTTTAAAGAATGACCGTACTCTTTGGCTTGTCGCTCGGCAGTTGGAACAGCAATTAAAATGTCTCCGAGAATCGTTGGCATCCCTTCTACAAAAACCTCTACTTCACCTTCAGTCATTTCCTCTAATGCAAAAGAAATCACATCCGTTGCTGCATCGATGCCGCGGTACATTTTATTCACTTCTTGAATAGCTTCATCGGTCATAAATGTAACAGAGACTTCTGTTTCATCCGTCAAGCCTTCTTCTTTTATCGCATGGTGAAGCAATTCAACGACTAGCTGCTGAATCCCATCTTCTACAAGTCCTGTTTCATCATTCATATCAAGCTGTAACATTTTTTCATTCACTCCTTTTCATCTGGGTATTCGATCCGACTGTGGAAAATCCCATTTAATGTCTCGCAAATCGTTCGTTCTACCTTACGTAATTCCTTCATCGATAAATCACATTCATCGAACTGGCCATCATTCAATTTATCACTCGCAATCGCATGAACGAGGTGGCTAATTTTTTCAGTTGTTGGTTCTTTCATTGAACGAACAGCCGCCTCGACGCTATCTGCGATTGAAATAACTGCAATTTCTTTCGTTTGCGGTTTCGGGCCACCATATCGATATTCTTCTTCCTTGACATCTTCACCTAATTCTTTTGCTTTAAAAACAAAGAATTTCAATAAACTTGTGCCGTGATGTTGTCTTGCAATATCAACAATTTCACGTGGCATTTTATGCTTTTCTAATAACCGCGCCCCGTCTTCCGCATGCGCAATGATGATATCTTTACTTTTCTCAGGTGGCAATGAATCATGTGGATTTTTTTCACCATGTTGATTTTCGATAAAAAAACGAGGTCGTACTGTTTTCCCGACATCATGATAATACGAGCCAACACGCGCCAGTAATCCATTCGCCCCAATCGCTTCACAAGCCGCATCCGACAAATTCGCGACCATTACACTATGGTGATAGGTGCCTGGTGTTTCCGTTAAAATTTTCTTTAATAACGGATGATTAGGATTAGACAACTCAATTAGCCTCATGTCTGACAACATCCCAAACGTTGATTCGAAAAAAGGCAATAATCCAATTGTGAGCGCGCTTGATAAAATACCCGAAGCAAAAGCAGCTACCATGTAAAAGATCAATTCATTTAACTCATACGTCGTTTGGGTCATTAATAAATAAAAGCCAATAAAAAACAAGTTACAAATTGATACACCAACACTCGTTCTTAAAATTGCCGTACGCTTCGCCACATTCCCAATTAAATAAATGCTCGTGAGGCTTCCTAACAATATGTATAACACGATTTCCATTTGAATCACGGACGCATAACCATCTTGTAACATAATTCCTGCCGTCGCTGCAATGACAATCGAAATCATTGTCGCTGCACGGTCATTGATGAGCAGTTTAATAAGCATCGATGCGAGCGCTGTTGGAAATAAAAAAGAAATAATAAAATCAAATTCAGGCTCAATAAGCGTGATTAGCTTCATAATAATAACCGTTAAAAAATATACGACTAGAATGATTGATAGCGATTTTTTCTTCACCATCGAATTTTCACGCCAATTATAGAAATACATGTAAATGACAGCCATCATGACAATAACAAAAAGGCCAATCGCAATTATCGGTTTAATCGCTGTTTGATCTGTAAGTAAGCCAGCTAATTCAAGTTGTCGGTACACTTCGCTATCAATGACTTGTCCTTCTCTGACTAAAACTTGACCTTGTAAAATTCGTATTGGATCAACAGACGCTCTTGCTTCTTCTTTTCTGATTTCCGTTAATTGTTCATTAAGCGTCTCTGTTTCTACGAGCATTGAACGTGCTATAGAAATCGTAGGCTGTTTCACTTCTTCAGGAATTTGATAAGACATTCTTAAATGCCTTTCAATTTCATATTTCGAAAACGTTAAATCAGCTTCCCGTAAAGGCTTCGACAACTCAGCAATTAACGCTTCACTTACTTCTTCTTTAATGGTTTCTAACACGTCAATTTCTACTGCCAATAAATCAGCAATGGCAGCATCGGTGAGTTGAAGGTTTGGCTCTTCTTTTTGCAGGCCCTTTAATTTCTCGCGCACTTCGGCAATCGACTTTTCACTTACTTCCACCGTTTCGCCGTCAGCTTGATCAATTAAATTTCTTTTTTCATCAATGATAAAATCGAGAATAGATTCTGCAATCGCACGTCTATTTTTAGCAATTCCCTCAGAAAATTGGTAAACAGGAATGACTTCATTCGCTGCTCGATTTCGTTCTTGCTCGGTCTTTTCAGAATCCTCTACCGTTTTAAGGGAACGGATGACTTCTGGTGCCACTTGAAATTCTTTTAATTCGTATGTTTCCTGCTTAACTGCTCCAACCATTAGTCCAAATAATACAAGGGTAGATAGCGCCATGATAAATAATGAAAAGTAAGTGAATTTTAGTGGTTTTAAAAATCGTTCGATTGAGCGCAACATAAAATTACTCCTTTCAACTTTCTTTCATAAACCGATAAAAAAAGATGACTAAAGAAACGATTTCCTTAGCCATCCTCTAACCCCATTTACAAATGAAATAGAAGGTATTTGACTCGATTGAAGAAAGTTTAAGATGACTGCTCTCGTTCATATGCAGTAATAATTTTCGCAACAAGTGGATGACGAACAACGTCTCCTTGTTCTAAATATTGAAAGTGAATCTTTTCAACAGGTTTTAAAATGGTCTCTGCTTCGATTAAGCCTGAATGAATGCCTCTCGGTAAGTCGACTTGCGTTTTATCTCCTGTAATAATCATTTTCGAACCGAACCCAAGACGCGTTAAAAACATTTTCATTTGCGCTTTTGTTGTATTTTGAGCTTCATCCAAAATCACAAAAGCATCATCTAACGTACGCCCTCTCATATAAGCAAGCGGCGCAATTTCAATGGCCCCTCGTTCCATGAGCCTTTCTGTTTGCTCTGCACCTAAAACACTATGAAGCGCATCGTATAAGGGACGTAAATAAGGGTCTACTTTCTCTTTTAAATCACCAGGTAAAAAACCTAAACTTTCTCCCGCTTCGACAGCTGGGCGCGTTAAAATAATCCGCTTGACCGCCCCTCTTTTCATCGCTTGAACGGCTAATACAACCGCTAGAAATGTCTTTCCCGTTCCAGCAGGTCCGATACCAAATACTAAATCATTCGCTCGAATCGCTTGCACATATTCCCTTTGACCAATTGTTTTTGCACGAATCACTTTTCCTGTTATATCTCGCGCAACTTCTTCATCATATAATTCCGCGAAATATTCAATCGTTCCGTTCTTGGCCATTTCAAGCGCCGCCGCTACATCACGTTGATCGATATTAATGGCTTTACGAATCACTATTAGTAATTGTTCGATTAACGTAAATGCGATTTGTTGTTGTTCTTCCGTTCCATAAATTGAAATCGTTTCTCCTCGCGCCACAATCGACACGTCTAATCGCTCTTCGATTAATTTCATGTTTTGATCGGTTATACCGAGCAGCATAACCGCTTCATTTGGATCTTCTAAATGTAATTGAATGAATTTTTCAGCCAATCGCTTCAGTCTCCTTGATTAATAGGTCTTTTAATCGCAATATTATCGTTCATAAAAAATAATATAGTCCCTTTTACTTTATCATCATCATATGAGACGTGCAAAAGTTTCTCTTCTTTAATAGTCGCTTCAGGTCCGACTTGACGTAATAGCTTCATTTTCAACAATGGAATGATATACGATTCTTCCATTCCTTCTTGAATCGTGATCGTCATTCCTGCTTCTTGTACGACTCTTTCTGTTTCAATAATATTCCAATTCTCTCGATTAAACAAGCCTTTTCCTTTCCAAGGGGCGTTAAATAAAAAGCGGATTTCTTCATCACCTTGCACTTTGTACTGAATCTCTTTTGGTATACTGAACTGATATTCAATCCAGTAATCCGCAAATACTTTCCCTTCAGCTCCAACGACAACAGTGTCTTCTCCTTGTTCTAATGTCCCTGTCGCGATGAGTTCCCCCTTTTTCACCGTACTAAAAAGCCGTGCAACACGTTCCCCTTTAGTTAATGCAAAGCTTGTAATAACACCGCCTGTTTTAGCAATTAAGTCAGATGGCTTTTCTTTTTTTTCTACTTTCTTTTCCAATGAAGGGGAAAGCATTGGAATCACCGTTAGGGTCGTTCCTGAACGCTGAAAATAAACCCATGATAGAGATGGCTCATCTTGCATTAAATGCTGTCTAATGGCCGTTTCATCCGGAATTTTTGCTAATGGACGAAATGGAAGGATCGATGCTTTTTCTAATTTCTTTTCAATTCGTTCCGCAACTTCTGGCATTTCTGATTCGACAGTGACGGACCATAAGAAAAATGAACAAATAAAAGGAATCACCAGTAAAATTAAAAAACGATAAGAACCCATAACTCTCGCAAAACCAGCATCTTCTAAAAGTGGATTGATTTTTAATTTCAATTGATAGCGGCGCCGATATTTCCGGGCTTGTTTGAGTCCTTTTCGATCCGTTGTAAAATACGTATAGCCGTCATGCATATTGATCGAAGAAATCGTGACCCGATTCGCCCGTAATTTCATGAAAAACGCAGGGATATTGTCAGATGGCGAAATACGTACTTCATATTTTCTCTGTTCCATCAGCCATTTCCTTACTTGTCACTTCGGTAATATGAACGCGTTTAATTTTGTCAAATGAAATCTCGGCTAACTCTTCAGCAAGTTTCTCGACGATTAGCGCTTCACCTGACACTTCAATGGCATAACCGTTCGTTTCGATCACCGCAAAATGATTATGAAGTGTAACGAGTTTGTAAGGCCCTGTAATTCGTAGCGCAGAAGATGCATTCATCACAATGGAAGAACCAATAGTAAATAACTTTTTCAAATAACAAACCCCCTATACAAATCATATGAAATGTATAGGGGATCAATGCTTAACGTTTTGATTTTGGTGGCCCAATTATTTCAGAGAAAATAATCCCTTTCATAATATCATCTGATGATGTGGGCATTAATTGCTTTTCTTTTACTTGTTTCTTCTTTTGTCTAGTACCTTCTTTTGGCTGAACCGTTCCTCTTGACTTCTTTCTTTCTACAGGTGTCACTGGTTGAACAGTGATTTCTTTTTGCCACGTTTCAACCTTCTGCACAACTTCTTTTGGTGTGACTGCCGGACGCGGTTTTGTTTTTTCTTGCTCTACTTCAAATTCTTGTTGAATTTCTTGATAAAGATCTCTAGACATTTCTTTTAATTTTTTAATCGGATTATCTCGCTCTTGTTTTTCGGTAGTGAAAGGTTTAGCTTGCTTTTTTGTTTCAGTCGAATTTTTCTTTTTTCCACTGCTAAACAACGAGCCAAGTATAAGCATTATAATGAATGGAATTAAACCCTCCATTGATCACATCCCCTTTCCGGGAATTTGCTTCCATTTAACAATTTAATCAATTACTGCTCCGTTGACTGGTCGTCTTCACTATATTTACTAATTGACTCGCGCATACCTGTATCAGCTTGCACGTTTTTATAGTTGACATAGTCCATAATGCCAATATTTCCTGAGCGAAGTGCATCTGCCATTGCCATTGGAACTTCAGCTTCGGCACTAACCACTTTCGCACGCATTTCTTCAACTTTTGCTTTCATTTCTTGCTCATTTGCAACAGCCATCGCACGACGCTCTTCCGCTTTCGCTTGTGCAATATTTTTATCTGCCTCTGCTTGTTCAGTTTGAAGATTTGCACCGATGTTTTCGCCAACATCTACGTCTGCAATATCAATCGATAAAATTTCAAACGCTGTCCCTGAGTCTAATCCTTTTGAAAGGACTGTTTGAGAAATACGATCCGGATTTTCTAGAACTTCAGCATGGCTTGTCGATGCACCAATTGTAGAAATAATTCCTTCACCAACACGTGCAATAACAGTATCTTCACCCGCACCACCAACAAGGCGGTCAATATTCGCACGCACTGTAATTCTTGCTTTCGCTTTCACTTCAATTCCGTTTACCGCAACCCCTGCGATAAATGGCGTTTCAATAACTTTTGGGTTAACCGACATTTGAACTGCTTCTAGTACGTCACGGCCTGCTAAGTCGATTGCCGCCGCACGTTCAAATGATAAGTCAATATTCGCACGGTGTGCCGCAATTAATGCGTTCACAACACGGTCTACGTTACCTCCTGCTAAATAGTGACTTTCCAATTGACTAATTTCTACGTCCAAACCAGCTTTATGTGCTTTAATAAGCGGGTTTACGACACGACTTGGAATAACACGACGTAACCTCATTCCAATTAACGTTAAAATACCAACACGAACACCTGCAGCTAATGCTGAAATCCACAGTGCAACTGGCACAAATGTGAAGAATATAGACAGCACAATAATCGCTCCAACTATGATCGCGATCGTTGTAATAAATGCAGCATCAATCATGATTTATCTTCCCCTTTCTGAGTAACTTCTCGTACAACAATACGAGAACCTTCAACTTTAACAATTGTAACATCTTTCTCACGGTCAATGTAACTTCCTTCAGAAACAACATCAATTCTTTCACCTTTTAAGTCGATTGTCCCAGACGGTCTAAGAGGTGTTGTTGTTTTCCCAACTTGCCCAAGTAACTCCGTTCGATTTACATTCGAAACGTACCCTGACTCAGTATCTGTTGCATCCATCAAGACAACTTTATTAAACAAATGTAATTTCTTACCGAAGATTTTAATGATTATCACCGCCCCTATCGCAGTAACAGCAATTGCGATTAATACAGACAGCGCCGTATACATCGGGTTGCCCCCTGCCATAATAATACTTCCTACAATTGCAACTACACCAATCGTACCGGCAATTCCACCGGCTATGAAAAACTCCGTAACAATGAGTGCAGCACCAATAAGAAACAATAGTAAGGTTTCATACCCCGCTAATCCAGCGATTAAATGACCGTAGAAAAACAGGAGTAACGAAATAATCGCCATCGTTCCAGGTACACCAAAGCCCGGCGAGTATAGTTCAACAACCAGACCTAATCCCGCAACCGAGAGTAAAATCGGAATGACAATCGGATTTGTAATAAACCGCGCTAAGCTTTCTGAAAAAGTTTCTGTTGTGGAAATCACTTGTGCATCTCCATACCCAAGTTTTTCCAATAAAGCTTCAAAAGACGGAACCGTTCCTTCACTATACTTGACTTCAAGCGCTTCTTTTGCTGTTAAGGTTAAAAGTTCGCCTTTTCCAGCATCATATTCGGGTAAATCAATCTCAGGATTTGCCATCGCTTCTGCAAAACGCGAATCCCTGCCCGAAGATTCCGCTGCATTTTTCATCGCAGAAAGCCACGCGCTATGTGCTTTATCATCCGCAGCGTTTCCTGAAGACTCAATGACTTGTGCAGCACCGATTCTTCCTCTTGGCGACATGTAAATTTCTTTTGCATGTAACGCTAAGAAAGCACCTGCCGATAACGCATCATCGTTAATATAAGCATAAACAGGAATGTCAGACGTATCGAGCAACTTCGCAATTTGTCCTGCTGCATCAACTAATCCACCTGGTGTATGAATATCTAAAATAATCACTTCTGCATCTGCTTCTTTCGCTTCTTTAAAAGATCTATTTAAAAAAGCATAAAGACCTTTCTCAACTTCCTTCGTAACAGGAACTTTATAAACGACAGGTCCACTTGCTTCTGCCGTTACAAATAACCCCGAGACAACAGGTACAGAAAGTGTAGCAACAACAATCATAAAGAGAAACCATCTTTTCATATGTTTTCCCATTCTCCCCCTCCTTCCTATACATACTTCAATTATATCTTTAATACGATTAAAAAGGTAGAAAGTTTCACTATTTCATAAAAAACTCAAGGAAATTTGACTTTTTCATGTAGTTTGAAGCTTTCTTTCTATATCTATTCGTACGCATTGAAATTCATCAATACATAAAACACTAAGTAATTTTAGGGAAAAGAAAAAAAGCACTAAAAATATTATGTGCTTTTAACGTAGTTCATTATCTGTTTACGATTCTAATTGGAACCGTGGACGTTAGCTTCTTGAATTATTTTTCTGTCATCGTTTCAATTCTTCTTTCCTTACTTTTTCATCATTCCACTTAATCTTTCAAGCATTTCCGAGCCTCATTGCAGTACAAATCATCACTCGCAAGTAAACGAATAATTGAGATTTAAAAAACTAGATTCTACAACTGGCTCTCCACCGACTTCATAACATTTATCACTCGCGTAACGAATTTCTTTACTATGGAAATATGAATTCACAACCACCATGAATGCAACTACCGCTAAGATCAAAACACTCATTAATAAGAGAAATTTCACACTCTTTTTCACGAATAATCCCCCCTTTGCTAACCTGTCATTTTCTTTTTATAGAATGATATATATTACACCTTTTAAGAATATAAGATATTGAGGCTTAATTTTTATACGTTTCCATTCCACAAAAGTTTCCATTTTTATAAAATTAAACAAAATAAAAAAATGGAAATAAAGCCTATATTAAAAGACGATTGCTCTTAAAAATGTGCAATTGTCTTTTTTATATACCTTACTTTATGGCTCTGTTATATATGTTGGAATTTACATATTTAGAATAAAAATTAATAAATAAGTATTGTAGTTGCGAATAGGTAAATACTATTGGTAAGGAGGGATGAGAATTTCCAATGAGTAATTTCGTGAAGTTGTCTGCTGTTGACTTTTTGAAAAAGTAAAACATGATTTCAATTTAAGGAATGAAGGGTAAAAAATGAATGAAAATAAAATCCATGAGCTTGTTTTTGAAGTATTGAATAAGTTAGGCAATATAAGTTATGACATCGAAAACATTCATCATATCAAATTTGAGTTGGGACGAATGGCAGATGATGCACTTCAAAAAGAATACGATAATAATCAACAATATTTTTTATGGGATAATCACCATAAACTGCAAATTTCAAGTAATTATCTGCACCAAGTCTTTACTCGATTAAATGAAGACATTGAAGATGTTCAAAAATTACAAAGTGTATTATTTGAAATTACAAAAAGATTATTTAGTGAGAAATAGGATGCAGCGTCCGTTTTTTGGGTCAAAATAATACTGATTTTAAATAATTATCCTTTCTAAGGACATTTGTAATTGTATGTGAAGTCCTCGGAATAAAATTTATTCATTTTTTTTATAATCGTCCTGCCAAATCCAATGAAGTCGTCATGGAGTGTTAGTTTTGGACCACGAAAAAGTATTAAATATTAATATTTTAGATGGATTCAGAAGGAAGTTGTGAATATGTTTATTAAAAATTGGAAGTTATAGAAAAGATAGAGTTTTCCTAAATTCGTAATTTCATAGAGTTAAACTAGGGTGTATGGGATATTTAACATTAGACATAAATGAGTAAGGAAAGAGCAATTATACAGATTGGTGTATAAGTGCTTTTTTGGGGGAAAAAGCATAAAAATTTACAACTCAAAGGATAACAATCTATCTGGTTTCGAAAATCGGAATATTCAAAGTTTATAGATAGTATATTATTTAAGAGAAAATAATTAGGAGAGTGTTAAAAATGATATCACGTATGCCAGGTTTTTATAATCTAACTTCTAAACAACGGTTAGATAAATTAACAGATCAAGTAGGGTTAACTGACGATGAGAAAAAAGTTTTAAATAAAGGTGTAATAACGGTAGAACAGACTAATAACATGATTGAAAATGTCATAGGAACATTTCCCGTCCCGATAGGGGTTGCAGTTAATTTTAAAGTAGATGGTAAAGATGTGTTTGTGCCAATGGCAACGGAAGAACCTTCTGTTGTAGCAGCTGCAAGTAATGCTGCGAAATTGACTTATAATACTGGAGGGTTTACTACATCTACTACTGGATCAATTATGAGGGGTCAAATTCAAATTGTTAATGTGAGCGAACCATATTATGCGCTTGCAAAAATTTATGAGAACAAAGATGAAATACTTGAAATTTGTAATGAACAAGATGAAACACTTGCTTCACTAGATGGTGGCGCAAAAGACTTGGAAGTTATTGTGCATGAGAAAAGTAAAATGGTAGTGATACATTTATTTGTCGATACGAAAGATGCAATGGGCGCGAATACAGTGAATACAATGTTGGAATCGGTCGCATCTACTGTTGAGGCAATTACAGAAGGAGATGTAGTGCTTCGAATTATATCCAACTTAGCGGACAAACGTATTGTTCGTGCTAGAGCGAGATTTGAAAATCCTTTTAACCATAATAAAAACCAATTGACACGTTTTATAAATGGATATGAACTTGCCATGGTTGATCCGTATCGTGCAGTTACCCATAATAAAGGGATTATGAATGGAGTTTCAGCAGTGACATTAGCAACTGGAAATGATACGCGTGCAATTGAAGCAGGAGCACATGCATATGCGGCAAGGTTGGGTCGGTATCGTTCGCTTACAAATTGGGAAATTAGGGGAGATGATATTATCGGGACAATAGAAATGCCTGTAGCTATTGGGATTGTTGGAGGAGCTACCCAATCTCATCCGGTTGCTAAATCGATTATGAAACTGATGCAAATTGAAAGCGCAGAGCAACTGGCTAGTATTATTGCATCTACTGGATTGGCACAAAATTTTGCAGCTCTACGTGCACTAGCAACAGATGGAATTCAAAAAGGCCATATGAAATTACATGCAAGAAATATGGCAGTAATGGCAGGAGCAAAAAGTTATCAAGTAGACTTGGTTGTCGAAAAAGCAACTGAAGCAAATACATTTAGTTATGATGCGATTAAACATATAGTGCTTTCTTTAAATTAAAGTGAATCGTACTTATAAGGTAAAAGGGAGGGAAAACGATGAGCAAGCAAAAAAATCAAGAGTATGTAGAGGTATGGGAAGATAATGTAAAAATCCAAGATTTGTTAATTGCGATGACATTATGTATTGCTTTATCTCTTGGGGGGTATATTGTTGCACCTGGTGAAGCACCCCAGCCGTTGATATTCGGCTTAATTGGTGGAGTCATTGGATTTATAATTAGTAGTATTATAATTAAGCCAAAAAGGAAAATCAGTTATCTAGAAAAGGAGGAGAGATAATTGGATATTACGATTATACTACAAATGATGTTAGCGGCCATGGGTGGAGCAATCGTATATACTTTGATCGGAATTGCACCTGGAACAGATGAAACCGCTGTTTTAGCTCCAGTAACAATTGCGTTGGCATTGTCAGGAGTTTCTCCGTATATTATTTTATCGTTTTTTATTTCAGCGATTGTTGCTAAAAAATTAACGGATTCCATACCTGTAGCTGTAGCTGGTATTCCTGGTGGCGTTATGGCCGCACCAATGGTTGAACATGCAATGGTACTGAAGAAGCACGGCCTCCCAGACGTGAGTATTAAGAAAATGGCTTCTGGATCAGTAATCGGAACACTTGTCTCTATTCCAGTAAGTTTTCTAATTGCAAATGCAATTTTACCTTATGCTGACTCAATTAGTAAACATGCAGGACTTATTTTCTTTTTAGGGGCTATATTTTTAGCTTTAATGACAAAAAATAAAATTCTATCACTATTAATTATTGCTCCATTTGCAATTTTAATTCAAGGGTTGCGTCATCTTTATTGGGGCTTAGAAGTGATTCCTCCTGAAACAACGGTTTTTGTTTCATTCTTTTTAGGGATTACAATTGGTCCGATTGTTGTGAAGTTATTTGATTTAATAAATAAAGAGGAACGAGAAAAACTACCAAAGTTAGGACTTAATGAAATTGCGATTAAGAAATCTAATAAAGAAGAAGGAATACCAAATCCATTTAAAATATTAACGCCTAAAGAAACGGGGACGGCAGCATTTGGAAGTTTACTAGGATCACTTACTTTTTTTCTAACGCCTGTTGGAATGACTGTGTTTTTAGGAGAGACTTTAACTCGTCATATTAAAGACCCGATTCAAAGAGCTTCGAGAGCAATTTCTACAATGGATGGTTTAACGAATGCGTCTTATATTTCCGGAACATTAATTCCATTAATTGCGATTGGTTTGCCTTTATCTCCAATGGCAATAGGACCGGCAGCAGGTTTATTTAACGCCCCACCTATATTTACACCTGAGCATAATATTCATCATATTTTATCGATGGGTGAAATAATGACTGCAACGATTATTGGTGCGGCAATTGCTTTATTAATCACATTCTTTATTACAATTAAATTTTCAGGTGAGATTTGTGCTTTTGTTTTTAGATTTATTCCACATGAGGCATTGATTGGTTTATTTGCCGGTCTTGTTGTTATGCTTGCATTTATGGACGCGGGCTGGATAAATATTTTTGGTACATTCCTTGTTGCACTAGTATCTGGAATTCTTTTCAGATACGGTGTGAATTACGGGGTAATGTTTATGGTACTCTATGCAGCACCATGGTTAATGGGCTGGTTTTAGTTAATTATTGAAATAACACAATAAATATTTCATTCGTAATGATTTCTTAATTATGGCTAGTTGTACAATCAAGTTAGCCACCTGAATTCAGATGAAAAAATGGCCATTATAAAATTTCGTGTATCATTGAAGTTACCAGACAAACAATGAGAGGAAGTTTTATAATGGCACACACAGAGAATACCGTACAAAACCGTAATTCAAGACAATTACCTCTGATAATGGCAGTAAACTTTCTAATCTAGCGGTGTGTTTAAAAGGCGTCCCGGAAATCTATTTCGCTCACCCTTACGCTCCTTATGAAAGAGGTTCTAACAAGTGACACAATGGTCTTCTTAGACGTTATATTCCAAAAGGTAAAGCAATTTCAGATTATTCTAGGCAAGCCATCAAACGCATTTATCAGATGCTCAACAATTTACCAAGAAAGATTCTAGACTACCAACAACCAGCAGTCCTTTTTGAACAAGAACTAGCTAAATTAGCTTAATATTACACAAACAGATCAAAGTCAAAACCAGCTTTCTAAGGT
>JAPFCR010000012.1 GCA_026169375.1 Sporosarcina sp. | reverse complement strand
TCCACTGCGGGGTCTCACCTGTCCCGCTAAACCCACAGGAAGAGCCGTCACGAAGAACGGCTTTTGCGACCAAAAAGCGAAGCGTTTGAGAGCACACTCGGCGCCTTCCACTCCAATCAACGGATATCCCTTGCAATAAACGCGAACATTCAACCACTCGTTAACATTAAAGTTCGTCTATATTACAAGAATAAGAAATTATGAAATTGATTAACATAAAAGATTAAATAATCATTCCAATAAAAAAAGCTGACCCAATTTGGTCAGCTTTTTTTTCGCCATAATGTTACATCTTGCATCGTTAACCGTTCTACTTCTTGTTGAAGCAATCGCTTTTTTAATTCTCGTTCCGCTGATTTTTCTGTAATTCTATAAATTTCCGCAATCTCTTTCGTTGCAAGTGTATCGAATCTTTTGAATAGGTGCTCTAATGGAGGAGGTGGATCTGGAATGATAGATTGATCGATAAGTTCTTTGATAATTTGTTCATAAATTTCATAAGAGTAAAATCCACTTACCTTTAAGCCGGCATCCTCAATGTTTTCATTGAAGAAAACAAAAGTTGGTGCTTGTTCAACTTCCATTTCTTTAGCGATATACATATCAACTTGTAACGAGCGATGAACATGTTTAGACGTGAAATCATTTTTGAATTCTTCGGTATCTAATTGAATTGATTCCGCCATTTCCAGAAGTACTGAAAATGCATTCACATTACGTTTTTTCAAATATGCATACTCAAATAATTTAGCTGTAAACTTTAATCCAGCACGTTTCCCTTGGAATTCCGCAGCTTTTATCGCAATTGAAGGAAAAGCTGGGTGAATTTTTGTTTCACAGGAATTTTCTCCAAGACGCTTCTGGTTACAGGACATATTCAATGATGGTAATGACGTTCTTAAGACGACACGGAGTGTAAAATAGCGTTCATAATCTATTTGTAATCTCCTCAGAATAGGTTGTAAATACCAACACTGGCTACAAGCAGGATCGATGAAAACATACAATTCTAATGGCTTCGTATCAAAATAAGGGGTAGACGATGTTTCCAGTAATGGACGTGGAATCAATCTGAATCCTCCTTATTGATCATATGCCTCGCAGTTAATTCTAGACGTTTAAAATAAATTTCTCGTATTTTTCCATCTAATCCGACTTCATCCATCGCTTCAGCCATGCATGAGAGCCATGCATCTGAACGTGTTGGCGTAATTGGAAAAGGCATATGTCGTGCTTTCATCATTGGATGTCCATGTTCTTCGCTGAATAAGTTCGGTCCACCTAAAAATTGAGTTTGAAATTGTTTTTGCTTACGAGCAGTTTCTGTCAGGTCATCAGGGAAAATCGGATATAAGTCTGGATGTACAGCTACTTTAGAATAAAAGACGTCGATTAGTTCCGATAGTTTTTCTGCACCGATTTCCTCATATGGAATCAAAGGTTTTTTTATCATATTCATAGTCTCCTTTGTACTGACTGTAAAGCTATTCTATCAACGCTCACTTATTAACTCAAATAAAGCGCACTGTTCTATCTGTATTCCGCTGAAATGGAAGGTATGTTTTGGATTAGCTGTTAAATGTATTGAGCACTTTTTTGACATAATTTTGTGTTTCTTTAAATGGTGGAATTCCCCCGTGTTTTTTGACGTTTCCTGGTCCCGCATTATAAGCAGCGAGCGCGAGGTTCATATCGCCATTAAACTGATTGAGCATTTGTCGTAAATAACGTGCCCCACCAGTAATGTTTTGTTCAGGGTCAAAGCTGTCTTTTACACCTAAAAATTTAGCAGTTCCTGGCATAAGTTGCATGAGTCCTTGTGCACCTGCATGACTTACTGTTTGGCTATTGAAATTAGATTCGTGTTTAATGACTGACGAAATAAGTCGTTCCGGTAATTGAAACTGGTCAGCCGCTTTTTTGATCAATTGTGTATAATCATTTTTGTGTTGATTTTTAGCGATTGTTTGATCCGCTAGCATTTCTTTTTGGTTTATTTGAAGCGTATTTAAAGCCAGCGTATTTAAAGATGCAGGCAAGAAAACATCATTTTTACCATTGTAAATTAGTGCGTTTAAATCGGCTGTGCCATTTGACAAAGCATTTGATTGTGAGAGAACTTCTCCGAGCATCGTTGAGAATAAATTATTATTCATCTCGTTATGAGTAGATGGATTTTGCACAGTACCAAAAGATTGAAGTGCGTTAATCTCCATGAGCATTCGGATTGATTGTAAGTCCAATTTAATTCGCCCCTTTTATCAGCTTGAATTTTCACGTATAACATCTCTTCTTTTTAGTATACCAATTTTACAAAGAAAACGCATTATTTCAACTGCAAGCCGCTATGCCTTGTGGTAAACTAAACATATCAAAGAATAAAGGGAGAGCTTTTCGAATTTACATAAAATGGAGAAGCATTTTTCTTTAAATTGCTTACTAAAACTGAGTCCATTTATTGTCATTCACATAAGAAAATCATGCCATGTTCTCGATATGAATTTTAAAAAAGAACAATCAATGCTCCCATTTGATGTTGAAATGCGATAGTCAATGCGTAGGAACTAAAGGAGGGGTCAAGATGTCCCAATGGAGTCAATTCCTCGAACCTTATAAACAGGCAGTAGATGAATTAAAAGTAAAGTTAAAAGGAATTCGCTCACAATATCATTTAGAAGACGTGCATACACCTGTAGAGTTTGTAACGGGGCGTGTCAAACCGCTTGCAAGCATTTATGATAAAACATTGGAAAAAGACATTCCATTTGTGCCGTCTGAAGAATTGGCAACTGAATTACCCGATATTGCAGGGTTAAGAATTATGTGTCAGTTTGTCGATGATATTAGTGCAGTAGTAGAAATTTTACGTCAACGAAAGGATCTTGAAATTATTGAAGAGCGAGATTATATCTCTAATCGAAAAGCAAGTGGTTATCGCTCTTATCATATGATTATTAATTATCCAGTCCAAACAGTTAAAGGAGAAGTGTCAATCCTTGCTGAAATTCAAATTCGTACATTAGCGATGAACTTTTGGGCTTCAATTGAACATTCATTAAACTATAAATATGAAAGTGTTTTACCGGAAGAAATCAGTTTGCGTCTTGAAAGAGCAGCGGAAGCGGCGTTTCGATTAGATGAAGAAATGTCTTTAATACGTGATGAAATTCAAGATGCTCAAAAATATTTCAGTGAATATAAGCAACTCGCGACAAGAAAAAGAGATCCATCTACTAAGGGAGGAGGACAAGTGTAATGAAATATGCAATTCAATCTCGGAATGATAAAGTGTCAAACCAGTTAATGGATGAAGCGATTGATTATTTAAAAGGTTTTGATTTTACTTATGATAATGAAGAACCGGATATTGTATTGTCAATCGGTGGTGATGGTACTTTATTGCACGCATTTCATAAATATAGCCATCGCTTGAAAGAAACAGCATTTGTAGGAATTCATACTGGCCATCTTGGTTTTTATGCGGATTGGCAACCAGCAGAAATTGAAAAACTCGTCATTTCACTAGCGCGTAAAGAGTATGATGTTATTGAATATCCACTACTTGACGTGACGATTAATTACCGTGAAGAGAAAGAAAGTACACGTTATTTAGCGCTCAACGAATCTTCGGTGAAATCACCTGAAGTAACGCTAGTGATGGATGTCGAGTTAAACGGTAAACATTTTGAACGTTTTCGTGGGGATGGACTCTGTATGTCGACGCCGTCTGGTTCAACTGCGTATAACAAAGCTTTAGGTGGAGCGATTGTTCACCCGTCATTATTAACGATGCAATTGACGGAAATGGCTTCCATTAACAATCGTGTCTTTAGAACAGTTGGCTCACCGCTTATTTTACCGGCTCATCATATATGTGTTTTGAAACCGGTTAGAGGACCAGACTTTATGGTAACAGTCGATCATTTACAACTTTTGCATAAAGATGTTAAATCAATTGAATATCAAGTATCTAAACAAAAAGTTCGCTTTGCAAGATTCCGCCCATTCCCATTTTGGCGTAGAGTGAAAGATTCATTTATTGAAAATGGTGGGTAAAATGAAATGAATCGATTTCGATTGGAATATTTAGTTGAAAAAGAGGGTATTTTGCGTGAGTTTCTTACAGAAAAAGAGATTTCTAAAAGAACGTTAACAGCGGTTAAATATCAAGGCGGAAAATTACTTGTCAATGAGATCGAAAGAGATGTACGTTATCGATTACAAGCCGGTGATTGTGTGAAAGTTATTTTTCCGCCAGAAAAACTAAGTGAAGGCCTACTTGCGGAAGAAGGAATGCTTGATATTGTTTATGAAGATGACTTGATTTTATTAATTCAAAAACCTTTTGGAATCCATACAATCCCTTCTTTTCTGCATCGTTCAAGTACGATTGCAAATTTTGTAGCGGGTAAGTTTAAGAAAGAACAAATCCCTGCTACAGTTCATATTGTGACACGCTTAGACCATGATACATCTGGCTTGCTTTGTATCGCGAAAAATCGACATATTCACCATTTATTAAGCAAACAATTGACCGATGCAACATTTAAACGGTCGTATGAAGCAATTGTCGAAGGGCATATTAAGAAAAGTGAATTTATAATTCATGAACCCATCGGAAGAAAAGAAGGGAGTATTATTGAGCGCGTAGTTCGTCAAGATGGTCAAAACGCGAAGACGCAAGTCCGTGTTATTGAAAAGTTTGAAGTTAATGGGCATCCCTTTACACGTGTAGCTTTAACATTAGAGACTGGTAGAACGCATCAAATACGTGTACATATGAGTTGGATGGGGCATCCGCTTGCCGGGGATGATCTATATGGTGGAAATAGAAATTATATTTCAAGACAAGCGCTTCACTGTACAACTTTATCTTTTCTACATCCGATTACGAAAGAAGAAAAGTTATTTGAAAGTACTTTAGCAGCTGATATGAAAAACATGCTTACTCGAAATGAGTGAAACGGTCACTGGTAAAAGGTAAAGACGAAGGAACCGCTTCGATTTCCATTTCCGGATAGCGTAAAGCTGTTAACCGACCTCCAAATACACACCCTGTGTCAATATTCACTGTATGATTTAAAAATCGGGCTTTTAAAACGGGCGTATGTCCATAAACGATGAAGGGTTTTCCTGAATAAGACTGCGCCCAGTCTTTTCGAACAGGTCGTCCGTTTGGTAATTGTTCGCCAGTCGTGTCTCCATATAAAACGAATGAGCGAACTTTTTTGCGATTTTTACTTTCGATTAAGCCCTCCCGAATACCAGCATGTGCGATGATAAGATTGCCTTCATCCAGTTTTACAAATAATGGAAGATCTTCATAAAAATCTTTATATCGCTTTAAAAAATGCTGTTGTTCATTGGGATTTAATGCATGAATTTCAGCAACCGTTGTTTCAAGTCCATGTTTTATTTGGATATTATTCCCTTTTGCGAAACGATAAAGTTTATCACAATGATTTCCCGGGGAATAAATAAGTTGACGACGGTCTTGTAAGCGAAATAAAAGATCAATCACTCGTAAGGAATGGGGGCCACGATCCATCGCATCGCCAACGAATGCAATTTTCCTTCCGTCTGGATGGATTGGAATTCCGTCTTGGAATGAATAATTTAGCTTCGTTAAAAGTTCTATCAATTCATCGTAACAGCCGTGAATATCACCAATAATATCAACTTTCAATTAAATCACCCTTTTATTTTTTGAAGTATGCGGTTAGTATGTGATTTAACTAATTAATTATGAGAAGGGAAGGTGTCACCTAAATGGAAGAAAGTGGAAGACAGGAAGAAATCATTTACACCGAAGAAAATCTGATTGAAGCATTAGAGAAAAATGATATGACTTTTTTTCGTGAAGGTTTTTTTCAACTCCATCCGTATGATCGTGCAACTCTGTATAAAAAAGTAGAGTCTGCACAAAGGAAGAAAATTTATTATTATTTGTCACCGAAAGAACTTGCTGAAACATTTGAGTTAAGTGAAATTGATGGCGAAGATTATAAAACATATTTAGACGAAATGGATATTAATTACGCAGCGAGTATGATTGCAAACATGTTTGTTGATAACGCGGTAGACGTTTTAAATGAGCTAGATAAAGCGCATGTTGTCAGTTATTTAACAATTATGGATAAAGAAGCTGCGACGGAAATTAAAGCGTTATTGCATTACGAGGAATATACAGCTGGATCCATTATGACGACAGAATATGTGGTGATTCCGCAGGATTCTACAGTTCGTTCTGCGATGACAATATTGAAAAATGCGGCACCTGAGGCGGAAACAATTTATTATATTTTTGTTGTAGATGACGACGGGCACTTAACGGGTGTTGTTTCTTTGCGTGATTTAATTGTTACGCATGAAGATACACTGATTCATTCAATTATGAATGATCGGGTTGTAAGTGTACTTGTCAGTGAAGATCAGGAAGAAGTCGCAAGAACAATTAAGGATTATAATTTCTTAGCTGTTCCAGTTGTCGATTACCAGCAGCATCTTTTAGGGATTATTACAGTCGATGATATTATTGATGTTTTAGATGAAGAAGCTTCTGATGATTATTCTAAACTTGCTGCGGTATCTGATATGACAACTTTCGATAAAACGTCATTTGGCGCAGCGAAAAAACGACTGCCTTGGTTATTAATTTTACTTGTTTTAGGAATGCTTACAGCAAATTTAATTGGTGCATTTGAAGAGACGATTGCACAAGTTGCGCTCCTAGCAGCGTTTATTCCATTAATTGCTGGAACAGCTGGAAATAGTGGAACGCAAGCACTTGCGGTAGCAGTACGAGGCATTGCAACACGAGATATCGAAGAAGAAAGTAAAATGAAGTTAGTTTTAAGAGAAGCAGGAACTGGACTATTAACAGGTACAGTTTGTGCGATTTTCGTTGTTGGTTTAATCTACGTATGGAAACAAGAGTTCTTACTCGGTTTACTTGTTGGTGCAGCAATATTAGTGTCAATTTTTGTCGCAACAATCTCAGGTACACTGATTCCATTATTTATGCATAAAATTAATATTGACCCTGCCGTTGCTTCAGGTCCATTTATTACAACTTTAAACGATTTAATAAGTACGCTCATTTATTTAGGTTTAGCGACAGCGTTTATTAGTGGATTATAACTTATTTTAAATGGTTGACTGAACGGGACTGTTTACCTTCGCATACACTATGAAAAAAGGATGTGTAGTGAATGTCAAGACGACCCGTTCCGCTTATGTTTATAAAAAGTCCTTCTGTTATTTTAAAGGAGCCAATTAAGTACGAAGAAAGTACATCTATTTTTGTAAAGGATGAATCATCGGAAAAAACGCAGGAGCCAATTGTAGAAAATGAGCAGAAATCAATTGTTGAAAATAAAAAGGTCCTTCCATCTGTTGAAAATCAATTAAACAAAATACAATCACCATTTGGACGTCATCTATACCAACCTTTACAAATAAAGGTAGCCGGTGAGCAAGACTTTTTAGGGAAAATTGAAAAGGTTGAGGGCGATGAGATCTTTTTTAAGGCAGAAGAAAACGAAGAAGCGATCACGATTCAGACTTTTGAAGTGCTTGATATTTTATGGCGCGGAAAATCAATTCCTGAAAGGTAAAGTGAAACTTCAATCAGTGACGAACTTACACTGATTGTTAGTTTCACCAATCGGGCTTTTACGGACAGTTGGCTCCACTTGGAACTTGAAGTGGAGTCTTACTGCCCGTTACTGCGGGGTAAAGTGAAACTTCAATCAGTGACGAACCTTCACTGATGTAAATGTTCTACTGCCCGTGAATGCGGGGTAAATTAAAAACGAGTTGTCTAGAAAGTATCCAAATAGGGACTTTCAGTGGCAACTCGTTTTTTGTTTAATAAAAAAGCAATCCAATCACCGAAAAGTCGGTTGATTGGATTGCAAATTGTTAAGGCGTTATAGAGTCGAAAGAATTAGCAAATGTCGAGGAATACATCATCGACACATTGCACGCCGCAGAAGCAGCTTAAGTCTACAGTGATACAGCTTTCTGTTGCTTTATAATGACGTGTTTCACAAACTTTTTTAAGGTCGATTGTTGTGTGTGTGCAGTCAATTAAATCAACATCTTCATTTTTGTGTTTTTTAGGTTCTAATACTCTAAGCGTGGCGCAACAGTTGTCGAATATTTCTTCAACTCTGAAGAATACTGAATAGCAACTTGAATCATGTCGGTGACGATCACGGTAAAAGGCTTTGAACGGATCACCATTTTCCGTTAATAACATGAATACTCTTGTGTCGATCGGGTGTTTGCGTGCTGGGCTAGTAATCCCACCAAGAGGCTCCATGAAGCAACTCGTTGTGCAAGTACCGCAATCATCTTCCGCACCAATATCCTGAATTTCTTTAATGGCACGTAAGACCTCACATACACACCCTTTTACGTGTTCACCGTGGCTACTTCCATGTTCACATTTTTTACATCCCATTTTTCTATTCCCTCCCTTTCACTTCTCTATACCTTATGTCTTTTTTTTATAAGTGTAAGGGCGAATGACTTACCAGTGAATAAAAAGCGCATTGTTTTGACATACTTTTATAAAAAGGAGGGAAATGCGATTCGAAACGTTTTATTATATGTATTCATCCTTATTGTCCTTTCGGGATGTGCTCGTCTCGGAGAAGGCGTTCATATTTATAACCATTCAACGGCTGACAGTAAGTTAGCAGAAAGAATTTTTGAAGAAGATGAACGATTAGTGAGTACAAATGCAATTTTTCACAATGATGATTTAGTAGCAGGTATGACGGTGAAAACTTTTTCTCGTTTTCATAAAGAGAAGATTGAAAAAGAATTAAAAAAGAAATTAGAAGAAAGTTATCCAAATCTAACAGTTACTGTGTCAGCAGATAATAAAGTTGTGCATAAAACTTCACAGATTATCCAAGATAAAGAAGAAGAACAATTAGATGAGAAATTGAAAAAAATCGTCTCTCTATTAAAGGAGGAAACATAATGGACGACAAAAAGTATGCCACACTCGAGCAAGAAATATCACCCAAACCTCCACTTTTTCAAAATATAATCCGTGCATTTTTAACAGGAGGTATGATTTGTCTTGTCGGACAATTTATTGCGGTTTTTTATATGACTTTTTTCGATTTTACAGAAAGAACAGCGAGTAATCCAACTGTAGCTACGATGATTTTTATTGCGATGTTATTAACTGGATTTGGTCAATATAGAAAAATTGCTCAGTTTGGTGGAGCGGGCGCTGCGGTTCCGATTACTGGATTTGGAAATGCGGTCGTCTCTGCTTCGATTGAACATAAAAGTGAAGGTTATGTACTTGGCGTTGGTGGAAATATGTTTAAACTAGCAGGATCGGTCATTTTATTCGGTGTCGCCTCTGCCTTTGCCGTCGCGCTTATTAAAACAATCCTTGTTAAGTTTGGAGTTGTTTCATGGTGAAAAAAGGAATTATGACATTTCAGACGACACCATCGATTGCTTCAACAGGTGTCACAGCCGGTCCGTTGGAAAGAAAAAGTCCATTCAATGAACAGTTCGATAAAGTTTATGAAGATGAGCGTAGTGATTTGACAACGAATGAACAAGGACATGCCAAAATGATTGAAGATGCTTCTATGATTGCATTAAGTAAAATCGACGCAACACCAAGTGATGCAGATTATTTACTAATCGGTGACCTTGTCAATCAAATGACGCCCTCGAATTTCTGTGCAAGCTCTTTACAAATACCCTATTTAGGTATGTTTGCCGCTTGTGCGACTTCTGTTTCTTCTTTACTAATGGGGGCACTTTTAACGGAATCTAATTTATCGACATGCGCATTAGCTGGAGCAGGAAGTCAGCACAATGCGATTGAACGACAATTTCGTTATCCGGTAGAATATGGTTCCCAGAAACCTAAAACTGCCCAGTGGACAGCAACGGCGGCAGGAATTGCGGTCGTGACTCCGTTCAAAGCAGGGGTCCCTAAAATTACAAAAGGAACAGTCGGTCGGGTCATTGATTTAGGAACAACTGATCCTTTAAATATGGGTGCTGCCATGGCTCCTGCGGCAATGGATACATTACAACGTCATTTGAAAGGACATAGAACAAAGGAAAGTGATTATGATTTAATCATGACGGGAGACTTGGGTGAGACAGGCTTTACCATCTTTAAAGAACTGGCTACAAGACAGGAGTTAGACATCTCATCAAATGCTAGAGACGCAGGCGAAGAGTTTTATGGAAAAGATCCTAAGTTTTTGGCGGGCGCGAGCGGGGCTGGCTGTTCTTCTGCCGTTTATTTTTCGTATGTTTACAATGAAATGATGAAAGGTACGTACAATAAAGTGTTGTTAATCGCGACAGGTTCTTTATTGTCTCCATTATCTTATCAACAAGGTGAAACTATTCCTTGTATTGCGCACGCAGTGGAATTAACGATGAAATGAGTGAGTACAATCATGTCTATATTTATTACCGCATTTATTGTAGGAGGTTTAATAAGTGTTGTCGGTCAATTATTATTTGATGTAGCTAAATTAACACCTGCCCATACACTTTGTATATTAGTCGTTACGGGTTCAATTCTTGATGGCATTGGCTGGTATGAGCCGCTCATTGATTTTGCTGGGGCGGGTGCGACAATTCCTATCACGTCTTTCGGGAATTCTTTAACACATGGTGCGATGGCAGAAGCTGAAAAACATGGATTTGTCGGCGTTTTGACTGGAATGTTTGAAGTGACAAGTTCTGGAATTAGTGCAGCGATTTTATTTGGTTTCATCGCAGCCGTGATATTTAAAGCGAAAGGGAAAAATTAGAAGTGTTAAGATCTTAAATAACGAAGGATTTACTATAGAAAGAATTATTTAATTGTCGAATTAATAACAGAAAAACGCATATACCTTTAATATATCTGGACATTTGCCCCACACCTTTCCACTACACTGCATATAGTATGTAGAAGGGAAGGAGGGGTTTTCATGTTTGGACACAATCCTTGTAGAACAGGATACGGCGCTGGAGGTTATGGACCAGGATATGGACCAGGTTATGGGCCAGGTTATGGTTGTTCAGGACGCCGCGGAGGAAGAGGCACTTACGGTGGTTCTACTTTCGTTCTAATCGTTGTTCTATTCATCTTGTTAATTATTGTCGGCTCTAGCTTTGTATAAGGAAGGGGAGTTTATATGAATGATTCATTTTTCAAGAAAATTGAATCGAAAACAGGCGTGCCAATGGATGAGGTATTTGCACTCGCGAATGCCATTCAGTTTGCAGACTTTAGAGATGAACGTCAAGTAAGAAAAATCATTCGCAATGTTGGCAAGCTCGCGAACAAAGATGTATCTCCACAAATGGAAGATGAACTCGTTCAATCCATCGTAAGTGGAGGAAAATCCTTTAATTTTTCAGATATTGAAAATATGCTATGACCCAGATCGTTTAATAACAGTGGAACGATATCAGAAAATTCATTTTCAATAAAATGTTTTGCGAAAAAGCTTCATATTCTGATAAGTTAACCGATAAGTATAGTAAGAGCTCAAAAAGTAGATTAAGGTTAAAAGTATGAAACATCATCTATTCGTTTAAAAGTTTGAATTTTCGGGTATCTAGATACAAATATCACTTTATTATGAGGAGGTAGAGGCTAATGGGATACGTATTACCAATTAATTCATATAGATCACAGCAGTATGCCAACCGGCTAATGAATGAAAATAGTAATTACTCTAGAATATCACAGTTACATCATGTAAATAAAATAGGTGATTTTATGGAGGAATTTGAAGAAATTGCTGAGCAACAAAATGTAGAACAAGAAAAACAAGTTGAAAAAAGCCCATTAGCAGCTTCCAACTTACAAAATGAAGTCATCGGCTATGTAAATCCAAATCCAGCAAATATTTCAGTAAAGAATGCAAATGTTGTTAAAAAAGGTGCGGTCATTAACGCATATATTTAAACATTAAAAAACAGAGTAAGGAAGAATTTTCCTCACTCTGTTTTTATTATCCTAATTTTTTCTCCATTGCACGGTGTGGAATATCGGCATCCATAAATTCAGGGGAAGTAACTCGATAACCAATACTTTCGTAAAATGGCAATATTTGTGCTTGTGCATTTAATACAATCTTTTTAAATCCTTGTTTAGAACCATGCGCTTCTAATGCCTTCATAATCAGTTTACCGAGGTGTAGTCCGCGGTAGTCTGGCAGGATACAAACACGTTCGACTTTCCCGATGCCCTTATTAATCTCACGAATTCTTCCAGCGCCAATGGGAGTGTTTTTTTTATAAACAACAAAATGGCTTGCTGTTTCATCGTATTCATCTAATTCTAAACTTAGTGGGATTCCTTGTTCCTCTACAAAAACTTTTCTTCGAACAAAAAATGCATCGCCTAATTCATCTTTTGAAGAGACAATCGTAACTTGATACAAAACTTACTGATTTCCTTCTAAGCGGAATGTTTCGTAAACTGTCCACGAACCATCTTCTAATTGATAAAGAAGGTGTAATCGATCGATTGTTTCTGTGTGATCGACACCTACCATTTTTAATTGGCCGATAATGTCATCATGTTCTCCGGAAGAAAGTTTTTGTGCAATTGTAATGTGAGGAACAAATGAATAGGCAGGTTCGTTCCCGAAAAAGTCATAGTTTAAATCATCATGTAAATTGACAAGTTTTTCATTTGACTCAGCTTTGAAATAGATTGCGTTTGTAATTGGCGCAAACGTACTCACTTTTGTGACGTTTAATTCAAACGGACCATGTTTTTTTGTTACTTCTTTAATTGCTTTTGCTACCTCATCAATTTCCTTATCACTCGCATCGAAAACACCTTTAATCGTCATATGTGGCGTGATGAGTGCATAATGTGGGTCATACCTCTTACGATAACCGTTCGCTAAGTCTTGAAGTTCTTTCGATGGAAATGCTACAATACCATATTTCATGAGAAAAACCCCCTAATATTATTGTAACGCTTAACAACATTATAACAGAATTAAATGTTTTCTGTTATTTAATTGTCAATTAATAACAAAAATTCTTTTTTATGGCTCGTGGCATATCGGCTTGCCAATATTTCCAAGTATGATTTCCTTCGAATTCTTCGTAAAAATAATCGAATCCTTTTTCTTCAATTGCTTCTTTTAAAGAACGGTTAGGTGCTAAGAAATCTTGTATCCCATCCACTTGAGTTTGTACTTCATTTTCTTCAGTTCCGATTACATGATAAATCGAGAAGGCTGAAGGGTTTTGAACAGATTTTACTTGCTCGAGTACAAATTGGTCCACATAAGGAGAGTGTAAAATGACTTTACCGAAAATATTTGGGTATTTTACAGCTGTTAACAGTGAAATTGTTGCAGCTAAAGAGTCACCAATTAGTGCTCTCCCCGTACCAACTTGATAAGTCGGATAATGTTCATCGATATAAGGGACAAGCTCATGTGCTAGAAAACGTATGTAAGCTTCACGCTTATCTCCCTCTGGATGATACATGCGGCGGCGTTCACTGACGCTTTTATACGGAATGCCAACAAAGATCATGTTTTCAATCTCATGCTCTTCCATCTGTTCGTTAATGACGCGCCCAACACGCCCGTATTGAATATAATCTTTACCGTCAGAACCAAATAGAACTGCATATTTATAGAGCGGCGTGTAGTTATGCGGTAAATGAATTAAAATTTGCATTTCTTCACCAAGAGCTTCACTATAAAGAGTTACTTCTTCGATTTTTCCTTGTTTCATAAGAAATGACCTCCAATCATTATCTGTATGAAATTGTAACATATCTGTTAATGTAGGTATAATCGTAGTAGGGATACTAAAAATAAAAAGGGGATGTTTAGTTTGATGAATAAAAAAAATGTCGTTCATTCAAAAGTCGTTGAACAAGCGACATCTGAAGCTTTACAACGTAGAGGTGTAGAGCTAATAGATATTGCCGAAATTGTTCATGAAATGCAATTGCCCTATAACCAGGATTTAACATTAGAGAGATGTTTAGACTCAGTAAAAAGTGTCTTGAAAAAACGTGAATTACAACATGCAATTTTAGTAGGAATCGAATTGGATGAATTATGCGAACAAGGTAAGTTGTCAGAACCACTTCAAGAAATCATTCAAGCGGATGAAGGATTGTTTGGTGTCGATGAAACGATCGCACTTGGCGCTGTCTTTACGTACGGTTCGATTGCAGTAACAACTTTCGGCCATTTGGATAAAAACAAAACTGGGATTATTAATCAATTAGATACGGAAAAGGGAAGAGGCGTGAATACTTTTCTTGATGATTTAGTCGCAAGTGTTGCAGCATCGGCAGCATCAAGAATTGCCCATCGTCTACGTGATGAAGAAGAAGCAATCGACTCGCAATATGATTGATCGTGTGAAGATTTAAAGAGATTACGAACATTCAAGAGTAAAAAGTTAAGATGAGTATATAAAGAGGAATCCAATAAGTCCGAGACAGTCAGTCGGGCTTATTTGGCCACCTCATAATGGAATTTGTTTAGATAAGACGTAAATTGAAGAGATTAAAAGATTTAAAACTTGTTTTTAATATCCCCCTGAATGTCCCCTCCATGAGTCCTCAATCAATGCAAAATTAATTGATAAGAATTATTCAAATACCTTTACTTTTATTACAATAATGATTTCTCAATGCTTTTTATTAATAATACTTTTAGAAAATTGACAAAAGTATTCACTTTCATGATAATATGATAATGAACAATCAAAACATATCAAAAGGGGAGGAACAAGTCTATGAAGAAAAATAAACTCTATTTACTCGCGCTAATTTCGCTGATCGCGATGCTCGTACTAGCTGCTTGTGGCGACGATTCAGATGATGCGGGTAAAGATGACGCTGGTACAGAAGATGGGGGAACTGAAGATGCTGGTGAGACATCTGAGAAAGATAGTTATAAAAACTTAAGCATTTTAACAGGTGGAGCCCAAGGAACTTATTATCCATTAGGCGGATCATTTGCTGATTTTATTTCAAAAGAAACGGGAATTAAAACAGATGCTGAAGTATCACAAGCATCAGCAGCAAACATGATTGACTTAAAAGAAGGAATGGCTGAAATTGCTTTCGTTCAAACAGATATCGCTTACTATGCAACAGAAGGTGAGTTAATGTTTGAGAATGAAGTGGTTGATGAAATTGCTGCAATTGGTAACCTTTACCCTGAAACAGTTCAACTTGTAACACTAGAAAAAAATGGTATTGAGTCATATGAAGATTTAAAAGGTAAAAAAGTTTCGGTTGGTGCAATCGGTTCAGGAACAGAAGCGAACGCAAAACAACTATTAGAAATTCATGGTTTAACGATGGATGATATTGATGCGCAAAACCTAGACTTTGGTGAGTCTCAAGAGAGTATTCAAGCAGGTCAAATTGATGCAGCTTTCGTAACAGCAGGTACACCAACAGGAGCTGTTGAAGGATTGAATGCTGTAGCAAAAGTATTTATCGTTCCAATTGAAGATGAAAAAGCAGAAGAATTAATCGAAAAGTATCCATATTATGCTAAAGAAGTCATCCCAGAAGGCACATATGGTTCAGAAGAAGAGATAAACGCGGTGTCTGTCGGTGCGATGCTTGTTGTAAAAGATGAATTGCCGGAAGACTTAGTTTACGAGATTACAAAGGCGATTTATGAAAATGCGGAATCATTATCACATGATAAAGCAAAGTATATTAAAAAAGAATCAGGATTGGACGGAGTAGGAATTAAAGTTCACCCTGGTGCACAAAAATACTTTGATGAATAATGAACACTAAAAGCTTAAAAGTGAGGCGGCGAGGCGCAATGCTTCAGTCGCCTTCTTTTACATTTAAATTAAACTTAAGTAACGTAAAAGAAGTTAAAATTGTGAAATCGATAACGGGGGAAGAAGGGAAAAGAGAATGAGGTATGTAATAAGTTCTTTATTGGTTTTGTTCAGCATCCTTCTACTATCTATATTCTTTTTTCTTCCTTTGAAAGAAGTTTTATCATTTACTGAAACAAGAACACAGCAGGAAAGAATTTTTTACGTGCCGACGAATCAGCAACGTACATTTGACATTAGATACGTACACTCAATCCATTTAACGGATGTCATTGAGTCTTATGAAGTTACGGAAAACCGGGACATTCGGATGCTCTCCATGTCTTATGAAAACCTTTCAATAGGAATGCCTGGTGAGGCGGGTGAAGGAGAAACAATCGATTTGAAAGATGGCGTTTATACGCTTACATATAAAGATAGAGTGATCGATTCATTTAGACTTCATATCGGAAGAGTAGATGCGGATTTAGCTTTACGATATAACGGAGTTGAAATCGATTTGAAGGAATATTTGGAGAAGGGAAAGTCATATGAATTTAAAGTACAAAGATTGACTTTCTATCAAATGATGAAAGGAGAAAAGTTAAATGGCGAAAGATAAACAGCGACAAGAAGAAATGAAAAATACTCAGCTTGATACAGATGTAGATATGTTATCCGAGGAAGCGCAAGATGAAATCCTTAGAAAATATGACCCTGAGTCGAACACGCGAGATTTAGGCTCTATTTTTAGAAAGATTGTTTTTGTCGGACTCCTTGCATTTTCATTGTTCCAATTGTACACAGCAATATTTGGTCAATATACAGCTTATATTCAACGTTCAATTCACTTAGGTTTTGCTTTGTCATTAATCTTTATTTTATTTCCAGCTAGAAAACGCTTAAAGAAAGAGAAAAGAGGCAAAGTTCCATTTTACGATTTAATATTAGCTTTACTATCAATTGTGGTTGGACTTTACTGGCCGTTAAATATTGAGAAGATTGCGATGCAAGTAGGTCGGTTAACAGATTTTGACTTAATTGTAGGTCTTATTGCGATTCTCTTGACGTTAGAAGCAGCAAGACGTGCGGTAGGTCTTCCAATTACGATTATTTCAAGTTTATTTTTGGTCTATGCTTTTTTAGGGCCTTATTTCCCTGGCTTTTTAAACCACAGGGGACAAGATGTGAAAAGTATTGTAAGAACGATGTTTTATACGACAGATGGTATTTTAGGTACACCGATTAGTGTATCTGCGACATTTATTTTCGTTTTCCTGTTATTTGGCGCGTTTTTGGTGAAAACAGGTGTTGGTAACTACTTTAATGAGCTTGCAGTTGTTTTGGCAGGACGTTTAACAGGTGGGCCTGCGAAAGTAGCCATTTTCTCAAGTGCTTTACAAGGAACGATTTCGGGAAGTTCTGTAGCAAACGTTGTAGGTTCTGGCTCTTACACGATTCCGATGATGAAGAAGCTTGGGTACAGAAAGGAATTCGCCGGTGGAGTTGAAGCGGCTGCTTCAACGGGCGGACAGTTAATGCCACCAATTATGGGGGCTGCTGCTTTCTTAATGGTAGAGTTTATCGGCGGCATTACGTATTGGGAAATCGCAAAAGCGGCGACGATTCCAGCAATTCTTTACTTCGCGGGAATTTGGATTATGACGCATTTTGAAGCGAAGCGTGTTGGTTTAAAAGGGATGCAAGAAGATCAAATTCCAAACCGCAAGGCAACATTGAAGAAAATTTATTTATTGTTGCCAATTTTAGGGATTATCTTTTTCTTATTAATTGGGATCCCGACAATGCAAGCAGCGCTTTATGGTATTGTATTGACAATTGTCGTTAGTGCGATTCGTAAAGAAACAAGAATTGGTTTTAAAGATATGATTGATGCACTTGTAGATGGTGCACGGACCGCATTAGCAGTTGCGGCGGCGACGGCATGTGCGGGAATTATTGTCGGTGTTGTATTAAAAACAGGTTTAGGCTTAGGATTAGCGAATGGATTAATATCTGCAGCAGGTGGAAATGTATTCTTAACGCTTGTCTTTACAATGATCGCATCACTTGTTTTAGGGATGGGTTCCCCAACAACAGCAAACTATGTCATTACGTCTACAATCGCAGCACCAGCAATTATTACTTTGTTAATGCTTGGGACTGAGCCTGGTGCAGCTGTACCATTAGTTGTTGCTTTATCTGCGCATTTATTTGTTTTCTTTTTTGGAATTGTTGCAGATATTACACCACCAGTTGCACTCGCCGCATTTGCTGCTTCGGGAATTTCAGGTGGAGATCCAATTAAAACCGGGGTAACATCGTCGAAATTAGCGATTGCCGCGTTTATTATTCCATATATGTTTGTATATAACCCGGCATTGTTAATGATTGGTTCATCTGCAACCGAAATCATATGGGTTGTATTTACTGCGTTAATTGGAATGATTGCAATTGGCGCAGGCATGATCGGTTTTTGGTACCGAAAATGTAATTGGATTGAACGGTTGTTAATTCTTGCAACAGGTTTATTGCTCATTTTCCCAGAAACAATAACAGACATCTTTGGGCTCATTATGTTTGGAATTTTGTTTGCGATTCAATATAAAACAAAAGATGATGAAAGTAAAAAAGTTGCAGTTGCTTAATTCATTCATGAAAAAACTTCCTTTACTTTAAGTAGAGGAAGTTTTTCAGTAGGTTGATTTTACGTTTACTTTCAATAAAAAACACCATCCAATTAAGGATAGTGTTTTCTTAAACCTTTGTGTGCTAAAGGCTTATAGGTATGGTCTCGGAGGGGCTCGAACCCCCGACTTCCACCTTGTCGAGGTGGCGCTCTCCCAACTGAGCTACGAAACCATCATATAAAGTTTGTCTCATTTACTGGACAATTACTATTATAGCTGAACTATAAAATAAGTCAACACTTTTCAAAGGGAAATATTTAAAAAATGTGATTGATGCTTAAAAACATTGAAAATCTAAAGAAATGTTTGGAAAATTTCACTTACGTCTACTGTAAAGAAGAGAATCATTACAATGGGGGAGTAGAACACATGGATACTTTAATTAAATTACCATTTATTTATGATTTCGACAGTGCTTTGATTCGGCTTTCGAATGATCCGGTAAATGCTGTAAATATTCAGGGAAGATTTGTGCGTATTCCAATGGCAGAAGGGAATATTGTTACAGTGCGAGGGATTGGGACAAAAGAAGAACCGTTGTTTCAATTAGAAGGTATGTTGAATGACCTCCAAATAAATACAGTGAAAACCATTTTTCATTTTGATCAATCATTAGATGATGTTCAAAAACATTTTCAACAAACTGACTTGGCGCCTATTTTTAACAAATATGAAGGGATGCCTCTTGTAAGAAGTTTTTCACTGTACGGGAGATTAATGAAAGGGATTATTCATCAGCAACTTAATAAGGCTTTTGCAAATACATTAACGATGCGTTTTGTGGAAATATACGGGCAGCAAGTTGAGGGAGTATGGACATATCCATCCCCGGAAGTAGTTGCGCAGTTACAGGTCGCCGAATTACGTAATATGCAATTTAGTGAAAGAAAAGCTGAATATGTCATTGGTTTGTCAAAGGCTATTGCAGAAGGTGGGCTTAATCTAGAAGAGCTTCGTCAATTGGATGAAGAGGAAATCGTTCGAATTTTAACGAATTACCGAGGAATTGGGCCGTGGACCGCACAAAATTTTTTATTATTTGGACTAGGAAAGCCTAATTTATTTCCAGTGGCGGATGTTGGTTTACAAAATGCGTTGAAGAAATTATGGGGGATGGACCGCAAGCCAACAAAGCTAGAGATTACAGAACGTTTTTCAGATTGGAGCCCTTATATGAGTTATGCAGCGTTATACCTTTGGAAAAGTATAGAGTGACATTATGTTCTTTATTTGAAAAAATTAAAATCCCAAAAACTGATTAAGCATTTGGGATTTTAATGATTATGATTGTAACGGGACGTCTTCCTCAACTTCTTCATTGAAGTAGAGAAAATTTTCATCTTCTAATTCAGTTAGCCTATTTTTATCGATTCCAGGAGATAAATTACCTTCAAATAAGTCTTCCCACCATGCTACAGTATTCGTCATTGTATTTCCTCCTTGAATTTATAATTAGTTAAATGTTCTTTACCCATAAATGATATAATACAAACTAAAATCATAAATCATGTTTCTTTTTTGTTATTGACTTGAATGCACATTAGCTAAGGAGAAGTGTAGGTGTTCTTAGTATATGAAGTAAAAGGCACTTTAAAACTGCGCAATTCGTTGGAATTTAGAAGCGTTTAAAAACAGTCCTTTCGAAATATTGACTTCCGTGAAAGTTATAAAATATGGGAGTAAGCGTCAAATAATGAATTATGTAAGATCATGTAATTCAGGGAGTGACGTAAATTAGAGAAGAATATTGAAGAATTCTTTTGTAAAATGACAAGCTATTGAATTTACGAATAGCTAGTCATTTATCTATCATTTGACTAAAGGAGAGAAATATTTTGAAATTAACAGCGGAAAAAGTCGAATTGCTGATTCAAGAGCAGCGAAATTTTTATTTTTCGGGTGAAACAAAGTCAACTGAATTTAGAAAAGAAATGCTTAATAAATTATATGATGCAATTAGAAAGTCGGAAGCTGATATTATAGATGCACTTGAGAAGGATTTAGGAAAAAGTGCATTTGAATCGTATGTGTCTGAAATAGGAATCGTTTTGTCGAGTATTTCATATATGGTGAAGCATGTGGATGAGTGGATGGTGCCGGAAAAAGTAAAGACACCGGTTCATTTACAACCAGCCAAAAGCTACATTACGCGAGATCCGTATGGAAGTGTGTTAATTATTGGACCCTTTAACTATCCATTTCAACTTGTGATGGAACCGTTAATTGGTGCAATTATTGCTGGAAATTGTGCGATTGTGAAGCCGTCTGAATTTGCGCCAGAAATAAGTCGTGTGATCCGAGCATTATTGGAATCCATTTACCCAACTTGTTTTGTGCGTGTTATCGAGGGAGAGCAAGAAGAAACATCCCACCTCATTCACTCTTCTTTTGATTATATTTTCTTTACGGGGAGTGCAAGAGTCGGGAAGATTGTTATGAAGGCAGCTGCAGAAAGATTAACGCCACTTACGTTGGAGTTAGGTGGAAAAAGCCCTGTTATTGTTGACCAAACCGCAAATTTAAAAAATGCAGCGGAGCGAATTTTATGGGGGAAATTTTTAAACGCAGGTCAAACATGTGTAGCGCCTGATTACTTACTTGTACATATAGATGTGAAAGATGCTTTCATTGATGAGATGTTAGCTGTATTGCAGAAATTTTACGGGAAGGATCCACAAAAAAGTGATGATTACGGCCGAATGATTCATGCGAGACATTTTGATCGACTTACAGAAATGCTTGAAAAAGAAGCGAATCAAATTTTAATCGGTGGGCAAACAGACCGAGAAGATCTTTATATTGCACCAACTTTATTAATGGATATTAATTGGGATAGTCCTTCTATGGATGAAGAAATCTTTGGACCGATTTTACCAATTATAGAATATGAAGATTTAGGTAAAATTATTCATCGGATTCGTCAAAATCCAAAACCATTATCAGCTTATTTCTTTACTGAAAATGAACGTGCGGCAAGTTATTTTACTGCAGTCTTACCATTTGGTGGCGGTTGTATCAATGATACAGTTTCACATGTTGCGAATATTCATTTGCCATTTGGTGGTGTTGGAAATTCAGGAATGAACGCGTATCACGGAAAAGCAAGCTTTGAGTTATTTACCCATGAAAAGTCAATGATGGAACGAAGTACAAAAATTCCAATGAAAGTCGCTTTACCCCCTTACGGAAAGAAATTGAACTGGATCAAACGTATTTTAAAATAAAGAGATGAAACTTCAATTGTAGGCATAAACTGCAATTGAAGTTTTTTATTTTATCGATATTTTTATTTTCACTCGGTATCTTTCAATTCCTATCTTATCCACGTATAATTACAATAGGTTGTCTATCGAATAAGGAGAGGTTTGAATGGCGGTACAATTTCATAAAGAAAACACGATTGCATTATTAAAAAAGCTCGTTGAAACACCAAGTCCATCAGGTTATACGACTGATGTTATGAATATTATTGTCAATGAATTTGAGAAGATCGGAGTCCCTTACACGAGAACGAATAAAGGTGCAGTGATTGCAACAGTTGCAGGGGAAGATTCAGACCGTCATCGTTTATTGACTGCTCATACAGATACTTTAGGGGCGATGGTCAAAGAAGTGAAAAGTAATGGGCGCCTTAAATTGACAACGATTGGTGGATTTAATTGGCATTCTGTTGAAGGAGAATATTGTACGATACATACAGCGTCTGGAGCAAAAATTAGCGGTACAATTCTGATGCATCAAACGACAGTACATGTGTATAAAGATGCAGGGACTGCCAAGAGAGATGCTGATAATATCGAAGTTCGAATTGATGAAAAAGTATTGAATGCAGAAGATACGCGCAAACTTGGAATAGAAGTAGGCGATTTCGTTTCTTTTGATCCGAGATTTGAAGCGGCAGAGAACGGTTTTATTAAATCGCGTCATTTGGATGATAAAGCAAGTACATCTTTACTCATTGAACTTGTTCGGATGATTCAAAAAGAAGAAATTCATTTGCCACATACAACGCATTTCTACATTTCAAATAATGAAGAAATTGGATACGGTGGAAACTCAAATATTCCAGAAGAAACCGTAGAATATATTGCCGTTGATATGGGCGCAATTGGTGATGGTCAAACGTCTGATGAATATACAGTTTCAATTTGTGCAAAAGATTCGAGCGGACCGTATCATTATGAATTAACACAGCAGCTCGTTTCATTAGCAAAAGCTCAAGACATTCCGTATCAACTAGATATTTATCCTTATTATGGATCAGATGCTTCTGCGGCAATCCGTGCGGGATTTGATGTGAAGCATGCCTTATTCGGTCCAGGAATTGAATCATCACATGCACTTGAACGAACACATATCGATTCTTTACAAGCAACGGCACGACTAGTTTACGCTTATGTAACTTCACCAATGATGGATTGAATGGAGGATTTTGATGGATACAAAAGAGTTATTTTCAATATTACCGATTCAACAGATTACAGGAACATTACCAGCCGTGGTACCTGACATCGAAGTCGATTCACGTGCTGTTCAACCTGGTGGTGTTTTTGTGTGCATTGAAGGGTTTACTGTAGACGGACATGATTTTGTCGAACAGGCAGTAGACAACGGGGCACGTGTTATTGTTGCATCGCAGCCGGTTGTTGTTGATGTAGAAAAAGTTGCTGTTGTGACAGTACCGAATACATCCCGTGCAATTGGCTTGTTGGCACCACGTTTTTTCCACTACCCATCGAAAAAAATGACGATGATTGGTGTGACAGGAACGAACGGGAAAACAAGTGTCAGTGGTATGATTCATTCGATTTTACAAGCGGCGAATGAAAAGTCTGCTGTTTCAGGAACAATTGGTTTTAATTTAAATGGAACGTTGTATGAAACTGAGAATACAACGGGACATGTACTGGCAACGCAGTCAATAATTGCACAAGCTGCACGTGAAGGCTGTGAGACGATGACGATGGAAGTATCTTCTCACGGACTCGTCGAAGGACGGTTAGCTGGAACGGAATTTGACATCGCGATTTTCACAAATTTAACACATGATCACTTAGACTTTCACGGAACGATGGAAAATTACGGAGATGCGAAAGGATTATTATTTGCACAACTCGGTCAAAATTTAGAAGAACGAAAATATGCAGTTGTGAATATCGATGATCCATGGCATGAGAAGTTTTCCGAGAAAACAAGTTATCCAATTTTAACATATGGGATTCACCATGAAGCTGATTTTCACGGAAAAGACATTCGACTAAGAGCAGATGGTACTTCGTTTACACTCGTTTCACCTGAAGGCGTCTTTCATGTGGAGATGAAGTTAATTGGCGAGTTTAGCGTCTCGAATGCGCTTGCGACGACAGCAGCTTTATATGCAAAAGGGCTATCAATTGAAAGCATTGTCGCTTTTTTAGCGGAAATCAGGCCGATTGCAGGACGTATGGAGAAAGTGGAAACAAATTTACCAGTTACGATGTATATCGACTATGCACATACGGCGGATGCGATTGAGAAAGCGATTGATGCGGTGCTTCCATATAAAAAGAATAAAATTATCTTTTTAATTGGCACAGGCGGAAATCGAGACCGGGTAAAACGGCCAATTATGGCAGAAGAAGCATCGAAAGCAGATTATGTCGTCTTAACGACAGATGATCCACGTGATGAGCCTTATGAAACGATTTTATCGGAACTTGAAGCAGGCATGCAACATAAAAATTACGCTTGTATTGGTGATCGAGTGGATGCGGTTCGTCATGCCATTGCAGTTGCGGAAGAAGATGATATTATTATATTCGCAGGGAAAGGTCATGAAGATTTCCAAATTATTGGTCGCGAAAAGTATCCACATTCGGATGCAGCAATCGCACTAGAAGAAGCGACAAAAAAGTTTAAAGCAAAAGAAATAAAGTAAACAGAAAGAAAAAGGGCTATCTTGATTGCTAGGCTATTTTCAGCAGGAAGGATAGTTCTTCTTTATATAAGGGAGTTAGTAAAATGAGTAAGTCAATTGATGAAGAAATTAACGACAGACGTACCTTTGCGATTATTTCGCATCCTGACGCTGGGAAAACTACAATTACAGAGAAGCTACTCTACTTCGGCGGAGCAATCCGAGATGCGGGTACAGTTAAAGGAAGAAAAACTGGGAAATATGCAACTTCTGACTGGATGGAAATTGAAAAGCAAAGAGGAATTTCAGTCACATCTTCAGTGATGCAGTTTGAATATGAAGGTATAAGAATTAATATTTTAGATACACCGGGTCACGAAGATTTCAGTGAAGATACGTATCGAACGCTGATGGCAGTAGATGCAGCAGTCATGATGATTGACGTTGGGCGAGGCGTAGAACCGCAAACGATTAAATTATTTAAAGTTTGTCGTATGCGCGGCATTCCGATTTTCACGTTTATTAATAAAATGGATCGTGAAGGGAAAGCACCTTTAGATTTAATGGAAGAATTAGAAGAAGTGCTTGGAATTGAGTCTTATGCAATGAACTGGCCAATTGGGATGGGAAAAGAGTTTCTTGGGATTTATGACCGATTCAATCATCGTATTGAGCAATCACGCGCTGAAGGAGAAGACCGTTTCTTAGCACTTAATGATGAGGGAGAATTAGCTGAAGCGCATCCGATGACAGATAATGCTTATTATGAACAAGCGCTAGAAGATGTTTTATTGTTAAATGAGGCAGGGAATGAATTTTCCGAAGAACGAGTCGCAAAAGGTGAGTTAACGCCAGTCTTTTTCGGAAGTGCACTCACGAATTTTGGTGTCCAAACATTCTTAGAAACATTTTTACAATTTGCACCAGCGCCACAAGCACGCTTAACAACGGAGGAAGAAGCAATTGATCCGCAAAAAGATGAATTTACGGGTTTTATTTTTAAAATCCAAGCGAATATGAATCCAGCCCACCGAGACCGTATTGCTTTTGTTCGAATTGTATCAGGTGCATTTAATAGAGGTATGACGGTAAAAGTACCAAGAATTGATCGTTCATTTAAATTGACGCAAACAACCCAATTTCTGGCAGATGACCGAGAAACAGTGAATGAAGCAGTCGCTGGAGATATTATTGGCTTGCATGATACAGGAAATTATCAAATCGGTGATACGGTCATTGGCGGAAAGTCGAATTTTTCATTTGCTTCTTTGCCACAATTTACGCCCGAACTATTTGTAAGAGTAACGGCAAAAAACGTGATGAAGTCGAAGCATTTCCATAAAGGAATTTTACAACTTGTCCAAGAAGGTGCCATTCAATATTACCGAACGCTTCATACAGAGGAAGTATTACTTGGTGCTGTCGGACAATTACAGTTTGAAGTATTTGAACATCGGATGAAAAATGAATACAACGTAGAAGTACAAATGGAAAATATCGGATCTAAAGTAGCGCGTTGGATTCATAATGAAAAAGATGTCACCGAAACGATGGCGGGGCAACGTGCAATGCTCGTAAAAGATCGTTATGACCAACTCGTGTTCTTATTTGAAAATGATTTCTCAATGCGTTGGTTCCAAGACAAACATCCTGAGATTGACTTGTATAGTTTATTATAAAATCAGCTAGCGATAACCTTGCGATCGTTTGAATACTAAAACGGATCATCGCAGGGTTTAGCTTGTTTTGTATGTTGAACTTATACAGAATATTCATTATGATGATGAAAAGTGTTTAAAGGAAGGACATATTTATGAAGCTTAGTGATTTTTCGATTAAACGACCCGTATTTACTATTGTCACGATGTTTCTTGTCATTATTCTCGGAGTCGTTTCTTTTTTTCGTATTCCTATGACGCTCATTCCAGAGTTGAATCCTCCTGTAGCAGTAGTTGTGTCGAGTTACCCAGGGGCTTCACCGATAGAAGTGAATGAAAAACTAACGAAGCCACTTGAAAACAGTTTATCGACAACGCCCGGATTGAAAACGATCCAAACATCTTCTCAAGAAGGATCAACGTTTGTTTTATTAATGTTCGATTGGTCGACCAAAATTGATGATGCACAGTTAGATGTTATGCAAAGAATTGACCAAGCACCTATCCCAGACGGGGCAAGTGCACCGCGATTAATGAAGTTTGATCCGGCACAATTTCCGGTTATCCAGCTTTCTTTACGTGCCGAATCTGAAGAATCGGACATTCGTCATCTATCAGAAGAGTTAGAGCGCGAACTTCAACGAATTGAAGGTGTCGCAAGTGTAACGACTTCAGGTGATGTTGTAGAAGAAATTCAAATCAATTTACGTCAAGAAAAATTGGAAGAAAATGAACTGACACAAGAAGACATCGTTCAAGTTATTCAGGCGAGTCATGTGTCCATGCCAGGTGAACCAATAACAACAAAAGAGAAACAGTTGACAACGCGTGTTGTGAGTATGCTGACGTCTATTGAAGATATTAAATCGATTCCCATTTTGACACATCCAATAAGCGGCGAGAAAGTCAGAATTAGTGATGTCAGTCATGTAGTGTTAAAAGAGGCGGAATCTTCAACGATTACACGTGCGAATGATGAAGCAGCTGTTCTCATGTCCGTATTACAAGAGTCTGGTGCAAATACAGCCCAAGTATCAAAAGCATTTAAAAAAACATTAGATGATTTACTCGAAACAGAAGCCTTTCAAGATGTAAAAGCTGATTTATTATTTGACCAAGGCGATTATATCCAGCTAGCAATTGGCAATACAGGACAATCACTTATTTTAGGTGGCCTTTTTGCAATGATTGTTTTATTTCTATTTCTAAAAGGTGTTAAAAGTCCAATTATTATCGGTGTCGCAATTCCTTACTCCGTCATTGTCACATTTGTCATGATGTACTTCGCAAATTTCACCTTAAATATTATGACATTAGGTGCACTAGCACTTGGAATCGGAATGCTTGTAGATAATGCGATTGTTGTCATTGAAAATATAGAGCGTCATTTAGTGATGGGGAAAACACCGAAACTAGCTGCATCTGATGGAACAAAAGAAGTCGGGGGTGCGATTACAGCTTCCACATTAACAACTTTAGCTGTGTTTGTTCCGGTTATTTTTATTACGGGGATTATTGGGGAGATTTTCACTGAATTTGCGCTAACGATTTCATTTAGTTTGTTTGCATCATTAATTGTTGCGCTAACTGTTGTACCGATGATGGCGAGTCGTATGTTGAAAGAAACGAAAACCGATATAGAAGCAAGGCGTCGTCGTTCGAAATCGCTTAACCGGTTTTTACGTTCGGTTAAATGGGCGCTTCACCATCGCATCATTGTATTAGGGGCGACAGTCGTTCTTTTAGTCGGAAGTGGATTTGGTTTATACAAAGTAGGGACTGAATTTTTACCGGCGACAGATGAAGGTTTTGTGAGTATATCTGTTCAATTACCAAACGGCTCCTCTTCAGCAGCAACAGAAGAAGTTATCGATAAAATTGAAGCGCAATTAAAAGAAGAAAAAGATGTCGATGTGTATGTAAGTCTAGTCGGTGGCACCCAGGAAAGTTTATCACAAGGGTCTTCGAATACAGAGCGGGGAGAAGTTTATGTGAAACTCCTGCCATTATCCGAACGAAACCGCTCTATTTTTGAATTTGTTGATCATGTTCAACCGAAAGTTTTAGAAGCTATTGATCAAGAAGCAGAACTTAACTTTAATTTACAAACTGCATCTGGTTCCACGCCGAATACTTTGTCATTTTCACTGAAAGATACGAATGAAACACGTCTAACAAATGCCGTAGAAGATGTGACAAAAGCGCTCGAACGATTGGAAACTGTCCAAGAAGTATCAAGCACAGTAGAAAATAGCGTAGAAGAAATTGAAATCGAGATTGACCGTGAAAAAGCAGATGAATATGGATTCCTTCCTTATCAAATTGCAGATTCGATTAATCACATTACACGTGGTCAAATGGCTACACAAATCATCGATGAAGATGAAAAGGTAATAGGTGTTTATGTTCAGTATGAAGAAAAAAATCGAGAAAATATAGAGCAATTAAAGAAAATTAAATTGCGCACACAAACGGGAGAATTTATCGCACTTGAAGAAATGGCGGAAGTTGGCATTACTGATAGCCCAGTTTCAATTCGCCGGATAGATCAAGCATATTCGATTTCATTTGATGTGCAATATGTATCAACAGCGTCATTAGGCGAAATGACAAAAGAAGTGAATACATTAATCGACCAATTGGCATTACCTAAAAACATTGAAATGTCATACGGAGGAGATCGAGAACTATTTGAAAGTGCGATTTATGATATGATGCTTGCTTTAGCGCTTGCCGTAGTTCTTGTCTATATCGTCATGGCAGCTCAATTCGAATCCTTTAAGTATCCGCTTGTTATTATGATTTCTGTCCCGCTCATGCTAATTGGTGTCGCACTGAGTTCGTTTGTGACGAATACACCGATTAGTGTAACGACGATTATTGGGATATTAGTGCTTGTTGGTATCGTTGTCAACAACGGAATTATTTTAGTCGATTATATTAATCAACAAAAAGCAAAAGGAATTCCTTCTTTTGAAGCGATTATCATTTCGACGCGTGATCGTGTTCGTCCGATTTTAATGACTGCACTCACAACAATTTTTGGCTTATTGCCACTAGCACTCGGTCTTGGTGAGGGAACAGAAATGAACCAACCGATGGGAATTGCGGTGATTGGCGGATTGGTTAGTTCAACATTACTGACATTATATATCGTTCCTGTGATTTATAGTTTATTCGACAAAGATATGAGAAAGCGTCGAAGAAAAACAGCTTCAGTTCAAAAACGTTTTTAACTTGATATAGTAAAAGTCGTCCGGTACGGTCATTTCGATTTGCGGACGACTTTTACTATTTGCAATGAATGTTGTGCATAATTTCATAGAGAGTTGACTATAGTAAAGTATAGGTTATGTTTACTATGAAGTTTTGAAGACAACGCGTCATATAAATATTGCTAATCCAAAATATAAAGTGGTATAATAAAGGCAAAAGTACCCAATAACTTAATATCTTTTGACTATATGTCAAGGGGGAGTAGCAATAGGGAGACCTATTTCATAATCGTCAATACATGGCCTTGCCATCGGTTATGATAGCCGAAATTGTAAAAGTAAATTCCGACTTTGCGAGACCTTTGCCTTTTATTAGGTGAGGGTCTTTTTAATTTGAATAAGTAAGGGAGAATTTATGTTTATTGTTTTCATCTACACACGGTTCACTACATTTAAGAATGAAGGATATTTGATTCGGTACAGTAAAACTACTAGGGGGGCATCATAATGGAAGCAATTTTTTTAGAGTATGCATGGGTACTAATCGTATTAATTGTGCTTGAAGGATTATTAGCTGCGGATAATGCAGTTGTTATGGCAGTTATGGTCAAACATTTACCGAGAGTCCAACAGAAAAAAGCATTATTATATGGATTAGCAGGCGCATTTATTTTTAGATTTGCAGCGTTGTTTATGATTACATTTTTAGTTGATATATGGCAAATTCAAGCTTTAGGTGCGACTTATTTATTGTTTATTGCCATTAAAAGCATACTAGAGCAAAAAGGTAATTCGAATGAGGTACATTTAAAGAAACGTAAAAAATCAGGTTTTTGGATGACCGTTCTTAAAGTTGAACTTGCAGATATTGCTTTCGCACTCGATTCCATGTTAGCAGCAGTAGCGTTAGCAGTAACATTGCCAGAATGGGGAGACTTTCACGTAGGTGGCATTAACGGTGGACAATTTACCGTCATGTTACTTGGTGGTATTATTGGACTCATTATTATGCGATTTGCTGCAAGGAAATTTGTTGTTTTATTAGAGAAATATCCATCGCTTGAAACCGCAGCATTTCTTATTGTTGGGTGGGTAGGCGTAAAGCTAGTCGTCTTAACGTTAGCTCATGAGAAACTACAAATTATCGATCCAGGTTTTCCAAATACGACAGTATGGAAAGCAACGTTTTGGATCGTGTTAGTTGGGATTGCTTTACATGGTTATCTTAAAGGGATTAAAGAAGGCAGAAGAAAATAATCAATGCGTTAAGGAGGAAAAGGAATGAGAAATCATCGCCAAACGATTAAACGATTTACACCTGTACAAATTATTGTATTTTATTATTTTTTAGCGATAGCATTTTCTTTCCTTCTTTTAAATATACCGGGTGTTTATCAGCCGGGCGTGGAAGTAAAGTTTATTGATAGTTTATTTACCTCAGTAAGTGCGGTGAGTGTCACTGGGTTAACGTCGATTACGATAGGTGACACTTACTCGTCATTTGGCATCATAATGTTAATGATTGTTTTACAACTTGGCGGAATTGGCATTATGTCGATTGGTACATTTTTTTGGTTAATGATGAGAAAGAAAATTGGCATGCGGGAACGACAACTTATTATGGCAGATCAAAATCAGTACAGCCTCGCCGATATCGTTCAATTAATTCGCCAAATTGTCGTGTTAATCTTTGCGATTGAACTAATTGGTGGGCTTATTTTCACATTGTATTTATGGAAGGATTTCGAGACATTTGGTGAAGCCCTTTTAAATGGTCTTTTTATGGCGGTATCCGCAACAACAAATGCTGGCTTTGATTTAACAGGGATGTCGTTACATATGTATTTTAATGATTATTTCATCCAATTAATCACAATGATTTTAATCGTACTTGGGGCGATTGGATTTCCTGTTTTAGTTGAAGTTCGAATGTATTTATCGAGGAATCGAAAGGAGAACTTCCGCTTTTCTTTGTTTACTAAAATTACAACGATTACATTTGGAATTCTGCTTGTCTTTGGTGCTGTAATGGTTTTTATTTTAGAGTCGTTGAATTCGTTTAAAGGGATGGCATTTCACGAGAAAGTATTTGCTTCTTTCTTTCATTCTGTTTCTTCGCGTTCAGCAGGACTTACGACATTTGATGTGACACAATTTAGTGATGCCACAGATATCGTCCTTAGCACATTAATGTTTATCGGCGCATCACCTAGTTCAGTAGGTGGGGGGATTCGAACGACGACGCTTGCTATTGCGATCTTGTTTTTAATTAGCTTTGCGCGAAAGCAAGAAGTCATTCATGTCTTTAACCGAAGAATTAAGCTTGTTGATGTATTTAGATCGTATGCGGTTATATTATTAGCAGGTTTTATGGTGATGGCTGCTTTAATTATACTGCTTATTACAGATTCTACTTTACCAGCGAATGCTTTATTATTTGAAATTACTTCAGCCTTTGGAACTTGTGGTATGTCATTAGGGGTTACCCCGAAACTTTCTATTATTGGAAAGGTGATTATCATGATATTAATGTTTATTGGACGTGTTGGTTTAATTTCATTTTTACTAACGCTCGGTGGACGAACTAAAAAGCCCCATTATCATTATCCTGAAGAACGAGTCATTATTGGATAAATAAATAAAAACTGACCAAATATGACAAAAGTCTATTCACTAAACTAAATTTCTTTTCGACCACTGTAAAAACCTTGCATTAGGGGATAGTGTATAGGTCTTTTTCAGTGGTTTTTTAATAATTATAAATACTTCCCATTTTTCAAAATTAAATGAACCTTTTCTCCTATACACATCTATTGGCAGATATGAAACAATTTTAGTAATCATTTAATAGCTTTTTGATTTTATTTAAAAAAATAATCAATCTTCGTATTGTTTATAAATGATCATTAGGAGGTTGAAAAATTGGGAATAACGAGTGAGTATATCGATGAAAGCACTCAGTTTTTTTTAGAAGCTACAGAAAAACCGATGGCTGTTATCGAGTTAAATGGTGACATTTGTGAAGTTAATGAAAACTTTACAAGATTTTTTAAAGTTAGTCGGGGAAGTAATATTAACCAAATTATTGCACAGCAGTCTTCACTAGAATTTACAGCAACATTAGAGAAATTGAGTTTTGAAAAAAGTATTGTTTGTCATTTTTTTATGAAAGTCAACGACAAAAATGAATGCACTGTAAAGACAAATTTATACTTTAACCATAAGACGAATGTAATTATTCTTCTTTTTGCTTTACCCATTAAATTTCGTGAAAATCAAGAAAAGAATTGGTTGGGGGCGTTAAAACATACAAGCAGTTTATTGTTTTTGAGTACTAAAGATGGATACATTCAAGATATGAATGATTTGTCATATGATTTTTTTAATCTATCAAAAGAGCGCTTTATAGGAAATAATATTGATTATGTACTTTCTTTGTTTTCGGAAGATTCGTTCAACGAGGATGCGTTTAAGAAGCAAGCATTAGAAAGTGAATATGCTGAAACGGTTCAGCAATATATTCACCCTACAAAAAACATTCGATATTATAAAATTATGATGATTCAAGATCACGTATCTGATTTATTCTTACTTAAAATAACAGATTATACAGAAAAGATATTATTACAAGAGCAGTTAGGTCAAACGGATTCTATGTTGGAAGTTGGGCAAATGGCGGCAAGTGTCGCACATGAGATTCGCAATCCGATTACTACTTTAAAAGGATTTACGCAATTATTGAAAATAACAGCAGATGAAGATACGACAAAATATTTAAATGTAATTGAAGATGAAATTGAAAGAATGGAAAACATTTTAAGTGAAATGTTAACGTTATCAAAACCAACAAAAATTGAAAAGAAACCACTGTCGCTTAAGGGATTATTAGATAATATTATTCAAGTAATTAGCCCTAAGTCAATTATGGAAAATATTAAAATTGTCAGAATGGATGAATTTGATGGTGTTCCTTTTTTATTGGGGGATGAGGGGCGATTAAAACAAGTATTTTTAAATTTATTTAAAAATAGTTTGGAGTCGATGCAACCTGGAGGTACGTTAACCATTTATATGCAGCACTGCGGGGAAGGTCAAGTGAATGTCATCATTAAAGATACAGGTAAAGGGATTGAAGCGCATAATTTAACACAAGTTTTCATGCCTTACTTTACAACACGGTCTGATGGGACTGGACTTGGAATGCCTTTTGTGCTGCAAACAGTGGAGGATCATGGGGGGACAATTTCTGTCTCAAGTGAAGTGGGCATAGGGACAAGCTTTATCGTAACCTTTCCAATTATTGAAAAAGACGAAACGGCATTTAAAAAGTTAATAAACTCAAAGTAGAATGATCAAGATCAGGAGTTTATTTTGACAGTCATGCTGTAATTTCGATATACTAAGATAAAATAAAGTGAAGGAATTATAGTAGGTGAAAAAATGATGGAAAATCAAGAACGAGCACTTCAATTGTTTATCGTTCTTTCTAGGGCTAGTAAAGTGATTCTTGAAGAATCGAGTAAATTGATTGAGCAATATGGATTAAATCCCACAGAGTTTGGAGTGCTTGAATTACTTTATCATAAAGGGCGACAACCGATACAAAAAATTGGTCAAAAAATCTTACTGCAAAGTGGTTCTATGACTTATGTTGTGAATCGATTGCAAGAAAAAGGCTTTTTACAACGTATTTGTTGTGAGGAAGATAAAAGGGTCACGTATATTGCGATCACAGATCAGGGAACAGAATTAATTGAATCTATATTTCCTAAGCATGCTGGGAAAATTGAAGAGATCATGAAAGCACTTGATGTAGAAGAGCAGGAGACAGCGACTCAGCTTATTAAAAAACTTGGATTATCTGTAAAAAATTTATCAAAATAAAATGTGGACACTCATTTACGAGTATCCACATTTTATTCATTCATTCTTGTTATTTATTTGTAATGGTTTCTCCCATTTTTAAGAAGTTACTGTAGTGTTCTTGAGTTGGTGTGTCAAAAATAGTTAAGCGTACAAGCAAACCATCTTTTTCAAAGACGATTCCTGTTAAGATGCTGTCATTCGCTTTAACAGTATAGCCAACTGCATTTTTCACGTTTTCACCTTGCGGCAATGAATTTTCTTCTGTGATTTCTGATACTGTTTCACCATCAGCTTTTGTTGATTCTAATAAAGAAACTGTATTTTCTTTAAAGTAATCATAATCATCTTGGTTAAAAGGATTAGTTTCAATTCTCATGAAAGTATTGCCGTCTTCAGTTAAGTAAAGTGAATCTCGACCAGGTTCCTCACTTGTAAGTGTATAGGCTGGTAGGATGTGAATTGCATAATCTTGTGCATCGCTATCTACTTGCTTGGCATTTTCTTGAAATTGATCAGTTTCTGCTTCGTTTTGATCGTCTTCAGAATTTGTGCCGTTTTCTTCTGACTCATCATCTTCTTCAGTACCTTGGTTATCGTTATCTTCTTCAGTACCTTGGTTGTCGGTTTCATCTTCAATAACTTCTTCGTCCTCTTCTAACTCATCTTCGTCGTCGCTATTTTCTTCTTCATTCTGCTCTACATCTTCAGTCGTATCTTGTCCATTAGACTTATTGCTTGTTGATCCGCTTTTTTGAGTCGACGTACCACAAGCCCCTAAAATCAGCATGGCAATGAGTAGCACCGACATTAAATATGATTTCTTAAACATTTAACTTCCTCCCCTTACTTATATAGACGATTGACTCATCTTTAAGTTTCATTGTATTCCTATTTTGGCAAAAAACAACTATTTCGTAAAAAAATAGTGAAATGAGTAAAGTTTTGAAAAAAGTCTTTTATTATAAATGTTTATATTATCGAAGCATAAAAAAAGCATGAGGAAAAAGAAAAGATTTTTTTTAGAAAAAGATGTTTAACTCTGCTGAAAAGGGGGCACATTATAATTGAACACAGCAACATTCTCATTTCCCCCTTTTAGGATGAACTTTTAAAAGTTCGTCCTCTTTTTTTGTTCATTGTTGAAGAAAAGTGATTGAGACGGATTAGTTTAGCGTTAATCATACATAATTTTTAAGAGAAAAAGTTAAAAGAATCTGTTAGAATAGACTGTAAATAAAAAGGGGCGTGAACAAAGGTGAAGAAAATTGCATTTGTGGGGATTGGTGTAATGGGGAAAAGTGTTGTGAGGCACTTACTAAAGGCAGGTTATGAAGTTACAATTTATACACGAACAAAATCTAAAGCGGCAGAATTACTTGAAGAGGGTGCGGTTTGGGCAGATAAGGTAACCGACGCTGCTAAAGATGCACAACTCATTTTCACGATGGTTGGTTATCCAAAAGATGTAGAACAAGTTTATTTCGGAGAAAAAGGTATTTTTGAAGTTGGGAGAAAAAATCAAATCGTGATCGATATGACAACATCTAGTCCGGCGCTCGCAATAAGAATTGCAAAAAGAGCACAAGAATTACAAATGAACGCGATTGATGCACCTGTTTCCGGTGGCGATATTGGTGCACAAAATGGTACTTTATCGATTATGTGTGGTGGGAATAAAGAAGTATTTAAAGAAATCGAACCAATGTTACAAGTGTTTGGGGAAGATATCGTTTATCAAGGTGAAGCAGGAGCTGGTCAACATACTAAAATGGCCAATCAAATTGCAATTGCAACAAATATGATTGGTGTTTGTGAAGCAATTGTTTATGCGGAAAATGCAGGGCTTAATCCGGATGTTGTCTTATCATCTATTGCATCAGGGGCAGCAGGTTCATGGTCTTTATCGAATTTAGCACCGCGTATGTTAAAAGGAGATTTTGAACCAGGATTTTACGTGAAGCACTTTTTGAAAGATATGGATATCGCGTTAGCGGAAGCAGAAATGATGCAACTTGAATTGCCAGGCTTAGCTATGGCGCGTAGCATGTATGACCAATTAATTGAACAAGGTTATGGTGAAAAAGGTACACAAGTACTTTATAAAAGATATAAATGAGTTGTATTTCCATTTGGCAGTGAGATAAAGAATAAAGGGATAGAAATTTCAAAGTAAGCAGATTTAAGTAGCTAGGACTCACTAAATCGAGTCCTAGCTACGGTAAGTCAATTAGCCATCTAAGTAGGAAGAGCGAAAGCCAGTTGGTGTTGATTTTGACCGATTACTCTTTATCTTTGGGCGATGCTTCTTGGCTTTTAAGTGATTTTTAGGCTGTACATAATTGATGTAATCATACAATATGTTTTTTGCTGTTCGTAAATTCATACGTTCTTGTGGATTACGTGAAGAGTGATTTTGATGACCTAAATGAGGAAGCATTTTAAAGTCTTCTTTTTCTGGTATTGTATGAAAGAGGAAGTCTTGGCATTGAACAAGCGTTGTTGAGTGTTGCTGGCTGTACTTTGCATGCTCCGAGAAGTGTAAACCAATTTTTTTTGCTTTCCCAGTGCGGAGTAATTTTTCAATCGTCATTTTTTTCAAGTAGTATAAATGTTTATTATCTGTGGCTGTTTTAGCATGTCGATTTACAGTGTAAACCGCAATGGCAATTTGTCTGACCTCATCATTTTTCATTATAAACCTCCTTTCATTAGTTAGCTCTATTTTAACAATTCTTCTTTAAATAAGACAGTAACTATACTTCGTGATGGACGCCGAAGCGAGCGCTAATTTTTTAAAAATGAGTTTCTACGCATATTTCTGTATAAGATGTCCATGATATGCCAAAAGGAGGGATGGAAATGACTGTTTGGTTTGTTCCATTTATTATCGTGACCATTATGTTAGCGTGGGTAACGATTGCTTCGATTCGGAAGACATCTAAGTTGAATGCTTTAACGAGTGGAAGAGATGAAATTTCGGAAACAGTTGAAGAACATCCATTTACATTGAATCCGATTGTTTGGATTATTTTAATTGCAACGGTTTTTATGGGGATTGTCATCGTTTATTATGCAGCAAATTTAGGATAATTATTTTAACCAACAAGGGCGTTCAGTCTGAAGAACGTCCTTTTAACGATGATTAAAATTGCAGGAAGCGGTATAATAAAACTGAATTTGATCAGAAATCTTTAATGATGAAGTGCTACTTTCGATTCTTTTTATCCAATTACATAAAATAACTTACTATTTTAAAAGCCTGGTTTACATTGTTATGCTATGATGGAGAAGCAAGAGATTGATTTGCTTGTATGAAACATTGGAATTCCCCAGTTTACTCACATTTTATTTGTAGAGAAAAGATGGGAACATTTATGCACATATGACGAGATTTATTCATTGAAAGTTTGAATGGTTAGGAAAACATAGAGATAGAAGGAGCCGATTCTATTGATTTCTATTAAACATAAAGATTTTTTATTTACATCCATTAAAGATTATATTATACCTGCTGAAAAAGTTGCTCATGTTCAAGTAGGGAATAATGCTGAGCACGCATTACTCGTTTTAACGAAAACGGGGTATTCATCGATACCAGTGTTGGATGCAGAGGATAAGTTGCAGGGATTGCTTAGTATGCGGACGGTTACTGATTCGATTCTTGGTCTCGCTCACATTGAATATGAAAGATTACGAGAAATAAGCGTCGATCAATTAATGCGTGCGGAACTTGATACGTTGAAAACGACAGATACATTTCAAAAAGGCTTTGATTATCTAATTGATTTGCCTTTTATATGTGTCGTAGAAGACGACGGCACTTTTTCGGGGATTTTAACGAGAAGAGTTATTTTAAAACAGCTTAAAAAATATATTTATAATGTCCACTAAAAGAATATTATTAACGTTCATGGGATGCGCTGTGTGACTCCCAGTGTACTCTCAGAGGCTCCGTAAAGGGGCTTTTTCTTTTGTGTGAATGATAGGCAGTAGAAGAATGAGGTGCATCAAATTGACAGTAATTAAAAAAACAAATCGCCCTCTTGTGTTAATTGCCGCTATGCTTGCAATGTTTGTCAGTGCAGTTGAAGCAACAATTGTCACGACAGCAATGCCGGTAATTGCTTCAGATTTAGGAGGATTTTCTAGATATAGTTGGGTGTTTTCTGCGTACTTATTGATGAGTACAGTGACTGTGTTAATTTATGGAAAGCTTGCAGATTTATTTGGGCGTAAACCAATTTTTTTATTTGGCATGTCAGTTTTTTTAATTGGTTCGATATTATGTGGCCTGGCCTTATCTATAGAACAACTTATTATTTATCGCTTAATTCAAGGGCTAGGTGCAGGTGCGGTTATGCCGATTGTTACGACGATTATTGGAGATATTTATACGACTGAAGAAAGAGCGAAAATTCAAGGATATTTATCAAGCGTTTGGGGAATATCTGCAGTTTTAGGTCCGGCAATCGGTGGGGGAATTGTTTTATATTTAAGTTGGAAGTATGTCTTCTGGATTAACATTCCTCTCGGGATATTGTCAATGATTGGAATTGGTTTCTTTTTAAGAGAGCCTGCAATTGAAAAAGAAGTGACGATTGACTATAAAGGGGCGGTTTTACTGACTGCTTTTTTATCCATTATTTTATATTGGTTAACAGAAGGTGGACAATCTTTTGCTAGAAATTCTTTCATCAGCGTCTTACTACTTATTGTCGGCGTGATTGCATTATTATTATTTGTCCGGAATGAAAAGCGCGCAATCAATCCAATGATGCCTTTTTCAATTTGGAAAAACCCAGTTATTTTATATGCAAATCTTGTGTCATTTATAACAAGCTTTATTTTAATGGCTGTATCTACTTACTTACCGACTTTTGTGACAGGTATCATGGAACAACCTGCTATTATTGCAGGCTTTACGTTGACTGCAATGTCTATTGGATGGCCAATTGCTTCTTCTATAGCTGGTCATTTACTTGTGCGGTACGGGACATTTACAGTCGCTTTTTTGGGCGGCTTATCTTTAGTAATAGGGGCAATCTTATTTGTGCTGATGACTCCTTCTGTAGGTCCAATATGGGCAGCTATTGCAAGCTTTTTCGTTGGTATGGGGATGGGGCTAACGACTACGGGATTTGTTGTTACAATTCAAGGGGCGGTTCCGAGAAGACAAAGAGGATCATCAACAGCAGCAAATGTGTTTATGCGAAATTTCGGCAATACCGTCGCAGCAGCGTTTTTCGGTGCGATTTTAAATTTCTCATTACTCAAATATTTTAAAGAGAATGGAAGTCAATTTGGATTAAATGATATGAATTTGTTATTAACAGAAGAAGGACGAAATACAATTGCGAAAGAAGACCTTGCGATGCTCCAAGAAGGATTGAATCATTCATTGCAATGGGTTTATATAGGCGTAGCACTCTTCGCAGTCATAAGTCTCTTATTAATATTACGAATTCCACGTGGAAAGGCGTTGGCAAAAATTAATGAATGAATTTAAGTTAATCAAAACGCTTGCTGAAGAAGGCAATATGCGAAAGGCAGCAGAAAGACTATTTATTACACAACCAGCACTTTCTCAACGTTTACGTACAATTGAAAAAGAGTGGGGGACACAATTGTTTATCCGCTCTCAAAAAGGATTAGAGCCAACTCCGGCTGGAGAACTTGTCATTGAATATGCGAAAGATTCGATTGTCAAACGAGAAGAGGTTTTTGAACAGATTGCGGCAACTGTCGATCAAGTGAATGGAACGTTGAAAATTGCGTGCGCGTCAATTGTAGGACAATCCTGGCTTCCACAAGTGTTAAAAGAGTTTGTAGAACGTTATCCCAAAGTGCAAATTTCACTTATTACAGGATGGAGTTCGGAAATTGTAAAAGCTTTAAATGAACGAGAAGCGCATATTGGCATCGTTCGCGGAAGAACCGATTGGAAAAATACAAAGCATCATCTGTTTCGTGATCAGTTGTATTTAGTTGATAAAGAAATTACAGCATTGGATGAAGTGAAAGAAGCCACGCGTCCGTTTATTCAATTTAAGAGCGATTCTAATTATCATCAAGAAATTCAACATTGGTGGCAAAAACATTTTACTCAAAAACCGGGTCACCAAATTACAGTAGATCAAATTGAAACATGTAAGCAACTTGCGATTAACGGCGTAGGATATGCGATATTGCCTTCGATTACACTACTTGGAGATGAAAAAGTGAATAAAATTCCCTTGTTAAATAGTGAAGAAGAGTTTGAATTAACACGAGATACATGGTTAGTTGGTTATGAATTTGCCTTCGAATTAAAACAAGTCGAAGCGTTTACAAATATTGTAAAAGAGTTTGCCAGTCAAATTCAATCGGTTCATGAACTGTAAAATAAACTCATTATAAAACCCCAAGCGATTCATTTTTAATGAATTGCTTGGGGTTTATTGTTTATCATTCGATATATCCCACATTAACGGGCAGTGAGACGCTTGCTGATATGAGGTTTCGCTTTATGAATTTTCAACTTGTTTTAGAAGTTCTGTATTACGTCTTGCCCAAAGAAGAGCGATTGTAAAGCAGATGAGTAAAATCACTGTTCCAATAATATAAGGATAAGTAATATTTACGTCAAACAAACTACCAGCAAGTGCAGGACCAATCATATTCCCTAAACTCATATAAGCGGTAATCATTCCGGCGGCAAATCCTTGTTCAGGTCCTGCTAATTTTGAGACGAGTGTATTAACAGCTGGCCGTAATAAAGAAGTCGCTATAAAGAACATTGAGGAAACGAATAAAATTGTCGCAAATGTATCTACAAATAAAATACTAATCATAGCAATTGCCGCAACAAGTAAGTTCACATGGACGACTTTCATCTCACCAAAACGATTGAATAACGGATTGATAATAAATGTTTGTGCAATCACGCCTACAAAGCCTCCAACAGTAATAATAACTGCAATTTGTGAAGGTGTATATCCATATTTATGATCTACATATAATGAAATCGTCGATTGGAAATTTGCAAGTCCAAAAGAGAAAACAAACATAACAATGAACAATACAAAATAAGATGTTTTTGTTGAACGTTTTAATTGTTGTATAATATTTTCTCTTTTCCTCTGACTATTTTCGATTGTCGGCTTAGGATTTGGCAACGCAAAAAAAGAAATTATTGCAGCTGTAAAAGCAGCCGCAGATGCGAAGTAGAAAGGAAATAATAAACTGATTTTAGAAAGAAACCCGCCAATCGCTGGTCCAATCATAAAACCGAGGGACATAGAAGCGCCGAGTAATCCCATTCCGCGACCACGCTCTTCAATCGTTGTAATATCAGCGACAAAAGCCATCATGGGTGGAACTAAAAATGCAGCACCAATCCCAGAAAAGAACCTAGCTACAAATAATAATGATAAATAAGGTGCTAATGCAAAAGCAATTTGAGATAGACCGGAAATGAGTAATCCAACAATAATTAGATTTTTTCGACCATGTTTATCTGAAAGATCACCAGCGATGGGTGAGAAAAGAAATTGTGAAAGTGAAAATGTTGCGATTAAAAAGCCTAATACTTGTCCAGCAACACCAAATGTGCCTAAGTATTCAGGCATAATTGGGATTATTAAACCAATCCCTGACATTGTAATGAACATATTGAACATTAAAATGTAAAGTGCAGAATTATTCGATTGTACTGCCATATCATCACCCAACTTCCTAAAGTAATTCGTGTAGCTAATTTATATTAGCATAAACGCCATAATAAAAGCACTTTATCAAGCTTACCTTATTGCTTTTCAATTCCAAAGTAAGCTTAAAAAATAGTAAATGGTCATTTTAAAATCAATCTCTTTACTAAGTTTTTTGTCGTTGATTGCTAAGGTCGTTTGAAAAGCGTTATACTCTAAAGAGGTTAACTTATTTAAAATAAAAATTATAAAATATAAAATGAAGGTAAGGGTGGAGATTGATTGGGCAGGAAAATGACTCTTTATTTAGATCCTGACGAAAGAATGTGGACGATGAAAGATTTAGGGCTTCATGGGGATGTGCTTTTCACCGCACATTCTCGTCATACAATCGAAGGGACTTATTTGTTAACGGACGATCAAATTGTACGTTTAGAAGTGTTGCAAAATCATTGTGTTGTCTGTTTAAGTTCGCTATCGTACAACAAGGCGTATGATGCGCATTATTGTAAGGTTTGTGATGAGTGGCGAGAAGAAGCTTGTGATGATGAAGCGTGTGATTATTGTTCTACAAGACCTGATAAACCATCTGGCTCATCATAAATACAATAGATAGAAGAATTTAAAAAGATCGAAGGAGAAAATATATGAAAAAAGAGTTTGTTGTGATCGGACTTGGGCGATTTGGAGGGAGTATTGTTTCCGAGTTAGTTGAGCTAGGGTCGGATGTAATGGCTGTTGATATTAATCCAACGTTAGTTGATGAGTATGCCGATATTGCAACGCAAGCAGTAGCATTGGATTCAACAGATGAAACGGCATTACGCTCACTCGGCATTCATAATGTAGAACATGTCATTATTGCGATTGGCGAAAATATTCAATCCAGTATATTGACAACACTTATTTTAAAAGAATTAGGCGTTCCCAAATTAACAGTAAAAGCACAAAACGACCATCATGAAAAAGTATTAGAAAAAGTTGGAGCCGATCAAATTGTCAGACCAGAGCGGGATATGGGTGTACGGGTTGCGAACAATATTGTATCGAATAATATTTTAGACTACTTAGATCTGTCTGACGAACATTCAATTGCAGAGTTAAACGTAAATGGAAAAATTGCAGGAGATACGTTGATAGATTTAGATATCCGAGCAAATTATGGTATTAACATCGTTGCAATTAAAAGAGCCGATGACATTATTGTCTCACCGAGGGCTGAAGAGAAAATTCAAAATGGTGATGTGTTAATTGTCATTGGTTCAGATATTGATATTCATCATTTCGAGAAGAAATTATTTCATTGAAGATAAAAAAACCGTCGCATAAATGCGACGGTTTTTTAAATAACTCAAACTTCTAAAACCACTGGAAGGATCATTGGTTTACGTTCTGTTTGATCATATAAATAAGGTCCAAGAACATCGGTAATTTCAGTTTTTAACGTTGCTGGGCGATTTGGTGAATTTGACATTTTTCGGTGTAAATGTTTCGTGAGCATTCGTTGTGCTTCTTGAATCATTTTACCCGATTCACGCATATAAACAAATCCGCGAGAAATAATGTCTGGCCCAGAAACAATACGGTTTTTCTTTTTATCAATTGTTGCGACGACAATTACTAAGCCGTCTTCGGATAACATTTTTCTGTCGCGTAAAACAATGTTTCCAATGTCGCCAATACCGCTACCGTCGATATATACGTCTCCTGAAGGGATACGTCCTGCTTGCCTTGCACTATTTTCTGTCAGTGCGAGTACGTCACCGTTTTCTAAAACGAATGTATTATCTTCTTGCACATCACAATCCGTTGCAAGTTTAGTATGCATACTCATCATACGGTATTCACCGTGAATTGGCATGAAGTATTTTGGTTTCATTAAACGAATCATCAGTTTTTGTTCTTCTTGTGAACCATGTCCTGAAGTGTGAATATTGTCTAATGAACCATGTAACACTTCAGCACCCGCTCGGAATAAAGCGTTAATTGTTTTATTGACGCTTAAGGTATTTCCTGGAATTGGTGAAGATGAGAAAATCACAGTATCACCAGGATGAATTTGAACTTGACGATGTGTACCATTTGCGATTCGTGAAAGAGCCGCCATTGGTTCACCTTGACTTCCAGTGCATAAAATCATGACTTCATTTGCTGGAAGGCTATTTAGAGCACGTGTATCGACGAATAACTCTTGTGGTGCATCGATATAGCCAAGCTCTCGTCCAATACGAATGGCATTATCCATACTACGGCCAAAGACTGCTATTTTACGGTGATGTGTTTGCGCAGCATCAATGACTTGTTGAAGTCGATGAATATTTGAAGCAAATGTTGCAAAAATAATTCGTCCATCTACTTTTCTAAAAATTTCATTTAAACTTTCGCCAACTTTACGTTCCGAAAGCGTAAAGTTTGGAATTTCAGCATTGGTACTATCTGATAGTAAACAAAGAACACCATCTCCACCAATTTTAGCCATCTTAGTTAAGTTTGCTGGTTCACCGACAGGGGTGAAGTCGAATTTGAAGTCACCTGTATGAACAATGTTTCCAGAAGGCGTTTTCACAACAACACCAAAAGCATCTGGAATACTATGTGCAGTTTTGTAAAATGTGACTGATGTTTTTCTGAATTTAATCACATCATCTTCGTCGATTGGAATTAATTTAGTTGAACGTAATAGACCATGTTCTTCTAATTTATTGCGCAATAAACCGAGCGCAAGTTTCCCGCCGTAAATTGGTATATTCACTTTTCGAAGTAAATAAGGAATGCCGCCAATATGATCTTCGTGGCCGTGGGTAATAAAAAGGCCTTTGATTTTATCAGCATTTCTTTCTAAATAAGAATAATCAGGAATGACATAATCAATTCCTAATAAATCGTCTTCTGGGAATTTGATACCGGCATCTATTAAGATGATTTCATCTTGGAATTGGACACCGTACGTATTTTTACCGATTTCGCCTAGTCCGCCTAGAGCGAAAACGCCAGTTTCATTATTTTTTATGACGTTCATTTCTTAAACCTGCTCAAGCTCAAAATGCGTGGAAGCTTGCTCGTGTTCAAGATGTTTACCTTCCAATAATTGGATGTATTCAATATTAAGGTCACGATCTTTTAATAATTGACGAACTTCTCTTACTGAGTCAGCCTCAATGTACATGCTTTTTGTATTTTCGCGGACTGGTACTTCTAGCACGTTTTCTTGATAGTAAACTTTATAAATCATTTTATGCTCTCCTTTTTAACGTTCAATTAAAATCTTTCTCTCTATAATATCATGCCAGTAAAGTAAAATAAAGAAAAGCCGACCAAATATTGTGGTCGGCCGAGAAAGTTATGCAATCGTCTTTCTTCCGAGGATGCCACCTAGCCGCTTCAACACTTTTCGTTTAAGGCGTTTATACATGGCAATCTCCCTCCTTGTAGTCTATTATACCACGGGCTGAATATTCCGTCAATTAGGCAAGGGAGATACTTTGAAGCATTCTCTACTATACATAAAAACGCACCTCCAATTATTAGAGAGTGCTAACAATTGGGGTGCGGTTCAAGCATGATGAATTTTAAAATTTGTATCTTTTTTAATCACGTTCGAAAGGTGTAGCATTTGGAATTTCTTCATAAGGATTTTCTTGATTAATATGATCATAAAACATAATACCATTTAAATGATCTAGTTCATGTTGAAAAGCAATTGCGGCAAGTCCTTTGAATCTTTTTTTGAACTCATTTCCATCTAAATCAAAAGCTTTGATTGTAATACGCGCATAACGCGGGACGAATCCTTCCACTTCACGGTCTACTGATAAACACCCTTCACCTGAAGTAAAATAAGTTTTTTCTACAGAATGACTAATAATCTTAGGATTTATAGCGACAAAGCTAATTGTCGCCGCTTTTTCATCAGGAATGTGTAACGCAAACATTTGAACAGATTCATTTACTTGTGGGGCAGCGAGTCCGATGCCAGCACGTAAATGATGTTTTTCAGAGATATCTGGGTCTTGACTATTCTTTACATATTCTAACAAATCATTTCCTAATTGACGTTCTTGATCTGTAAGTGGGAATGATAAAGCATGTGCTTGTTTTCGTAACGCGGGATGACCTTCGCGTACAATGTCTTTCATGAGAATCATATTGAAACATCCTTTCAACCTATATTTATTTATAAGTATAAACCAATTTTAAAAAGCTTGAAAGAATTTTGGTGTATGCTTGAATTATGAGAGTATTAATACTATAATTCAAAACAAATTGGAGGGAGTACAAGTGAAAAAACATCTATTTACAGTAGCAATTTTAGGTGCACTATTATTATCAGGTTGCTCATTTAGTGCGACCACTGAAGATAGAGTATCCAAAGTATTGGGAGACATGTATAGTGCTGAAAATACATATCGAGACAGTCAAAAAGAGTTGCAAGATCTTGAACAAGAAGAGCAGAAGTTATTTAATGAAACAATGGAGTTAACACAAGAAGAAAAAGAGCAGTTAGAAGAGAATGTAGAACAGTTACAAAAGTTAGTGGAAGAAAGAATAGAAAAAATTGAAGAAGAAGAAAAAGCAATGAAAAGTGCGACAGAATTATTTGCTGAATTTGATAAAGTTGAAGAAAAGTTAGAAGCGAATGAGCAAAAGGAAGTAGAAAAATTAAAAGAAGCAGTGACAAAACGTTATGAAGCACACGCTGTCTTTGTTGAAGAATATAAAGAGTTAACGAATATGCAGGAAACATTATACGATTTGTTAATAGATGAGGAAACAGATGTTACAAAACTTAATGAACAAGTTGATTCGATCAACACTCAAAATGAGGCTGTTATTGTAGCGATAGAAGATTTTAATGAATTAACAACTGCATTAAATCAAACGAGAGATGAAGTTTATAGCTTTTTAAAAAAAGAATCATGAGTAAAATTATAAAAAGCGGGTACGTTAATTAATGCGTGCCTGTTTTTTTATGCATGAAAATCATTAAGCGGTTTTTATGATTTGTGAAGAGGAATAACGAAATATCTAACATTATAAGAAAAGTTTTGTTCTACTAATTAAAAAAGAATGCTAGATTTTAGTGGTGAATGGGTTACTTTAGATTAGAATAATGATTTGGAAAAACTTCAACGGAAATGACTGCGTTAATTATAGAGATTTCTTGTTTTAATCTATGGCGAGAGATGTAATTTTCGGCTAAATTATTATTGATCATAAAGTGAAAATCCATGATAGGTGGACTGAATCTATTGTAGTACAGATGGTTTATTGTGGTAATACAGTTTGGTTGGTTCAAGTATTGTGAAAATCCGAAAGATGTAGTTAAAGATTGATAAAACACAATGTTTGACCACGTGATATTAATTCTGTATACTGGGTGTTGAATTGATTGTACTAATCATTAAAGAAGTTAATTATAATACAGATATAAAGGAGAGGTGCCGAATATGGCTGCAAAAAAAGCTAAACAGTTCGATCCTGTGAAAACACTTCACGAGATTGAAGAAAAGTTTGAAATGGTTCAAGTTTTGAATGAAGACGGCGAAATTGTCAATGAAGACATGGATCCAAAAATGAAGGATGAAGAATTAGTAGAGTTAATGACGCGAATGGTCTATACACGTGTATTAGATCAACGTTCGATTTCTTTAAACCGTCAAGGGCGTTTAGGTTTCTACGCTCCGACAGCGGGACAAGAAGCGTCACAGCTTGCTTCACACTTTGCTTTAGAGAAAGAAGACTTTGTTTTACCAGGATATCGTGACGTCCCACAAATGATTTGGCATGGTTTACCATTGTCAATGGCATTTTTATGGTCACGTGGACATTTTCAAGGAAGCATCATTCCAGAAGGTGTCAACGTATTCCCACCACAAATTATTATCGGAGCACAATATATTCAAGCTGCAGGAGTTGCACTAGGCTTCCAAAAACGTGGAACAAAAGCAGTTGCAATGACATATACAGGTGACGGCGGTACTTCACAAGGTGACTTCTATGAAGGAATTAACTTTGCGGGTGCTTATAATTCACCAGCGATATTTGTTATTCAAAATAACCAATATGCAATTTCGACACCAAGAGACGTTCAAACTGCAGGGAAAACATTAGCACAAAAAGGTATTGCTGCTGGTGTTCCAAGTATCCTTGTAGATGGTATGGACCCATTAGCAGTTTATGCGGCAACAAAAGATGCTCGTGAGCGTGCAGTTAATGGTGAAGGTCCAACAGTTATTGAGACATATTGTTACCGTTACGGTCCACATACAATGGCTGGGGATGACCCAACGCGTTACCGTACATCAGAAACAGATAGCGAATGGGAGAAACGTGACCCATTAATTCGCTTCCGTAAATACTTAGAAGCGAAAGGCATCTGGACGAAAGAAAAAGAAGATGAAGTAATTGAAAAAGCAACAGAAGAAATTAGAGAAGCGATTAAAGAAGCAGATGCGGCTCCACGTCAAAAAGTGAGCGATTTTATTAATATTATGTACAAAGGTGAGCTTCCATATAACTTAAAGGAACAGCTCGAAATTTACACAGAGAAGGAGTCGAAGTAACCGATGGCACAAATGACGATGATTCAAGCAATTAACGATGCTATGAAAAATGAGTTGGAAAATGATGAAAACGTTCTCGTCTTCGGTGAAGATGTTGGGGTTAACGGTGGTGTGTTCAGAGCAACAGAAGGTTTACAAAAAGAATTCGGTGAAGATCGTGTGTTTGACACGCCTTTAGCTGAGTCTGGAATTGGTGGACTTTCAATTGGGTTATCACTAACAGGTTTCCGTTCAGTTATGGAAATTCAGTTCTTTGGCTTCGTTTTTGAAGTAATGGACTCGATTAGCGGTCAACTCGCACGTATGCGTTTTAGAAGTGGAGGTCGTTTCAACGCACCAGTAACAATACGTTCTCCATTTGGTGGTGGTGTTGCAACGCCTGAAATGCACGCAGATAGTTTAGAAAGTTTAATGACAGCACAACCTGGGATTACAGTTGTGATCCCATCAACACCATATGATGCAAAAGGTCTTTTAATTTCAGCAATTAGAGATGATAATCCAGTTGTTTACTTAGAGCATATGAAACTTTACCGTTCATTTAGAGAAGAGGTTCCAGAAGAAGCATACACAATTCCACTTGGAAAAGCGGATGTGAAACGCGAAGGAACTGATCTATCAATCATTACTTATGGTGCAATGGTTCATGAAAGCTTAAAAGCAGCTGAAGAACTTGAAAAAGAAGGGCATTCTGTAGAAGTTATTGACTTACGTACAGTGCACCCACTTGATATTGAAACAATTATTGCATCTGTTGAAAAAACAAACCGTGCAATTGTTGTACAAGAAGCACAGAAGCAAGCTGGCATCGCGGCGAATGTTGTAACAGAAATTACAGAGCGTGCAATTTTAAGTTTAGAAGCGCCTGTATTACGTGTAACAGCACCTGATACAATTTATCCATATGCACAAGGTGAGAAGGCTTGGTTGCCAGATGTAAACGATATTATTGAAACAGCTAAAAAAGTATTAACGTTTTAATGAATTGAACGTCACAGACTTTGAAGTTTTTCAAAGTCTGGACGTAAATTGAATGCTATATAAATTTAATGTTGATGATTAAATGGAACATAAAAAATTAGGAAGGGTGAATCATGTGGCATATGTATTTCGTTTACCGGATATTGGAGAAGGTATCCATGAAGGTGAGATTGTAAAATGGCTTGTAGAAGAAGGCCAAAAGATTGAAGAAGACGACGTGCTTTGTGAGATTCAAAATGATAAGTCAGTAGTTGAAATTCCTTCACCAGTTGCAGGAACAGTTGAAAAGCTACTTGTATCTGAAGGAACAGTTTCGGTAGTAGGAGATCCATTAATTCAAATCGATGCGCCAGGTTATGAGCATCTATATGAAGAAGGGGCATCTCAAGGAACAAAGGAAACTGAAGAGCAAGTTCAAGGGACTGCTGAAGAAGGCGAAGCGGTTAAGAAAAAAGAAAACACAGCAAAAACGAACGCTGCATATGTATTCCGTTTACCAGATATTGGAGAAGGTATCCATGAAGGTGAAATTGTAAAATGGCTTGTAGAAGAAGGCCAAAAGATTGAAGAAGACGATGTACTTTGTGAGATTCAAAATGATAAGTCAGTAGTTGAAATTCCTTCACCAGTTGCAGGAACAGTTGAAAAGCTACTTGTCTCAGAAGGAACGGTTTCTGTAGTAGGAGACCCATTAATTCAAATCGATGCGCCAGGTTATGAGCATCTCTATGAAGAAGGACCAGCTGAAGAGCAAGTGCAAGAAACTGCTGAGGAAAGTACAGTAAAAGCGAACACTGCAGATGTAGATACGAACCGTCGTATTATTGCAATGCCTTCTGTTCGTAAATTTGCACGTGAAAATGATGTAGACATTCGTCAAGTTTCAGGCACTGGTAAGAACGGTCGCGTATTAAAAGAAGATATTGAAGCGTTTATGAGCGGCGATCAAGCACCAGTACAAGAAGAAGCAACGAAAGAAAAACCAGCGAAAGAAAAAGCGTCGCAATCAGCTCCAAAAGCGCCAGTTACACCTGAAGGCGACTTCCCGGAAACACGTGAAAAGATTTCTAGCATTCGAAAAGTTATCGCAAAAGCGATGGTAAACTCGAAACATACGGCTCCTCATGTTACATTATTAGATGAGGTAGATGTTACTGAGCTTGTTGCACACCGTAATAAGTTCAAAGGCATAGCGGCAGAGCAAGATATTAAGCTTACTTACTTGCCATATATCGTTAAAGCTCTTGTAAGTACTTTGCGTGAATTCCCAGCGCTCAATACATCTTATGATGATGCGACAGAGGAAGTCATTCAAAAACATTATTACAATATTGGAATTGCAGCAGATACGGACCGCGGACTTCTCGTACCTGTTATTAAACATGCTGATCGTAAATCGATGTTTGCAATTTCAGAGGAAATTAGCGAACTTGCAGTGAAGGCTCGTGATGGAAAGCTGACACCAACTGAAATGAGTGGTGCATCATGCTCAATTACAAACATTGGTTCCGCAGGTGGACAATGGTTCACACCAATTATTAACCACCCAGAAGTAGCAATTTTAGGTGTTGGCCGTATCGCTGAAAAACCAGTTGTGAAAGATGGGGAAATCGTTGCAGCTCCAATGCTTGCGCTATCACTTGTATTCGACCACAGAATGATGGATGGTGCTACAGCACAACATGCGTTGAACCACATTAAGAGATTGCTAAGTAATCCAGAACTTTTATTAATGGAGGGGTAAGAAAATGGTTGTAGGAGATTTTCCAGTAGAAGTTGACACACTCGTAATCGGATCGGGCCCAGGAGGGTATGTTGCGGCAATTCGTGCGGCACAACTCGGTCAAAAAGTAACAGTTGTTGAGAAAGATCAATTAGGTGGCGTTTGTTTAAACGTTGGTTGTATTCCATCTAAAGCATTAATTTCTGTAGGTCAGCGTTTTGTAAACGCGCAACAATCAGATGCTATGGGAATTACAGCTTCTGATGTGAAGCTTGATTTTGCAAAAGCACAAGAGTTCAAAAACAGTGTTGTTTCACGTTTAACAGGTGGCGTTGAAGGTTTACTTAAAGGAAACAAAGTAGACGTTGTAAACGGTGAAGCTTATTTCGTTGATGAGCACACTGTACGTGTAATGGATGAAAAATCAGCACAAACATATAAATTCAACAACGTAATTGTTGCAACGGGTTCACGTCCAGTTGAAATCCCAAGCTTTAAATTTTCTGATCGCGTACTTAGCTCGACAACTGCTTTAAGCTTAGAAGAAGTACCAGGTAAGCTTGTTGTAATCGGTGGTGGGTATATTGGTACTGAGCTGGGTTCTGCTTATGCAAACCTAGGTGCTGAAGTAACAATTATTGAAGGTGCGGACGACATTTTAGCAGGCTTTGAAAAGCAAATGACGCAAGTTGTTAAAAAAGGCCTGAAGAAAAAAGGCGTTGAAATTATTACAAAAGCATCTGCTAAAGGTGTAGAAGAAACAGATAACGGTGTTAAAATAACGTATGAAGCAAAAGGCGAAGAAACAACAGTCGAAGCTGATTATGTACTTGTAACAGTTGGTCGTCGTCCAAACACTGATGAGCTTGGTTTAGAACAAGTTGGTGTAAAAATGGATGACCGTGGTCTAATTGAAATAGACAAGCAAGGTCGTACGAATATCGGTTCAATTTATGCAATCGGTGATATCGTTGCTGGACCTCAACTCGCACATAAAGCATCTTATGAAGCTAAGATTGCAGCTGAAGCAATTTCAGGACAAAAATCTGAGATTGATTACTTAGCAATACCAGCAGTATGTTTCACAGATCCTGAACTTGCAACTGTTGGTTTAAACGAAGCGCAAGCAAAAGAAGAAGGCTATGAAGTATCTGCGGGTCGTTTCCCATATGCGGCAAACGGTCGTGCAATCGCACTAGATAAGACAGATGGCTTTGTAAAGCTAGTTGCACGTAAAGAAGACGGACTTCTGTTAGGTGCTCAAATCGTTGGTGAAAATGCATCAGATATGATTTCTGAGCTAGGTCTTGCGATTGAAGCAGGTATGACACTTGAAGATATTGCAATGACGATTCACGCTCACCCAACATTAGGTGAAATTACGATGGAAGCAGCAGAAGTAGTTTTAGGTAAACCAATCCATATGATGTAATCAAAGAAAACCTACAAGGCATTATAGCCTTGTAGGTTTTTTGACGTTGTATATATTGCTAGTTTACCCGCATAAAAAATTCACTGAATCATATAATCTATTTGGATAGAGAAAATGAAATAGAAAAGGTGATTTAGTGGGAAAAGATAATCATAATAAAAAGAACCAAGGGAAACATAATCCGAAAGAGGAGCAGTTAAAACAGTATAAAAAACAAAATACAGGACCCGGTAAAAAGCTAACAACTGATGGCGGGACGAAGGTTTCGAATGATCGTTGGTCTTTAAGAGCGGGAAAACGGGGACCTACACTTTTACAAGACTTTCAGTTTTATAAAAAACAATCTCATTTTAACCGAGAGCGAATTCCTGAAAAAGTTGTTCATGCAAGAGGAGACGGTGCGTACGGAGAATTTGAGTTATATAAATCATTAAGCCATGTTACGAGAGCTGGTTTTTTACAAGAGCCAGGAACAAAAACACCTGTATTTGTTCGTTTTTCAAATTTCATTGGAAGTAAGGGATCTAAAGATACGGCAGTTGACATTCGTGGTTTTGCGACAAAGTTTTATACGGAAGAAGGAAATTACGATATGTTGGCACTTTCATTTGCTGTATTTTCTGTAATGGATGCGATGAAATTTGCAGACTTTGTGCATGCTGTAAAGCCAAATCCAAAAACAGACGTCCCACAAGCTACGGTCGCTCATGACAATGCGTGGGATTATATTACAAGCAACCAAGAAATTGCTCATTTTATTATGTGGCTCATGTCTGACAGGGGACGTCCAAGAAGTTGGCGAATGATGGAAGCGTGGCCAGTGAATACATTCCGTTTCATTAATGAACAAGGGAAGTCAACGTTTGTCAGATTCACATGGAAACCGATTCTCGGCGTACATTCATTATTATTAGACGAAGCAAATATTATAGGCGGAGTAGACCCGGATTACCATCGTCGAGATTTGAAGGAAGCCATTTCAAGTGGAGCCTATCCTGAATACGAATTAGGCATTCAGCTCATTGATGAGAAAGATGAATTTAAGTACGACTTTGATATTTTAGATGATACGAAGTTTTGGCCTGAAGAAGTTATTCCGGTTGAAATCATTGGAAAAATGACATTAAATAAACTCGTCGATAATCATTTCGCGGAAGAAGAACAAGTATCCTTTGATCCATCTACACTCGTCCCAGGCATCGATTTTAGTAATGACCCAGTTTTACAAGGTCGTTCTTTTGCTTATCGAGATACAGATTATCACCGATTAGGTACGGGAAATATAAATGATATCCCTGTTAATAGGCCTATTGCAAAAGTAAATTATAATCAACGAGATAGCTACTCAAGATATCGAATTGATGTTGACTCGGTTAATTATCATGAAAATCAATTAGCGAACAATACACCAGCAGAAACACCGCCTGAAGAAGGGGGATATGAAAATTATCCAAAGAAAGTAGAAGGGCGTGTAACACGGGACCGTCCTGGGGAATCTTTCTTTGATTTTTTCTCACAAGCTAGACTTTTTTGGAATAGTATGTCCCCTGTTGAGAAAGAGCATATTATTAAAACATTTACATTTCACCTCGGATATGTAAAGGAAAAAGTAGTTCGGCAAAGAGTGGTCGATATGTTTGCGAATGTCGACACGGGAATGGCAAGTGCGATTGCGAAACGTGTAGGGGTGAAGAAACCTGACATAGAAAATGTTCCTGTTTCAGCGAGCTCACCTGCAGTCAGTATGAAAAACACGCCGCATTATGCTTATACGCAAAAAGTAGGTGTTCTCATTGGCAATGGATTTAACGGAAAAGAAGTGAAACGTGTTTTTGATGTGTTGAAAGAATACGGAGTCTTTGTAGAAGTGATTAGTGAAGATATGGGGGATTTAGTTGGAGATGATGGCACGACGATTCAAGTCGATAAACCATTTGTTTCGACCTCTCCTGTTTTGGTAGATTCACTTTATATAGTCGGTGGAAAAAGCAATCAACAGGCACAGTTTGAGCAAAATGTTTTACAGTTTGTTGGAGAGGCTTATAAGCATTACAAGCCGATTGGAGTGGCGAGTACTGGAAGAAAATATATTCATTCAACGAATCAAAATAATTTAGCAGGCGTTGTATTTGCAGAAAAGAATCCGAATTTCAATGAAGAGTTTATAAAAGCAATTGCAACACAGCGCTTCTGGGATCGTCTATAAATTTCTTTATTGAATTTCTTTTTTAAAGGAAATAGCTAGAAGGCGTTATGAAGATGACAGGTTGTTTACCTGAAAAACATCTTCATAACGCTTTTATTATTTTGAGAAGCGGGTATAGTCATCATGATGCAATATGTTAAAATATACATATAGAAAGGAAAATCGAAAATGAAGAAGTCAATAATCTACATAATCGCAGCCCTAAGTTTAGTGTTAGCTGCTTGTACGGAAGAAGGAACGAAAGAAAAAGAGCAAGATGAAACGAACCATGATGCAGCAGTCGAAAAAGAAAATGAAGAGCAACAAGAAATTGATCTTGAAGATGAAAAAGAAAAAGAAAAAGACGAGGACGAAGAGAATAAAGTAAAAGAGCCGCTTTACGAATTAGATGCAGCTTGGGGGTTCCAACCAATTGATGATGCAGATGCACAAGTTGTTTTGTTAACAATTGACGACGCACCAGACAAATATGCATTAGATATGGCGAAAACATTGAAAGAATTGGATGCACCAGCAATTTTCTTTGTTAATGGTCATTTTTTAGATTCTGATGAGCAGCAAGCAGCTTTAAAAGAAATTCATGATATGGGATTTGCAATTGGAAATCATACGAAAACACATGCAAAGCTCACAGATTTAACAGAAGAAGAACAGCATGAAGAAATTATGTTTGTGAGTGATAAAGTAGAAGAAATTATTGGAGAACGTCCGAAGTTCTTCCGTGCGCCACACGGTATTAATACAGATTACAGTAAGCAGTTAGTGGCAGATGATGACATGTTATTAATGAATTGGACGTACGGATACGACTGGGAAAAACAATATATGGATGCAGACGCACTTGCGGATATTATGGTTAATACAGAGTTTATGCGTGATGGTGCGAACCTGCTTATGCATGACAGAGAATGGACTGCGGAAGCTTTAGAAGACATTGTAGAAAGCTTACGTGCAAAGGAGTATGGATTTATAGACCCTGAAACAATTCAAGGCGTAGAAGAATAATCTATATTTCACATGAATATAAAAGGTTGGTGTGTCTAAATGACTCATCCAACCTTTTTTAACAGGATTTTCTGAAAGAATGTAGTACAGTAATTAGTGGGGGTGCTTTACAATGGAATGGACAACAAGAGTAACTGAAAAATTTGGCATTAAATATCCGATTATTCAAGGAGGACTTGCTCATTTAGCGTATTCAGACCTTTGTGCTGCGGTATCAAACGCAGGAGGGCTTGGGCAAATTACCGCAATGAGTTTAAAGTCACCTGAAGCATTACGAGAAGAAATTCGTAAAGTGAAGCAATTAACGGATCAACCATTCGGTGTAAACTTTGCAATCGGGCAACGCGGCCGACCGTATGCGCATATGGTAGATGCTGCTTTAGAAGAAGGTGTGGAAGTCATGTCAATCACAGGCGGCAATCCAACACCATTTTTTGAACAGTTAAAAGATACAAATGTGAAAAAGCTTGTACTGGTTGCAGCAAAACGCCAAGCTGAAAAAGCAGAAGAATTAGGTGCTGATGCCGTAATGGTCGTTGGTCAAGAAGGTGGCGGACATCTCGGACGTGACGATATTGGAACAATGGTGCTAACACCACAAGTTGTCGATGCAGTTTCGATTCCAGTCATTGCATCAGGCGGAATCGGAGATGGTCGAGGATGGATGGCGGCGCATGCTTTAGGCGCGGAAGGTATTGAAATGGGAACGCGTTTTATCGCAACAAAAGAATGTATTCATGCTTCTGAAGCGTACATAAACGCATTGCTTTCAAGTGATGAAACAAATACAACTGTGATCAAACGAACGTTAGGCGCTCCAGCACGTGCACTCATAAATCCATGGACAGAAAAGATTTTACAAATGGAAAGTGAAAATGCGGATTACGAAGCGTTAAAAGATTATATTAGCGGTGAAGCGAACCAAAAGTTTATTTATGACGGGGACGATGAAAAAGGCTATGGTTGGGCAGGGCAAGTGACAGGCTTAATCCAAGATGTCCCGTCAGTCGATGAATTATTTAAACGAATGGTAAAAGAAGCGGAAGAAATTAGAGAAAAATGGAATTTTGGATAAAACACGAGGTGAACGTACAATGAACTACAATTACCCACTCCGGACTGATTGGTCAACGAATGAAATTATTAAAGTAACAGAATTTTATAGTGTAATTGAGCGTGCTTACGAAGAAGGTATTGAAAAAGGAAAGGTAATCGCTGCTTATCAACAATTCAAGAAAGTTGTGCCGTCTAAATCTGAAGAGAAGACGTTGTTTAGAGAATTTGAAAGAGCGAGCGGTTATAAAGGCTATCCTATTGTAAGAGATGCGAAAACAGGAAGCGCTGAAGAGTTAATTAAAGGGAGTTAATTTTCATTAATAAATGATGAAAAGCCAGGAATGTCTAAGACTATAGGACATTCCTGGCTTTTATGATGGTAAAATTAAGTGAATCACATTTGATGAAAATTACATTGCATGATTTGTATATATTGTACATATCCTACTATTAATCGCTAAAAGCATTAATAATTATTTGTGATGATGTCATAAATCGGCAATAGTTGATCGATTGTTTCCTCTGTAAATTGGAGAAATTGTTGTTCAGTCATTTTGATGGCATCTTCTTTTGATAAATGGCGACCAACAAGAAATTCAGCTTTTTTCACTGTTTGAAGACGTGTTAGTAATTTATTGAGTCCAGCTTCTCCGAGATTTTGAATCGAATTGGCGTCTGGTTTCATGTGATCACCAGACAAGACGTAAGATGAAGGCAGTGTTAATAATCGCTTTTGGTTGTTCTCTAGCCGTTCAGCAATTCCCTTTTTGTCTGGATTTTCGTAAATGACTGCAACGATGATGAATAAATGCGTTTTCCAAAGTCCGATTTGAAAGTGTGGAAGCGCTTTATATCCCCTTTTTGAAGGAGCCATGGCAACCCAGCTATCAGTAGGTGGATTCACAGTTCTTCTTGCGTGTTTGGCAACGTGCGGAAAGAATTCGCCACTTCCACGTGCTGATAATTTATCCGAAAATATTCTCCCAAGTTGTTTGAACTTCGGCTGAACGTTCGTTTGGAGTGCTTGCATCCGATTATCCAGACCATCTATTGTAAATAAGGTAAAGTCTTCATTTTTCCAAAAAGAATTAGTTGATGTCACGATTTTTTCCTCCTTTATTTTATCTCTCATAAACCAGTAATAAGCCGTCACCTCAAAACTTAAGTAGGGAGAGGGAAGGTGCAACTGCCCGTAAGATCCCGATTGATTATTGGTTTAGACCAACATGAAGTTGATTATAAAAGCGTTGTCACAGGACGTGAGGCTTTTAGCTTGTGTTCCTCTTCAACAGTGGGAAAAATCCCTCACTGATTGAAGTTTCATTTTATCACACGTTTATTATAACAAAAGTTTGGGAATAGTATTTTTAACAGGGCTTGTAACTAAGGATTTTCCTCTTGGTTACATACGTTAATAATAAAGGGGTGTATGATGATGAAACAAGTCGTTCATGTTATTCGAAAAGCTGATGTTGAGAAGGAATACATTAAAGTGCTACGATTAGAACTGGACTATGAATTAGCGACTTTGTTTGATGCGATGGAACATCATAATGAAAAAGAACAACAACAAAGTAAGAACCGATTGGTTGAAATTCATCAGGAGTTAAAATCATTAAATGGATTCGCGTAAATGGCAAAAGGGAAGAAAAAGACATTCAATAACACATTCTCGACTAGGGAACTGTGTAAATGAATGTCTTTTTTGCTATACTGGATAGAAGGGTCACGAAGGAAGGATGGGGTTCTAGTGGATTGGAATGAAGTAGATCGATATGCAAAGTCTTTAATTAAAGAAGCGGGACACAAAATTAGGCTTTCTTTTTATCAACGCATTCAAGTTGAATCTAAATCGAATGTGAATGATTTAGTAACAAATATTGACCAAGAGATTGAACAGTTTTTCATTAGACATATCCAATCAGTTTATCCAACACATCAAATTTTAGGGGAAGAAGGATTTGGCGACCAAGTTACGTCGTTAAATGGTGTGACATGGCTAGTGGACCCGATCGACGGGACGACGAACTTTGTACACCAAAAGCGTAACTTTGCGATTACAGTCGGGATTTATAAAGATGGTATTGGTATGCTTGGTTATATTTATGATATTGTTCGAGATGAATTGTATGCTGCAAAAAAAGGCGGAGGCGCATTTGTAAATGATGAGCGTTTACCACAAGTTGGGGAAAGTTCAGTTCATACAGCAATGATCGGCATCAATGCAAGATGGCTAGCGCCTAATCAGCATATCAATCATAAAAAACTACTCAATATGATCCAAGAATGCCGCGGCACACGCTCTTATGGTTCAGCTGCTCTTGAAATGGCGTATGTCATATCAGGGAAGTTAGATGCTTACATATCAGTAAGATTATCACCATGGGATATCGCTGGGGGAATGGTAATTGCAAAAGAAGTTGGGGCGTTACCTTCAAGTTTAAGTGGAGAGATGCCGAGTTTGTTAACATCAAACTCATTTATCCTTGCGCGACCAAAATTACATGAAGAATTATTAAGCAATTATATTGAATTGAAATAAAAAAACTGCTCGATTTTGAAAGAATCCGAGCAGTTTGTAGCAAGTTTTATTGAAGTCGGTTACGTTAAAATATGGATTATAATGTACCAGCTTCTCGCATTTTTTTCTTTGTTTTAAATCCATAACCCATAACAAGGATTAAAGCGACGATCGAAATGATGATGCCTAGAAAACTACTGCGGCCAATCGAAACACCGATGAAACACATGGCTAAAACTGCAGCAAGTGAATATAAGACGAAAATCCATTTAATATCTTTCAATTTTAAAACCCTCCGTCTATTCTAAAAAATGTTATATTATTGTTACTTATGCTATAATATCACAGTTAGGCATACTTAAAAAGATTAATGGAGTGAAATCATGACTATAGAACGTGCTGATTTAAGAAATATTGCGATTATTGCACACGTCGATCACGGAAAAACGACGCTTGTTGACCAATTATTAAAACAATCGGGGATTTTCCGGTCAAATGAACAAGTAGATGATCGAGCGATGGATTCTGATGACATCGAACGTGAACGAGGCATTACAATTTTAGCGAAGAACACTGCAATTGAATACAAAGATACAAAAATCAATATTTTAGATACACCAGGTCACGCTGATTTTGGCGGAGAAGTTGAACGAATTTTAAAGATGGTTGATGGAGTTATTTTAGTGGTTGACTCTTATGAAGGCTGCATGCCTCAAACGCGTTTTGTATTAAAGAAAGCATTAGAACAAAACTTACAGCCAATTGTTGTTGTAAACAAAATTGACCGTGAGTTCGCAAGACCAGAAGAAGTTGTTGATGAAGTATTAGAGTTATTTATTGAACTTGATGCAAATGATGAGCAACTTGATTTCCCAGTGATTTATGCATCAGGATTCAATGGTACAGCAAGTTTATCGTCTAATCCAGAAGATCAAGAAGAGACATTAGAAGTGCTTTATGATTCAATTATCGAGCATATTTCTGCACCGATTGATAACAAGGACGAGCCTTTGCAGTTCCAAGTTTCTTTATTAGATTATAATGATTATGTCGGTCGAATCGGGATTGGTCGTGTATTCCGTGGAACGATAAAAGTAGGACAACAAGTTACACTCATTAAGCGTGACGGAACGACTAAAAACTTTAGAATCACAAAATTAGCTGGATTCCTTGGTTTAAAAAGAGTTGAAATCGAAGAAGCTTACGCAGGAGATCTTGTGGCAGTCTCGGGCATTGAAGGCATCGACGTCAGCGATACAATTTGTCCAGTTGAGCATCCAGAAGCATTACCAACATTACACATTGACGAACCAACACTACAAATGACGTTTTTAGTCAATAACAGTCCGTTTGCTGGACGAGAAGGTAAATGGGTAACGGCTAGACAAATTGAGGAACGTTTACATGCGCAGCTACAAACAGATGTCTCTTTACGTGTAGAATCAGCAAGTGCAGATTCATGGATTGTATCAGGACGTGGAGAGTTACATTTGTCGATTTTAATCGAAAATATGCGTCGTGAAGGTTTTGAATTACAAGTTTCTAAACCGGAAGTTATTGTGCGTGAAATTGATGGTGTGAAATGTGAGCCAGTTGAAAGAGTTCAAATTGAAGTACCAGATGAGCATACGGGAGCTGTAATAGAATCGCTTGGACAACGAAAAGGCGAAATGCTCGACATGGTGAATAACGGGACAGGAACAGTTCGTTTAGTATTTCAAGTGCCAGCACGTGGACTGATTGGTTACTCAACAGAATTCCTAACGTTGACAAGAGGTTACGGTATTTTAAACCATACTTTTGATAGTTATCAACCGGTTGTAGCTGGTCATGTTGGTGGAAGAACAAATGGAGTTCTTGTATCAATGGAAAATGGTAAAGCAACTCCTTATGGCATTTTACACGTAGAAGAGCGTGGAATAATCTTTGTTGAACCCGGAACAGAAGTGTATGAAGGTATGATTGTTGGTGAAAATAGTCGAGATGATGACTTATCTGTAAACTTAACACGTGCAAAACAAATGACGAATGTTCGTTCGGCTACGAAAGATCAAACTGTAACGATAAAAAAACCAAGAATTATGACATTAGAAGAGTCTTTAGAGTATTTAAATGACGACGAATATTGTGAAGTAACACCGACTTCAATTCGTTTAAGAAAGAAAATATTAGGTAAAAGTGAACGAGATCGTGCAACAAAAAGAGCAAAATTTAAAGAGAAAGAATGAATCGCAGGGCAGTGAAAGGAATGTGTTAAATGAATCCTCAAGAAACTGAGTTTGTCTATAATCGAATGTCAGGGATTTCTCGGTTCATCTATGAGTTTTTAGGAACGCCGGCAGCAAATGGTGAGATGGATTATTCAACAGCAGGGTATGTACTTTTTGCAGTTGTGTTTCTTATGTCTGCTTTAGTGTATAAATTAGGATTTGCAAAAAAACTAAAGTTTTATCAAAGTTTAATTATTTATATCTTTTTATTTTTAGGTTGTCTGATTTTAACATTTCTTGCGTTCTTCCTCCCAATTGTGGAAGGTTTAATTGTAGCGGCGTTAATTTTAATTGTTTATCGTGTGCGTCGTATGAATGAACATAAAGGAGAGGAAGATCCAGTTACCTAAAAGTTACTGGTATACAAAAAGGTTGTCTGCGTCGTTTGTGACGAGACAACCTTTTTATTGTTAAAAGGTTTTTTCAACTGGATGTGAACTGCGTCGGAAAGAGAAGTTGCCAGTGTCGAGACGAGCGACTGTTTTCTCTTTAATTCTTGTGCTGCAAGCCTCACACATGAATGTATGAATCGGTCGGTTTCTCAACTTTTTTGAGAGAGCTGCTTCATCTGGTAACTGTTCAATTTCATCGCAAATGACACATTGGACGCGCATAAAATAACCTCCTAGCTGATTTTGACGGTCACGATGTTTTTAAGTGGTTGTTCGATATTTGAACCATCTTTTAAAATAATATGAACGGGTCCGTCTTCTGTAATTGGCTTTCCATCCATGCTGTATTTTAAAATAAATTCTTCAGTCATATGCAGAGGGAAGGAATATTCTTCTGCTGTTTCAGTTTGAAATATAATTGTTGTAGCGTCTTCATTAGGAATTGCGTTTTTTAAAAAGTGATGTAAATAAATACCATAAGTACCTGTGATTTCTTTGGTTTGTTCAAATTCTTTTTCTGTTTCTAAAGTCGGTGGAAAAGTAGCACCTTCCATAATTTCACGAGACCAATGTTTACCAATATTTTTCATGTATTCTTCTAATTCATCTTTTTCTACATAACCCTCTTGAAAGAAAGCGTCTAAATCGATACGACGGTCATCAAAAATCCAAATACTTGGATCTAACGTAATTGAATGTTGTACATTTCCTGTGATTTGAATGATTTTTTGCAATTTGATTATCCCCCTACATAAATAACGAACTGTTTTTAGTATACCTTTTTCTTGCGTTTTAGGAAACTATGATAACTTATCTTATTAGAATTAAATGAGATATAAAAAATATTTCGAGAATTTAGATTTATCAAAGATATGTAGGAAAATAAAATTTTAAAAAGGTATTACTTGCATTTTTTTGGAGTGAAAGATACAATTTAAGAATAGCCGACGAGAAATAATAGCATAATGGGGGGCGTCCTCATGGATATAGAAACAAAAGAAACTTATCAAGAAAAAGCCATGATACAACTGCAAGAAGATGCCGATAAAATCGCGCAACTGATTAAAGTGCAAATGGATCACTTGACGATGCCTCAATGTCCATTATACGAAGAGGTACTAGATACTCAGATGTTTGGACTGGCTCGGGAAATTGACTTTGCAGTGAAGCTTGGGCTAATTGAGCGAAAGCAAGGAAATGAAATTCTTTCTTCACTTGAGAAAGAAATGACAGTCTTACACGATTTATATACGAAAAAATAAGCAGAAGACTCAAACTCTACTATACAGTTTGAGTTTTTTGTTTAACTATTTATCAGAGGCGCTTGATGATTCATTTACTAAGCAGAAATCAATACGAAAAAGATTTACCTTTTCTTGTTATTTAGGTATTATTTGAATGAACTGCTTATAAATGATGACCTTCAGGGGTAATAACCAACAAATCAAACAAACAACTTTAAGTTGATTAATAAAGAAGAAGAGGTTTATTTTATGCGTAATTATGTTAAACAATTTTTAAGAAATTTTGATTTTCCGCTCTTTTTCGTGTACTTAATTTTATGCTTGTTTGGTCTTGTCATGATTTATAGTTCAAGTTTAGTATGGGCGGTAGGGCGATATGATTTTGCACCTGATCATTTTTTTCGAAGACAAGTATTCAACTTAGCATTAGCTTTTCCAACATTTCTAGTTGCGGCATTCTTCCCTTATAAGAATTTTAAGCGGAAGAAGCTCATGATGACTTCGGTAATTGGCATGCTCATTTTGCTTTTTTCTGTTCATATATTTGGCTATGGTAGAGAACAACTTGGTGCCCAAAGGTTGATAAATATTGCAGGTATTAATATACAGCCTTCTGAAGTTGCAAAAATTATTATTATTGTTTATTTCGCAAGTGTTTTCGCTAAAAAGTATGAAAAAGGTGCAATTGATAGCCTAAACGAATCTATTGCGCCGCCAATTATGATTTTAGTTTTTGCGGTCGGATCCATTATGTTTGAGACGGATATTGGAACGTCTCTTATTATCGTTGTAAGTGCGTTTTCAGTTATTGCAGCGAGTGGTATTAAAAAGCGTACATTTTTGAAGATTAGTGGGATTATTGCTATCTGTATGTCATTTTTAAGTATTCTTTTGTTTTTTGGCTGGGATCGGATTATGACAGAAAATCGTCAAGGGCGAATTTATTCTTTTATCAATCCATTTGATTATAGTCAAGGTTCAGGGTTACAAGTTGTTAATGGTTATATCGCAATCGGGTCTGGTGGAGTGACTGGACATGGTCTAGGAAACTCTATTCAGAAAATGGGTTATTTACCTGAGCCGCATACGGATGTAATTATGGCAGTGATATCCGAAGAGTTAGGAGTACTTGGTGTTTTTATTGTTTTAGGGGGATTAGGATTTATCGTTTTACGTGCACTTAGTATTGCACTTAAGACTAAAGATCCGCAAGCGCGAATGCTAGCAGCTGGTATTGGTAGTATGATAGGAATTCAAACATTTATAAATATTGGCGGATTAACAGGAATCATTCCGCTAACAGGTGTTCCACTACCATTTATTAGTTACGGGGGAACTTCAGTTATTTTAATGTCAGTAGCTGTTGGAATTTTAATGAACGTTTCAATGTTCGTTAAATATGAGAAAAAGAAATAGAAACAGAGAGGGAAGTGTGTTAGATGGAAAGAATCACTAAAATACTCGTTGCGAATCGCGGAGAAATTGCAATTCGTATATTTCGAGCATGTTTTGAATTAGAAATCGCGACAGTCGGTATTTACTCAGAAGAAGATAGTGGGTCATTCCATCGGTATAAGGCGGATGAGTCTTATTTAGTTGGGGAAGGAAAAAAACCAATCGATGCATATTTAGATATTGAAGGGATTATTAAAATAGCTAAAGATAGCGGTGCGAATGCAGTGCATCCTGGTTATGGATTTTTAGCGGAAAATGTTGACTTTGCAAGACGATTGGAAGAGGAAGGTATTATTTTTATTGGACCGACGTCAAATCATTTAAATATGTTTGGAGACAAAGTAAAGGCGCGTGAACAAGCGATTGATGCGGGCTTACCGGTTATTCCAGGAAGCGATGGTTCTGTCTCTACATCCAAAGAAGTCTTAACATTCGGAGAAGAGAACGGCTATCCAATCATGGTCAAAGCTTCTTTAGGTGGTGGGGGCCGCGGTATGCGGATTATTCATGCAGCAGAAGAAGTCGAGCAAGCTTTTGAACGTGCAAAGTCTGAAGCGAAAGCTGCATTCGGATCAGACGAGATGTACGTGGAGAAGTTCATCGATAGGCCAAAGCACATCGAAGTGCAAATCTTAGGTGATAAGCATGGGAATGTTGTGCATCTTTATGAAAGAGATTGCTCAATCCAACGTAGACATCAAAAAGTTGTTGAAATTGCACCTTCAATTTCTTTAGATGAAAAATTACGGAATGATATTTGTGACGCAGCCGTTCAACTGATGCAAAAAATTGGGTATGTCAATGCTGGAACCGTAGAGTTTTTAGTAGCGGATGGACAGTTTTATTTTATAGAAGTGAATCCGCGTATTCAGGTAGAACATACAATTACAGAAATGGTAACAGGAATTGATATTGTGCACTCCCAAATTCATATTGCGGATGGAAAAGATTTGCATGGTTCTATTGTTCAAATTCCGAAACAAGGGAAAATTCCGTTATTTGGCTATGCAATTCAATCTCGTGTCACGACAGAAGATCCTTTAAATGATTTCATGCCAGACACAGGGAAGTTAATGGTTTATCGTTCTGGCGGTGGGTTCGGTGTTCGTTTAGATGCAGGAAATGGTTACCAAGGTGCTGTCATTACGCCTCATTATGATTCGTTACTTGTTAAAGTTTCGACTTGGGGAATGACTTTTAAAGAAGCGGCATCTAAAATGGACCGAAACTTACAGGAGTTTAGAATTAGAGGGATTAAAACGAATATTCCTTTTCTGGAAAATGTTGTGAAACATCAAGACTTTTTAGTTGGCGACTATGACACGAGCTTTATTGATTCGTCACCTGAACTCTTTTTATTCCCAACACGTTTAGATAGAGGAACGAAAATTTTACAGTATATTGGGAATGTAACAATTAATGGATTCCCAGGGATTGATAAGCAATCGAAGCCTGTTTTCCAAAAACAAAGAAAGCCGAAAATTGACTTGTTAACATCGCCAACAGCCGGAACGAAGCAAATTTTAGATGCACAAGGTCCGGATGCGTTAGTGAAATGGATTAAAGAACAAAATGATGTATTGTTAACAGATACAACATTTAGGGATGCGCATCAGTCTTTACTCGCAACGAGAATGCGTACAGCAGATATGATAAGTATCGCACCAGAAACAGCTCGCTTAATGAATGATTATTTTTCATTTGAAGTATGGGGCGGAGCGACATTTGATGTTGCGTATCGCTTTTTAAAAGAAAATCCATGGGATCGACTACTTAAATTACGAGAGCAAATTCCGAATGTGTTGTTTCAAATGTTGTTCCGTGGCGCAAACGCGGTTGGTTATACGAATTATCCGGATAATGTGATACGAACATTCGTTAAAAAATCTGCGGAAGCTGGCGTTGACGTATTCCGAATCTTTGACAGTTTAAACTGGATCAAAGGAATGGAAGTTGCGATTGATGCAACACGAAACGCAGGAAAAATTGCGGAAGCAACGATTTGTTACACAGGTGATATTTTAAACGATAAACGTGATAAGTATACAGTTCAATATTATAAAGAAATGGCTAAAAATCTAGAGTCAGCAGGTGCACATATTTTAGCAATTAAAGATATGGCTGGGTTATTAAAACCAGAAGCAGCTTATCGATTAATTTCTGAATTGAAAGAAACGACAGAATTGCCGATTCATCTACATATGCATGATACGAGCGGGAATGGCATTTATACGTATGCACGTGCAGTTGATGCGGGCGTAGATATTGTAGATACAGCATTAGGGGCAATGGCAGGACTTACTTCTCAACCGTCAGCTAGTTCACTATATTATGCGATGCAGGGTAATGATCGTGCGATTCGTGCGAATGTGGAAGGACTAGAGAAATTATCACACTACTGGGAAGATATAAGAAAATACTATCAACATTTTGAAAGTGGCATGAATAGCCCACATACTGAAATATATAAACATGAAATGCCGGGCGGCCAATATTCAAATTTACAGCAGCAAGCAAAAGCAGTTGGCTTAGATGATCGCTGGGAAGCAGTAAAAGAAATGTATGCACGTGTGAACTTAATGTTTGGTGATGTTGTTAAAGTAACGCCGTCATCCAAAGTAGTCGGTGATATGGCCTTGTTTATGGTGCAAAACAATTTAGACGAAGATGCCGTGTTGAATAGAGGCATGTCGATTGACTTCCCTGATTCTGTGATTGAATTTTTTGCGGGGAATATCGGTCAACCACATGGAGGCTTCCCGAAAGAATTACAAAAGGTTATTTTAAAAGACAAGGAAGCGATTACTGTTCGTCCTGGTGAATTACTCGAGGATGTTGATTTTACAGAAATAAGAAATACATTGTATGAAAAATTACAACGTCCAGTTTCAAGTCATGAAGTGTTATCTTACGCTTTATATCCGAAAGTTTATGAAGAATATTTAGAAATGACGAAAGAGTTTGGCGATGTATCAGTGATTGATACTCCAGAATTTTTATATGGAATGCGCTTAGGTGAAGAAATAGAAATAGAAATAGAAAAGGGAAAGACGCTCCTTGTAAAGTTAGTTTCGATTAGTGAACCACATTCAGATGCGACACGTGTTGTTTATTTTGAGTTAAATGGACAACCACGTGAAGTTATAATCGAAGATGTGAATGCGGAATCTGATGTGATTCATAAAATGAAAGCTGATCTTTCAAATCCATCTCATATTGCAGCGACAATGCCAGGTACTGTGTTGAAAGTTGCAACATCGGAAGGATCGACAGTGAAAAGAGGAGATCATTTACTCATTACAGAAGCAATGAAAATGGAAACAACAATTCAAGCACCACGAGATGGCATTATTAAAACAATCCATGTGGATGCAGGAGAATCAATCGCAACAGGAGATTTATTAATTGAAATGCTAGAGTAAAAGCTATGTGTAACCCAGACACTCAGAACTTTTTTAAGGTTCTGAGTGTTTTTTGATTAAAAAAGTAGCGAAAGGGAATAAGGAGAAGGAAGCAATGATAAAAGCTAAATCAGAAAAGAGTCTTGCATTGAACTTAAAGATGAAAAAAGCGTCAATATCAAATCTCATTAGATTTGATAAGACGCTTCCACTTTTTATATTGTTTTGTTAAGTGTACGTGTAGTGTTTATAAAAAGTTCAATCCGTTTTTTTAGAACTTCGGAATACGAGTAAAATCATATACGTTAAAAGACCAAATAATAAGGAGATGAAAAGTGAATGGAATAGTGCGATATATAAGTTGAGTTTAGTGAAAATAACTGTTGCCCCTGAAATAACTTGAGCAAGAACTAATATAAATGCAATAATCCAACCCCAATAAAGAATTCGTTGATCTTTATAATGACGGATTGCGTGGATCATAATATAAAGAATCCATATGAAGATAAGGGCTGCTGCAAAACGATGTCCCATTTGTACCCATTCATGGAAGCTTTGAGGGAGTCCAATCGCTTTATTATCACAGAAAGGCCAATCTAAACAAACAAGTTCGGAGTTTGTGTGACGTACTAAAGCTCCAGTATATACGACAATATAAGAATAAATTGTTACACTAATTGTGTGCCACTTTAATTTTTTTCCTATATGTACATGTTCAGCATCATATTTTTTATCAACTTCAAACACAATTAAAGTTAATAAGAGAACTGCAGCGAATGAAATTAAAGAAATCCCAAAGTGTAACGCTAAAATAAAGTCGCCTTGCCCCCATAATACTTGAGCAGCGCCAATTAATGCTTGTAAAATTAGAAAGAAAACAGCCATAATAGATAGGAACTTTGTTTCCCGAACATGTCCAAGTGATCGCCAAGCCCAAACCGCTAGAACAACGATTAAAATACCGACAACACCTGTAACAAGGCGATGTGAAAATTCAATGAGAACTTCTGCATTAATTTCGGTTGGGATCAGTTCACCATTACACCCTGGCCAATTCCGTCCACAACCCATACCGCTATCTGTCTTTGTGACAAGTGCACCTCCGAGCAGAATCAGAAGCATTCCGATTGTTGAGGACACTGCAAACCACTTTAAATAATTATGATGTTTCAAAAAAACGACACCCACTTTTAAAGAAATAATAAATGAATTGATAACTCTTCCTGTCATTTCGATGATAACGAAAGAAAGACGAAAAAACAACGGTTTGAGTAAGTAATCCTTATGTTTTATAGACAATTCACAAAAAGTTCATGGAAAAGTTCCTTTTATTTCACATATTCGTAACTAAAATGTTCTATTATAAAGTGCGGATTGTGACAAATATGTCAAGGAAATGTGTCGTTCGAATAGTTTTTTCAATTTAGTATAGAAATCATCCGCAAATTTCGATATAGTGAAGTATAGGGAAATTGAATCCAAGATAAATGAAGGGAGGGAGAGGTATGTCAAACGGTCGTACAATAACCACATCGATTGATTCGCTTGCTGAGAAAAAAACGGCAACAGTTTTCCAAGATTTTTTAGCACTTATTAAAATTGGCATTGTGAATTCGAATATGATAACTGTTTTCACTGGTTTTTTTCTTGCGATACAATTAAGTCAGGCCAAGTTTTTAGCTAGTTTAGACTTATTGTTTTATGCGCTAGCAGGATCGGGGCTTATCATCGCAGGTTCAGCTGCATTAAATAATTTAATAGACCGCGATATCGATCCAATTATGTCGAGAACAAAGTCTAGGCCGACAGTGACCGGACGATTTAGTAACTCGGCTGTGTTGGCACTAGCACTCACTTTCATTATAATTGGAGAGGTGTTTTTGTTCTCAGCTTCAACTACAGCAGGACTGTGGGGACTTGCAGGGGTATTCAGCTATGTAGTACTCTATTCTATGTGGTCAAAAAGAAAGCATGTAAGTAATACAGTTGTTGGGAGTATTTCAGGGGCAATCCCACCACTAATTGGTTGGGCGGTTGTAGAACCTTCATTAGGTGCAGGGGCATGGGCGCTATTTTTAATTATGTTTATGTGGCAACCACCTCATTTTTATGCGCTTGCAATGAGGCGTACCGAAGAATATCGAGCGGCAAATATACCAATGTTACCGGTTGTTAAAGGATTTAAAAGAACTAAAGTATCCATGTTCGTTTGGGTGTTATTGTTGTTTCCATTACCGTTTTTATTAACGGAACTTGGAACACCTTTCCTTATATTAGCAACATTATTGAATATCGGTTGGTTATACTTTGCAGTTAGAGGGTTTAAAGCGAAAGATGATTTGAAGTGGGCAACAGGAATGTTTGTTTACTCACTTAACTACATGACTATACTCTTTGTATCAATTATTATTTTTTCGCTTTTCATTTAATTTTTTTATTGGAATTCTTTCTTTGGAACAGGAATTCATATATATGAGGGGAGTCCCCTTACATTACACAAGACATTAATTGAAAGAGAGGTATGATTAGGCGATGATGAAAGGATTCAAAAAGTGGCGTCTTTTTGCACTATTAACAGCACTTTCTATTTTCCTTGCGGGATGTGGTCAGCAAGAACTTTCTACTTTACTGCCGGCAGGAGAAGTTGCAAGTGATCAGTTCTTTTTACTTCTATGGTCTTCGGGAATTATGTTATTCGTAATTTTGGTAGTCGTGATCATTTACGTTGTAGCTTTAATCCGTTTTAGACGTTCTAAGCTAGGTGAAGATCATATTCCTGAGCAAGTTGAAGGAAGTAGTACACTGGAACTTGTTTGGACAGTTATTCCAATCCTTTTAGTTCTTTTATTAGCAGTGCCAACTGTTTATTACACTTATAAGTTAGGAAACGTTTCTGCAATGGGTGAAGTAGATGAGGATGGTAATGCTGAAAATCTAGTCGTTGATGTAACGGCAAAATTGTACTGGTGGGAGTTTGATTACCCACAACTTGGAGTTACAACAGCACAGGAGTTAATTGTACCACTAGATGAAAAAGTTTATTTCAATTTAGTAGCGGCAGACGTTAAACACTCTTTCTGGATTCCAGCTGTGGGAGGTAAGTTAGATAATAACGTTGAGAACGTTAACAAATTTTATTTATCGTTTGAAAAAGATTCAAGAGATCTTGATGAAGGCGTTTTCTTCGGAAAATGTGCTGAGCTTTGCGGACCTTCACATGCTTTAATGGACTTTAAAGTTAAAACATTACCACGTGACGAGTTCGATGATTGGGTTCTAGCAATGCAAGATACAGAAGCTGTTACAGCTGATGCAGATTCTGCAGACCAAGGTGAAGCTTTATTCGCCGAAAGCTGTATTGCATGTCACGCAGTAAGTGGTGCGGGAGACCCGGACTATATGGGCGTAGAGCATGCAGGAGCAGTTGGACCAAACTTAACAACATTTGGTGATCGTAACCGTGTTGCAGGTTTTATGGACCACGATGAAGAATCGTTAAAGAATTGGATTGAAGATACTCAAAAGTATAAGCCTGGTAACTTAATGCCTTCATTCACTGACTTTACAGATGAAGAAATGGATGCACTAACAGGCTATTTAATGGGATTAACAATTGAAGAATAATGTACAATTTGATTTTGTAGAGGAGGTAAACAAGTGAGTTCAGTTGCTCAAAAGAAAGGCTTCGGTGCCTGGTTATGGGAATGGTTAACGACAGTTGACCACAAGAAGCTCGGAATACTTTATTTTCTTGGTGGAGGATTCTTCTTTGTGCTCGGCGGTATTGAAGCAATGCTTATTCGTATCCAGCTATTACAGCCGGAAAGTGATTTAATTAGTGCTGGGTTGTTTAACCAATTAATTACAATGCACGGTACAACAATGATTTTCCTTGCCGCGATGCCGATATTATTTGGTTTTATGAACGTTATTATGCCATTACAAATTGGTGCACGTGATTTAGCGTTCCCATTTCTAAACTCATTAGGTTTTTGGATGTTTATGTTTGGAGGACTATTCCTCAATATTTCATGGTTTACAGGGCAAGTTCCTGACGCTGGATGGACTTCATATACATCTCTAGCGATTACTTCACCAGGTCATGGTATGGATTACTATGCAATAGGTTTACAAATTGCAGGTGCAGGTTCGTTAATGACAGGAATTAACTTCCTTGTAACGATTATTAACATGCGCGCCCCTGGAATGACATATATGCGTATGCCACTATTTACGTGGACAACATTTATTGCATCGGCAATGATTTTATTCGCATTCCCACCATTAACAGTAGGTTTGTTCTTCTTAACGTTTGACCGACTATTTGGTGGTAACTTCTTTGATCATACGATGGGTGGAAACACAATTATTTGGGAGCATATTTTCTGGATCTTTGGTCACCCTGAAGTTTATATTCTAATTTTACCGGCATTCGGTATTTTCTCGGAAGTATTCCCGACATTCGCAAGAAAGCGTCTATTTGGATACACTTCCATGGTATTTGCAACAGTACTTATTGGTTTCTTAGGATTCATGGTTTGGGCTCACCACATGTTTACAGTTGGTTTAGGTTCAACAGCAAACGCAATTTTCGCAGTTGCGACAATGGCGATTGCAGTCCCTACCGGGGTTAAAATCTTCAACTGGTTACTTACAATGTGGGGCGGTAGTATTAAAGTTACAACGCCTATGTTATACGCAATTGGATTTATTCCTTCATTCGTAATGGGTGGGGTAACAGGAGTAATGCAAGGTGCAGCACCACTTGACTATCAATTGCATGACTCTTACTTTATCGTTGCTCACTTCCACTATGTTATCGTTGGAGGAGTCGTACTAGGTATTTTAGCGGCTACACATTACTGGTGGCCAAAAATGTTTGGAACTATGCTCAATGAAGCTCTAGGAAAGATTACATTCTGGTTATTCTTTATTGGTTTCCACTTAACATTCTTAATTCAACACTGGTTAGGATTCTGGGGAATGCCACGTCGTGTGTTTACATACATGGACGGTCAAGGATGGAATCTAGCGAACTACATTAGTACGGTTGGTGCGTTTTTCATGGCGGCAGGTGTAATTGTGCTTGTCATTAACGCGATTATGACAACAGTTAAAAATGAGCGTGTTGGAAATGACCCATGGGAAGATGGACGTACGCTTGAGTGGGCTACTCAATCACCACCACTCTTCTATAATTTCCCACAAACTCCACTTGTACGTGGGTTAGATACAGTTTGGCTTGAAAAGCAAGAAGGTAATAAATCTGGCATTACACCAGCAGTCCCAATACAAGATATTCATATGCCGAACGGTTCAATTATTCCGTTCTTAATGTCATTTGGATTGTTTATAGCAGGATTCGGAGCAATGTTCCGTCTAGAAACTGCTTGGGGACTTCCATTGTTAATATTTGGTCTACTTTGGACGTTTGTAACGATGTCACTACGTTCAGTGAAAGATGATTTAGGATATTATGTTTCGAAAGAAGAAATTTTACAGGATATTAAGCATGAAGGGGGTCAAAAATAATGGATTTAAATAAGAAGTTTACCCCTGAGACTTGGCCTGAAAAACCAGAGATAGCTACATTTGAGGGTAAAAACAAATTCGTTGGTTTCTGGCTCTTCCTTGGAGGAGAAGTTATTTTATTCGCAACGCTATTCGCAACGTATATAGCGTTAAAGAACAAAGGGCCAGCTGGTCTCGAGTTCTCAACTCAAGAACTATATGAATTACCACTTGTATTTGTAATGACGATGTTTTTATTAACATCATCATTAACAAGTGTTTATGCAATGTATCATTTAAGAAACTATAACTTTAGAAAAATGCAATTATGGCTTGGCTTTACAGCATTCTTAGGACTTGGTTTCTTAATGCTTGAAGTTTATGAATTCGTTCACTACGTACAATTAGGTTTCACATACAATAACAGTGCATTCAGTTCTGCTTTCTACACACTTGTCGGAACGCACGGTTTCCACGTTGCAATTGGACTTGTTTGGATCACGTTATTAATTTTCAGAAACGCAAAACGTGGTTTGAACTTGTATAACGCATCGAAGTACTATACATTCTCATTGTACTGGCACTTCATTGACGTTATCTGGGTATTTATTTTCACTGCAGTCTACTTGATGGGAGTGATTGGTTAATATGGCGAACTTCGAAATTTATGAGAGGTCACAAAGCGAACAGGAACTTATGAAGCTACGTGCTAAAAGAGGTATGCGTTCACAAGTAATCATGTTCTCATTGATGATTTTCTTAACACTACTTTCGTTTTCAATCGTATTAGCATCAAATGCAGAAATAATTGGTTTTTCTAAGTTCTTTGTCATTCCAGTTATTTTGTTATTTGCTGCTGTTCAGGTAGGTTTACAACTTTATTATTTCATGCATATGAATGAAGAAGGACATGGTTTTGCTGAAATGTTTATATTTACAGGTGCATTACTTGCTTTCTTAATCATTCTTACATGGGTAACAATTGTTTGGTGGAACCCAGTTTACGTTTAAGTTGTATAGTTCAATAAATTACACACAAAACTCGTGCGGAATTAATTTCCGTACGAGTTTTTGTGTTTCTTTTAAATTAATTTATATTTGTCATACTTCATTCATTGTGTTTTGGGGTAGGATTGCTTTATAATAGAGGGACAGACTTTAATGAAGGAGCGATGGCGAATGCCTTTAAGTATATTTGGATTTCGAGCATTATGGAGTCCATACTATGCATTATCTTTAGTTGCTGTTATAATTATTTACTTTTTAATTACGGTAAAATGGCGTCATAAATTTGAGAATAGTACAGCACTTACACGTAAAGAAGCAATATTATTTTTAATGGGAATCGTATTTCTCTATATATTGAAAGGTTCGCCAGTAGATATATTAGGACATATTTTATTTTCAGTTCATATGACTCAAATGGCCCTTTTATTATTAATTGTAGCGCCACTTTTTGTTATGGGAATACCTAGTTGGATATGGTCAAGATTACTTGAAGTAAAAGTATTCGGTTTTATATTCCGATTTTTCACAAAGCCACTCATTGCAGTTTTGTTTTTCGGTTTAATGTTCTCCGCTTACCATTATCCAATGATTTTAGATAATGTGAAGTTAGATATCTTCGCACATGCTTTATTTACTGCAACGATGTTTATGGCAGGTATTTTCTTCTGGTGGCCAGTCGTGAATAAGGTAGAAGGACAGCTTAAATTACATGGTTTACAACAAATTGGTTATGTTATTTTAAGTGCAATTTTAATTACACCAGCATGTGCACTCATTATTTTCGCTGACACGGCAGTTTACGCTACGTATACTGAAGGTGAAGCATGGCTACAAGCAATGGCACTTTGTGTACCAGCTGGAACATTAGCAAGCCTTTCAAGCTTAGGGCTTTCTGGACCTGAGGTATTCACAAGTATGTCAGCTGTTTCTGATCAACAACTTGGTGGTATTTTAATGAAAGTAACACAAGAAGCAATTTATATCTTTGTAATTGGAAAGATATTTTTCACATGGGCACATGAAGAAAGAAGTAATGCTGATGAAATTACAAGGAAAGAGCTATTAAAACATCAGGAGTTACGAGCAAATAGTTAAAATAGGCAGTGACTTCTCTGTTTACTTATAAAAGGGCATTCAATCGTTAAAAGATTTAACGGTTGAATGCCCTTTTGAATTCAAATCTTCAAATTAAATTTAATAATATTCGCTTCTCGAGCTGTCGTGAATAAAATAACGAGTAAAGGTCCGAGAAAAAAGCCTAAAAAGCCAATAAGTTTTAATCCAATAAACATCGAAATCAATGTAGGCAATGGTTTTAGTCCGATTTGTGATCCCATTACTTTAGGCTCAACAGTTCTTCGAATAATGAGAAGAATAATAGCAAGGATCGCCAATTGAGTACCTAATCCAACATCGCCACTTATAAAGTAATATAATGCCCAGGGACCGAGGATGATAATTGAACCAAGTATTGGAATGAGGTCAATAATCCAAATGATAATAGACATGACAAGTGCATACTCAGGTTTAATGATGAATAAGCCAATTAAAGATACGATGAAAATAATGACACTAATCAATAGCTGGGCTTTCAAAAAGCCGAAGAAAATCGAGTTTAACTTTGAAACCATAAAACGAACTTTTTCTTCTGTTGATTGAGTAAGTGAACGAAAAAACATTTTTTTAAGTTCGGGTAATTCTAACATGAACAGGAAAAGTGCAATCATAAAAACGATTAAACTAACAAGGAAATTTGGAACATTTGTAAAGAGCATGGTGATCTTCTCATAGTTAATGAGGCCAAGAATCGATACTCTCATTGAATCCAAAATAACTTTTGACTCTTCTTGTATCGCGTCAATTACTTCGGTTGGTAAAGATGAAGTAAATTGAAGTAATTTATTTTGTATATCGATCCAAACACCAGATAAGGCATTGAAATATTCAGGGACTGCTTTTGTGAAATCGATTATTTTACCAATTAGACTCGTTACTGTAAAATATAAGAGAAAAGAGATAATGACTAGAATAAAAATAAAAATAGAAATGACCGCGAGTTGCCGTGTCCATTTGAACTGTTTTTCTACTAGCTTCACAAGTGGGTTGATGAGCATTGCAGTTAACAATGCAAAGATAATTGGTAATGTAACTGGAACGATGTAAATGAAAAACAGTAACCCTAGAATGATACTTAATAAAATAACAAAATTTCTCTTCGTAAACCACTTTGCCAATACTCATACCTCCATTAGACTTTCTATATTCATTATAGCCAATTATTTATGTTTAAATATAAATGTTTAAGGAAAGTTTTGTGAAATATAAAAATCAATAAATAAAAAACCGAAGAATCGTAAATTCTCCGGCTTTAAAAGGAATTAAGCTTGTTTTATGTTATGCTTTTCTAACGCTGTAGCAAGCTTTTGTAAAGTTGTTTCACAATCTTTTACAAGGCTTTTTGGGAAATGCTCATCTTCTCCGTATTCAACGCCAAATGGGTAATAATGTTTACCAATTACAGGCTTTTTTAGCTGAATGATTGCGTCACGTCTATCGACATCGCCTTCAAGCGCATAACCGAAAATACGTAAATAGAAAGTACCTTCTTTTAGCGTATATTTCTTGTCATAAGTAACTCTTTCATAGTCCCATTGTCCGCCACGGATTATATCATGTTGTAGCATGATTTCATCGAGGATAAGTAGGTCAGCTGAGATATTTTCAATGTTTGTGTTTTCTAAATACATTTATAAAATCCTCCTTTTATCAATCGTCCAGTAAATAAACTATACCTATTCATCATAAAACAATTTCGTCACAGTTGCAATGGCAAGATTGTGTCTATAAAATTTGCAATTGTAAGATATGTGGTCAATGATTTCGAAAGTGTACAAAATAGAGTGGAATTAACGTATTGAATATTTACTTCATAAAAAATAATGCACCATCATATAATTAGTTAATTTTATTCGTAATCTGGGTCCGTATGTTTTATGATAAAAGTAATTATAGTTAGACTCTACGATGAAAAAAGAAGGTATAATAGCCGTTTATCAATGTCTTAAAATAGATTCTTGACATTAAGTTGAAAGCAGGGATTTTGTTGGAAAAGTTTATGAGAATAGCCATAATATGTCTTGCTGTTCTATTGATTTTTTATATTACTGGAAATCGAGTGACAGAAAACGAACCATTAGAATCACCCGTAAAACAAGGTCGGGCTGTCCCAGTTGAAGAGAAAGGAATTGGTTCAGCGATTCCTCAAACGTCAAGGCCTGACGAAGGTCTTTCAATGTATGTTGGAAAGCATGTAGATGCGTTAGTCGAAGCATTCGGGCAACCAGAGCGTATTGAGCCATCCCATTATCATTATGATTGGTGGATTTATAAAGATGATCTTCATTTAATGGTTGGCGTTACACATGAAGGAATGATTAATCAATTATACACTGGAGATGAACAAACGAATATAGCCCCGTTTGAAATTAGTCAAAGCATCGATGATATTTATCGTTTTACAATTGTCGGTTCTGAAGTGGATGTAAATATTGGTGAGAACATTTATACATTTTCTTTAAACAGTGATGATATGCATAGAAGACCTTTAATTATTTATCAGAATTTATTTGCGCAGTTGTATATTGATGAAGAAGAAGGTCAGTTACAAGGTGTGCGATTTATTGACTCGGAGACATTAGTTTTACATCAGCCATATGAAATGACTTATATGGGGGAACTACTCGTTTCAAAACCGCTATCGTCTACAATGCAACTTGAAGTGAATGAAACTATTAAAAGACAAATCTTTGAGTTGACAAATTTGATGAGAATGAAACATCAATTGAATGAATTACAAAGTACTTATGAACTCAATCAATTTTCACAAAAGAATAGTGAGCAGCTAGCCCTTGAAAATGTTTCAATAGAAGATGAAATCAAAAATGAGCATTTAACAAAGCGTTTAAAAAATGCGGAAATTGACCATAAAAAAGCAGGAGAAAACACCGCTTTTGATTATGATGACGCAATCGAAGCGGTGCATGGTTGGTTAAATTCAAGTGTTCATCGAAAAACGATGTTAACGAAGGATTTTACGCATTTAGGCACTGGTGTTTACGGCAACTATTTCACGCAAACGTTTATCAAATCGTCATTAGAAGATCCCAATCAAAAATAAGTTAACTTGAAATCCAAGTACCTGCTTCATTAGTAGCGATTCCTCTCACATATAGAGGAATCGCTTTTTCTTTTGCAAGGCAAATGGCTCTTTTTTGGACAATAGAATTATCCGTATTTAATAAAGCTAGAAGTTGATCAAAGCTTAAATAATCAAATTTTTCATAAGTAGAAACGACAGTAGGGTCGCCAGTTAGTACACCAGGAACGTCTTTGAAAAATTCAACATGCGATGCTTGGATTGCATTTGCTAGTGCGACCGCTGTTAAATCACTCCCGCCCCTTCCTAACGTCATCATTTGTCCTTGTTTGTTCATCCCTTGGAAACCGGGAATGATGACACAATCATTTTCCTTTAAAGCTTGTAAAATAAATGTAGGGTGAATGGAATCGATTATCGCATCACCGAAATTCCCCGCTGTAACAATCCCTGTTTGTTTACCATGCAAGATTTCGTTCTGAATACCAAAATGTTGTAGTTCCGCAGAAAGGACAGAAGCTGCGATTACTTCACCACAAGAGGCAATCAGGTCCTTAGCAACAGGATTAGCAGAAAGAGATTTGGAAAGGTTTATTAGGCTATCTGTAGCATAAGGATCTCCTAATCGTCCGATAGCAGAGACAACAACGACAATTTTCTTATGCTTTTGTAAAGCGGCTTGGATGTGTTTCATGCAAGAAGTCCTCATTTTCTCACATTTCATCGCAATACCGCCAAATTTTTGTACAATCATAAAAGTCTCCCAACTTTCTTCGTGTCATTCGAAACATTTAGTTCATACGATAGATTGAACAGGCAATCAATTGTTTAAGTTCTCAATGCTAGTCAACAAAGGAATATAAAATTTTATTAAACAAAGTGCCTCGTTCTTTATAATATATTCGTTTCTTTATAAAATGTTCGGGAAGGAGATAGATGTGTTACTTTTACATGAATTATTAAAAGATTGGCCGTGTACATTTATTGGAAATACATTTAAACTTCCTATAAAGGGTGTTACAGAACATTCTAAGCGTGTGAAACCAGGCTTTTTATTTGTTGCTCGAAAAGGTAACTGTGAAGATGGGTTCAGTTATATTGAAGAGGCAATTCGATTAGGTGCATCGGCAATTGTTGTTGATCGAACAATGCCAATTTATCTTGAAGTACCTGTAATTGTTGTTCCGAATGGTAGACGTTTCTTGTCGTATGCAAGCGCAAGATTAGCAGGGAATCCATCAGAGCGACTCACAATCATTGCGGTAACAGGAACGAATGGTAAAACAACTGTGTCGCATTTTATTGGGCAATTATTAAAAAGTGTGAGTGTTAAAGCTGCCGTTCTTGGGACGTTAGGTGTTTTAGTTGATGGGGTGAAAACGAGCTTAGAGACGCCTCAGATGACTACATTACCGGCAGAGTATTTACATCCGTTATTAGCTGAATGTGAAAAAAATGGTGTCACACATGTCGTAATGGAAGCTTCTTCTCTTGGTTTATCAACAGAGCGACTGACGCATTGTGAGATTGACCTTGGTCTATTATTAAATATTGGCGAAGATCATTATGATGAACATGGCAGTCAGGAAGCTTATTTACAAGCGAAAAAACGACTCATTCAAATGGCAGACACCGTGATTGTCAATCGCGATGATGAACAATGCATGAAGCTTGCACAAACAGCAATAAAGAAATCCATTTATTTTGGAGAAGCGAATCAAGCCGATTTTCAACTGATCAAAAAAAATGCATATATGATGTTGAAAACACCAACAGGCCAGTCAGAGATCAAACTCAAAAAGATGGCCAATTTCAATCAACTCAATGTACTTGCAGCCATTAGCACATTAGATGTCCTTTCTTATACTTTTAAAAAAATAGAAGCCCCCGTTAGACGTTTAACACTCCCAGAAGGAAGAATGGAAAGAATTGAGAGAAGTGGGGTGACAGTTATGATCGATTATGCACATACACCCGATGCACTTGAAACAGTACTTCAGTCGCTGGATGAAGCTTGTCAACGCAACATCATTGTCGTTTTTGGATGTGGCGGGGATCGCGACCAAGGAAAGCGAAAAAAAATGGGGGAAGTGGCAAGTCGATATGCAACGATGGTGATTGTTACCTCTGATAACCCACGCTATGAAGATCCTGTACAAATTATCAATGACGTTGTAGAAGGAATTCTTCCAAATACAATGTACGATATTGAAATTGATCGGAAAAAAGCCATTCAAAAAGCCATTACTAAAGCTCAAGATAAAGATATTGTTGTAATCGCTGGAAAAGGTCATGAAAAAACACAGCAAATTGGTGGGAAAGTCTATCCTTTTTCAGACAAAGACATCGCAGAACAATATTTATTAGAGAAGTAAAAGTAATTTGAGTGTATGAAGACCAATCTTACTTATTCCCGGACTTTCATTAATCTGGTATGATAGTATGTATTGGAGGCGATGAATTTAATGCTTATTACTGATGAATGGTTAATCATCATCGACCATGCAGAAGAACTTGTACAATTAGTGGCTTCTTCGGAAGTCGTTGATCGATATAATAAAGCGCGCGAGACTGTTTATTCAGATGATGAACTTGTCAAGGAAATTAAAGAGTTCACTTATTTAAAAGAACGTTATGAAGAGGTTCAACGTTTTGGGCGCTATCACCCAGACTATAGAACGGTGATGAAAGATATTCGTTTACGCAAAAGAGCGTTAGATTTAAATGAGAAAATCGCAGCGCTTCGCATAGCAGAAAATGATGTTCAACAATTGTTCGATGAAATTGGAGTGGTCGTTGGAAAAAGTGTATCAGAATCCGTTAAAGTTCCAACTGGAAATGGATTTTTTACAGACTCATCTTGTGGAACTGGTTGTGGGAGTGGCGGAAGTTGCTCTTGTTCTGCTTAACGAGATAAAAGAAAAAGTTGTACTTTCTACGAGAAATAGAAAGTACAACTTTTTTATTCTTCAATGTCACTTTGTAGCGCTTCAATCATGCGTGCAGGAGTATTTGTAATGAAACCAGCAGCACCGGCCTTGGCAAGCGCTTGAATTTCAACTGGATGCTCAACATCTGTAAAGTAAATTGGAATATTTAACTTCTCTAAGAAACGAATAAAGCCAACTGTCCCAATTGAAAAAACGCCAAGCTTTTGTGGGCTGAAAAATAAATCTGTATGTGGACGATAGAAATGTCCAAATTGGCTAACATATGAAGTGTAAGCCTTTTTCAGTTCTTTATCACCCGTTCCAATAGCTACCCGGTTTTGGGCATATAAATTAAAGCGATCGACTTGGTCATCGAAAGTGCTCAATACAGCAACTTTTTCTTCTACGCCGAGTTTTTCAATTAAAAACCATAACTTTGAAGGAATTAAACTCCCTTCATAAGTATCAGGCATATCTTGAATTTGAATCGAAATAAATAAGTGAGGGAATTGTTTTAACAGTTCTTCAAGTGTTAAAATCGTTAGCCCTTGCCCGCGGTAAGGAAGGTCTCCTTCATCATCTTCATAATAATAACCGGCATCTGCCTGTTTTAATTCTTCAAGGGTGTAATCAGCAACTTTACCTTCGAGATTTGTTGTGCGATTTACATATTCATCGTGAAATACGATAATTTGTTCATCGTTCGTCAGACGTATGCTGACAGAGAATCCGTGGACGCCTAGATTAGCGGCATATGTAAAAGCAACTATTGTATTTTCCGGAGCACCGTCTAAACCACCGCGATTTGCTAAGACGATAGGTTTTTCAAATTCAAGCGCTTTTTTTCCAGAACGCGGGCTTTGTTTGATCACTGCTTTTGAAGCAGCCCAGGCGGCAATACTCGCTGCGCCCACGGTAAGTGCGACGTTCTTCTTTTTGTTCATCGGGAAATCCTCCTTTACGATTTCAAACGAGTAAAACGTATCCTCATGAATTAGGAATCATTATTTTTTTAGAGTGCCAGCTTATCACATTTTAATTTAAAATTCACAATTTCTATTGTAGTAAAGTTCGTTATTTTCTCGAATAAAAAAGAAACAAATCAAACAAATTTCTTACATACATATGAAAGTTAGTGAGAAAAATGATTATAAAGTGTTTCTTCTAGTTGCAGCTCTTTTCAGACATATGGTATTGTAGGGTGTAGGAAAAGAGGGAAAAAGATGATCAAAAGACAAGGCATAATCATTTATTTGCATAATTTAAGACAAGCAAAATCACTTCGAAAATATGGACATGTTCATTATATATCAAGAAAAATGAAATATGTAGTCTTATATTGTAATCAGGATGAAGTCGAATCCGTTATACGTAAAGTCAAAAAGATTTCATCTGTTAAAAAAGTAGAACCTTCTTATCGCCCTTTTTTAAAAACAACTTATGAAAACGCTAAACCTGATAAGGCAAAAGAGTATGATTATAAGATTGGTTTGTAATCATGTTCAAGATGCGTGTAAGCTTTATTGTATAGTAAGAAGTACATCAAGTGATTGTTTAACGATACACTGATGGGGGTTGTAAATTGAGGTTTTTATTTAAAGCATTTATAGTGCTCTTGTTATTAAATACACTTTTGTTTTTTGTTCATTATAAGGATTCGAGTATTGTGACGGCTAAAAATAAAGATGAAACTTCCTATGACCAAGAAATTGAAATCGTTCATCGCGCTAATGAATTATTAATCCGTCATCACTTTACGAATTTATCAACAAACAGACTTGAGATCAATTGGCCTAAAACGAGTGAAAAACGCACTTGCCGTGTAGAAGATGCGGATAGCTGTGTACGATTGAATGAAGAGACTACTGCTTTCCTAGAAGGAGAAGAAACGTCACAGTCGATTTCTTACGTAATTCCGAAAGAACCAGGGGGAGACGAAGACATATTATTGCGTTCTATTTTCGCAAAAATTCATAAAGCAACGCCTCAAGCGACAGTTCTTCATATCATCGATGAAGTGCACGAAGGTGGCATGTGGATAACAGGTCTACAACAAGTTGGAAACCAAACTTTAAATTTAGTGAATTATACGTTGTTTTCTGGGAGTGGTGCTGTATCGGATTTATATTGGCAGAAACAGCAACTACCAAATGAGTCAAATGAGTATGTGACCGTATATGGTGCGGATTCGATGGAATTCATAGAGCGATTTGATAAGCTTTTTACGCAATTAAATGCAGCTCATATGGACATCGTATTAAATGACCAAAATCAAAATATTGCATCGTCTCGATTTTTAGTGACGCATCCAACAGAATTAAGTCATGCGCTCGAACAGTTTGCAGTGAATCAGTTTTATATGAATTATGATGAGGTTTCGATTGATCGATTTACTGCTGAAGTCATGACCGCGCTTCTTTTGGATAATGAATTTGATTTTACTTTAGCAACGAATGCAGTAAAACAATTGAGAGAGTCTTTGACACCTACTCAAGTTACTCGATTTATAGAGCGATTTGAAGAGAAAGCTAGAGAGCTAAATGAAGAGAAGACGATGGCGGAAACTGTAGACGAGCTAATTGAAGAGGTTACGGATTATAAAACGTCGTTTTTTACAAAGAATAGCCAATTAGAAGAAGGCTTTTACCCGTTTTTGTTAGAGAATCCCAAAAAGATTGTCGTTTCAGATGGTGAGTCACTAGAAAATCATGCGATCGTCAAAGATAATAACATTTATTATCCAATAGAAGAAGTAATGGAAGATTTAGCGTATGATGTATTTTCGAATGAGCATTCTTTATACATCGAAGGGCATGAGAAAAAATATCGCTTTCCATTAAAACGTCAATTCTATGTATTTAATGATAGAAGATTTAACATAAAGACGATTCCATTTGAACAATTTAATGAAAAATTCTATTTTGAAGAGTCGGCAATGCTTCGGATTTTTCAGCTGAATATTGAAAATAGAGATGAAGAGATAAACCTTACGCCGACAAGTGGCTAGAAAGTAGGAAGAAATAAAGTGAGAATCATATCAGGAGAACGTAGAGGGCTACCATTGAAATCACTCAAAGGGGAAAGCACTCGTCCGACTTCAGACAAAGTGAAAGAGTCCATTTTTAATATCATCGGTCCTTTCTTTCGTGGTGGCATCGCTGTGGACTTCTTTGGTGGCAGCGGCGCACTATCTTTAGAAGCGCTTTCTAGAGGTTTAGATGAAGCGTATGTTTTTGAGAAGAATCGAGCTGCCTGTGAAATCATTCGAGCAAATCGAGAAAAATGTAAATACGAAGAAAAGATTCATCTCTATCAAACAGATGCACGAAATGCACTTAAAATATTAAGCCAGTTAGACGTGAAAATAAATTATTTGTTTTTAGATCCGCCTTATGCTGAAAAAAGATTTTATGCATTAGCTCAACAAGCAGTAGATGCAGAATTACTTGCAGATGATGCAATTATTATTTGCGAACATGATAAAAAAGTAGTTTTACCGGAAGCGTACGGGCCATTTAACATAAAGAAAGCAAATACATATGGCAATATCGCGTTAACAATTTATGAAAAGTGAGGATGAAAAATGTCTAGATTAGCGGTCGTACCAGGTAGTTTTGATCCCATTACAAATGGTCATTTAGATATTATTACGAGAGCGGCTAAAGTTTTTTCTGATGTGAATGTCGTCATTATGAACAACTCAGCAAAAAACTCTTTATTTACAGTCGACGAACGAATAGCGCTTATTAAAGAAGCGACAAAAGATCTTCCAAATGTCCAAGTCGGGTCATCGGATGGTTTAATGATTGATTATGCAGAGAGAGTCGGTGCTGTAGCTGTTGTCAGGGGACTTCGTGCAGTGACAGACTTTGAGTATGAAATGCAAATTACATCTATGAATCGTGTATTAGATGAAGATATTGAGACGTTTTTTATTATGACTAAAAATCAATATTCATTTCTCAGTTCAAGCATTGTGAAAGAGGTTGCGAAATATGGTGGGGATATTTCGGAACTTGTTCCAAAACCAGTAGAACAGGCTTTAACAGAAAAATTTGCGTCTAGGGAAAAAAAATGAATTAGAAACGTTAATCATCATGAAGAAGGCTATGATTGGGTCTTGTACCAAATAGCCTTCTCTTCTTTGCGTATAAAAGTTGAATTTTAGTTAAATTAATCGATTTCATAATTGCTTATTCTTGTAATAAAGACGAACTTTAATGTTAACGAGTGGTTGAATGTTCGCGTTTATTGCAAGGGATATCCGTTGATTGGAGTGGAAGGCGCCGACTCCTGTGGGTTTAGCGGGACAGGTGAGACCCCGCAGTGGAGCGAAGCGACCGAGGAGGCTCGCCGCCCGACCCACGGAAAGCGTGCGCCTGGAACGGAGATCAACATTGTTCGGGAATTTTTTGTGTAAGGTTAATTATGAAATTGACTCAAATTAAAAAATAAAAAAGAATCGGAACGAGCATAATAT
>JAPFCR010000005.1 GCA_026169375.1 Sporosarcina sp. | reverse complement strand
CACCCGTTCCCATACCGAACACGGAAGTTAAGCTCTTCAGCGCCGATGGTAGTTGGGGTGAGCCCCTGCAAGAGTAGGACGTTGCCAAGCACTAAAAGAGTCATTACCTTTATGGTAGTGGCTCTTTTTGTATATCATGACCAACGATGGTTTCTTACATGATTAAGATGAATTTATTTTATATTCGTTGGTTTAACCTATGACCTATTGAAGAAGTTTATTAGACTGTAGTTCATTGGCACTCATTGTCCATTAAAAAGTAAATTAACTTGAAATGAACTCATGAGATCAGGAAGGACTGCAGAGTAGAAAAGATGAATTTATCCAACTCTTAAAGATGTTCTGAAGGTCGTTTGTGATGAGTTTGATAATGAGTCTTTATTTATATTTGTTTTTAAGTCGTGAAAACCAAAGAGAATATCGCTTCAGCAAGCAATTTTTATCTTAAACAGTCTGTGTGAACGCGATTTATAAAAGGAAAAATTTTTCCATTAAGAAAATGATGGAAATCCTTCATCTTCCTTGACAGGAGCGGGTTGCACTGTTAATATTTTACTAATATTTAAATGACCTTAGGGAGGCAAAATAGCAATGTGGGAGTCAAAATTTTCTCGTGAAGGACTAACTTTCGATGACGTATTACTCGTTCCAGGGCCTTCTGATGTATTACCAAAGGATGTATCTTTATCAGTAGATTTAACAGATAAGATTCGATTAAGTATTCCAATGATAAGTGCCGGAATGGATACGGTGACTGAGTCAAGAATGGCTATTTCAATGGCAAGACAAGGTGGCTTAGGCGTTATTCATAAGAATATGAGTATTGAAGAGCAAGCCGAGCAAGTTGTGACGGTAAAGCGCTCAGAAAATGGTGTTATTACGAACCCATTTTACTTAACACCTGAACATCAAGTATTCGACGCTGAACATTTAATGGGAAAGTACCGAATTTCTGGTGTTCCGATTGTGAATAATGAAGAAGAGCTGAGACTTGTTGGAATTATTACGAATCGTGATTTACGTTTTATTCAAGATTATTCATTATCAATCTCAGATGTTATGACGAAAGACAATTTAGTAACAGCTCCTGTAGGGACAACATTGGATGATGCGGAGAAGATTTTGCAGCAGTATAAAATTGAAAAGCTACCGATTGTCGATGATGAGGGTATTTTAAATGGTTTAATTACAATTAAAGATATCGAGAAAGTCATTGAGTTTCCACATGCAGCGAAAGATAAGCATGGTAGACTTCTTGTTGGTGCGGCAGTAGGAGTTACTTCTGATACGATGATTCGTGTCGAGAAACTTGTAAAAGCAGAAGTAGACCTAATTGTAATCGATACAGCCCATGGACATTCTAAAGGCGTGCTAGACACCGTTAAAAAGGTCCGTGAAGCTTATCCCGACTTAGATATTGTTGCCGGTAACGTTGCAACTGCAGAAGCAGCAAGGGCATTGTACGAAGCGGGTGCGGATATTGTTAAAGTAGGAATTGGTCCGGGATCTATTTGTACAACTCGAGTTGTTGCAGGTGTGGGAGTACCACAAATTACAGCAGTTTATGAGTGTGCTACGGTAGCGCGTGAATTAGGTAAGACGATTATTGCAGATGGTGGTATTAAGTACTCTGGCGATATTATGAAAGCTCTCGCAACAGGTGGACATGTTGTTATGCTTGGTAGTTTATTAGCAGGAACGACAGAAAGTCCTGGCGAAACAGAATTATTCCAAGGTCGTCGTTTTAAAGTTTATCGTGGAATGGGATCAGTAAGTGCGATGGAAAAAGGTTCCAAAGACCGTTATTTCCAAGATGATGCGAAGAAGCTAGTTCCAGAAGGGATTGAAGGCCGTCTTCCATATAAAGGAGATCTTGCAGATACGATTCATCAGTTAATTGGTGGTATTCGTGCTGGAATGGGCTACTGTGGAACGAAAGATCTTCATGATTTACGTGAAAATGCGCAGTTTATTCGTATGACGGGTGCTGGATTACGTGAAAGTCATCCACATCAAGTACAAATTACAAAAGAGGCGCCAAACTACACAATTTCATAAATAAAGGAACTTTTGCATCTTTCCTGCGTCTGTATAGGGAGCAGGAAAGATGCTTTTTTTATGAAATAAGTGTTTAGAGTGACTTTGCCAATACTTTCTATTCCATAGTTACATAGAGTTATGGTAAGATAATTGAAGGAAATTGTATTTACGGAGGTAGTACGTTGAAAGAGAGAATGAGAAAATTAGCGATAGCATTGTTGATTCCAATGATGTTCATTTCGATGATTGGTATTACACCAGCATCGGCTAATGATAAATTAGGAATTCATGTAGGTAGTGCGATTTTAATTGATGGGGATACTGGAAAGATTTTATATGAAGAAAATGCAGATACGCCCTTAGGCATTGCAAGTATGACGAAAATGATGACTGAATACCTTCTTTTTGAAGCAATTGAAGAAGGTAAGATTAAGTGGGAAGATGAATATGTCGTTACAGACCATGTTTATTCAATTTCACAAGATGGTAGTTTAAGTAACGTTCCACTTCGAAAAGGCGAAGCGTATACAATTCTTGAGTTGTATGAAGCACTGGCGATCTATTCTGCCAATGCTGCGACGATAGGAATCGCTGAGAAAATCGCGGGAACTGAAGCAGAGTTTGTTAAATTAATGAATGCCAAAGCAGAAGAACTAGGGTTAGAAGACTATAAATATGTAAACTCAACAGGATTAAATAACTCCCATATGCAAGGCAATTATGTGGCAGGTACAGGAGAAAATGATGAGAACGTTATGCCAGCTAAGTCTGTAGCGAAATTAGCTTATCATTTAATCCATGATTATCCTGAAGTTTTAGAGACGACGCAAGTGAAAACAAAGAAGTTTCGTGAAGGTACAGATGATGAAACGAAAATGGATAACTGGAACTTTATGCTTCCAGGTTTTGTTTATGAATATGAAGGTGTTGACGGGTTAAAAACAGGTACGACAGAATTTGCAGGATATAGCTTTACAGGAACTGCAAAACGCGATGGTAAACGTTTAATAGCCGTTGTGATGAAAGCAGTCGATGCGGAAGGTAATGGCTCATATAAAGCAAGATTTGACGCGACACGTGCACTGTTTGACTATGGCTTTGGACAATTCGGAGAAGAAGAGCTTGTTCCAGCAGGCTATGAGTTTGAAGGGCAAAAAACAATCGATGTTAGTAAAGGGAAAGAAAGTACAGTAAATATTGCTGTCAAAGATCCGATTACAATGACTGTAAAATCGACTGAAAAAGATTTGTATACACCAGAATTAGTAATCGATGAATCCTTATTAACGGATGGTGCATTAGTTGCGCCAGTTGAAAAGGGAACCGTAATTGGTCATGTGAAGATGACACGTGAAGAAGGACAAGATTATGGTTATATTGAAGATGAACAATATGCAGGTGAAGTCGTTGTGACAGAAACTGTCGAAAAAGCAGGATGGTTCAAGTTAAGTATGCGGGCAACGGGTTCATTCTTTGTAAGTATTTGGGAAAGTGGAACTGGATTTATTAAAGGTTTATTTTCCTAATGATACGATTTAAATAAAATTAACCTTAGGAATAGTATCGTATAATACTATTTCTAAGGTTTTTTAGTTTATTTATTAAAAATACCTAGCTTTTCAATTCGTTTAACCGCTTCTTTAAGGCGTTCTTCTTCATCTAAAAAGCCGACACGTATATACCCTTCGCCGTACTTTCCAAAAGCGTTCCCGGGGGCAACAGCGATGTCTACCTTATCTAGTAAGAGTGCAGTGAATGATTCACTTGTATGACCGTCAGGAACAGGTAACCAAGCGAAAAAGGATGCTTTAGGTGCTTCTACTTTCCAACCGATTTTTTGACATTCTGCAATAAACACATCACGTCTACGCTCGTAAAGAGAAACGAGTTCTTCAACGCATGTTTGATCGTCAGTTAATGCGACAGCCGCAGCTTTTTGAACAGCAGGGAAAGGGTTAATAAATAAATGATCTTGTAATAGATTAATTGCTTCAATTATATTTGCGTTTCCGACTGCAAAAGCAATTCTCCATCCAGCCATATTGTACGTTTTAGACATCGTATACGTTTCAATCCCGATTTCTTTTGCGCCTTCAGCTTGGAGGAAACTAATTGGTTTTTCACCATCAAAACCGATCCCGCCATAAGCAAAGTCATGCATAATTGCGATATTGTTCTCTTTCGCAAAAGCGATTGTTTCTTCAAAGAATTCCAAGCTTGCTGTAGCACTTGTTGGATTGCTGGGATAGTTTAAATACATTAAGGTTGCTTGCTTTTTCTGTTCATTTGTAAATGCATCGTAATTAGGCAAAAATTGATTGTCCGCTAGTAGTGGAAAAGTGTCATATTCGACATCTGCTAAGCTAATGCCTGATAAGTAGTCAGGATAACCGGGATCAGGTAGCAATAATAATTCACCTGGATTCATAATCGCGAGCGGTAATTCAACCAACCCCGTTTTAGAGCCGAATAAAATTGCAACTTCTGTTTCAGGATCGATATCGACATTATATTCACGTTTATAAAATTGAGCTGCGGCTTCTTTTAACTCACTTGTACCACGAAACGGTGCATATCCATGAGTAAGAGGATCTTCAACCGCCTCTTGTAATGCTTTAACGATATGTGGGGGAGTGGGTTTGTCAGGGTTCCCTCGTCCTAAGTTAATGACATCTCGCCCTTCGGAAAGAGCATCTTCTACATTTTTAACAAGTGAAGAGAAAAAATGTGGTGGTAAATTTTTTAATCGATTTGAAAAACGCATGAAATGACCCCGTTTCTTAGATAAATGTTTACTTTCCTAACCATAATTGTAAATGAAGAATCTGTCTACTATTGTATAAAATAAAGAGATAGATAGTAATCTTCAGATAATGATTGACAGATAGTACAGTATATACTAATATAGAGAGCATTATAACAATTCTATAAAGTGGAACTTATCAAGAGAGACCGAGGGAAAAGGCCCGAAGACGTCCGGCAACCCCGTATATCAGTTATATGGAAGGTGCTAAGTCCGTCAGAATGTGTATGTATGATTCTGAAAGATAAGCTGAAACCAACATTCAGTTCTTCTTTCATCTATCATAAGAAGAGCTTTTTTTACGTTGTTACAAAGAATAGGAAACGAGATTTATTTAACGATAAAGGGGAATATCCATGATTCAAATTGAAAATCTTTCAAAAATCTATCAAACAAAAGAAAAGGTAGTAAAAGGCGTCGATAATGTTTCGCTGACGATTAACGCTGGCGAGATATTTGGCATTGTTGGGTATTCCGGTGCTGGAAAAAGTTCATTAATTCGCTGTTTAAATTTACTTGAAAGACCAACGAGTGGAAAAATATTAATCGAACAAGTGAACTTAATGAATTTACGAGGAAAAGCATTACGGGAAGCACGTTTGAAAATAGGGATGATTTTTCAACATTTCCACTTAATTAGTCAAAAGACAGTTTTTGAAAATATCGAATTTGCGTTAAGAGCTGCGAAAACACCGTCCGATCAAATGAAAAACCGGGTAACGGAATTACTAGAAATGGTCGGATTAGCGGATAAACATAATGTATATCCAACGCAACTAAGCGGTGGACAGAAACAAAGGGTAGGTATTGCCCGAGCACTTGCGAATAACCCATCTATTTTACTTTGTGATGAGGCGACTTCCGCATTAGATCCAAATACGACAACATCAATTTTACAATTGTTGAAGAAAATTAACCGTGAGTTAAATATTACGATTGTGTTAATTACGCATGAGATGGATGTTGTGAAAGAGATTTGTGATCGAATGGCCATTATGCAAGACGGAAAAGTTGTGGAATCAGGGAGTGTTTATGATATGTTCTCTGCACCAACGACAGAATTAACAAAAGAATTTATTAGTAGTGTCGTTTCAATGGATGTTCCTGAGGAGATTATGGCGAAGTGCACAGGACATTTAGTGAAAATTACATTCAAAGGTGAAGTTGCTGGAGAAGGAATTATTTCCAATACCGTGCAGAAGTTTAATGTAAAAGGAAACTTTCTACACGGGTTAATTGAATACATACAAGAAAAACCGCTCGGAATCTTTTTAATGGAGTTACAAGGCGAAACAGATGAGATTGAACAGGCGCTGGATTATATGTCTATGCAAGCCGTTGATGTGGAGGTGATTCGACATGGGAATTGATGTTGAACGAATCACCGAGTTAGTTCCTGAGATGACAACTGCATTTGGTGAGACGCTTTATATGATCGGAATTGCAATTGTAATCGCACTCATTATTGGACTGCCACTAGGTGTTTTATTGTTCGTAACGGATAAAGGATTATTTTGGGAAAACAGTGCCATTAAGTCCATATTAGGTTTTATTGTGAATATTATTCGTTCGATTCCGTTTATCATTTTACTCGTTGCGATTACGCCATTAACGATTCTCATCGTTGGAAATCCAATAGGACCAACCGCGGCGAGTGTATCATTATCAGTTGCAGCAATTCCATTTTTCGCGAGAATTGTGGAAACGTCATTACGAGAGATTGATAAAGGTGTTGTAGAAGCAGCGATTGCAGTTGGTGCAACGCCTTGGATGATTATTACAGATGTCTTATTACCTGAAGCAAAAGCAAGTATTATTCAAGGTGTGACGCTGACAGTGATTAGTTTAGTCGGATATTCTGCGATGGCCGGCTTTGTTGGCGGGGGTGGAATTGGAGATTTGGCAATTCGATTTGGCTATTACCGTTATGACAATACAATTATGGTCGTGACGGTTGCTATTTTAATTTTATTGGTTCAATTAATTCAATTGATTGGTGACCGTGTTTCAAAAGCAGTAGATAAAAGTTAAGGGAGCGAAAAACAATGAGAAAATTATTATTAACAATATCGATTGCACTTGTTGCAGCTGTGTTAGCGGCTTGTGGTGGTGGAGCAGAAAAAGGAACAGGGAGTACTGATGAAACAGAAGACAAGTTAATTCGATTTGGAGCAACAGCGGGTCCATATAGTGATATGTTAACGAAAGCCATTATTCCAGGACTTGAAGAAAAAGGGTATGAAGTAAAAGTGACCGAATTTAGTGATTATGTTCAGCCGAATAAGTCATTAGACAGCGGTGCAATTGACGCAAACTTATTTCAACACATTATTTACTTGGAAAATTTTTCCGAAGAAAACAATATGGACTTAACGGATTTAATTGTTGTGCCGACAGCACCGATGGGAATCTTCTCGAATAAGTATGAATCAATTGAAGACATTGAAGACGGAGCAAAAATCACAATTCCAAATGACCCGGTGAACGCAGCACGTACGTTATTGACATTAGCAGATTTAGGGTTAATTGAAATTGATGGGGATGTAGATCCAATTAAAGCGTCTGAAAAAGATGTAACAAAAAATGATAAAGGTTTAATTTTTCAACCGATTGAAGCAGGACAACTTCCACGTTCAGTTGAAGGTGCAGATTTGGCCGCGGTACCTGGGAACTTTGCGATTGCAGCAGGGATGGATTTAATGGAAGCATTAGCGCTTGAAGATATGCCAGATGATTTCCGTAATGTTATCGCTGTGAAGACAGACCAAAAAGATGAACAGTTCTCAAAAGATATTGTAGAAATTGTTCAATCAGAAGCATTTGAAAAAGTAATTGATGAAGAGTTTGAAGGATTTGGAAAACCAGAGTGGATGAAATAAAAAAAACTGAGACATCTCATTGAGAGAGGTCTCAGTTTTTTTGTGGGATTTTCCAAGCTTTCATTAATCGGTGAATGCTTTTAGGAATGTCTTCTTCACGAATTCCACCAAACCCAATAATAAAAGAACGATTATTCGCCTTTTTACTCGTTCGGTAACTATTTAAGCTGTATAAGTGAATGCCAGCTGCAGAAGCTTTTTGTACGAGTTGTTCTTCTGTTTCACCTGTTTCTATCGAAAGGGTAATATGCATACCTGTTTCTTCCCCAGAATAGGAAATCACCGGCTTATACCTTGCCAATGTACTTAGTAATACATGCAGTTTTCGCTTATAAATCGTACGCATACGGTTTAAATGTTTAGAGAAGTCACCTGCTTTCATAAAGCGTGCAAGTACATGTTGATCAAGTCTTGGAACGGTAGAAACATAATGAATAAAAGCATCTTGATAGCGTTGTAATAAAGCATTCGGTAAAACGGTATAAGCAATTCGTAAAGAAGGCATAAGTGATTTGGAAAACGTACTAATATAAATGACATTTTGTCCTTGATCCATTCCGTAAAGTGCAGGGATTGGCCGTCCTGTATAACGGAATTCACTGTCGTAATCGTCTTCGATAATAAAACGATGATCTTTTTCGGAAGCCCAGTTTAACAGTGCAATTCGACGCGGGGCAGAAAGAACAGCACCGGTTGGAAATTGGTGAGAAGGTGTGACATAGGTGACATCTGCGTTTGTCTCTTGAAGAGTATGAATGTCCATCCCCTTTTTATCGACAGGAATTGGAATTGCTTTTCGTTCGTGATGCGAGAAGACATAATGCGTTAATGGATAACCCGGGTCTTCAATCGCAAAAGTCGTTTTTTTTCCTAAAATCCGAATGATGAGCGGCAAGAGTTGTTCGGTTCCAGAACCGATAATGATTTGCTCAGGTGTGCAGTCAACACCGCGCGAATGATATAAATACTGAGCAATTTCTTCCCGTAATTCAAGATCACCATGTGGGTCTCCGAGTAGTAAAAGTTCTTTTGAAGATTCGTCAATAATATCTTTCGCATGTTTTCGCCAGTTTTTGAAAGGAAAGTGGTCGGTATCTATATGTCCGGGAGAAAAATCAATTTCAATTTTTTCTTTTGGCGTTCGTAGAGGTGTAGCAATAAGTTGTGTTGGTTGAACGTAAGAAAGTTCTTCAATTGCTTGAACAAAAAAGCCCCTTCTCGGAATAGATACGATAAACCCTTCTGCCGCAAGTTGCCCATATGCAGATTCAACGGTCGTTTGACTAACATTTAAAAAATTGCCTAATTGTCGTTTAGAAGGTAGTTTCATTCCGACTTGTAATTTCCCTTGAATAATGTCAGCTCGAATTTGATTGTAAATTTGTTCATAGAGCGGAAGTGGATCGCTTTTATTTAATTCAATAAATAATGTATCAATATTCATGTTCATCTGACCCCTTTAAATTAGTTGAATCTGAGTATTTAAATCATATCAAATTCTATTATACTGAAAAGTAAGAAAAGGGGGAAGTGTAAAATGGATATGAAGTATGGTGGCGTTATTATGGACGTTGTGAACGCGGAACAGGCAAAAGTTGCGGAGGCAGCAGGTGCAGTAGCGGTGATGGCACTAGAACGTGTGCCTTCGGATATTCGTGCGGCGGGTGGGGTAGCGCGTATGGCAGATCCAAGCATTGTAGAAGAAGTTCAAGCAGCTGTTTCCATTCCTGTAATGGCAAAAGCAAGAATTGGACATATCTCAGAAGCACGTTTACTTGAAGCGATGAATGTAGATTATATCGATGAGAGTGAAGTGTTATCACCGGCTGATGATGAGTTCCATTTATTAAAAAGTGATTATACAGTACCTTTCGTTTGTGGAGCGCGTAATTTAGGGGAAGCGGCAAGGAGGATTGGAGAAGGTGCGAAAATGCTTCGTACAAAAGGAGAGCCGGGTACAGGAAATATTGTTGAAGCGGTTCGTCATTTAAGAAAAGTGCATGCCGAGGTGAATAAACTCATTCATATGGACGAGGCGGAAATTATGACAGAAGCACGCATTTTAGGCGCACCTTACGAAGTATTACGCGCGATTAAACAAGCAGGAAGACTACCTGTAACAAATTATGCAGCAGGCGGTATTGCAACACCAGCAGATGCAGCATTAATGATGGAACTTGGTGCGGACGGCGTTTTCGTAGGTTCTGGTATATTTAAATCTGAGAATCCCGAAAAATTTGCCCAAGCAATTGTTCAGGCAACAGCAGGGTATCAGGATTATGACTTACTCATTCAGTTATCAAAAGATATCGGAACGCCGATGAAAGGGATTGAAATGGCTACGCTTCCAGAAGAAGAACGCATGGCAGCTAGAAGTTTATAAGTTGTTCCTTTCATTTTTCATTTAAATTCGAGATAATGAATCCCTGCTCTTATGAAGTAGGGATTTTTCATGTTGGGAGATGGATAAAGTGGAATTAGTGAAAGTTTTTGATGAAGATTTTCGATATATCGGAGAAGATACGCGAGATCATGTACATCTTAAAGGCAAGTGGCACGAAACGTTTCATTGCTGGTTTATGGATGAACAATCTATTTATATTCAGAAGAGAAGTGCATCGAAAAGCGATTTCCCTTCATTATTTGATATTACTGCAGCAGGGCATTTGGAAGCAGATGAAACAGTAGAAGACGGAGTACGGGAAATTGAAGAAGAACTTGGTATTCAAGTGAGTTTTTCTGATTTACTGTCTGTTGGCGTTGTCAAGGATATCATTAAACTTCCGAATTTCCACGATTATGAATTTGCACATGTTTATTTATACAAAGGATCTTTTCATCCAGAAGAATTTTTATTGCAAAAGGAAGAAGTAGATAGTATTTATGCAATTCATAAGAGAGAGTTTATCGATCTTTGTTTACAAAGAATCGAAGTAGTCGAGGGACGTCATGTAGTGAGTGGTACGTTTATGGATATTCGTTTAACTGATTTTGTACCCCATCAGCATACTTACTTTGAAACGATAGCTAAGAAACTCAAGGTAGTATAACTTGCGAAAACCACAGAAATATAGTATGGTTTAACTAATTTCAATAAAAAAACGTTGAAAGGAAGCAGTAGCAAATCTGTTTTTTTTAGAGAGTCAGCGGTTGGTGTAAGCTGATAAAAACATTTGTGAATCCATCCTTGAGTAGCTGAGCTGAACAATAGTAAGCTTATGCCGGTAAATTGAACCGTTATTTCAATAGAGTGAATCGGGCGAATGTCTGGTTAATTTGGGTGGTAACGCGGGTAGTTCTCGTCCCTATTTAGGGGATAGAGGGCTTTTTTTATGCCTGAAAATAATAAAAGGAGGAAATTTTAATGTTAGACATTAAAAGACTTCGTACAAACTTTGAAGAAGTAAGAGAAGGATTAGCTAAGTTAGGGGAAGATTTAACAGATCTCGATCAGTTTGGGGAACTGGATGAGAAAAGAAGGACTTCTATTGCAAAAGTCGAGCAATTAAAAGCAGAGCGAAATGAGGTTTCCCAGCAAATTGCACAAATGAAACGCAATAAAGAAAATGCAGATGATGTTATTTTGCGTATGCGTGAAGTTGGGGAGGAAATTAAAACATTAGAAACTGAGTTACATCAAACGGAAGAGAAATTAAATCATATTTTAATGCGTCTTCCAAATACACCACATGAAAGTGTGCCTTATGGGGAAACAGAAGATGAGAACGTAGAAATTCGTACATGGGGCGATAAACCTTCATTTGAGTTTGAACCAAAACCACATTGGGATGTAGGGACAGATTTAAATATTTTAGATTTTGAAAGAGCTGCAAAAGTAACAGGGAGCCGTTTTGTTTTCTATCGTGGGCTCGGTGCACGTTTAGAAAGAGCGCTTATTAGTTTCATGGTCGATTTACATGTGGATGAACATGGATATGAAGAGTTGCTCCCACCACAGTTAGTCAACCGTAAAAGCTTAACGGGAACAGGGCAACTTCCTAAGTTTTCGGAAGATTTGTTTCACGTGGAACAACAAGATTATTTCTTAATTCCAACGTCTGAAGTACCAGTGACAAACTTCCATGCGGATGAAATTGTTGATGGAGAACAATTACCGATTACATTTACGGCCTATAGCGCGAATTTTCGTTCAGAAGCGGGGTCGGCAGGAAGAGATACACGTGGGTTAATTCGCCAGCATCAGTTTAATAAAGTAGAGCTTGTTCGTCTTGTAAACTCAGAAGACTCATATGACGAGTTAGAGAAGTTAAGAGGGCATGCGGAGAAAGTGCTTCAACTATTAGAGTTACCGTACCGTGTTGTTACACTTTGTACAGCAGATCTTGGTTTTTCATCTGCGAAAACGTATGACCTAGAAGTATGGATGCCAACGCAAAACGTGTACCGTGAAATTTCTTCATGCTCGAATTTTGAAGATTTCCAAGCGCGCCGTGCCAATATTCGTTACCGTAGTGACAAAGGAGCGAAACCGTCTTACGTGCATACGTTAAATGGAAGTGGTGTTGCGATTGGTCGTGCAGTTGCAGCGATTTTGGAAAATTACCAGCAAGAAGATGGTTCCGTTGTCATACCAGAAGTATTACGTCCATATATGGGTGGAAAAGAAGTTATTAAATGAAACAAGAAATCGTGCTGAGTTGTGGATCATTCAGCACGATTTTTTTCTGCTTTTTTCCGTTCGCGAATTGCTCTAAAGAAATTCGTTAACAGTTGCCCACATTCTTCCCTAAGAATTCCTTCTGTCACGTCGGCTTCATGGTTAAAACGCGAGTCATTCAATAACTCATAAAGTGAATGAACACAGCCACCTTTTGGATCTTGCGCACCGTAAACAACACGTGGAATTCGAGATTGTAAAATGGCTCCGGCACACATTGGACACGGTTCTAATGTGACATATAAAGTCGTATCTTCTAATCTCCAACTTCCAAGTACTGCACATGCTTTTTGAATCGCAGACAATTCAGCGTGTGTCGTTGCATTTTGCGTTGATTCTCGTAAGTTATAGGCACGTGCAATGACTTCATCTTTATGAACGATAATTGCACCAATAGGCACTTCACCTAATTTTTCTGCTTTTTTAGCTTCTTCAATGGCCAGATTCATGTATTTTATATCATTTTCTGCTGTAGACATTTTAATCGCTCCTTCGTTGTAATTGTATTGTAACATGAGTAAAGAAAATAATGCTTTTGTTGTTGTGTGAAACAAATATCACTTAATACTGAAAATTGTTCCACGTGAAACAATTAACTTCGAAGTTTCATTATGATAAGATATAGTGCACGTAAAGATTAAAGTAAGGGGGATTTTGTGAATGGCAATTCCGTTTATTGCGGTAGAAGGGCCAATAGGCGTTGGAAAAACGACGTTGTCTAAGGCAATCGCCGATGAACATCGTTACCAGTTGCTGAAGGAAATTGTAGAAGAAAATCCATTTTTAACGAAGTTTTACGACGATATTGAAGCATGGAGTTTTCAGACAGAAATGTTTTTTCTTTGTAATCGATACAAACAGTTAAGTGATATAAAAGAAGAAAATGAATCTAAGCAAATGCCTATTGTGGCGGATTATCATATATTTAAAAATTTAATATTTGCCAAGCGTACGCTAGCGGCTGATGAATATAAAAAGTATGAGGAAATCTTTCATATTTTAACGCGAGATATGCCGATGCCAAATGTGATTGTTTATTTGCACGCAAGTCAAGAAACGTTAATGAAACGCATTGCGCTTCGCGGTAGAGATTTCGAACGAAATATGGACCCGCACTATTTACAACAGTTAGCGATTGATTATGAGCATTTCATTGATGCTTTTGAACAAGCGAATCCAGATATTCCAGTCCTTCGTTATAATGGAGACGAATTAGATTATGTGAGACGTTCAGAAGATTTACAGTTTATATTGGATGAAGTTTCACGGGTACTGAAAAAAGGAGTAACAGAAAGATGAGTTTACGAGAAAAATATCATATTCCTGAAAATGCCGTGATTACGATTGCTGGAACGGTAGGGGTAGGGAAGTCAACGATGACACAAGCGTTGGCAGATGCACTGGGTTTTCAAACGTCTTTTGAACAAGTGGACAATAATCCGTACTTAGATCGTTTTTATGATGATTTTGAAAAATGGAGCTTTCATTTACAAATTTACTTTTTAGCGGAGCGATTTAAAGAACAAAAACGTATTTTTGAAATGGGCGGCGGTTTTATTCAAGATCGTTCAATTTATGAAGATACGGGCATTTTCGCGAAGATGCATGCGGAAAAAGGAACAATGGATCCGGTCGATTATAAAATGTATACCGAGTTATTCGATGCAATGGTCATGACACCTTATTTCCCACATCCACATCTTCTTATTTATTTAGAAGGTTCGATTGAGGATATCATTGACCGAATTGACAGAAGAGGGCGCACTATGGAGCTAGAAACGCCGCATAGTTACTGGGAAGAAATGCATGAGCGTTATGTGACTTGGATTGAAGAATTTGATGCGTGCCCAGTGCTTCGTTTAAATATTAATGATTATGACTTAATGGATAAACCAAACGCGATCGAAGAGATTGTGAAGAAAGTTAGCATTCAAATTAATCGATAAAAAGGAGAGTAGCCGATTGGTTACTTTCCTTTTTATTGGTTTCCATCGAACGTTTAGTGTTGCGATAATCGCACTTTTATATAGTAGGCTTTCCATTTTACTTTTGGTTAAATGCGCTTATTCTTGAGTTTATTGGTGTTGTTTATATGCAAAAAAGGTTCAGCTTATTATTCTTGGTATCGCTTATGTCTTAATTATTAGCTTTATGTTGATATATTAAGTAGGGCTACTACTTTTTAAAAGTACAGACCAATTCATAATTAAAAAAGCCATTCAGAAAGTTATTCACCTCACTTCCTGAACGGCTTTTTCACACAAGTAAATTCGCTTCTTGGAAAAACTCTTTGTATAACTCTCTTATAATCTTCTCTTCGTCTTTTTTATTTATCCCGAAAACAAGACTCACTTCGGATGATCCTTGGTTGATCATTTCAATATTAGACTCTGTTTTTGCAATTGCTGTAGCCGCGCGTGCTGTGAGACCTTTTGTATGGCGCATGCCTTCCCCAACTAGAACAATCATAGAGTACTCCATGTCGCGGAAATGAACATCGTCTGCTTGTAGTTCATCTTGAATACGTTTAATAATTTTTAAACGATTTTCATCTGTTAAATACTCATTTCGAATGATTACGGACATATTGTCAATTCCAGACGGCGTATGTTCAAATGAAATACATTCATCTTCTAAAATTTGTAGTAAACGACGACCGAATCCAACTTCTTGGTTCATTAAATACTTTTCAACGAATAATGTAGAGAAGCCATCATCTGCGGCGATACCAATGACGGGTTGTTTAGAATTATCGCGATCTTGAACGATCATCGTACCCGGCGCTTCTGGATTATTCGTATTCTTAATACAAACAGGGACAGCTCTTAAAAATGCAGGCATCAGCGCTTCGTCGTGGAACACTGAAAAGCCAGCATAGGCAAGTTCACGCATTTCACGATAAGTCATTTGGTCGATGGCCATTGGGTTTCCAACGACGTTTGGATTTGCTGAATAAACCGAGTCAACATCTGTAAAGTTTTCGTATAAATCCGCTCGTACTGCTGCGGCAACAAGAGAACCTGTAATGTCAGAACCGCCGCGATTAAATGTACGAAGTGTGTCGCTTTTCGTATAGCCAAAAAATCCTGGGAAAACGACAATTCCTTCTGCTTCTTTTAACTTCTCCAATTTTTCATATCCTTCAGGTAATGCCTGAACGCGTGCCGGTCTTTCGTTCACGAGTAAACCTGCTTCTTTCGGACATGCGTACTCTGCAAGTATGCCAATATGGTTGAAATAAGCCGCAATAAGCTTTGCATTGTTATCTTCACCTGCTGCTTTAATAGTGTCGATAAATAAGCTTTCATCTTCTTTTGTCGTCAGCAAGCGTCTTTCTAAATCTTTTCGAATGACTTGCTCGATGGCATTTTCAAGTTCTAAATCATTTGCGATTGACTGGTATCGTCCGACAACATTTTCTAAAGCCGTTTCGATATCGCCACCGTGAAGAGCAGCATTTGCTAGTGTAATAAGTAAATCCGTTACTTTTTCATCTTCAGAAAATCTTTTACCTGGCGCTGAAACGACAACAATTTTTCTCGAAGAATCACTTTTCACAATTTCAACGACCTTTTTAATCTGTTTTGCTGATGCGACTGATGTGCCACCAAATTTACATACTTTCATTTGTATCAATCCTATCTTTTTATTGGTAATATAGAGATAATTCAAGTTAGTCCTATAAAATCATTTCATAGGATAGAAGTAAAGAAAGTAGAATTATTCTACATTTACACTTTTTAGAATATTAACAATTGGGGTTGTAATTCTGCTAGAGTTTACTTATAATGTCCTTATGCAGAGGTCAATTGTTTTTTAACAGTGTACACAAAGTTAGGAGAGTCGTCAAATGAAAAATGAAATTAATGTTGGTTTATTAGGTTTTGGAACGGTTGGAAGTGGTGTAGCGAAAATTATTGATAATCATCAACAAGATTTACAGCATAAATTAGGTGTAGAAGTCAAAATTACGAAGGTTCTTGTGAGAGATTTAACAAGAAAACGTGATACACCATTACAACAAGATGTATTCACAAATGATATAGATGAAATTTTAAATGATGACTCTATCGATTTAATTGTCGAAGTCATGGGAGGAATTGAAGGTGCGAAAGAAGCAATTGAATCTTCTCTTCGCGCAGGAAAAGGCGTTGTAACAGCCAATAAAGATGTGATGGCTGTGTACGGCCCTGAATTATTAAGACTCGCGGATGATAATAAATGCGACCTCTTCTATGAAGCAAGTGTAGGTGGCGGAATTCCACTCATTCGCACAATGGAAGATGGACTTGCATCAGACCGTATTAGTTCATTAACAGGAATTGTGAACGGTACGACAAACTTTATTTTAACGAAAATGAAACAAGAAAATATGTCTTATGAGGATGCACTTGCGAAAGCGACTGAACTAGGCTTTGCGGAAGCAGATCCTTCAGCAGATGTAGACGGAATTGATGCGGCGAGGAAAATGGTTATTTTAGCATCGCTAGCATTTTCAACGGAAGTACAATTAGAAGATGTGCTTGTTCGTGGGATGAAGGAAATTAAAGACGGTGATGTGGAGTTAGCAGAAAGCTTTGGATATACAGTAAAGTTAGCTGGTCATGCAGAAAAAGATGAAGACGGTATCGCAGTTTCAGTAGAGCCTGTTTTCATCCCAGATGGGCATCCTTTAGCATCTGTTCATAATGAATATAACGCAGTGTATATCTACGGCGCGGCAGTCGGAGAGACGATGCTATATGGCCCTGGAGCAGGATCACTTCCGACGGCGACATCCGTAACGGGGGATATGGTAGCGGCTTGTCGTAATTTATTACTCGGGATGAACGGGAAACGATCTCATTCGCCGCAACACGAACGTAAAGTGAAAAGTGATGATAAACGCTTCTCAAGATACTTCCATCGTATTTTAGTAAAAGATGAAGTTGGTGTACTGACACAATTATCGTCGATTTACAGTGAGCACGGGGCAAGTTTAGCGACAGTCATTCAGCATCCAGGTGAAGAGGAAAGAGATGCAGAAGTCATTTTTATCACTCACCGTATGTCAAGAAAACAACATTTAGATGTCTTACATGAATTAGAGGAAACAGAAGTCGTATCATCGATTGTCAGTCATTACCGCGTAGAAGGAGACGAAAGATTATGAGATGGAATGGATTACTCGCACACTATAAAGAATGGTTACCGGTGACAGAAGAAACACCGATGCTAACATTACATGAAGGAAATACACCACTTATTCATCTATCTCGTTTGTCTGAGCAGTGGGGTATTAATTTATACGTAAAAGTAGAGGGGATTAACCCAACAGGATCTTTTAAAGACCGTGGAATGGTGATGGCAGTTGCGAAAGCGAAGGAAGAAGGGAAGACGACGTTAATTTGTGCGTCTACTGGAAATACGTCTGCATCTGCAGCGGCATACGGAACGAGAGCGGGGATGCGTACGATTGTTGTCATTCCAGAAGGTAAAATTGCACTTGGAAAATTAGCACAAGCGAAAATGTATGGCGCAGATATTGTTGAAATAGAAGGTAACTTTGATGAGGCGTTAAGAATGGTTCGTGAAGTGGGAGAAGGTGACATTGCGCTCGTGAACTCGGTCAACCCGTACCGTTTGGAAGGTCAAAAGACAATTGCGTTTGAAACAATTGACCAGCTCGGAAAAGTACCAGATGTCTTTGCGTTACCTGTTGGAAATGCGGGGAATATTTCAGCAGCTTGGAAAGGTTTTAAAGAGTATAGTGAGAAAAAAGGAATTGCAACGCCTAAATTACTAGGTGTTCAAGCGGACGGCGCGGCACCTATTGTATACGGCCGTGTATTTGAAGAACCTGAAACAGTTGCAACAGCTATTCGTATCGGAAATCCTGCAAGTTGGGACTTAGCGAATAATGCGTTAAAAGAATCGGATGGCCATATTTTAGCCGCGACAGACGAGGAGATTTTAGAAGCTTACCAACTGATTACTTCTACTGAAGGGGTTTTCGCGGAACCTGGTTCATGTGCATCGATTGCAGGTGTGAAAAAGCAAGTTGAAGCTGGTGCATTTGAAGAAGGGACAACAGTCGTTGCAGTGTTAACTGGAAATGGATTAAAAGATCCAGACACAGCAATTGATGTGAATAAAGACAAAGCATTACTGTCACAAGCTGAATTTGAGAAGTTGTTAAACGAGTTAAAGGCAGGGGAGTAATGATGTCTTATCCTGCATTTTCAGTCATGGTCCCTGCGACTACGGCAAATTTAGGACCTGGCTTTGATAGTGTTGGGCTCGCGCTCGATTTGTTTATGTCAGTAGAAGTAACAGATTCTTCTAGCTGGCAAGTCATTTATGAAGACGAAGCATTTCAAGATTTAGCGACAGACGACAGTAACTTAATTATCCAAACGATTCAAGAAGTTGCGCGTCGATACGAGAAAACGGTAAATCCAGTCATACTTCGTGTGAAATCGGATATTCCTTTAGGGAAAGGGTTTGGCAGTAGTGCTTCAGCAATTGCAGCAGGGATTGTCATTGCGGGCTATCTACTAAATTTGCAATTAACAAACCATGAAAAAGTTTTACTTGGTACTGAGCTTGAAGGACATGCAGATAACGTGAGTGCTGCATTACTCGGTGGTGTCGTGATTAACTATTTTGACGGAGAACAGATTGATTTTATTCGCGTAGAAGAAATTGAAGCGACGTTTATTACACTTGTTCCATCTGTCGAGCTGAAAACGACGGAAGCGAGAGGTCTTTTACCGAGCGAATTGTCACATAAAGAAGCGGTAAAAGGGAGCGCGGCGAGTGCGGTATTGGCGGCGGCACTCGTTCAAAATGATTGGGTCACAGTCGGGAAAATGATGGAGAAGGATCAGTTCCATGAAATGTATCGAAAAGAACTTTTTCCACATTTCGATGACATTCGAAAACACGCTCAAAACCTCGATGCATACGGCATGACAATTAGCGGGGCGGGACCTTCGTTAATTGTGGCAGTGAAAAAAGGGAACGAACAAGAAGTAATGGAACACCTAAAATATCACTATCCTTATTATAGTTATATTTTAGTGGATTCTTCTATAAAAGGTACGTATATAAAGAAGTAGGAAATGAATGCTATCTTGTTTATTCATAACAAGATAGCTTTTTGTCTAAAAAAGTTTATGGACTGTTTTGTCAAACGTCAATCAAAACCTTGTAGCAATTGTGAAATATAAAAGAAAATGCGTCAAAAATGAATCTCTATTATTTGCATTTTGCCGAAAAATTCTTTATTGTTTAGATAGATAATAATTAGATATCTAACTATTTAAATTGAAACTATATGAGCAAGGTCATTGGACAGAGCAAATGGATAATTTTTATGCAGTGGGTGTCTTACGCATCCGCTATGTAAAGTTAGATCATAAGGACCAAAATTGGATGCGATTAAAGAGAAGGAGAGGAATTTGAATGAGATTAGAAGGAAAAGTAGCGATTATTACAGGTAGTGCTTCAGGAATTGGACGAGGAGTTGCGCTTGCGATGGCTAAAGAAGGTGCGCACGTTGCAATTGTTGATATTAATGAAGAAAAAGGGCAAGAAACATTACAAGAGTTAAATAAAATAACAGAAGGTATGTTATTCATTAAAGACATTTCAAAGCAAGAAAATGTTGCTGGAATTGTAGAAGACGTTGTGGCGAAGTTCGGTAAACTCGATATTGTTGTTAACAATGCACATGCTTCTAAACAAGCATTATTCTCAGAAACGACGATGGAAATGTTTGATTTTTCTTTTGGAACAGGTTTTTATCCGACATTCCATTTCATGCAAGCAGCTTATCCTGAACTGAAAAAGACACAAGGTAAAGTGATTAACTTCGCATCAGGGGCGGGGTTAGATGGACAACCAACACAAACGTCGTATGCGGCGGCAAAAGAAGCAATCCGTGCGATTTCACGTGTTGCAGCAAATGAATGGGGTCCAGAAGGCATTAACGTCAATATGATTTCTCCAATCGCGTTAACACCAGGCGTCGAAGCGTGGAGAGGTCGTGCACCAGAATTATACGACAGAATGATTCAAGGAATTCCACTACGTCGTTTAGGTGATCCTGAAGGCGATGTCGGTCGTACAGCAGTATTTTTAGCAAGTTCTGATTCAGATTATATGACAGGACAAACAATTATGGTTGATGGTGGATCCATTAAATTACGATAAGGAGATGTTCAAAATGGGTAAATTAAAAGGGAAAGTTGCAATTGTAACAGGCGGTGCTTCAGGTATTGGTAAAGGGATAGTTGATTTGTTCCAATCGGAAGGCGCAATTGTTATCGCAGCGGATATTAACGAAGAAGCACTACAACGTGTGAGTGAAAAAGAAAACGTTCACGGGATGAAATTAAACGTTGCATCTGAAGAGGGTTGGGTGACGTTTGCGAAGGAAGTAAAAGAAAAGTTCGGCCGGGTCGATGTGTTAGTCAATAACGCAGGCGTTTCTTCTGAAAAACTTTATACAGAAATTGGTAAAGAAGATTGGGATTTCATGATGTCGATTAACGGTTTCGGTCCATTTGCAGGGATGAAGCACATTGCACCAATAATGGCTGAACAAGGAAAAGGTTCGATTGTTAACATTTCTTCTTATACAGCACAAATTGGACAAGGATTTAACCATTATTCAGCTTCTAAAGGTGCAGTTCGTGCGATTTCTAAAGCAGCTGCAACAACGTTCGGTCGCCAAGGTGTACGTGTCAACGCACTATTTCCTGGCATTATTGAAACGCCAATGACGCAAAGCTTGAGTACGTCTAAAGAGTTATTGGATCAACTTGTGATGGCGACGCCTTTACAACGTTTGGGTCAACCAACTGACATTGCAAATGCGGCGCTGTTTTTAGCAAGCGATGATTCTTCTTATATTACAGGTTCAGAAATTGTCATTGATGGTGGATTCTCTGCACAATAATATCGTATAATAATTAGTAACGGCCCTCCTATTATTTTTACAGGAGGGTTTTGTTTTAAAGAGAGTAGGGAGCGTATGGAAGAAGAAACAATTTTTGAAATTATTCACAATATGGATCAGTTTACAAATCATTTAATTGTTCAGTGGAATAAAACATTTGGGGAAGAATTAGGCATCTCACATATTTTAATACTTGGTCATTTAAATGTAGATGGTAAAAATAGACCGTCTGATATTGCGAAAAATATAGGTTTAACACCACCTACTGTAACACATTTGTGTGAGAAGCTTGTGAATAAGAAGTTAATCGTCCGTTCTAAAGATGAAGACGATCGACGCATTATTTATTTAAGTATTACACCATTAGGGCAAGAAGTTCTTGAAAGAGCGAATGAAGAAGGACAAGTGCTTAGAAGGAAACTATTTGAGAAGTTAACATTTGAAGAACAAGCGCAAATGTTAGCAATTTACAAGAAATTAAATGCATAGAAAATATAAACTAGAAAAGTTAGCGTAATAAACTTTTCTAGTTTTTTCATTGGGAAATGTTCAAATTGCTCTTAAATCGGGTATATAAAAAAGAGTGTTTGTTAGAGTGGAGGTGTTTTTATGTTTGTAAATAAATTAAAAAATCAATTGCTTGGATTTTTATCGGCAGTGGGTCGTTATCCACTCGTTTTAATCTTTTTAATTGCGATGGTTATTGTAAATATTATCTCGATACAAAAGGGAGATGATATTTACTCGGATATTTTATATACGCTTATGATTGGTACATCGTTAAGTGGGGTTGCGCAACAAAATTATGAACACTTTTTTAGTAAGATGAAAGAAAGGATTTCCCTTTATGTTGGTATAATTTTATTGACGGCTAGTTATTACTTTGCGATTCACTTGCCAGCTTCAGCGATGTTGGAAGTGGAAACGAAGACGAGCGTTCTTTTTTTCGCGTTAATGATGGTGTTTATTTCAGTACCGTCTATTAAAAGTGATGTGACGTTTGATAAAAGTTTTATGGCAACGGTGAAAGTTTTTTTTACGACATTATTATTTACAGTTGTCATTGCAATTGGCGTGAATTTTGTCATTTTTGCGGTAGATCATTTACTTATTTCTGTGAATGGTAAAGTGTATAGCCACGTGTTTAATATCATACTTACATTGTTTGCACCTTTATTCTTTTTGTCTTTGATCCCGAAGTATGTAGGGGGCGGAGTGGCAGGAACCGAAGAACAGTACGTAGAAATGACGAAAGCAACGGAAGTCTCGAAGTTATTCGAGGTTTTATTGTCATATATTATGATTCCTTTAGCTGGTATTTACACGCTTATTTTAGTCATTTACGTTTTATTGTCGATTCGAAGTGAATTTTGGTCAGATAATTTATTGGAACCGATGCTTGTTTCGTATTCGATTGCGATAGTTGTGAATGATGTTAATTTCTACGATCGACAGTATAATGGAAATGTTCATTTATTCATTGAATTGAAATAAAAGAATGAAAAAAGAGTCTTCAACGAGCTATATGCTCATTAAAGACTCTTTTGTTTTTGAGAAGTAAAAAAAGCTCTCTGTTTAGAGAACTTTTGATTTTCAGATTATTATTGTAACAAATTCAATCTCTAATTTATGCGCTATTTTATAAAAGTGGCGGAGGAAGAGGGATTCGAACCCCCGCGGGCTTTGACACCCCTGCCGGTTTTCAAGACCGATCCCTTCAGCCGGGCTTGGGTATTCCTCCGTAACAACAATTAATAATATATCATGGGATAAAAATAATGTCAATGCTTTTTGAAAAGAATTTCAGTTTTTTTAAAAAGATCTTTTGTGAAATGTAAAAAAATACATGCAGTGTTGACTTTAAAGGGGTTTGAGTATTTAAATAAAACAAGGAAAGTTATTAAGAGATTAAAAATCTATTGTTAAATATTAAACAACGTTCACGAAGGAATTTATCATTGGTTTCCAGGTTTGTTATCAGTTGAGTGATAAGTATATATGACAACGAGACGATTTCATAAATTAGATTGTACAAAAAGAAAATGAAGTGTTTGTTGGAAAACGGATGAAAAAATACAAAGAATTGATATAGTTCAATATTTTTTATCTCAAAAATGTAAACTAAATGATTTGCATTCATTTAAAAAATTATCCTTCTCCAAAGTTGATTTTAAAAAAGGGTTGATTTTTCGTTATTTATTTAGTATACTAATAAATGCCGTGCTAGGTGGGGGAATAGCGGAACCTTGTAACTTGCAATCCGCTCTAGCAAGACTGAATTCCTTCCCGAGGCTGTACGAATGTATGGTCTGACTTTTGCACGTAGTGTTGACGTTTGGGTCCTACGCAATGAAAATCCACGAACCATGTCAGGTCCGGAAGGAAGCAGCATTAAGTGGAATCTTTCATGTGCCGTGGGGTTGCCTAGACTGAGCTGGCGACAGAAGTAACGCATATGTTCTACAGTCAGAGGAAGGTGCACGGCATTTAAATTTACTTATGCAAACTCGTTCAAAAGTGAACGAGTTTTTTATTTTGCTTAAAAATAGAAATGATTTTCTTTAAACGAATAAAAAATGTATTAAAGAGGTATTTGTGATATAATAAACTTGTTAAAAGAATGTGTTGAAAAGGAGAGGTAAGTGTTGGTTTATCAAGCTTTTTATCGTGTTTATCGACCGCAATCCTTTGCAGAAATGTCCGGTCAGCACCATGTGAAACAGACGCTTCAAAATGCCCTCCTTCATAATAAAACGACGCATGCCTATTTGTTTTCGGGACCGCGTGGGACTGGAAAAACGAGTGCAGCGAAGATTTTTGCTAAGACACTTAATTGTGAGAAGGGTCCAACGAGTGAGCCGTGTAATGAGTGTCAAACATGCATAAGCATCACAGAAGGTTCGAATACGGACGTAATTGAATTTGACGCTGCATCTAATTCGCGAGTAGAAGAAATGCGAGAAATTATAGAAAAAGTGCGTTTTGCACCATCTAACTCTCGTTTTAAAGTATATATTATAGACGAAGTTCATATGTTATCGAACTCGGCTTTTAACGCTTTATTAAAAACATTGGAAGAACCACCGGAACATGTCGTGTTTATTTTGGCGACAACTGAACCACATAAATTGCCGTTGACAATTATCTCAAGGTGTCAGCGCTTTGACTTTAAACCATTAACACCATCTGATATTATAGAACGCATGAAAACGGTTCTCCAAGATGCAGAGATTGAATCTGACGAAGGAACGTTAAGAGTAATTGCGCAAGCTGCATCAGGTGGGATGCGTGATGCTTTAAGTATGCTTGACCAAGTCGCTTCCTTTAGTGGAGAACGTTTAACTGTAGAGGATGCTCTTCTTGTAACAGGTGCAATTGGAGAAGACATTTTTTATCAATTGGCCAAAGCATTACAAGAAAAAGATGCAGGAATGAGCTTGTCGCTCTTAGATGAACTCATTTCTGAAGGAAAAGATGTATCCCGACTTGCAGAAGATTTAATTACGTTTTTCAGAGATCTTCTATTATTACGCTCTGCTCCTGAGTTGAAAGATTTATTAGAACTTGTATCTGCGGATGAACGTTTTGAAGAACTGGCACAAACATTTGAACAAGAAACGCTTTATCAATTTATTGATATACTGGCAGAAACACAGCAGGAAATGCGGTTTTCTAATCATGCGAAAGTGTATGTGGAATCTGCGTTATTGAAAATGATTCATTTAGAACCGAAACAGAGTTCTGACGAAGGAAATCCAGATTTACTCAATAAAATAGAACAGTTAGAGAGAATGGTTGGACAACTCCAACAACAGATTCAGTCTGGTGTACAAGCCGGCGCTGGAAATCCAGCACCACAACAACCGAGGAGGAATCCATCAACATCTACTCAGTCTGTTCGAGTTCCAACAGGAAAGATTAATGAAGTATTGAAGTCTGCGACAAAACAAGATATCCAAGCAATACGGGAGAATTGGGCTGGTATGTTACAAACGCTGCAAAAATCACATGCAGCTCTACTAAGTGAAGCGGAACCTGTGGCGGCATCAGTCGATTCTTTTGTCTTAAAGTTTAAGTATGACATTCATTGTTCAATGGCAATTGATAATGCCTCTTTACAAGCAGGTTTAACAGAAGCGCTTAGTTCTCGTACTGGAAAGCATTATGAAGTCGTTTATGTACCTGAAGAGGCATGGTTGAAAGTACGTGCAGACTTTATTCGCAATCATAATTTAGATAAGCCGAATGAAAAATCAGATGAACAAGCTGAAGAAAATGTAGCAAATGATACGATGGATTTCTTAGAGGAAGCTGAACAAGAAACAGCAGATCCAATCGTATCCGAAGCCGAGAAGATTTTTGGTAAAGATGCGATAGAAGTGTATGATGATTAATGACTAATATCGTTATTCAAGGAATCGATATGTTTGTCTAGTTAATAGTCATAGATGTTAAACTGAATTTAAGAAATATAAAATAATGAGGAGGAACTTAACATGCGTGGTATGGGAAATATGCAAGGTATGATGAAGCAAATGCAGAAGATGCAAAAGCAAATGGCGGAAGCACAAGAGAAATTAGGAGAAGAGCGTCTTGAAGGTACTGCCGGTGGCGGTATGGTTAAAGTAACTGTATCTGGAGATAAGGAAGTTTTAGAGGTTGTTATTAATCCGGATGTAGTTGATCCAGAAGATGTAGAGATTTTACAAGATTTGGTTGTAATTGCAACAAATGAAGCAATGAAGAAAGCAGATGACTTAACAAATTCAACGATGGGACAGTTCACGAAAGGTTTAAATCTTCCGGGAATGTTCTAGGAGGAATTATCATGCATTATCCAGAACCAATCTCTAAGTTAATTGATAGTTTCATGAAATTGCCAGGCATCGGTCCAAAAACAGCGGGCCGACTGGCGTTTTTTGTATTAAATATGAAAGAAGACACTGTGTTAGATTTTGCAAAAGCTCTCGTTGATGCGAAGCGGAATCTGCATTTTTGTTCAGTTTGTGGACATATCACTGATGTAGATCCATGTCGTATCTGTGAGGATAAGCAACGAGACCGTTCGTTAGTCTGTGTTGTTCAAGACCCGAAAGATGTCATTGCGATGGAGAAGATGCGTGATTATCAAGGACTCTATCATGTACTTCATGGAGCAATTTCACCAATGGATGGCGTGGGTCCAGAAGATATAAATGTCCCTTCTCTTTTAACACGTCTCCAAGACGAAGAGGTAGAAGAGTTGATTCTCGCGACGAATCCAACGATCGAAGGTGAAGCGACGGCGATGTATATTTCGAGATTAGTGAAGCCGTCAGGTATTAAGACTACTCGAATTGCACATGGGCTTCCTGTCGGTGGAGACCTAGAATATGCTGATGAAGTAACGTTATCAAAAGCGCTTGAGGGACGCCGAGAATTATAAAAGGGAGGCGGCGCACTTGTTTAAAAGAAAGAGTAAGTTGAAAAGAGAATTTGACGATAAGCTCCGATCTTTAATGATTGAAACTCGAGATGAGTGGGAACAGGCGAAGTTTATTGAGAGTCATCTCGATGATTACGATCAAGAAGTGTTTATTCGTCGCAAGATTACAGAATGCCAGCATTTTTATTTGTATAAAGAAGCGAAGATAAGAAATTTAGGAATTGAGTAAAAAAGTTATTCATCTCATGGGAAGATAATGAGATGAATAACTTTTTTTATTGTAATTTTATAGCGTGGCTTAAATTGAGGTGTGTGGAAGTAAAAGAAAAAGAAAAGAGATTCAATTTTTGTGTTTTTTTATATTCGAATTTGAGTCTCTTCCTATATATAAGGAAAATGTGGCATATGTTTTCATTGGAATTCATAAAGTAGATTATTCATTGCGCCATATTACAGGGAGGGAATCCATCGTGAAGGCAATCACAGTTGTTTTGTTAGTCGGTTTTATTTCGTTAGTCTTATTAATAGATAAACAACGCATTAAAAAGGGTTTGGAGTTATTGTCTATTTATTGGTTTCGAATAGCTTTTTCTTTTTTAGCTCTTTTTATTTTAAATGTAGTATCAGGTTTCTTTGGGCTTTATGTGCCTGTTAATATAGTTTCAGGGCTTGTTATAACAGTGTTAGGGATTCCGGGATTTCTTTCTATATTTTTAATTGCAATCTTTTTATGAAAAAGGGTTGCAATTTTAAAAGTGGGGTGGTATAGTTATAAATGTTGCTTATCCGAGCGGTAAGAAACGAAGACACCTCGAAAAAAGAATTTTAAAAAGGTGTTGACATCAGTTCGATAACTTGATATGATGTAAGAGTTGCTATCCGGAAACGGGTTGCAACGGTAGAAGGAAAGCTTGAAAGTCTCCTTCTATAATATGAACCTTGAAAACTGAACAGCAAAACGTCAAGATATAAATTCATAATTGACACGTTCAATTATGAGAACTGAATCTTCGGATTCAAATGGACATCTAACAAGATGCCAGCAAAGAAATCGAGCTAAT